>NZ_JAIRBO010000002.1:0-579729 GCF_021151565.1 Halomonas sp. IOP_6 | reverse complement strand
CTAGCACTTCCCCTTGCCGGGCGTGCAGGGGACTTTCACCCCCAAGTCATCCTGAGGCACCACCCTCAGGAATAGCGCCTGTTAAGGCGCTGCGCGCCATGCCTGGCGCACCATAAAAAAACCCCGGCCATTCCTGGCCGGGGTAGTGGTATTTCCTCCGTAATCCTTCTTCACGAACATCCTGTCCATGCATCCCTGGTTTAACAAGCTTTCCTGCTTGGTCGTTATCCCTAACACCTTTCCCTGTGTTGTTACTCACCTTGAACCTCATATATGTCAAAAACATTAACCTGGGATATCAAAACATGAATTTTTTACTACCCGCTCATAAATAGATAGCTGCTTACATAAATGGCGAACTAGCCGTTTGCTGTTTATACTTTTTAAGCATCGTCACGGATGCATTTCTACACGGACGTTACCACGACTGAGCCCATTAACTCCCTTGCGGTAGGAGGTCAGCGTGAGACATATTATGATCAGCCCGACTGTATACGGCGTGGATATTATTTGCCGTCATTGCGGCAACGCGGAATCCTCGACAACGTCGTACCTAAAACGATTTCGCCTTGAGGGCACCGGCAAAGACAGCGCGACACTACGCTGCATGAATTGCCAAACGGCGGTATCCACACCAATGAGCAAACTCAGCGCACTGTTTTATCATCACGCTTGTTAGTCAGCAGTGCCGTTTGCCCATAAAAAAACCCCGACCATCGCACTGGCCGGGGTTTTATCAGGTCCTCCTTGAGCTTCCTTCACGAACCTCCTGTTCATGCGTCCTTGTGCACCACAAGCACTCCCTGCTTGCACTTCCCTGTAGCGCCATCCCTGCGCTATGTGCACACAGTGCGCCCTATAGCTGTTGAATTATCTAACCTAAGCTATGAAACAAGAAATAGTTTCAATTCATGAACCACACAGGCCTCTAGAGAGCTTGCAGTCGCTTGAATCAAAAACATACAATCACGCACGTTTGAATAATTAAAAGGACACCCCGTGACGACTTTCGTTTCTCGCGCGACTCAAAGCGCTTCTAAATATAAGTGTTTTACCCCCTGGTTAGCGGCTGCTTTTAGCATCGCATTAACCGCTCCCGCATTGGGAGACAGCTGGGAAGGCAGTATCGGCGCAGGCGTGACCTACTCACCTGACTACCTAGGCAGCGACGACTATGACACACGAGCGTGGCCTGTCCTTAACCTGACATACGGCGATCAGCTCTCAATCAACGTGCGCAACGGTATTGAGTGGCACGCTGTCCGTAACGGTAACTGGACCGCTTCGCCGTTCATTGGCTACACCTTTGGGCGAGACAATAAGGGCGATATCAGCCAGTTTGAAAAAGTCGATGCCGGGGCCACGTTAGGTTTGCGGGTTAGCTATCAACAAGGGTTCTGGCGTTATAGCGTTGCAGGCAGCGCGCCGGTAAGCGGCGACGTTGAAGGCGCAAAGTTTTCAGCCAATGCTGCTTTGCGTATGCCGGTTAGTGAACGGACACTTTTCACGCTAACGCCCAGCGTTACCTATTCAAACGAGAAATGGACCGAGTCGCTGTTTGGCGTATCAATGCAAGACAGCGCACGTAGCGGCGTGGCGGCCTATGCCCCAGACGGCGGTTACTGGCGAATGGGGGTGAATGCTAGCCTCAGCTACTTCCTGACGCCTGAATGGACAGCCACTGGCTTCGTCGGCACAACCCACCTAACTGGCAGTGCTGCCGACAGCCCAATCGTTAATGAGCTAGGCAGCAACTGGCAAGCCCTCACCGGAGTATCGCTAAGTTATCGTTTTTAAAGCTATCACTTCTAAAGTCGGCGGTTTTTAAAATCGGTCGTTATTGATACTGGCAGTTGACACTATCTTTATTATATAAGACTTTAATGCATCGTTTCATAACTCGAGAGCAAGCAATGGATAATAGCGCCAAGCGACTAGGGAAGGTCTTAAGCCTTAACCGCCTTTCGGGAACAGGGTTAGTGCTAGCAACGTTATTTTTTGCCCTCTCGTTAACTCCAAGCTTAGTTCCTCGTCCGCTGGTGGCCCAAGGGATTGTTTCCGGGCTTAGCTTTACAGCAGGTTATGCCCTTGGCGTGATTAGTCATATGCTTTGGCGCTACCTGCACTTGCCAGAGCCAAATCCCACATTAAAACGCTACCTGAAATGGCTAGCGGCGCTAGTCTGTTTAAGCATCTCAATTATTTTTCTTTGGCGTGCTGCTGAGTGGCAGGACAGTATTCGCGAGCTAATGGGCATGACTCCTGCTGAAGGCACTCGCCCGCTCTCTATTGCACTCATTGCACTGGGCATCTTCGCGTTTCTGAGTATTATTGGTTTGCTGTTCAAGCGCACCTTCAAACTGCTTTCTCACAAACTCGCCCATATACTCCCCCGCCGCACTGCCTATGTATTGGGAACGGTCGCTTCTTTCGCACTATTTTGGATGGTCATTGAAGGCGTACTTTTTACCTATGCATTGAAAGTGGCTGACCGTTCCTATCAAGAAATGGATGAAATATTCCAGGATGACCTCGACCCACCTGACGACCCTATGAAACCAGGTAGCGCCGATTCATTGATTAGCTGGGAAGCGCTAGGTAGCCGAGGCAGGCGTTTTGTGACTAATGGCCCAACCGGTGCTGAAATCAGTGAGTTTCTAGGCGAACAAGCCCTAGAACCGGTCCGCGTCTATGTAGGCCTCAATGCTGCCGACACGCCTATTGAGCGAGCCCAACTTGCCCTTGAAGAACTGATTCGCGTAGGTGGTTTTGAACGCTCTACGCTGGTGCTAGCCACGCCCACCGGCCGCGGCTGGATAGATCCCGGCTCTCAAGACCCCGTGGAATACCTTCACCGAGGTGACATTGCAACAGTAGCAGCACAATACTCCTACCTCCCCAGCCATCTATCGCTAATTTCCGAAGCGGAGTACGGCGTCGAAAATGCTCGCGCACTGTTCACTACCATCTACGAGTACTGGTCTGCGATGCCCCGCGATCAACGCCCCAAACTATACCTATTCGGGCTAAGTTTAGGCGCACTTAATTCAGATCTCTCCTTTGATTTATACGACATCATCAATGACCCCTTCCACGGCGCACTGTGGGCCGGCCCTCCCTTTCGCAGCGATACATGGCGCAATGTTACCGCCGACCGCGATCCAGGTAGCCCTGCATGGCTACCCACCTTCCATAATGGCAACGTGGTCCGCTTCATGAACCAATACCAAGGGTTGGATGAAGCCACAGGCAAGTGGGGAAATTTTCGTATTGCTTATCTACAATACGGCAGCGACCCCATTACTTTTTTTGAACCAGAAGCTTTCTGGCGCGAACCCGATTGGATGCGTGATCCGCGTGCCCCCGATGTTTCACCGCAATTACGCTGGTACCCAGTCGTGACCATGCTGCAGTTGCTAGCCGACTTAGCCACCAGCAGCGCCCCATCAGGCTTTGGGCATGAAATTGCAGCTAAACACTATATTGATGCCTGGGTAGCACTATCCGAACCTCCCGGCTGGAATGAACAAGCGCTCCAACGCCTGCGTGAGCGCTTTACTCAACGCCACTAAACACAAATGCATGCACTCCTACTTGTTAACTGCGCACGCCCATATTGACGTATAGCTTTTCATAGTCGCACATAAAAACGGCGGGCATTATGCCCGCCGTCATAGTTTCTGATGCTAAAAAAGAACTACTTAACGGGCCAGCCATGCCATCAGTGCTTCGGCGGTAGCCGAAGAAGAAGGCGGATTTTGGCCAGTAATTAGCTGGCCGTCTTCGCGCACATACGGCGTAAAGTCGTCTGCTTTGCTATAAATACCGCCACACTGTTGCAACGCGTCTTCCACCAAATGTGGAACGATATCCGTTAGACCAACCGCATCTTCTTCGCCATTGGTGAAACCTGTCACTTGGCGCCCTTTTACCAGCGGTTCACCACTGCTGCTTTTTGCATTAATCAACACGATAGGCGCATGGCAAACCGATGCCACTGGCTTGCCCTGGGCAATAAAATTTTCGATCAATTGGATAGAATCTTTATCATCAACCAAGTCCCACAGCGGACCATGGCCACCTGGGTAGAACACAGCATCGAAATCATCAGCACTCATATCGCTAAGGCGGTGCGTTTCCGCTAGCGCCGCATTCGCTTCATCATCTTGCTTAAAGCGCCGCGTTTCATCGGTTTGACTATCGTCTGCGTCACTTTTCGGATCAAGTGGCGGCTGCCCGCCGTTTGGCGAGGCCAGCGTTACGTCTGCACCTGCATCTTTAAAGACATAGTACGGCGCTGCTAGCTCTTCTAACCAAAAGCCAGTTTTTTCGCCGGTGTCTCCTAACTGATCATGTGATGTCAGCACCACCAAAATACGCTTGCTCATCTAATGACTCCTAAGTGTGAAGCGTGCGATAGCATCTTGCGTTACTTACTCTACCTTGGGGCGTGTTTTCTGGGTTACAAGGCGTATGACCTTTTCTACTCACTTGCGTTACAGCAGACTCTTCAGCGGCATCCATAACCCCATGGCGATCATGACAAGGTTTTCCGTCAACGAAATAAAGCCCAGCGGCACATTGCTATTACCGCCCGCACAGGCACATTTCAGTTCTCGCTTATCGATATACACCGCCTTAATCACCGACACAGCACCCACCGTACCAATGAACAGCGCCAGCGGTGCTGCCAGCCATATCAATGCCCCCGCCAACATCAATATACCCGCAAAGGTTTCCGCATAAGGGTAAACATACCCATAGGGGACATAGCGCTTAGCCAGCAAATCGTAATTCAGAAACATGGTGCTGAAGCTTTCCACGTCTTGAAGCTTCTGCAACCCAAGCAGCACCATGGCGGTAGCCACTGCATATTCAGGTAATCGCGCAGTCAATAGCGCCCCATGGGCCAGCCAACTAACCGCCAAACCGATCAACAGCGCCGTGATAAAAATGGCGATCACTGGCCGATAAGACGTTTCCTGAGCACTCGGCACGCTTAAGCCCAAATACTCGCGCACCTCTTCATAGCCACCGATGCGCTTATCATCAATATAGGTTTGCGGCGTCGTATCGACCTGCTCTTTCGCTTTAAATGCATCGATTTCGTCGCGGGATGTTAACGGGTGGTCATGCACCTCGTAGCCCTTACGCTGCAGCAATGAAACGGTTTTCAAACCAAAGGGGCACTGGTGCGCATCCGTTTTCATGCGATAAACATGTGCCGTTGCCATACTCCCTCCCTGATGTGGAACACAGTGCAGCCAATCATTCGCTGCCTAGGTATAAGGGTAGACACCTTAGCCGGTCTTGCCGAACAGCCTTTGGCGCTGACTCGCTACCTTCGATAAGATAGCTCAGTGAACTTCTTTTTTAGGTTAGCGAGCACGCCGTGAGCATTGAAGCACGAGAGTTTTACCGCCAAGGGCCAATGCACCGCCCGGAACGTGCCAGCAGCTTTGCGCTGATCCGTCGCCAGTTCGATTTTCGCTCAATTGAAATAGGCCGCTGGGTGACCACCGCAGAGCGCGACCGCGCCGCCGAGCTTTTCCACGATGCGCTGTGCGACTTAATGCTGATACTGCACGGCAATGAAGCGCTGATTTCACTACGTGGCTCGTTAGCCCTACAGTACGGCAGCGGTGGTAGACCCGGCGTTTCTGCCCATTACGACCCCAGCCAGCGCAGCTTTTCGCTCGCTAAGAATGCGGGGCCTGGCAGCATTGCCCACGAGTGGTTTCACGCCTTCGATCACTACATTGCCCAGAAGTGTTTTGACAATGTGCCGACTAGCACCTTCGCTTCGGCAGCATGGCTAGCGGATGCAGCCCCGATTAACCACCCGCTCAACCAGAGCCTACTCGCCTGCTTCCACGCTATTCTGCTTCACCCCGACGGCCAGCAACCCAGCGCGCTTTTCACCCACTCCGCCGCCATGGACAAAGCTCACGGCCAGCTCTATTACAGTAAGCCAGAAGAGCTATGCGCCCGAGCCTTTGAAGCCTTCGTGCAAGACGCCAGTATCAAAAACCACTTCCTGGTGAAAGGCACCAAAACCTCTCCCGAAGCAGAACGCGGCCTGTACCCACAAGGCGAACAGCGCGAACGCATCAATGCGCTGTTCAGCGCCTATTTTGCCAGTTTGGGGAAAGCACTCAGCAAAGAGAGCCGTTCATAAAACGTGGGATGTGCGAAACACGCCAATGACGGCTACGCTTCAATGACACTCATTTCTCAAAGGAAGAGAAAAATGCCATCTACCACCACCATTGTCGTTATCGTTGTTGTAATCGTCGCCGTCGCAGGGATAGGCTTCAGCGGCATATTTCCCTTTTAGAGGGAAGTGATACTCAGCTAACTATGGCCACCTCATCGCCGAGTGCAGGGTGATTGAGAGGCTGCGGTGGGTGAGCGAGGACATCTTGCAGCCATCAATTCCGACGCGGCACCTCTCGGGGTTTAGCCCAATCGGCAATCAAGGAACTCAGTACGATGAGCACGCTGGCGCTCAATACAGCTATCGTGGCCTCGCCGAATCAGGAGCATCACGGAGATCAGTGGCGCGCTATAAGCCAGGGTGCCTGCCCGGCAAACGCCATACCGGGTTACCACAACAAACATAGGTCCCAGCGGGGTAGCGTGTACGCCGCACTCGATATGAATCGGCTTACCTCGACTTTTATACTCGCCTGGTGTGACTGCTCAAGTGGTCATGTAACCTTGAACTGCCGCTTAACCCAAGCTCATGTGATACCTCGAGCAAGGAACGAGAACTCTCCAGCAACACTTTGCCCCGCTCCAATGTCTGGACCTGTTAAAAGCGCTTCGGTGTAGCACTTACCCACCGACAAAGCAGCCTTTGAAAGTGATACAGACTCAAATTCACGTGGGCGGCTATCTCTTCAAGCCTGGGTTGATCAATTGCCCGATCAACCAAATGATTCGGTCATAGCCTGACATGGCGCAGCCTCTCAGACACGATTTATGGATACACCGCCATCTACCAGCATCGCAGAACCCGTTGTGAAACTGGAGGCATCGGATGCTAAGTACAAGGCGGATTGAGCAATTTCATCTGGTGTCGCCATACGCTTGAGAGCATGCAGGTTATGAACAAACGCCAATGCTTCCGGCGTATTGGCAAATTCACGTCCCGCTGGTGTATCAATACCACCGGGCAGAAGGGCATTGACCCGGATATTCTGAGGCCCATGCTCTGACGCCAGCACTTGAGTCAACCCAATAAGGCCCGCTTTACTGGCTGCGTAGGCAGCCATGCCAGGCATACCTGCGGTGTAACCAACGAAGGTAGAGGTGAAAATTAATGAACCTCCTTTTCGGGCAGCCATGGCAGGCAGTTGGTACTTTGCGCCCAAAAATGCGCTGGTTAAGTTGGTCGCAATAACCTGATTCCAGTCCGTATGCGACATCTCCGGAACAGGACCCATAGCACCCAGGATAGCCGCATTGTTGAAAGCGATATCCAATCCACCAAAGTGACTTACCGCCTTATCTACCAACGCTTTGGCAAAAGCTTCCTCGCCAACGTCGCCCGCTACTGCCAGCACCTGCCCTCCTTCCGCGTTGATTGCGTCCGCAAGGTCATCAAGCTCCTTTTGTCGCCTTGCGGCCACCACGACGGCAGCTCCTTCTTTCGCAAAAAGCTTCGCGGCTGCGTAACCAATTCCGGTGCTGGCACCGGTAACAATAGCTACTTTATTGGAAAGTATAGTCATCGTTATTCCTCTAGGATCTGCTTACTATAAAAGGGCATATGCCCGAACAGATGCCATATTAGGAGACCGAACGACTACTGCCGACCCGAATCTTGCTGTACTTCAATGCGCTATAACAGTTTATTAGTGCGCATACGCGTTAGCATCATAGTCAGCCTTTGAAAATTGCGTATAAAAACAAACACACTAATCATAAGCCATTGTTTTATATATATTTATGCGCAATTTTATCACCTTGCATGGAAAAAAACAGGACTAACGTAGCGCAAACTGCATGTGGATAACTTAAATGGCAGGCACGAAAAAGCCCGCTGATTGCTCAGCGGGCTTTTTCTATATTCTTTGGCGGAGAGGGAGGGATTCGAACCCTCGAAGCCTTTCGACTTACACACTTTCCAGGCGTGCTCCTTCGACCACTCGGACACCTCTCCACTTTTTCGCTCGGTTGTTAAGGCGTTGCCTTTCCCAACAGAACGGCGCATATTCTATGGTCTAAGACCTAAAATAGCAAGCCTTTTAAAGATTTAAGCAACAGGCAGCACGGCGTAGCGCCCGCTGGCTTCCAGGCAGAGCGTGTCGCCACAGTAGAGCTGCTGAGTGAGCGCAATACTGCCCCTGCCCCGCGCATTAAGCTTTTCCGCTAGCTGCTCAGGGCCTTGGGAGTCGATGGGAGTGCAAATGATGCGGTAGTCGCTAGTGACTGGCGCAAGAAAGCGCTGGCTGGCTTCGGCTACCACAACATCTTGCGCCCGCCCTTGGGCACGCAGCCATAGCGTTACCCAACACCAGCCCTGCAGCGTGGTTTGCGCCGTTAACGCACCACCGAAGCCTGTACCTTTGTCGTTTAGATTGGGGCTAAGCGCTAGCTCCCACGTCAAGGCCCCGCCCTCTCGGGCGGCGCTTTGGGTCATGCCCTGAATTCCCAGTGCGCCCACCATGGGAATTGCTTCCCCTAGCCACCGCTGAAAGGCGACAAGGTCTTCCTGGGTTTCAGGGAGTGGCAAACGGGGGTAAGGCACTCCTGGTTGACGTGGCTGGCTCATTACCGTTAATCCCAACGCTCTACAAAGTCTTCCACATTGTGCTGAGGTAGCGGTTTATGGCGACCTGCCAGACTACCCAGATAGATAAACGCGACCACTTCGTCATTTTCGTCTAGCGATAGGCCTTTACGCACCACGGGGTCAAAGGCGTACTTACCGCTGCGCCACATGGCACCTAATCCTAGCGCGTGGGCGGCCAGCAAAATACCGTGGGCGGCGCAGCCGGCGGAAATCACCTGCTCCATTTTCGGCACGCCCGGAATATCCGGGGTGACCTTGGCAATCACGGCAATGATCATCGGCGCACGCAGCGGTTTTTTACGTGCGGAATTTAGTGTGTCGTCGCTGGCACTGGGGTCTTCTTGAAACTCTGCTTCTGCAAACAGCTCACCAAGGCGCTCGCGCCCTTCGCCGACAAATTCGATAAACCGCCAGGGGCGCAGCTCTTTATGGTCTGGGGCGCGCAGCGCAGCTTGGTAGATAGCGCTGAGCTGGTCGGTACTGGGCGCAGGCTCGGTGAGTTTCCCCATAGAACTACGTTCGTGAAGCAGCGTGAGTGCGTCCATTATGACTCCCCTTTTATTGATCGTTGAGCGCTAGGTTAGCGCCGTTGTTACTGCCTTGCTAGGCGCAATGGGCTGGGCGGCGTTAATCCTGGAGTTGCTCGCCATGGGCTGATATCAAGCCCGCCGCGGCGAACATAGCGGGCCAGCACCAGTAGCTCTTCAGGCTTAGCCAGTTGCATCAGGTCGGTAAAAATATGCTCGACACAGTGCTCGTGAAAGTCCTGGTGCTGACGATAACCGATTAGGTAGCGTAGCAGCCCTTCACGGTCGATTTTAGGGCCTTTATAGCGAATTAATACGCTACCCCAATCGGGTTGGCCAGTCACAGGGCAGTTAGATTTAAGTAGATGGGAGTGCAGTGTCTCTTCAACAATCTCTTCGCTGACGGCCAAATGCGCTGCACTGGGCGTGTAATCGCTGATGTCGATATCCAGGTCATCCAGGCATTTGCCCGGCAAGCGCTGGGGGGCAAGCTCAGCGTCGTCTACACCTAATAGCTCTACGCTAACGGCAGCACCCGCCGCGGCGGCCAGGTCGCGCACAAGCACGTGTTGCACCGCTTCTCGGCTTTCAAAGCGCGTTTGATTTAGGCTATTGAGATAGAGCTTCCAGGATTTGGATTCGATCAGGTTGGGTGAATCCGCAGGCAGGCGAAAACGGGCAACCGCCACAATGGGCTTACCACGGTTATTCAACCAGGAAACTTCAAACGCGTGCCACTCATCTTCCCCAACAAACGGCAGCTTATTGTCTTCAATGCCCAATGGGGCACGGTTAGCAGCACGGGGAATAGGATACAACAGCCCAGCGTCATACTGTTCTGGGTAGGCGGAATCGCGCCCTAAGGGCGCGTGTTCTAAGGTATCGGGGCGATGTGCCATGACTGGTTGCTCTCTTGATTAGTAGCGTGCTTTTTCCTACTGGGCGTTATCACACGCTTAACTGCGAATACCTTTGCCGCGCTCTAGCATGGTGAGTGCCACCATAAACAGCACAACGATAAAGGCAAAGATAGCGGCCAGCGCCCAGACGACCGGAATGTCAGAAACGCCTAAAAAGCCGTAGCGGAAAACGTTCACCATATACAGTATTGGGTTGAGCATGGAGACGCTCTGCCAGAAATCGGGCAGCATCGAAATCGAGTAAAACACGCCGCCTAAATACGTCAGCGGGGTCAAAATAAACGTCGGCACGATGGAGATATCATCGAATTTATTGGCCAACAGCGCGTTAATAAAACCGCCGATGGAAAACAGCGCCGAGGTCAGCACAACGACCAGCACCGTGAGCAGTGGATGCTCGACAGTTAAACGGGTAAAGAACAGCGACACCAGCGTAACAATTAACCCCACCCCCAAGCCACGGGCCATACCACCCAAAATAAAGCCGGATAAGATCACCCAGTTAGGCATGGGAGAGACCATCATCTCTTCAATAGAGCGCTGAAACTTATTGGAAAAAAAGCTAGAGGCCACGTTGGAGTAGCTGTTGGTGATCACCGACATCATAATCAGCCCTGGCACAATGAAGTCCATGTAGCTGAAGCCGTCCATATCGCCAATGCGCGAACCAATTAAGTTACCGAAGATGATGAAGTACATCGCCATGGTGATTGATGGCGGCAGCAAGGTTTGCGGCCAAATCCGCGTAAAGCGTTTGATCTCTTTAAGCACTAAGGTCCACAGCGCAATGAGGGTCTGCGTTGCATTCATGCCCGCGCCTCCTGCTGCTTGCGTTGATCAATCGCTTGCTGGCTACTTTCCACCATGGAAACAAACATCTCCTCTAAGCGGTTGGCGCGGTTGCGCATGGAAACCACGTTTAGCCCCCGCTCGCTTAAGGCACTGAACACATCGTTAAGCTGCTGACCACGATGAATCACTAACGCCAGTTGGGAAGGCTCGATCTGCTGAATTTCAAATCCTTCAATGACGGGCGCTTGCTCAACCGGGGCGGACAAGTCGAGCAGGAAGGTTTCAGTGTTCAGCTCGGTCAGTAGTTCACGCACACTGGTGTTACGCACGATTTCGCCTTGATTGATAATGGCGATATTGCGGCACAGGCTCTCGGCCTCTTCGAGATAGTGTGTCGTGAGAATAATGGTAGTGCCCTCATCGCGGTTAATACGCCGCATGTATTCCCACATACTGCGGCGCAGCTCGATGTCGACACCCGCTGTTGGCTCATCAAGAATCAGTAGCTTTGGGCGATGCATCAGCGCACGGGCAATCATCAAACGACGCTTCATACCGCCAGAAAGCATACGCGCACTGCCGTTGCGTTTGTCCCATAGCCCAAGGTCCGTGAGCAGTTGCTTAGCACGGGGCAACGCCTCTTTACGGGTCATTCCGTAATAACCCGCCTGGGCCAGAATGATATCAATGACCTTTTCAAACTGATTAAAATTGAATTCCTGGGGCACCACGCCAAGCTGGTATTTGGCTTTCGCGAAGTCTTTATCGATGTCGATGCCAAAAATCGACACCTTACCGGCGGACTTCTGCACCAGCGAGCAGACCACCCCCAGGGTGGTCGACTTACCCGCGCCGTTGGGTCCTAACAAAGCAAAAAAATCGCCCTGCTGGACGTCTAAATCAATACCTTTTAACGCTTGAAAGCCGTTGCCATACACTTTTGTGAGGCCACGGATAGACAATGCCGGTTCGGCCATGAATATGTCCTGTCAGCAAATGGGGAGCACAAGAAAAACAAGTTAGACGAGAGGATATCGGGGCATCCGTATGTTTTTTCAAGTCGCTCGAAAGACAGCCACGCAAAAATATCGCCAATTGATGTGCGATACGGTGTTCAAAAAACATAGGAAAACAAGCAATAAAGGGGGATAAAAAGAGAGTGTTTGCTTGGAGCGGGAAAAGAGATTCGACCGGGCTGGCGCTCCAGCTCTCGACCCTTGGCACCTATGTAGAACCGTTGTATGGAGCGGGAAAAGAGATTCGAACTCTCGACCCTCGCCTTGGCAAGGCGATGCTCTACCACTGAGCTATTCCCGCGTACAACAAACAGTGCTACGAAAAATGCGAGATGGCGTCCCATAGGGGGTTCGAACCCCTGTTACCGCCGTGAAAGGGCGGTGTCCTAGACCACTAGACGAATGGGACACTGTAAGCATATAAAATGCTTGGAGCGGGAAAAGAGATTCGAACTCTCGACCCTCGCCTTGGCAAGGCGATGCTCTACCACTGAGCTATTCCCGCTTAACCTGCATTACTCGCAAATCGGATTGGCGTCCCATAGGGGGTTCGAACCCCTGTTACCGCCGTGAAAGGGCGGTGTCCTAGACCACTAGACGAATGGGACACTGTAAGCATATGAAATGCTTGGAGCGGGAAAAGAGATTCGAACTCTCGACCCTCGCCTTGGCAAGGCGATGCTCTACCACTGAGCTATTCCCGCAATTCCGATACCTTGACGACCTCTTACTTTATACCACTAACTCTATAAGAGTAAGTGGCGTCCCATAGGGGGTTCGAACCCCTGTTACCGCCGTGAAAGGGCGGTGTCCTAGACCACTAGACGAATGGGACGTTTCATTGCCTCGTCGAGGTGGCGCGTATATTACTCAGCCCTTAATGTGCTGTCAAGCACTCTGAAATCGAAACGTTTTATCCTGCCACGAGCCGCGCCTGCTAAATGGGGTGCTTTGATCCCCCCAGCACTTTATATAAGAGCACCCGCTTATTTCTCATATACTTGCTACACCGTCACGGTAATGTCGCTAGCGTGTAAACGCCACACTGGCGGTTTTCTTACCTTTCACACATGCTGAACCTGAACAGGCTATCTACTGTCACTGTGCGTAGTGATACGCTAGCCTGCTTAGTAAGCCTCTGTTTAACGATAACCAGAGGGAGAGGAGATCCCCATGGCGAAAATAGAAAAATCCCCTGATGAATGGCGCAAGCAACTCACCCCGGAACAGTACCATGTGGCACGTGAGAAAGGCACTGAACGCCCCTTCACCGGAGATTATCAGGTCAGTGATGCCCAAGGTATTTACCACTGTGTGTGCTGCCATGCGCCGCTGTTTGAAAACGAACATAAGTTTGATGCAGGTTGCGGCTGGCCAAGCTTTGATCGCCCACTGGGAACACGCTGCATTGAAGAGCACAGCGACACCTCCCACGGCATGCGGCGCACTGAAGTTGTTTGCTCTCACTGCGATGCCCATCTGGGTCACGTATTTCCTGACGGTCCGCCAGACACGACGGGGTTACGTTACTGCATCAATTCGGTGTCATTAGAGTTTCATCCTGACGAGTAATCGTCACTAAATCCTCGTTCAACGTCAGAAAGGCGGGCGCCATCTGCTAGAATGGCAGCCCGCTTTTTTTGTGCCCGTTTTTCGTGCTTGTATTTGCTTTGCGCTAATTAGGAGAAACTCATGCTCGGCTGGTTCCCCGGACATATGAACAAGGCCCGCCGCCAGATTAAGGACGCGCTGCCCGAAATTGATGTCGTGATTGAAGTACTTGATGCGCGTCTGCCCTACTCCAGCGCCAACCCGATGCTGGCCGAGCTGACTCGCCATAAGCCGGTATTGAAGATTTTGTCGCGGGCGGATCTTGCCGACCCTGAACGTACTGCTGAGTGGGTAGCTTTTTTCGATGCCCAAGAAGATACCCGCGCCCTGGCAATTACCACTACCAATATTCGCGAGCTTAAAAAAATCCCTAAGCTATGCCACGAGCTGGCAGGCGCGGTACGCGCTGATAGAGATGTCCGCGTGATGGTGATGGGCATTCCCAACGTAGGAAAATCGACGCTGATCAACGGGCTCGCTGGCCGCAAAATTGCTAAAACTGGCAATGAGCCCGCGGTCACCAAGCGCCAGCAAAAGGTGCGTATCGACGGCCGCGTCGCGCTGATCGACACCCCTGGGGTGCTATGGCCAAAAATCGAAGACCAGGCTAGCGCCTATCGCTTGGCTGCTAGCGGTGCAATTCGTGATACTGCGATTGAGTATACCGATGTAGCCATCGTCACCAGTGCCGAGCTTGCCAAGCGCTATCCTGCAGAGTTGACCACCCGCTATAAGTTAAAGGCGCTGCCTACTTATGAAGCGCCCGTAGCACAAGAGGTGGATGCTGATGGCCCACAAAAGCCGGACTTCTTAGCCATTGCCGGTTTTGACGGCCACGCCATTTTGAAAGAAATTGCGAGTAAGCGCGGCGGCTTACGCCCCGGTGGCGAGGTCGACATACACCGCGGTGCCGAAGTACTGCTTCACGAACTACGCGATGGCAAGCTCGGTAGACTTACTTTAGAAACCCCAGGTGATATTCCACCGCCGCCGATACAAAACGACGAAGACAGCCACCTACAATCCGACGCATAATGGGCTGATCATCAGTAACACCCACGGCCACAGGACATTTTGGATAATAAACCCCATGGACACCCCGCAGCCTACAGAATCACACACACTGAAAAAATCGCACAAACTGCATAACGTCTGTTACGACATTCGCGGCCCAGTGCTCGACCATGCCAAGCGCCTGGAAGAAGAAGGCCAGCGAGTTTTAAAGCTTAACATTGGCAACCCGGCGCCATTTGGCTTTGAGGCACCGGAAGAGATTCTTCAAGACGTGATGCGCAACCTGCCCACTGCCCAGGGCTACTGTGATTCTAAAGGCCTTTACTCGGCGCGTAAGGCAATTATGCAAGAGTGCCAACGTAAACGGATTCCCGGGGTTGGCATTGAAGATATTTACATCGGCAACGGCGTTTCCGAGCTGATCGTGATGTCCATGCAGGCGCTGTTAAACGACGGTGATGAAGTACTGATCCCCGCTCCCGACTACCCGTTGTGGACCGCCGCAGCGAATTTATCTGGCGGTCACGGCGTACACTACTTGTGCGATGAACAAGCCGATTGGGCACCGGACATAGCAGACATCCGCGCCAAAGTTACCAGCCGCACCCGGGCTATTGTGATTATCAACCCGAACAACCCTACCGGCGCGGTTTACCCGCCTGAAGTGGTACGGGAAGTGCTGGATATTGCCCAAGAGCACAATTTGGTGGTGTTCTCCGATGAGATCTACGACAAGATTCTTTATGACGGCGTAGAGCACACTGCCACGGGTGCACTGGCGGATGATGACCAACTGGTCATTACCATGAATGGGCTATCGAAAAGCTACCGCTGCGCGGGCTTTCGTTCCGGCTGGATGACCATTTCCGGCACGCTAGCCAAACAGCGTGCCAGTGATTTCATTCAGGGCTTAACCATGCTGGCCTCAATGCGCCTGTGCGCTAACGTCCCAGCCCAGCATGCTATCCAGACCGCACTGGGTGGCTACCAGTCAATCAATGATTTGATTCTGCCGGGCGGCCGACTATTGGCTCAGCGAGATATTACGATAGAAAAGCTTAACGCCATCCCAGGGGTCTCTTGCGTGACGCCTAAAGGTGCGCTGTATGCCTTTCCCCGCTTAGACCCTAAGGTGTTTAACATTCAGGATGACCAACAGCTGGTGCTGGACTTACTGCTCCAGGAAAAAATCCTGCTGGTGCAAGGCACTGCGTTCAACTGGCCAGAACCGGATCACGTGCGCATTGTTACTCTGCCATGGGCCGATCAGTTGGGTGATGCGCTTGATCGCTTTGCTAATTTCTTGTCTCGTTATCGTCAATAAAAATAGCCATCAATAAAACGGCGACTTGAAACTGACATTAACAGCACGTATCTAAACTGTCATTCCACTAACGCTTTTTAATGACCTTTGAGGGAGAACCTGCACCATGATGCGAATTGTGCTGTTTTTAGCCACTAACTTAGCGGTGTTGCTGGTTGCCAGCTTAACGCTGCGACTGTTTGGGGTGGAAAGTTACCTAAGCAGTCAGGGTATCAACTTTACTAGCCTGCTGATTTTCTGCTTTATCTTCGGCATGGTCGGCTCGCTAATATCGCTGTTTATTTCCAAGTGGATGGCAAAGCGTTCGACTGGCACCGTGATTATCGAAACACCCTCTAATTCAACGGAGCAGTGGCTGCTGGATACGGTGGCTGAACTTTCCCGCGAAGCGGGTATTAAAACGCCAGAAGTGGGCATTTTTCCTGCTCAGCAGTCCAACGCGTTTGCCACCGGCTGGAATAAGAACGATGCATTAGTCGCCGTTTCAGCGGGCCTATTAAACCGTATGCGCCCTGAAGAAGTGCGCGCGGTGCTGGCCCACGAAATCGGCCACGTGGCCAACGGCGATATGGTCACGCTGGCGCTGATTCAAGGCGTCGTGAATACCTTTGTTATGTTCTTTGCTCGGGTCGTGGCTCAGTTAGTCGACAACTTCTTAAGAAGCCGTAGCGACGGCGAAGGTGGCCTTGGTTTTATCGGCTATTTTGCCGTGGTGATCGTGGCAGAAATCGTCTTTGGTCTTGTCGCCTCTGCAATCGTTGCCTGGTTCTCACGCTATCGTGAATACCGTGCTGATGAGGCAGGCGCACGCCTAGCGGGCACCGGCGCGATGGTGAATGCGCTGGCACGTCTGAAAGCCGAAACTGAAATGCCTGACCAGATGCCGGATACCCTGCGCGCGATGGCTATTACTAAAGGCCAAACCCGCTCTTTGCTAGAGCAGCTGTTCGCCAGCCACCCGCCGCTGGACGATCGCATTCGCGCTTTGAAAGAAGCGGCTTACCGTCAGTAAACGCATGTTCGCTAGCTGCATAACACACAAGGCCCGCAAATGCGGGCCTTGTGCTTTCTAAACACCACCTCACAATCAACCCACCGTCACCACACAGCTATACGCAGCGCACTTGAAAACCAGCCGCCAGCAGTGGCGCTTCCAACACCGTTGCGTCGTTCTCTAACAACACGCGCAGCGTGGCAAACTCTCGACGCAGTGGGTAATTTGACCGGCAGTCATCAAAGCCCTTTTTGATTCCCTGGTGAAACACGTGCCGCTGCAACGCATCGTGGTCGCGGCGCACATCGTAAACCGCGCGCGTGCATAGCCGGAGTGCTTCTTCTATCGGCATCGCTTGCTGCAGCGTTAATGCTGACAGCGCGGGTCGCGGGCAGAGTTCGCTAAACGTAACGCCACTTGGCCGCTCGATATGCTGAGCCAGCGCCTGCTGAATCATCCACGTACCACGCAACTTGCCATCAAGGCTATGCCCGGCAATATGTGGTGTCGCCAGCGCTACCAAATCACGCAACCCGGCATCAATCTCCGGCTCATCTTCCCAAACATCGAGAATCGCCGTGATATCCCCTTTACCCGCTAAACGACTACGTAGCGCCAGACCGTCAATACAGTCGCCCCGCCCGGCGTTTAGCAACACGGTCCCAGGGATTAGGTCATTAATACGCTCAGCATTAAGCAGTTGATACGTGGCATGGGGGCCCTCTTTCACCAGCGGAGTATGCAGGCACACTACGTCGCAGTGTTCGATGACGCTATCCAGCGAGCAAAACAGGCCCGCCTCCTGCACTGCTGCGGGCCCTTTTCCAGGATGTTCTTTTTCTGCGCGAGGCGGATCACACACCATGGTTTCCACACCCAATGCTTGCAAACGCTGCTGCAAACGGCTGCCAACGTTGCCAGCCCCCACAATACCCACCCTACGTGCCAGCAACGACCAACCTTGTCGCTCACTCATCAGCAGCAAGCTGCTAAGCACGTAGTCCACCACGGCGTCAGCATTACAGCCAGGCGCACTAGCAAAGCCAATGCCGCGATCACTTAATAACGCGCGATCAATATGGTCAGTGCCAATGGTGCAGGTACCCACAAAACGGACAGGGCTTTGTGCCAACAGCGCGTGGTTGACCTGAGTAATCGAGCGCACTATCAGTGCGTCGGCATCAGCCACATCGGCAGGACGGATCTCACGCCCAGGCAAGCGATGTAACGTGCCAAACGATTCAAAACAGAGGTCTGCGGCGGGAATATTAGCGTCGATAACAAGTTTCATAGGCGTTTTCGTATCCGGGCTTTACAATACGCCCGCAACGGCTTGCTGTGCAGGCATGATCAAGAAGCAGTTAAGGAGATGGGTGTGATCGTACGCTGGGAAACCGACCATGACTATGTGTTGGTGCATATTCACCAGGATATGTTTGGCGACTGGATTTTCAGCCGCGCCTGGGGGCAAATCGGCACCCAGTTTGGCGGGCTAAAGCATCAGTTGGCAGATACCCTGGAGCAAGCACAAATGTGGATGGAAGATGAGGCCACTATCCAGGCCTCGCGAGGGTTTCGCAAGGTACTGGAAGCAGCCGATCATACGCCCGAAGGACAGGAAGCCATGCGGCAGTTGTCGCTACTTGATGCACTTTAGGTGCATCGAACTCCATGTTAGCGACAATGATTCAAACCTTAAAGGCTGTTTTAAGAGCGGTTTCAATGACTGTCTCAAGGACTGTCTCAAGGGCTATCTCAACCCAAGTAGCGCCGTCCATTGCGCTGATGCGCGCCAATTGGCGGCGCATTTTCGGACGGTGTGGTAAGTGCCGCCAGCGCAGCCTCATCCAACCAGCCGCGCGCTTGTAACCAAGCGCTCAGCTTATCAAGATCAAAGCCTCGATCCAGCTCTTCCCCATTACCATCCATCAAAACCGGAATGCGTACGCCATAATGCTCCGCTAGCGTATCGTCGTCGCTGATTTCAATGTGATGCAGCGATACCTCTTGGTTCGCCAACGTTACCACCAGCGCTTCTAACTGAGCGCACAAGTGGCAGCCTAACGTTGTATAAATCGACAGCTGAATCATATCCGATCTCTTTGTGCCCTTACGCTTTATGGCGTAGCAAAAACACGTGATGCAGGTTGGTTCGGCGTTGAAAATCCGGATCAAACGTACGCGATGTAATATCTTCCACTGCGTAGCGCTCGCTGAGCCCCTCGTCTAACTTGAAGCGCCGCTGATTGTTCGAGAACACCAGGGTACCGCCGGGCGCAAGACGCGCCATGGCCAGTTCCACCAGCCGCGGATGGTCACGCTGAACATCAAGGGTATCGCGCATTTTCTTGGAGTTAGAAAATGTCGGCGGGTCCATAAAGATCAGGTCAAACTCGGCGTTCGCGGTTTCAAGCCAACGGAAACAGTCATCCCGCACCACACGATGTAGCCTTGGGTCCAGCTTGTTCAGCGCAAAGTTGTCTCTCGCCCACTCAAGGTAGGTATTCGACATATCGACGCTGACGCTGTCGCTTGCACCGCCCAAGGCTGCTTGCACGGTTGCTGTGGCAGTGTAGCAAAACAGGTTTAAGAAGCGCTTCCCGCTAGCCATCTCGTTAAGCAGGCGGCGCACTGGCCGATGATCCAAAAACAAGCCGGTATCCAAGTAGTCACGCAGGTTAACCCACAACCGAGCGTCACCTTCCTGCACTTCAAAGCGTTCACCGCTGGCATCCCGTTTCTGGTACTGGGCACTGCCAGTTTGCCGCTCACGACGCTTTATATACACCTTGCCTGGGTCGACGCCGAGGGCATCTGGCAGCACTTCCAAGGCATCAAACAAGCGCTTTTGCGCCTGAGCGGGGTTGATTGAGCTGGGTGCGGCGTACTCTTGAACGTGCACTCGGTCACCGTAACGATCGACTGCCAACGCATACTCCGGCATATCAGCATCGTAAACACGATAGCAAGTCTCAGCGCTTTTCTTGAGCCACTTTTTCAGACGTTTTTGGTTTTTCGCCAGTCGGTTGGCAAACATTTGGGCATTTTCCGACACAGCAGGCTTGGCACTGGTACTTGTTTGCTGCGCCTCTCCACCATTTTCTGAGACAGAAGAAACGCTGTCACTGCCTGGCATGCTGGCCGTGTGAGTGGCAATTTCCATCAGCAGCAACTTCGCATCCAGAGCACCGTTCTTCAGCGCATACTGCTTGTGAGCACGTAGCCCAAGGCGATGCCCCAAATCGGGGTTACCGGTAAACAGCGCCAGTGTCCAACCGGGAAACAGCGCTTTCGCCTTTTCTCCCAGCTGGGCATACAAACGCACCAACTCAGGCAATTCGCCTAAGCGCTCGCCATAAGGCGGGTTAGTTATCAATAGCCCACGTTCGGCAGTAATAGTCTCTGGCCTGGTTAGCTGACTTAGGCTCTGCCCATGCAAGGTAATTAGCGCAGGAATGCCCGCACGCATGGCGTTAGCTTTCGCTGCTGTCAATGCTGCCGGACTCTGATCAAAGCCCACCAGCGCCGTTTTACAGCGTTTACGGCCTATCGACGCCCGTGCCTCAGCTTCGCGCTTTAACTCTTTCCACAGCGGCTCGTCGTGGCCTGCCCAGCCCTGAAAGCCAAAGCGCTCCCGATTGAGATTGGGCGCTTGGTCGGCAGCCATTAGCGCCGCTTCAATCAGCAACGTGCCTGCACCGCATAGCGGGTCTAACAGCGGCTCACTGGCTTTTGCTCGTTCAGGCCAGCCAGCACGCACTAGCAATGCGGCTGCCAAGTTCTCTTTCAGCGGTGCATGTCCAACATCACGGCGGTAGCCACGGCGGTGCAAACTTTCGCCTGAAAGATCAATTCCCAGACTTAAGTTAGCGCGGTGTAGATGGGCGTAGATGCGCAGATCAGGCGTTTTGGTATCAACATTTGGACGCTCCTGACCTGCTAGCTGCAGCGAATCAACAACGCCATCTTTCACCGTCTGGGCACCAAACCGAGTATGGCGAATGTGGTCGCTGCGGCCATGAAAATCTACCGCCAGCGTTTTGCCTGGCGTTAAATGCTGTGTCCAGGAAAGCCGGGCAACCACGTCACGCACTTGCTCAGCGGTATCAATCATCGGCTCCCGAGCCAACAGCAAAATAATGCGGTTAGCTAGCCGTGACCATAGGCATATGCGATAGGCGGTTGCTAGATTGGCGGAAAAATAAACGCCCGCCACGGTCGTTTTACCTGGCTCGGCTCCTAGCGCTGAAAGCTCATCAGCTAAAAGGCCTTCAATGCCTTTTGGGCAGGTAGCAAGGAGGTTTAGAGGGGCAGTTTGGCTCGACTCAGTCATGTTTATCGCCGCGCGTAAGAGCGCGATATTCCTATATATGGCAAATGAGTTTACGTCTTATGACAATTTGATGGTCGACAAGTGACCCCATAATGAGCTAACAATAAGAGTGTAGCTACTGAAAAACGCATGCGTTGTTTGTCAGGGTTCTATTAGCAACTTGCTTTCAAGACCCCTAATTTGTCGAGTCTGCCGCTTTGCCCGTTCAGCACGTGAGTGCTAGGCACTAGCGTTGAGTGGCGGCTTGCCAAAGTTATCTATCGAAATAGCACTGATGCAAATATAGCATTTTTGCCCAGCGTGCTTTTCTTATCAAAGGCTTTCGTGAAAAGAGGTTAGCCAATGAAACGACAAAAACGTGATCGCTTCCAACGGGCTTATGTTCACGGCTATAAAGCGGGCATTACGGGTCGCTCCCGAGATGACTGCCCCAGTCAAGATGTCAATTTACGCGAATATTGGATGAGTGGTTGGCGTGAAGGTCGCGGTGATCAGTGGGACGGGATGACCGGCGTTTCCGGTATCCATAAAAATCCCATGGTGATGACCTAGTTTTTTTACCTTTTTAAACATGACATTTGGAGTACGGAGCCCGCTGACAAGCGGGCTTTTTTATTACTCAATTATGGCTGCTTCAATGCCTCGGCGCACGCTTTCACTAACCCAGGCCCTTGGTAGATCAACCCTGAATAGAGCTGCACCAAGTCTGCACCAGCGGCAATTTTAGCAGCAGCGGCCTCACCGCTATCAATCCCGCCCACACCTATAATAGGCAGCGTTGGAAGTCGCGCGCGTAACAGGCGAATCACCCTATTCGATGCTTCAAAAACGGGTTTTCCAGAAAGCCCACCCGCCTCTTCTGACTGAGGGTCACTCTTAACAGCATCGCGAGCTATCGTAGTATTTGTCGCAATAACACCATCCAGCGCATTACGAGCAATACTGCCAGCCACCAGGGCGACCTCTTCTTCACTCATATCTGGGGCGATTTTAACCAGTAGCGGTACCTTGCGGCCTAACGCGCTGTCCAGCGCTTGGCTGCGCGAACGAATAGGCCCAAGCAATGCATCCAGCTGCTCGCCGAACTGTAATGTCCGCAGCCCGGGCGTATTAGGCGAGGAAATATTGACCGCAATATAATCAGCCACGCTGTGCACCGCCTCTAAACAAAGCAGGTAATCATCGAGCGCATTTTCCACAGAGGTGGTTAAGTTTTTGCCAATATTGATACCCACAACGCCTCTGTAGTGGCGCTTTTTCACCTGGGCGACAAGGTGCTCAACCCCTTTGTTATTAAATCCAAAGCGGTTAATGATCGCCTCGTGGCCTGCAAGCCGAAACAGGCGTGGCTTCGGGTTGCCTGGCTGCGCTTTGGGCGTCACGGTGCCTACTTCTACAAACCCAAAGCCCAGCGCGCCCAGCGCATCCAAGTGATCGGCATTTTTATCCAGCCCTGCGGCAAGCCCTACCCGATTACTAAAATGCAGCCCCATCAGTTCGACAGGGTCGCTCACAGGCTTACCATATACCCGCTGCACACCACCCACCCGATGCAGAGTATCTAACGCACCCAGCGCCAACCCATGAGACGTTTCTGGGTCGAGTCGAAATAACAGCGAACGAGCGAAGTTATACATCAGCGAGGCTCTCCAGAGCAGTGGGCATAAAGCAGACGAGCGAACACGCTACATGTGGGCAAATAGACGACATAGCGCGCGGCGCGCAGAGTATAGCGTAAATCAAGTTATCTTCGCAGCGCTGAGCGGCGAGAAAGGCAATACCGTGAAAAAGCGATCACAAGAGCGGTATCAAGAACGGTCTCAAGAACCGTTATAAAAAAACCGCGCCCTGATTCAGGGCGCGGTAGGTGGTGTTACTTATCGAGCAAGTCGATAGCTAGCTTGCGACTTACGCTTCGCTATCACTTTCAGCAAGGTCGACCAGTTCACGTACGGCGACGGCAAACAGTGCAAAACCACCTTCACTGCCACCGCGCACCTCGTCAATCAGATGGCACCAGCGGCGGTGTAGCTCGGCGTGCTGCTCAAGCCACTGAGCCACACGCTCTTGAGTGTCACGACTACCCGCTTCCAGCTTCAGAACACTGGTCGTTAGTGCCAGTTGCTGGCGATCAATATCGTCACGGAAGGTTTCTCGCGCTTGCGCTTGCCACGCATCACGCACTTCCAGCTGGGTCACCTGCTGGATAATCCAAGGTAGCTCTAGACGGCTGCCAATTTCGTAGAACACTTCGGCCACACGCTGAGGCTTCTCATTGGTGACCCGTGCTGCGTGAATAATGCCCAAACCTGCATAGAGACTAGGCGATGCAGCCACCGTAGAGGCTAGCGCTTCTGGCACACCTGCTTCTAGCAGCTCGTCGCAACGCTTACGCCATGTCGCCTTCTCTTCTCCGCTGAGCAGTTCACCAATCCCTTCTTGCAGTTGAGCAAGGCGAGGTCCGAAGTACTCAATTGTATCTTGGGTCGACAATCCCAAATGCTGACGCAGGAACCAGCGCGTCGCGCGGCGAATCATGCGCATCAGGTCGAGCATCATTGAGTACTGCACACGGTTCGGCACTTGGTTGTCCAGCGCCTCAATCTGTTCCCACAGTGCCGTCAGGTTAAACGCGTCTCGAGCGACCACGTAAGCACGAGCAATATCAGCTCGACCTGCGCCGGTAGAGTCCATTAGACGACGAACGAAGACGATACCCATGTGGTCAACTAGATCGTTGGCCACTTGGGTGGCAACAATTTCACGCTTCAGACGGTGGTCGTACATCTCGGTCTGGTAGCGTTCCGTCAACACCTCAGGGAACAAGCGTTCTAAATGACGATGAATGTAGGGATCATCCGGCACATCAGAGTTGATCAAATCGCCTTTCAGGGTGCTCTTAGCGTAAGAAATCAGCACCGACAGCTCAGGTAACCGCATGCCCTGATCATGACTGGCGCGCTCTTTAAGCACATCATCGCCAGGCAAGAACTCTAATTCACGATCAATTTGACCGGCTGACTCAAGCTCACTGATAAAGCGACGGTATGGCCCCATGCCTTGGTGAGACAGAATTTCTGACAGATCCAGCGCTTGGGTTTGACGATAGTTATCGAGAATGACTAGGTTAGCAACTTCCTCGGTCATATCTGATAGCAGCTGGTTACGCTGTTTGTCGGTCATGTCACCACGCTTAACCACTTCATCAATCAATATCTTGATATTGACCTCATGGTCAGAGCAGTTAACCCCACCCGCATTATCGATAAAGTCTGTATAAACGCGCACACCTTTAGCGGCCGCTTCCATCCGGCCACGCTGGGTCAAGCCCAAGTTTCCGCCCTCACCAACAACGCGGCAATTCAACTCAGCGCCGTTAATACGCAGCGCGTCGTTGGCTTTGTCGCCCACGTCGGCGTCGGTTTCATCGGAGCTCTTCACATAGGTGCCGATACCACCGTTCCACAACAGATCAATCTTCGCCTTCAGCATGGCGCGGATCAGATCATTGGGTGAAAGGCGCGTTTCTTCGATACCAAACACCTGCTGCATTTCCGGAGTAATCGGAATCGATTTCGCGCTGCGGCTAAAGACACCGCCCCCCTGTGAAATCAGTTCAGCATTGTAGTCTTCCCAACTGGAGCGCGGCAGATTGAACATGCGCTTACGCTCGGCGAAAGCCGCTTCTGCGTCGGGGTTCGGATCGACAAAAATATGCAGGTGGTTAAATGCGCCTACCAGCTGGATTTTATCCGACAGCAGCATGCCGTTGCCGAAAACATCGCCGGCCATATCGCCAATGCCCACTACCGTGAACAAATCTTGTTGGGTATTCACGTCAAGGTTTTTGAAGTGACGCTTGACGGATTCCCAGGCACCACGCGCGGTAATCGCCATTTTCTTATGGTCGTAACCGTTAGCACCGCCAGAAGCAAAGGCATCCCCGAGCCAGTGGCCATACTCTATGGATATCTCATTTGCGATATCCGAGAAAGTTGCGGTTCCTTTATCAGCAGCAACGACAAGGTAGCTATCGTCGCCATCATGGCGTACCACATTTTGCGGTGGCACAACTTCACCACCCACTAGGTTGTCAGTGACATCCAGCAGTGCGCGAATAAATATTTTGTAGCAGGCGATACCTTCTTTCTGCTGGGTTTCACGATCAGCATTTTCTGGCATGCGTTTGCATACGAAACCGCCTTTAGCTCCCACAGGCACGATAACCGCATTTTTCACCTGCTGGGCTTTTACCAGGCCTAACACTTCCGTACGGAAATCTTCGTGGCGATCTGACCAGCGCAAGCCACCGCGAGCGACTTTACCGCCACGCAGGTGAACACCTTCTACGCGGGGTGAACAGACAAAAATCTCAAATGCCGGACGGGGCTTGGGCATGCCCGTAACTTTCGAGGGCTCCAGTTTATAGGAGATGTAATCTTTAAAACGGCCATCATCCGCTTTCTGGTAGTAGTTAGTGCGCAGAGTCGCTTGAATAAGCTCCATAAAGCGACGCAGCAACTGGTCATCATTGAGGCTGGCGACACTTTCCAGATTCTCATTTAAACGAGCAATACAGTCATCTAAGCTGCTTGGCTGATGCTTGGGATCAAAGCGCAACCGGAATAGCTCAACGAGCGCCTGGGTGATTACCGGGTAATTAGCTAGAGTAGCTGCGATGTAATCCTGCGACATACCAAAGCGAATCTGCTTAAGGTAACGGGCATAACCGCGCAGCATGGCGACTTCACGCCAATCAAGGCCAGCACCAATTATCAGACGGTTAAAAGCGTCGTTATCCGCCTCACCGGCCCATATACGCTTAAACGCTTCGCTAAAGGTGTCACGCATTTCGCTTAAATTAACGCCTTCGCGACTATGTTCCAGTTCGAAGTCATGAATCCAGTAACGCTGCTGCGGAGCATTAATGTCATAAGGGCGCTCGCCAATAACGCGCAACCCCAGGTTTTCCATCATCGGTAGCACATCAGACAGCGGGATCTGCGTTTCACGATGGAAAAGCTTTAAGTTCATACCGCCCGCTTGCTCTTCCAGGGGGCGATAAAGTGACAACGAGAGATCGTCACCGCTATCCAGGGTCAGTAGATGCTGAACATCAAACACTGCTGTGCGCGCGTTGAAATCTTCTCGGTAACTGGCCGAGAATGCGTCATGGAAGTTATCCATTTGGTGATTGGCACGCTCTTCACCAAAGCCTTCAATCATCGCTTCCTGAAGCTCATCACGCCAGCTACGTGCCAAACGTGCCACTTTGCTTTCTAAGCGCTTAAGATCGTATTGACTTGGTCCTTCACCATTAAAGCGCAGAATAAGCTGAATACGGGCTAAAACCGACTCTGATAAATAGGTGTTAAAGTCGCCAAAATGAGCGTCTAGTTCATCGCATAGCATCGTTTGTATGCGCTGGCGCAGGTCGGTAGAGAACACATCTCTTGGAACAAAGACTAAGCAAGAGTAGAACTTACCGCTGAGGTCCGCGCGAATAAACAAGCGCACTTGGCGGCGTTCGCGGATATTAAGAATACCGAGCGACGTGCTGGCCAGGGATTCGGTGCTGATCTGGAATAGGTCATCACGCGGATACACTTCCAACACTTGCAACAGCTGTTTACCGTTATGCCCCTGGGGGTTAAACCCGGCAATATCCATCACGGCTTTCAACTTGCGACGCAGTAGCGGAATATTGCGTGGCGATTCGTTATAAACCGTAGATGTGAACAAGCCAAAGAAGCGCCGCTCGCCGATCACATTGCCGTCGTCGTCATAGCGATCAACGGTAATGTAGTCTGGGTACGTGGGGCGATGCACCCGGGAGTGATGCGCGCTTTTAGCAAAAGACAGTAGCTGGGGTACTAACACATAGTCGCCATTCTCATCAACCCCCTCTTCAGTGCGAATACGCTCACGGTAACGCGGCTGATCAAGGCGGAAAACCCCCAGAACACTATTAGGATCGCGCTGCAGCTCTTTGCCTTCCAGCAGGTACTCGTCGTAACCCAGGAAGGTAAAGTTGTCTTTGAGCAGCCACTCTAAAAACGCGATGGCCTCTTCATGATCGTCAGGATCAATTTGCGGGGGGCAGTTTTTCTCTAACTCTTGAATAGCCGACGTGATTTGACCGCACATCTCGTCAAAATCGCTGACTGCGGTTCTAACATCACGTAGCACTTCATGTAACTTATTCTCAATTTTGGTCAGCGATTCAGGATCCGAGTGACGATCCACTTCAATAACCATCAGCGACTCACGCGCCTCAGGCGCATCTTCATCTCTTGGCGAGGCAAGTGCTTTGAGCTGATGCTGACCGTCACGCGCCACGGCAAGCACAGCGTTCTGAATAGCGTGAACCGTCAGTCCGCGACGATTAAGCTCAATCCGTACCGAATCAACCAAAAATGGCATATCTTCGTGCAAAACGGCAACGAAGGTGTGGGTTGACTGCCAGCCATGCTCTTCAAAGTCGGGGTTGAAGATGCGCACCTTGGGATTTTGGGGATCGTGATGCTGTAAAAACTGCCAAATCGACAGTGTGGCCCCATACAAGTCGTCTAAACGCCGGTCAACCAAGTCTTCAACGGGTACCGTGGCGTAGAAGTGGCGAGCAAAGGCTTCGACATCTGCTGCTCGCTCCGGCTCCAGTCGCGCATCCAATCGCTCTTGTAGCTGCTTCAAAAGATCCCGCCGACTCTCTTCAATCGCAACGTAATGCATCCATCACCTCGACTGCCTGGGGCCACAATTTAGGCCAAAAAACGAAGGACAATAGGCCTTTAGGCCACACTATCCACTAGCTTACGCTACCGTTGCTTATCCCCCTAACCATCTGACAGCTTATTCATGGTGTATGCCGCTTATGCATCATAAGCACTATTGACAAGAGCTCTTAAACATTATCGGCAACTTCTCTATTGCCCAGCGCTCTTTCGTGTGAGTAATACACCGCATTCACAATGCTCGGTAAACGGAAACTGATCAAAAAGCGCGAACCGTTCAATATGGTGTGTTTGAGTCAGTATGGTTAAGTTTTCGGCTAGCGTTGCAGGATTGCATGAAATATAGACGATTTGAGCGTATTCGCTGATTTGATGACAACTTTCGGCGTCCAGACCCGCTCTTGGTGGATCGACTAGCACGGTGGAAAACTCATACGCATCCAACGCCATCTCCGCCACTCGGCGACCTGTTTTCTCGCCCTTTAGCGCCAAGGCGAACTCTTCAGCGGACATTCTTGCGACCTGAGCATTGGTTACACCGTTAGCGTCCAGATTGACGTTAGCACTGGCAACCGAGGTGCGGGAAATTTCCGTCGCCAAAACGCGGCGGAAGTTATCCGCTAACGCAATGGTAAAGTTACCGTTACCACAGTAAAGCTCCACCAAGTCTTCACCCTGCCGTCCGGCGGTGGCCTCCCTGGCCCAGCTAAGCATGGTCTGGCAGATATGCGCATTTGGCTGAGTAAAGCTGTTTTCGACCTGTTGATACACCAGTTCACGGCCATCAACGGTTAAGCGCTCCCACACATGATCTCGGGTTAGCACCAAGCGCTGCTTGCGAGAGCGACCAATAATCATGATGCCAAGCGTCTCCTCCAGTGCGCGCGCTTCGGCTTCCCAGGCTTCGCCTAGCGGACGGTGGTAGATCAGCGTTACCAAGGCTTCGCCAGACAACGTGGTTAAAAACTCAACTTGAAATAAGCGCCGACGAAGTTCATCGCTGGCAAGAAACGCTTCTCGCAGACGCGGCATCAGCGCATTGATATGCTCACTAGCGACAGGGAACTGATCCAAACGCACGACACGCTTGTTTTTGGGATTGTGCGAATCGACCTCAAACATGGCGTAGAAGAGGTCATCATCTTCATGCCAAATACGAAATTCGCAGCGTTGCCGATAGTGGCTTGGCGGTGAGGGGTAGACTTCAAGCGTGGGCGTGGTGAACGCTGCAAAGGTTTTCTCCACGTAGGCTTGCTTTTCAGCGAGCTGTTCGGCATAGCGTTCTGGTTCTACAGTGGGGATCGCCAAGGTAGTTCCTCATTTAATTAAAAAAACATCAATAGAAACAAACAACCTAACAGAGGGACTACACCGCGTTAGGAATCGTTAATCGTTGTGGCGCGTGAAAACCAAAGCGTGCCAACCCGCTAGCAAGTTGCGACGCCGATGCTGTCGTGAAGCAACGCCCATCTTGAGCGCTGTTGGCTATGGTCGGTACCACTTGCCCTACCCGACGGGCAATTGCGTCGCCAGAATCCACCCACACCAAGGGTACCGGCGACAACCGGATTAGCTCAGTTTTCAACAGTGGGAAATGGGTACAGCCCAGCACAACCGTATCGAGTGCTGGGTTAGCCTGGGTAGCCTGCCATAAAGGTGTTAGCGCTAGGCTTAATCGCTGCTCGTTAATCGGTATGCCGGATAGCCACGCTTCCGCTTCTGTGACCAGTGCATCTGCCGCCACCCTGGTGACCACACAGTCACTCGCGAAGCTATTAATTAACGTCTGAGTATACGGCCTATTGACGGTCGCCGTTGTGGCGAGCAAGCCAATGTGACGTGTCTGACTACTCAACGCAGCAGGCTTGATAGCAGGCACAGTTCCAACAACCGGAATATCTAAAGTTGCACGCAATCCCTCTAACGCTAGGGTGCTAGCGGTATTACAAGCAACTACCAAGACACTCGCTTGACAGGCATCTACTGCCGCTTTACATACCGAGACAATACGCTGTGAGAGCGTCACATCATCACGTAGGCCATAGGGTAGCCACGCATTATCACAGGCATAACACATTGCCAGATGCGGATAATGCTGGCGAAGCGCATGGGCAACCGAAAGGCCGCCCACACCTGAATCAAACAGTAGTACAGGCCCAGACATCACTGCTTAACCATCCGATACGCGTTGTACATGCCACCCTCCTCAAGCCGCCAATAAAAAACGGGGCGTTAGTTTAACACGCCCCGTTACACCTTGAGTGATCAGCTTGCGCGCTACATTGATGGCACTTCGGCACCACGCAATTCAGCGTAAAGTTCGGGGTACGCTTGCTGTAAACGCTCTAGTTCTTTTTCAGCCCCCTCAGGTAACGCTTGACGAAGCTCCTCCATATCCTCTTCGCTGAAATGCTTATCTATCAACGGGAACAGACCCTCTCTCTCATGACGGAGATAGGCACGGTGTGCATCAAGGTACGCTTTCAACGCCTCTGCAAAGCGATCCATGGGGAGCACGTTATCCATTAGAATCATGTCGATATCATTGGATAAACGGGACAGGCGCGGCTTTAATTTTCGATAGTCACTGGCCATTTGCTCCATCAATGGAAGGTGCTCAGGAGCCTGCTCTTGCAGACGTTCCACGCAAATCTTTTCCAGCGGAGAAGCAAAACCATCCATATAAGACAAAATGTAGTCCACCACCTCACGCATCAACTGGAAGTCGGGCCGTTCACCGCTCACGAGTGTTTTTTGTTTTAGCTGCAACACATGGAGCATTCGCGCCATGTTGGCATGATCTAGACGCAGTTGGTTTAACATCTTGCCGTCTCCTTTGTAAGTGCCTTACCTTTCGCCCATTGCCTACTAGCGCTTAAGCGCATGGCATGAGCTGGGTTCAACTACACTGGTGTTAATCGTTACCATGCGCCTTTGGCATTACCTAGGCAAGCAGGCGCTTATCCGTCGGTTATGCCCAAAGGTAGCCCGACGTAACATTATTTACCACAGACACTTGTTAATCGTTGATTGTTCAACGGCAAGATTTACGATGGAAATTTATAGGGAACGTTTATATGGATCTTTTTGACCGCGCGTCCGTTACCACGAGTGAAGACGCGCCCCTTGCCTACCGTATGCGCCCTCTAACCCTTAACGATTACGTCGGCCAGCAAGCATTAGTGGGGCCTGAAAAACCCCTACGTCGTATGGCAGAGTCCGGTGCCGTGCGCTCAATGATTTTATGGGGGCCGCCCGGTGTGGGGAAAACCACGCTAGCAGAGTTACTAGCACGCGCTTCTGGCGCTCATCTTGAGCATTTAAGTGCCGTCATGGCCGGTGTAAAAGAAATTCGTTTAGCAGTAGAGCGAGCACAGCAACGCACATCACCCACACTTCTATTCTTAGATGAAATCCACCGATTGAACAAGAGTCAACAAGACGCGTTGCTGCCCCATGTGGAGTCCGGCCTGCTAACACTGATCGGCGCAACAACAGAAAACCCCTCTTTTGAGGTCAACTCGGCGCTACTTTCCCGTGCTCGGGTCTATGTACTTAAACCGCTGAGCCATGACGAACTTCTACAGGTGTTATCTCAAGCATTAAACGATGCGGAGCATGGTCTGGGTAAGCGCCGCATCGAGATGGAAGAGGGAGTATTAGAGGCTCTTGCTCATGCCAGTGCAGGCGACGCACGTCGCGCGCTGGGACTACTAGAAACGGCCTGCGATTTTACTGAACAGCATGGTGATAAAGAGGTGCTACACAAAGCGGTGTTAGCCGATGTGGTAGGTCATCAATCAAGCGCCTTTGATAAGCAGGGTGACGCTTATTACGATTTATTATCAGCCGTTCATAAATCAATTCGCTCATCACGTCCTGATTCAGCCCTGCTGTATATAGCACGCTTTTTACAGGGCGGCGGCGACCCGCTTGATATTGTGCGCCGCTTAACGGCGATTGCCTCAGAAGATGTAGGAAATGCTGACCCTCGAGCACTCCCCCTGGTCATTGCTGCCTGGGATGCCTATTTACGTTTAGGCGATTACGAGGGCCAGCGGGCGATCGCCCACGCCGCCATTCATTTAGCGGTTGCTCCAAAAAGTAATCGTATTGATCGTGCCTGGAAGGCTGCACAGCAGTTTGTGCAGCAGCAACCACAGCTGGAAGTTCCCAGCTATCTTCGTAACGCCCCCACCAAACTGATGGAGCAGCTAGGACATGGCCAAGGTTATCGCTACGCGCATAACGAAACCTATGGCTACCCTGCGGGCAGCGCTCATGACTGTTGGCCTGATGATTTACCCAAAACACGATTTTATGAACCGAGCGCCTTTGGTCAGGAGAAACGCTTTGGAGAGATAATGGCGTGGCGGGAACAGCAGGACCTAGAAGCAGATCAGGCACCATAAGGTGCCTGATCTAGTCATCGTGCGACATTATTACGAGAGTGTATTGCTCTTCTCACAACATTTTTTACAGCTCTTCGCGGATAACATCCGTACCTTCAGGAATATCAAAATTGAATAAGCTACGGTCAATACTACCGTTACGGGTAATGTCGCTAAACGTAATCGCAGTACGCTGACCAGTACTGTCCATCATCCACAGTTCCGTTAAGGTCTGATTGTCAAAGACCATGCTTAGCTCTTCAAATAACGTATCCGCTGAGATAGGAATCAGCGTAAATACGTCATCACCGTTCTGCTGCTCATGAAATACGTCATAGCTAGCAGTTAAATCGCTTGCACTGCCTGAAAGCAACAGCGCGGGGGTATGAGTGACCCGGTCATCCATTGCCTGAACAGTGACTTGCTCAAGATCAGGGTCATAGAGATAAACATCATCACCATCCGAGACGACGACTTGCGTATAAGGCGCATCTACTTCCCAACGTAGCATGCCAGGGCGCGAGAGCCACATTTCTCCACGCGCGCTTTGTAAACGCTCACCTCCACCGTCCAAAATTTGCTGTTCAAACGTCGCTTGATAGTTCTCAAGCGGGTCAAGCCGCTCAGTAAGGCGCTCTGCAGCCTCGTTTGCCCACGCAATAGGCGATGCAAAGGCTAACCCTAGCGCACTGGCTGCTAACGCTAACGCTGATGAGCGTCGAGTATGTGTATCGCGCATTATATTCTCCCTAGGCAGTCATTGCCGGATAGCGGACAAGGCAAGGAGCGTTAAGACGATCCGTGTAGCCTCTCAGACGCAAAACGCGCCGCAGGGTTTCACCTACGGCGCGACTTTCACGCTTATTGCATTATTGAGCCAAGCGCCGGGCACTCATTAACAGACAAGTCAGTGGCCTATCGGTGGCGGTGCCAACACTTCACGGGCACCGTTAGATCCCATAGAGGTAACCACACCGGCACCTTCCATTGCTTCCACCAGGCGTGCAGCGCGGTTATAACCGATTTTGAAGCGACGCTGAACGGCAGATATAGAAGCTTTGCGTGTTTCGGTAACGAACTGAACCGCCTCATCATAAAGCGCATCCTGCTCAGCATCATCGCCATCTACGCCCTCAGCCTCAAGACCCGTCAGTGCATCGGCGGTTACACCGCCTGACAAAATCTCTTCAATGTACTCAGGCGCGCCACGTCGCTTCCAATCATCCACGACCCGGTGCACTTCGTCATCGTCTACAAAAGCACCATGAATCCGGTTAGGTGGCCCTGAGCCAGCGGGTAAGTAAAGCATATCACCATGGCCGAGCAGGCTCTCGGCGCCCCCCTGATCCAGAATGGTACGCGAATCAATCCGCGACGATACCTGGAAGGCCATTCGCGACGGAATATTCGCCTTAATCAGCCCGGTCACCACATCAACAGAGGGGCGCTGAGTAGCCAAAATCAGGTGGATACCCGCTGCACGCGCCTTTTGTGCCAAGCGAGCAATGAGTTCTTCAACTTTCTTCCCGACGATCATAAACATGTCGGCGAATTCGTCGATCACCACCACGATGTAGGGCAGTTTTTCAAGGATTGGCGGCGTTTGATGCATTTCCCATGGCTGTGGCTCCCAAAGCGGGTCGGCAACTTGTGCGCCGGCACTCTCAGCCTCATCTAAACGACCATTAAAGCCTGCAATGTTACGCACCCCCATTGCCGCCATTAATTTGTAGCGGCGCTCCATCTCCGCAACACACCAGCGCAGACTATTTGCAGCTTCTTTCATATCCGTGACCACGGGAGCCAAAAGGTGTGGAATGCCATCGTAAACTGACAGCTCCAGCATTTTTGGGTCAACCATGATCAGCTTCAGCTCATCTGGGGTCGCTTTTAGCAGCATGGAAATCAGCATGGCATTAACACCCACTGACTTACCAGACCCCGTCGTACCAGCAACCAGAAGATGGGGCATCTTACCTAGATTAGCGACAACGGGCCCGCCGCCAATGTCCTGACCCAACGCCATGGTCAGTGGCGAGCTTTCTTGTTGATAACGGTCAGAGTCAATTACTTCACGCAGACGAATCATTGCTCGATGGGGATTAGGTATTTCAATGCCGACCGTTGGACGTCCAGGAATTACCTCAACCACACGTACACTCTTGACCATTAACGAGCGTGCTAGGTCTTTAGCAAGGTTACTGATTTTGGAAACCTTCACCCCAGCCGCTGGCTTAATTTCAAATCGGGTGATCACAGGGCCAGGCCATGTATCAACGACTTCCGCTTTAACACCATACTCACGCAGCCGCACTTCCAAGAGCTCCGCCATATCAGCAAGCTGCTCGTCCGTGTAATTTGGCTCATGCGGCTCTGGAGGCGTCAGCAGCTGGAGACTGGGCACATCCCCTTCTGGCTCATCAAATGTTTCAAACGCTGGACGCTGGCTCTGCAGATGCTCAACGGTCCACAGAGTAGGCCCATTGTCAGATTCTTTTTCCTCAGAAGACGCCTCGTCGGCAGACATGTCATTTGAATCCACCGTCTCAGAAGACTCACCTTGGGGAACCCCAACCCTGGGTGCCTCCGCCCTGGATACCTCAGTCCTGGATACATCAGTCCTGGATACATCAGAATCATGTAGCGTTGGCTCTTGGCGCGTAGCAGTAACGGCTGGTCGTGCGACAGGGAGATCATCTTCCTCATCATCCCATACTGGCTCTGGCACGACTTCAGGTACTCGTTCGGAACGAGGCTCAGGGGGCGTCGCATGTACAGGGCGAGAGTCACCAGCATCTCGCAGCGTGATTGCGGGCGTATGCTCGGGTTCAGGCATGCTGGTAGAAACAGGCGCCATCTCGCGTTCAACGTCGTCGCCTTGCTTAGCTGTATCATGCTGTTTTATTTCATGCGCTGCATAAGACATCGCCTGAGACGTAGCTTGATGCTCTGTTTCATCGCGTGATACGTCTGCCGATGAAGTAAATGGCTGCGTTTCTGCTGGCTGAAAACTAGGTGCAGGATGAGAAGCCGATTTTTCACCGGCTAGCTCATCACGCGCTGGCCGATCGAACGTTGGCTCTGCCTCTCTCGCGGAGAGCGGTACTGAAAGTGTTGGCTCGCTGCTTTCGTCCTTGATGCGCACCGCAAAAGCATCCTCGCGAGGCGCGCTGGGCAATTTTTCCTCGGCGTCTTCTACAGCGTCTTCCGCAGCCTTTTCCACATCGTTGTTCACAACAGGCTCTATTTTAGGCTCTGTTTTAACCTCTGTTTTAACTGCTGCTTTAGCTTCACGCCGCTCTTCAGCCGTGGTTTCAAGCGGCTGGTCATTAGGCTCAACCGACGGAACATCCTGAGGGGCGTCCATCTCAGAAGCAGGCTGTTCAGCCGCAGTTGAGGATGCACGCTTGGGCATCTCTTCCTCAGGCAACGCCCCTGAAAATGCAGCCGCTGCCCATGGAATTGAGGTATCTGTCGTAGTGGTTGAAAAACTAGGCTCACGACGTACGCGGCTGCTTTCTTGGGCGGGTGCTTGCTGGTGACTACTCTCTTTTGGACTTGGGCGTTGCGAGTCACTCTCTGGCTTAGCCGCTTTAAATTCAGCTAGTGGTTTCTCTTTTACTTTCTGAGACGCCGCTTTCGCGGCGGCACGCACAGCAGCACGCTGGGAGCGCCTCTCACGCCCTTTAGCACGCCGAGCGCTGAACCAGCCCCCTACTTTACACAGACGACGACCAAGCTCATCAGCCACCTGTAACCACGACATGCCGCTAAACAGTGGAAAACCGATCAAGATTAGCGCAGCAGAAATAAGACCAACACCACCATTGCTGACAAGTGGTTTTAGAGTGCTGACTAACCCTTCGCCCAATATACCGCCAGAGGCGTAAGGCAAAATGCTGTCAGGATGATAAAAATGCAGCGCACCCAACATCGTCGTGCCGAAGATAAGCAGCACTAATCCTCCGGTGTGGACAGCAATCGCTACCGGATCGATATCAAACCGCACTTGGCGTGACCTCATTAGCCACCAGGCTGCATAACCAAACATTCCCGGCCACCACAAGGCACTTGCTCCCAGCAGCGAATAAAGCACGTCCGCAAGCCAAGCACCAACAGGCCCCATCCAGTTATGAACATCCGTTTCCGGCCCTTGATAAGACCAACCTGGGTCGGCAGGGTCATAACTAAACAGTGCCAATAACAAAAATACGCACAGCGCAAGCAGCACCACGACCACGCCTTCGCGCGCCGAGCCCTGCAAGCGCAGGCCAAATCGACGAGCTTTATCCTTTGCGGCTTTAACTCGCCCAGTTGAGGCCGTTGATGATGGTTGACGCGAGTTACGTTGCGTTCGCTTGTCTACCGCCTTATTTACTTTCAAGCGATTCTCCCTTTACACCTCAATGGTGTCTTTAATCCACTTGCGAGTTTGCATCATACCGAGCATCCTTTCGCCGTCACAGCGCTTCTATCGAAGTGTTCAGTAACAGGAGCAAACAATGCTACCTTGGCTTTCATCGCCACAGCCTATCTTTCCGTCTACCGACCTTGCCCTCGAGTCACCGAACGGCCTTCTTGCCGCAGGCGGAGAGCTCTCCCCCCACTGGTTAATCCACGCTTACCGAAAAGGTATTTTTCCATGGTATAGCGATGATGAACCTATTTTGTGGTGGAGCCCCAACCCACGTATGGTATTGCAACCACCACAGTTTAAACGACGTCGTAGCCTTGTTAAGCGATTGCGTCATGGTGGCTTTATCGTCACTGTGGATCAACAGTTTGAAAACATTGTTAAAGCATGCGCTGCGCCACGCTCTGGGGAGCCAGGCACTTGGATCAATCAAGATATGCGTCACGCTTACCAACGTCTACATGAGCTAGGCATCGCGCATAGCATTGAAGTACATCTTGAAGGCCAACTGGTTGGCGGGCTTTATGGATTAGCAATGGGGCCAATCTTCTTTGGTGAATCAATGTTCTCGCAAGTGCCCGATGCCTCTAAAATCGCCCTCGCCCACTTAGCCCATGCTATGCAACACCATGAGGGTAAACTGATCGACTGCCAGATGCACACACCTCACTTGGCGAGCCTTGGTGCGACAACAGTCGCTCGTAAGACGTTCATCAACTATCTTGAAAAGTGGTTGCCTAACGAGGCATTTAACTTAACGAATATGACCAATGAAGCACCTACTATACCTGGATCACCGTGGCTTGGTGCCATTGCCTCAGGCCACTCTTCAGAATGGTAAGCGTATTCAAACTAGTCCATATTCAAGCTAGTCCATATTCAAGCTAGTCCATGTTCAAACTAAGCAAGGAGGCAAGCCGTGAGTAGTAACGCTCCTCGCCGCCCTGTGCGGGATTTGCGCTTCTTCCTAACCGTTCCCCACGCCTGCAGCTATCTTCCTGGCAAAGAGGCAACCACTCTGTTTCTGGATCCCCAGGAATCTCCCGTTCCCGGCGTTTATGACTCACTTTCGTTACTCGGCTTTCGTCGCAGCGGTCGCCACCTATACCGCCCTCACTGCGAGGGTTGCAATGCCTGTCGCTCAGTACGCATTCCTATCAGCGACTTTAGCGCTAATCGCACCCAACGCAAACTCCGGCGTCTTAATGCCGATATTGCTACACGTGTAGTGCCTGCACGCTATGAGGCAGAGCATTATGCACTCTATGCAGACTATATCCGCTTACGCCACGCCGATGGTGACATGTATCCGCCTAGCCGGGAGCAGTATCGTACCTTTTTAACGCTTGAAGAACCCTATGCACACCTTTTAGAGATGCACCTGGATGGGAAGCTCGTCGCGGTCGCGGCATTTGACCAACTTGAACATGGGCTATCGGCTATTTACACGTTTTTCAGTGTCGATAAGGCCTTGGAAAAGCGATCACTGGGAACGTTTGCTATTCTCAAACTTATTGAGCTGTGTGGTGAAAAGTCTCTCCCCCACTTGTATCTTGGGTATTGGATTGAAGAGTGCCGTAAGATGCGTTACAAGCGCGCGTTCACCCCAATAGAGGTGCTCGACGGGCGACATTGGCGGCCTTTAATTTGCTAAACTTGCCAGCTTTTTTGCCTTGATGGCAGGCTTACGGCACAATATAGCGCTGCTTGCTGGGTAACCGTCACCTGACGACACCCATTGAAGTGACTAATTAGACCAAACCATTACGTTAAATAAGTGAGGATCTGCCTATATGGCACGCGAAGATCATATTGAAATGGAAGGCGTTATTGTTGATACCCTTCCCAACACCATGTTCCGTGTTGAGCTGGAAAACGGCCACGTCGTCACCGCTCATATTTCAGGCAAGATGCGCAAAAACTACATCCGCATCCTGACAGGTGACAAGGTAAAGGTAGAGCTGACGCCCTACGATCTGTCAAAAGGCCGTATTGTTTATCGCTCGCGCTAAGCCTTGGTAACGCCTACAAGCAAATACTGCCCGCGCATGCACGCATCTTGACTGAAAATATAGCGTAAGTACGGCGCCGCTCTCTGGAAACGACAACGCCCCGTCGGATGACAGGGCGCTGTGCTTTAGTGAGGCATGAGATAAGGGCTTAATGTAGACTTAGCGCCCTTTTCAGGGCGCATCCGCCATCTCCGACTCCGTTGACAAATGCAGCTCACCTTCTTCAAGGCTAACGTGCACAATGCCGCCTTGATCAGCCAGCTCGCCAAATAGAATCATCTCAGCCAACGGCTTCTTCAGTTTCTCCTGGATCAAGCGAGCCATTGGGCGTGCTCCCATATCGGGATCGTAACCCTTCTCTGCCAACCAGTCTCTCGCGGTATCATCCACTTCAAGCTGTACACGCTTTTCGTCCAGCTGTGCCTGTAGCTCGATCAGGAACTTATCGACTACGTTACGCACAACAGACGTTTGCAGCGCATGGAACTGGATAATACCATCCAAGCGGTTGCGGAACTCAGGCGAGAAGGTGCGACGAATCACTTCCATCGCGTCGGTTGAGTGGTCTTGGCTTTGGAAACCGATAGAGCGCCGTGATGCCTGCTCTGCCCCTGCGTTCGAGGTCATGATCAGGATCACGTGACGGAAATCCGCCTCGCGGCCATTGTTGTCTGTCAAACGACCGTGATCCATAACCTGCAGAAGCAGGTTAAACACTTCAGGGTGCGCCTTCTCAATTTCATCTAGCAGCAATACACAATGCGGCTGCTTGGTGACGGCTTCCGTTAACAGGCCCCCTTGGTCATAGCCAACATAGCCTGGAGGGGCACCAATCAAGCGTGAAACAGTATGACGCTCCATGTACTCCGACATATCAAAGCGTACTAGTTCGATACCCATGATATGCGCCAACTGCTTAGCCACTTCGGTTTTACCAACGCCGGTTGGGCCAGCAAACAAGAAACTACCTACTGGCTTATCTGGCGATTTCAAACCGGCACGGGAAAGCTTAATGGCAGCGGAGAGAGTATCGATGGCCTCATCTTGACCGAACACCAACATTTTCAAGTCGCGGTCGAGCTTCTCTAGCAACTTACGATCAGAACTTGAAACACTCTTTGGCGGAATGCGCGCAATAGACGCCACTACCGCTTCTACCTGTTCAACATCAATAGTGTTAGTCCGCACTTCTGGCGGTAACATACGCTGGTGCGCGCCTGCCTCATCAATCACATCGATGGCTTTATCGGGTAGGTAACGGTCATTGATATAGCGATCAGCCAAACGAGCGGCACTCTCTAGCGCGCCATCGGTGTACTTAAGCTCATGGTGTTCTTCAAAGCGCGAACGTAACCCTTTGAGGATCTTGATGGTGTCATCCACAGAGGGTGCTAGCACATCCACTTTTTGGAACCGACGAGCCAGGGCGCGATCTTTCTCAAAAATACCGCGGAACTCTTGGAACGTTGTCGAACCGATACACCGCAACTCACCGGAGGAAAGCAAGGGCTTCAGCAAGTTAGACGCATCCATTACGCCACCCGAGGCAGCACCCGCGCCTATTACGGTATGAATCTCGTCAATAAAGAGCACGGCGTTAGGCTGCTTGCGTAATTCACTAAGCAAGCTTTTTAGGCGCTTCTCGAAATCACCGCGGTATTTAGTACCCGCTAACAACGCTCCCATATCAAGCGAGTAAACCACTGCATCAGCAATCACATCCGGCACATCTTCTTCAACAATGCGCTTTGCTAAGCCTTCTGCGATAGCGGTTTTACCAACACCAGCCTCGCCGACCAATAGCGGGTTATTCTTGCGCCGGCGGGCAAGGATTTGCACCACGCGCTCAAGTTCATGATCGCGACCAATCAATGGATCTATTTTGCCTTGGCGCGCCTGCTCATTCAGGTTGGTAGCATAACCGGTTAACGGATGCGCAGCCCCTTCAGAACTACCCTCTTCAGCATCTTCACTCTCTTGAGAAGACGGCGATGGAGCAGCCCCATGGCCAGCCACCTTAGAAATACCGTGAGCGATATAGTTAACAGCGTCTACGCGCGCAACGCTTTGTTGCTTGAGGAAGTAAACGGCTTGGCTTTCCTGCTCAGAGAAAATAGCGACCAGCACATTAGCGCCAGTCACTTCACTCTTTCCAGATGACTGCACATGAAATACAGCACGTTGCAATACGCGCTGAAACCCAAGGGTAGGCTGGGTTTCGCGATCCGCCTGACTCTCAGGAATCAATGGTGTGGTCGAATTAATAAAATCCTGCAGATCAGACCGCAGCTTATCGAGATTCGCCCCACACGCCTTTAGCACGTCAACTGCTGACGCATTATCCAACAACGCCAGGAGCAGGTGCTCAACGGTCATAAACTCGTGGCGCTTTGAGCGAGCCACGGTGAAGGCCGTGTTCAGGGTAAGTTCAAGTTCTTTGCTCAGCATGGCAGTCCCCTTTTCGCTACTACCTAGGGCGTGTCGCCACCTAGGGCTTGCGTCGGATCAGTTTAGTCGACCGGCACTTTCAACATCGGGTACAAATGGCGCACTTGCAAGGCCCATCGCTAATTTTTTTCAACGCTTTCAGTCAGCAGCTTCGATATCACACATTAAAGGATGCTCGCATTCGCGGGCATATTCATTGACTTGGTAACTTTTCGTTTCTGCAATATCCCGTGTAAAGATACCGCACGTCGCTTTACCTTGGGTATGCACCGCAAGCATGACCTGAACCGCCTGCTCACTATCCATATTAAAAAATTCCTGTAATACCTCAACAACAAACTCCATCGGTGTGAAATCATCATTGTGAAGTATCACTTTGTACAACGGCGGCCGAGCAAGCTCTGGCTCAGCTGGCTGAACGGCTAGATCATCATCATATTCAGGCGCATCTGGCCGAGTCATTCCTGCGTGCAGGATAGCCATGACGTATGGGCTGTCTGTAGTAGGCATAAGCAGCAAGGGTTATCGTCTCTTAGCTGGCAAGTGGTGTCTTACGGCGCTTGAATCATCCATCCTAGCTTGAAACTCACTAACTTTAACTAAGCTAGATTTAATCACTCTGATTTTGCTCTCCAAAGTAAGACGCCCGTTACCAGCAAGGGTTCATGGAAAATACAAAATTAGCATACTAAATAAGACAAAAAACCCTCGCCCACCAAAGCGGGCGAGGGATATCACAGCGTTTTCATGCGTATTGCCCAGCGGCAACGCAGACTGCTGATGATTTAAGTCTTAACCGTTTGCGACCATTGCAAGGGCTTCATTGAGCGTCTTACTCGGGCGCATGACTTGACTAGCCACTTCCCCATTCGGGTGGTAATAGCCTTTAAGGTCAACAGGCTGGCCTTGCACGCCATTCAGTTCGTCAATGATCTTAGCTTCATTGGCTTTCAGCGTTTCTACTAAACGGGCAAAGCGTGTTTTCAGCTCAGCGTCTTGATCCTGAGCGGCTAGTGCTTCTGCCCAATAGAGCGCTAGATAGAAGTGGCTTCCTCGGTTATCAAGCTCACCCACTTTGCGCGAAGGTGATTTATTGCTCTCAAGGAACTTGCCGTTAGCTTCATCCAACGCTTTCGCCAGCAACTTAGCACGGTCATTGCCAAAACGTTTGGCGAGGTGTTCCAAAGAAGCAACCAGCGCCAGGAACTCGCCAAGGCTGTCCCAACGTAGGTGGTTCTCTTCAAGCAGTTGCTGAACGTGCTTAGGTGCGGAACCACCGGCACCCGTTTCAAACAGACCACCGCCATCCATCAACGGCACGATAGAAAGCATTTTGGCACTAGTGCCCAACTCAAGAATCGGGAATAGGTCTGTCAGGTAATCACGGAGAATATTGCCCGTCACCGAGATCGTATCGAGACCACGAATCACGCGCTCAAGGGTGTAACGCATCGCCCGAACTTGAGACATGATATGGATTTCGAGGCCATCTGTATCGTGATCTTTAAGGTACGTTTTGACCTTTTTGATCAGCTCATTCTCGTGCGGACGGTAAGGATCAAGCCAGAACACCGTCGGCATACCAGAATCACGGCAGCGCTCAACCGCCAACTTCACCCAGTCGCGAATCGGCGCATCTTTGACCTGACACATGCGCCAGATATCGCCCTGCTCCACTGTCTGTGATAGCAGTACTTCACCCGTGTCCAGATCAGTGATGTTGGCAACACCATCCGCTGGCACCTCGAAGGTCTTATCGTGAGAACCATACTCTTCGGCTTTTTGCGCCATCAAACCAACATTGGGAACGGTACCCATTGTGGCCGGATCAAACGCGCCGTGCCATTTACAGAAGTTGATCATTTCCTGATAAATACGCGCGAACGTCGACTCAGGCATAACGGCTTTGACGTCCTTGAGACGACCATCAGCACCGTACATCTTACCGCCAGCGCGAATCATCGCCGGCATCGAAGCATCGACAATCACATCACTGGGTGAGTGGAAGTTGGTAATGCCGCGAGCCGAATCAACCATCGCCAGCTCTGGGCGCTTGTCATGGCACGCATGCAGGTCACTAATGACTTCATCACGCTGGGATTCTGGCAAGGTCGCAATCTTATCGTAGAGATTAGCGATGCCGTTGTTAACATCGACACCCAACTCTTTGAAGAGCTCACCGTGCTTCTCAAAGGCGTCCTTGTAGAAAATTTTGACGCAGTGCCCGAACACGATGGGGTGCGAGACCTTCATCATCGTCGCTTTTACGTGCAATGAGAACATCACACCGGTCTTACGCGCATCCTCGATTTCACGCTCGTAAAACTCCAGCAGCGCTTTCTTGCTCATAAACATGCTGTCAATGATTTCGCCTTCCAGCAGCTCAACCCGAGGCTTGAGCACCTTGGTTTCACCGCTGGCAGTGATCAGCTCCATCTTGACGTTGCGGGCGCGATCCAGGGTCATCGACTTCTCGCCGTGGTAGAAGTCGCCACTATGCATGTGCGAAACATGGGTACGCGACGCCTGGCTCCACTCCCCCATAGAATGCGGGTACTTGCGGGCGTACTCTTTCACGGCTTTCGGTGCGCGGCGATCAGAGTTACCTTCACGCAATACGGGGTTAACTGCGCTGCCTTTCACTTTGTCATAGCGCGCTTTGATATCTTTCTCTTCATCGCTGCTTGGGTCGTCCGGATACTCGGGCAGCTTGTAACCTTGTTCTTGCAGCTCTTTGATCACCGCCCGCAGCTGCGGCATAGAGGCGCTGATATTCGGTAATTTGATGATATTAGCTTCGGGAACCTTAGCCAGCGCACCTAATTCGGCCAGGTGGTCTTCGATACGCTGCTCTTCGGTCAAGTAGTCGGGAAATAAAGAGAGAACGCGAGCCGCCAGGGAAATATCCCGGGTTTCCACCTCGATACCCGCAGCGTCGGTGAAAGCGTCAATAATCGGTAGCAAAGAGTATGTCGCGAGCGCAGGCGCTTCGTCGGTGAGCGTGTAAATGATCTTCGGCGTTTTAGACATTTTGCGTTAACCTCTTTTTTCTATCGCTGTGATTATAGAGATCCTGAGCGACGCGACTTCTTCAACGAGAGACCATGCCGCGAAGCAGGCGGGGCCATTTAATTTGGCTTTCCCGGTTATCAATCGGTGGTTTTTACGGTGGTTATTTCAGTGGAAATTACGACAACTCCGGCACGACATAAACGCTATTCAAAGGCGGCTTTTCAAGAACTGCCTTTGAAATATTAGCCTCAAAGTATACCAGCGCTGCATTTTAATCGCATGAGAGATTGTCGACAAATCAAGGGCACCCTTCTAAAGAGATTATGAGCACTTTATATTTACTGCATAAACCCTATCGTATGCTCTCTCAGTTTACCGACAAACAAGGCCGCGCCACATTAGCCGATGTTATAGATGTGCCTGGCGTGTACGCCGCAGGGCGGCTTGATTATGACTCTGAGGGCCTGCTGTTATTAAGTGATGACGGCAGCCTCATCCACCGTATCGCCCACCCACGTCACAAGCAGCCCAAAACTTACTGGGTGCAGCTCGAAGGGCAGATTAATGATGAGGCAATTCGTGCTCTCAAAAACGGTGTCACCTTAAAAGATGGCCCAACCCAGCCAGCAAAAGCCCGGCGCATTGAGCCACCGGTCATCGCACAACGCGACTCAAGGATTGACCCGAAGCGCCACCCCACCACCAGCTGGTTAGAGTTAACAATTAGCGAAGGCCGCAACCGCCAAGTACGGCGCATGACCGCCCATGTAGGGTTTCCTACGTTGAGATTGATACGCGCGGCGATTGGCACATGGCAACTTGGCGACTTGGCCCCAGGCGAGTGGCGCAAACAAACACTACACGCTCCACGCCCCACTAAAGCGCCAAAGCGCAGCGGCGCACCTCGGCACAGGCACTCCAAATGAGCAGTGAGATGATAAAAAATGCCATCATCAGAAGTACCGTTGCCTGCGTGATTCAGCGCAATGACCACTTTTTGATGGTGGAAGAAGCCCGCGGCGGTAGGCAAACCGTGTTTAACCAACCGGCTGGACATGTAGAGCCAGGCGAAGGTCCTATGGTAGCCATCTTGCGTGAAGTGCAAGAAGAAACTGCTTGGCAGGTGACGCTAACCGACTACTTAGGTCTTTATGTCTTCCACACGCCAGAAGGCCTTACCTTTCATAGCCATGGTTTTATAGCCACACCAGACGTCATGCTCTCGTCCCCCATTGATAGCGACATCACCGCCACTCACTGGCTCACATTAAATGACATCAAAGCCCTCGGCAATGCCGGTAGGCTGCGCAGCCCCCTGGTGCTTAAACGGATCGAAAACGCCATTAACGGCCAATGTTATCCCCTGGCCGTGATTCATGAGTGAAGCACTCGAAGCACCAAGCCTCCATCGTGTATAATCAGCATCCAATTGCACACCACTTCAACTGAGGATGCCAATGACATCCACCCATGGCACGTCTATTCCTGAAGCGCCCGAGACCCAAAAAGTAATTGTTGGCATGTCGGGCGGCGTTGATTCATCGGTTTCTGCTCTCCTTCTACTCCAACAAGGGTATGAGGTTGAGGGCCTGTTTATGAAGAATTGGGATGAAGACGACGGCACCGAATACTGCACGGCGAAAGAAGATCTTGCCGATGCAGAAGCTGTGTGTGAGAAGCTGGGCATCAAATTGCATACGGCCAATTTCGCATCCGAGTATTGGGATAACGTCTTCGAGCATTTTTTAGCCGAATATAAAGCGGGCAGAACGCCCAATCCCGATATCCTGTGCAACCGAGAGATCAAATTTAAGGTCTTTCTAGACTACGCTGAAATGTTAGGCGCCGATAAAATCGCAACCGGGCATTATGTTCGCCAAGGAGTTCGCGGAGGACGCCCGCGCCTGCTAAAAGGTGTGGATAGCAATAAAGATCAAAGCTATTTCCTACACGCGGTGCCTGAAGCAGCGATTGCGCGCACCCTGTTTCCGGTTGGTGAGCTTGAAAAACCTGCCGTTAGAGCCTTGGCTGAACAGCACGATCTTATTACCGCCAAGAAAAAAGACTCTACTGGTATTTGCTTTATCGGCGAGCGCCGCTTTCGCGACTTTTTGCAGCAATACCTGCCCGCACAACCCGGCAATATTGAAACGCCCGAAGGCGATGTCATTGGTAAGCATATGGGACTGATGTACTACACCCTGGGGCAGCGCCAAGGGTTAGGCATTGGTGGTCTCGCCAACTATTCGGAAGACCCATGGTACGTAGCGGCCAAAGACCTTGAGCGTAATGTATTGATTGTCGTCCAAGGCAAGCATCACCCACTGCTGTTCACCAATGCGTTGGCCACTGAAGCCATGGACTGGGTAGCAGGTGAGCCGCCTGCCGCACAGGGCCGTTACACCGCCAAAACCCGCTATCGTCAAAGTGATTGCCCATGTGAAATCCATGCGCTGCCCGACGGCACTGTTGAGGTGGTGTTTGATGATCCTCAGTGGGCAGTCACACCAGGCCAGTCATTGGTACTTTATGATGGTGAAATTTGCTTAGGCGGCGGCGTTATTCGCGCCACTTGGAATACCACGGAGACCACTGCATGAGCGCTACCCCTATTCATCGCGCACCGGAGTCTCAAGCCGCCCGCCAAGCACTGGCGCTGGCTGGCGTTTTTCAATCCGCTAGTTTGGTAGACGAACTCGCGCGGACTGGACAAGTAGATCCTCGCGCCTGGGAAACACTCATCAATGCAACCGTGGACACCAACCCGGAAAGCTTTGAAGCTATTTATGGCGGCCACCCCAATAATTTACGCCGCGGGTTAGAAACACTCGAAGCCCTTGTTGGCCGCAAACAAGCCAATCCTGTGGTTCTCCGCTACGGTTTTTCGCTGCTACTGTTAATGAATAAACTGCGCACTGACCGCCATATGATGGATTTACTTGGTCAAAAGCTGTCCCACGTACAGGGGCAGGCAGAGCACTTCGGCAGCACTCATGAAAATGTGATTGCAAGCCTCGGTGATGCCTACCAAGAAACCATTTCGACGTTTAAAACCCGCATCGTGGTTCAGGGCGATCCCTCTTTACTGCAGACTCGCATGATGCCCGAGCGGGTGCGCGCCTGCTTGATGGCAGGCATACGTTTTGCGCTGCTATGGCACCAGCAAGGCGGCCGTCGCTGGAAGCTTGTTTTCCAGCGTAAAGCGTTGAGGCGCGCGCTTGATAGCCTTGGCTAACGCGCCCAAAGATCATCTCGGCACTTCGAGCAATTTCTTTTCGACATATTGCTGTTCGAACCATTGACTTCAGACCACCTTGGAAACCAAGCCATGCAACTCTCTGCTTTGACCGCCCTCTCCCCCGTTGACGGACGCTACGGCGCAAAAGCCGCCGCACTACGGGAGCACTTCAGCGAATTCGGTCTTATCCGTGCTCGCGTGATTGTGGAAGTGCGCTGGCTGCAGCGCCTTGCGGACCACAGCCAAATTGTCGAAGTACCGCCGCTGTCAGTCGAAGCGACGGCTTTTCTTGAGCAGTTGATTCGTGACTTTTCTGTCGAAGATGCCGAACGCATTAAAGAAATAGAGCGCACCACCAACCACGATGTCAAAGCGGTTGAGTATTTCTTGAAAGAGAAGATTGCGGGGCAGCCCGAACTCAACGCGGTCACTGAATTTATTCACTTCGCTTGCACCAGCGAAGACATCAACAATCTTTCCTACGGCGTTATGCTGGCAGATGGGCTAAAGGCCATTCTGCCCACCCTGCATGAAGTCGCCGATGAGATTGCCAAATTGGCCATTGCGCATGCAGCTCAACCGATGCTTTCACGCACCCATGGACAAACCGCCAGCCCCACAACGCTAGGCAAGGAAATGGCCAACGTGGCCTACCGGCTTAAGCGCCAGCTCAAGCAAATCGAACGCGTTGAGATTCTGGGTAAAATTAACGGTGCTGTGGGCAATTACAACGCCCACCTGACGACCTACCCAGACATTGACTGGGAAGCCAACGCACGCACCTTTGTGGAAGGCTTAGGACTAAGCTTCAACCCCTACACCACACAGATTGAGCCCCACGACTACATTGCCGAGCTTTTCGATGCAGTTTGCCGCTTCAACACTATTTTGATCGACTTTGATCGCGACGTATGGGGCTATATTTCGCTGGGCTACTTTAAGCAGCGCACCGTCGAAGGCGAAATTGGCTCATCGACCATGCCGCATAAAGTTAACCCAATTGACTTTGAAAACTCGGAAGGCAACCTTGGGCTGGCCAATGCCGTGCTTAATCACTTGGCCCAGAAACTACCGATTTCACGCTGGCAGCGCGACCTGACGGATTCCACTGTGTTGCGCAACCTAGGCGTTGGCTTGGCTTACGGCCTGATTGGCTATCACGCTAGCCTCAAGGGTATCAGCAAGCTTGAAGCAAATCCTGAGCGCCTAGCTGAAGACCTGGATAACAGCTGGGAAGTACTGGCTGAGCCAATTCAAACGGTCATGCGTCGCTATGGCATCGAAAAGCCCTACGAAAAGCTTAAAGAATTAACCCGCGGCAAACGTATTGACCAAGCAGGCTTTGCTGCCTTTATCGATACGCTTGAACTACCCGAGTCGGTTAAAAATGAGCTGAAAGCCCTCTCTCCTGCCAGCTATATTGGTAATGCGAAGGCTCAAGCCGAAGCACTTAACCAGCGGCTTGCTGCACTCTAAACGACGCACTGCGCCCTTAGTAAGGCGCAGCGCTCATTTGAACTAGGATAACGCCATGAGCCAACACGATAAGCCACTCACATTGCTGGGCGATTTAACGCCCGAAGACTTCTTGGCCAATTACTGGCAGCAGAAGCCGCTGCTGATTCGTGGCGCTATCCCCGACTTTATTAGCCCCATCGACCCCGATGAGCTAGCCGGGCTTGCCTGCGAACCCGGTGTAGAAGCGCGCCTTGTGGAAGAAAACGGGCCTGATGGTCCCTGGCAGGTTTCCCACGGCCCGTTTGACGACGCAACCTTTGAGCGCTTGCCGGAAGGCAACTGGAGCCTCCTGGTTCAAGCCGTCGATCACTATGTACCGTCTATCGCTGCACTAATGGATGAATTTGACTTCCTTCCCCGTTGGCGGTTAGACGACATCATGGTCAGCTATGCGCCGCCCGGTGGTAGCGTCGGCCCACATATCGACCAATACGATGTTTTCCTGTTACAGGCTAGCGGCCACCGGCGCTGGCAACTAGGCGGTAAGCAGCCAGACAACGCGCCCATTATCCAAGGTATCGATCTACGTATTCTTGAAACCTTTGAGATTGAAGCTGACTCTGACTGGACGCTATCACCGGGCGATATGCTGTATCTCCCCCCTGGTTGGGCGCACCACGGCGTTAGTCAAACCGACGATTGCATGACTGTTTCGGTAGGGTTTAGGGCACCATCAGCGGATGAAGCCATCACATCCTACGCCGACTATCTAGGAGAGCAGCTTTCTGACTCCCACCGCTATAGCGATGCGGGCATGTCTCCCGCAAGCCAAGTGGGTGAACTAGATGATGCGGCCGTTGAACGTATGCGCCAGTTTGTACTCTCCACCTTGGACAATCCTGAGCAAATAGCCCAGTGGTTTGGTCGCGTCATGACCCAACCGAAATACATTGACCAAGTAGCGCCCCTTGAAGAGCCAATGACGGAAGCTGACCTTGTTGCGCAACTACAACACGGTGAACCACTGTTTCATATGCCGGGTTCCCGCGTTGCTTGGCGAAGCGATGCCAACGGCACCACGCTCTTTGTCGACGGCGACGGACACTCCTGTTCAACTGAGTTAGCCAAGCGGCTTGCCGACCCATCGCCTATGTATGAAGACGTACTTGCCATTGATGGGGCAGCAGCGCTGATAACACAGTTAGTAAACACCGGAAGCCTAGGCTTTATGGGCGAAGAGGATGATGAGGAGTAGCTAGCGGTGTCGACGACAACCATTATTAACGGTGATTGGAGTACGCTAAAGGATATAGCTTCCGAGATCCGCCGCGTGGTGTTTATCGAAGAGCAGTGCGTGCCTCAAGAGGAGGAGTGGGATGGCCGTGACGAGGAGTGCAGCCACTTCATTGCCTATCTTGAGGATCAGCCAGTGGGGACTGCGCGACTGCTGCCCGACGGCCATATTGGGCGCGTCGCGGTACTCGATAGCGCGCGTGGCGCTGGCATTGGCTATCAACTCATGGAAGCAGCCATTCAGGCTGCTCGAGAAGCAGGCCATACCCATGTAGCGCTGAGCGCTCAATTGCACGCCCTCGCCTTTTACCAACGCTTGGGATTTGTGGCGCATGGTGGCACCTTTATGGATGCCGGAATACCTCACCGGGAAATGCTGCTAACGCTGTAGTCGCTTTTTTTTGACTACGATTGTGATCAATCAATGAGAGCGCCACTGCTATGTGGCGCTTTTTTTTGCTCCATTTTCAGCCCACCTGACGAAAAACGACTACACAAACAGAGCGTTTCAGTACGCTCCTGTAGTTGAACTACAACCCCTTCTGCCCCCAAGTGACAATTGTTGAACCTGCCGTTCTCGTTGATAGTTATTGCACCGCAGCGTTATGGCGAAACATCGAATTTAGCCAAACAGGAAACGCTGTAACCGACGTTTAAATAAGCGTCTCCACAATGATCACTCTCCGATGCGACGTTTGACTAAGAGACGTTTTGCTCAGAGACAATTGGCGTAGAGACAGCGCGTTAAATTTCGATAATGCTGAACACATCTTCGCAGGTGCAGCATAAGAATAAGCTAACTTGCGAAATAGCTATCATGACCCTGGAGGAAACAGCTTATGTCAGGACTGCTCGACGATATCAAAGCAATGGCCCAACTGCGCGAAGCTCAAGGCGGCAAATGGGAAGCGATCAAACCTGAATACGCTGCACGCATGCGTGCTCAGAACCGTTTTCATACCGGTTTGGATATTGCACGCTACACTGCAAAAATTATGCGTGACGATATGGCGGCCTACGACGCTGATACGTCTAAGTACACGCAGTCTCTGGGGTGCTGGCACGGTTTTATTGGCCAACAAAAACTGATTTCCATTAAAAAGCACTTTGGCACGACTAAGCGCAGTTACCTCTACCTGTCAGGCTGGATGGTAGCCGCCTTACGCTCCGAGTTCGGCCCACTGCCCGATCAGTCCATGCATGAAAAAACATCGGTCGCTGATCTGATCGAAGAGCTGTACACCTTCCTGAAGCAGGCAGATGCTTGGGAACTTAACCACCTGTTCCGTGCCTTGGATGAGGCCAAAGAAGCAGGCGACAGCGCTCAAGAGCAAGAGCTAATCAGCAAGATCGATAACTACGAGACGCATATCGTACCGATCATTGCTGATATCGATGCCGGTTTTGGTAACGCTGAAGCGACTTACCTGCTGGCCAAGAAATTCATCCAAGCGGGCGCTTGCTGTATCCAGCTTGAAAACCAAGTTTCCGATGAGAAGCAGTGTGGCCACCAGGATGGTAAAGTCACCGTTCCCCACGAAGACTTCCTGGCAAAAATCAATGCTGTGCGTTATGCCTTCCTTGAGCTCGGCATCGAAGATGGCGTTATCGTGGCGCGCACCGACTCATTAGGTGCAGGCTTAACCCAGAAAATCGCAGTGACTAACGAACCTGGCGATCTAGGCGACCAGTACAACAGCTTCTTAGATGGCGATGTCATCGAAAATGCTGGCGACATCAACAATGGTGATGTGGTTATCAAACAAAACGGTAAGCTTGTTAAGCCGAAGCGTTTAGCGTCAGGCCTCTACCAGTTCAAACCGGGCACCGGCGAAGACCGCGTTGTGCTTGACTGTATCACCAGCCTGCAAAACGGTGCTGACCTGCTGTGGATTGAGACCGAGAAGCCCCACGTCGGCCAAATTGCCAGCATGGTTAACCGCATCCGCGCCGTCGTGCCCGACGCCAAGCTGGTTTACAACAACTCACCGTCATTTAACTGGACGTTGAACTTCCGCCAGCAAGTATTTGATGCCTGGGAAAAAGAAGGCAAAGATGTTTCCGCTTACCAGCGTGACAAGCTAATGGGTGTTGAATACGACAACACTGAGCTTGGTCAGCTAGCGGATGAGTGGACACGTAACTTCCAACGCGATGGCGCTCGTGAAGCCGGTATTTTCCACCACCTGATCACGCTGCCAACTTACCACACAGCGGCACTATCGACTGACAACCTGGCTAAAGGCTACTTCGGTGATGAAGGCATGCTGGCCTACGTCGCAGGGGTACAGCGTCAGGAGATTCGTCAAGGCATCGCTACCGTAAGACACCAGGACATGGCTGGCTCTAATATTGGCGACGACCATAAAGAGTTTTTCCACGGCGACGCGGCACTTAAAGCCGGTGGTAAAGACAACACCATGAACCAGTTCGGCTAATCATTTAATTAGCACGACACAACAGGGGGCTTAGGCTCCCTGTTTTTTTATAAGCTAGCCTTACAACATCCCTCTCCTGATCAAGCATCGTAGTCACTTTTACACATTGCTTTCTTAATACTTGTCTACACTTTAATCCATGATCTTTCCTGTTGATGGCTAGTCAAAACTAGTCGCTTAGGTTATCTTTGGCGAACGCTGTTCTATAACTAGCTTACGTATTACCCCCGTTGCGGCTTAGCAGCCATGCGGGTCAAGACACACTGGAGGTTTGAATGAAACGTTTACTACCTATTGCAGCATTGAGCATTCTCACGCTGGCAGGTTGTGCCAACACTGCGCCTTATTCAGGTGATGTATACCGTGGCAATCAAGCGCAAACAGGCCAAAGCGTGACCTATGGCACCATCGTGGCGGTCCGTCCTGTACAAATCCAGGCAGACAGCCGTACAGGCAACCTGTTGGGCGGCGGTGGCGGTGCTGTCATCGGCGGCCTGCTGGGTAGTCAAGTTGGTGGTGGCTCTGGTCGTCAACTAGCAACCGTTGCAGGCGCATTAGGTGGCGCAATTGCCGGTACCGCAGCAGAAGACCGCGCTAACCGCATTAATGCGTTGGAAATGGAAATTCGTCGCGACGACGGCACAGATGTGATCGTGGTTCAAAGCGCAGACCGTCAATATCAAGCAGGCCAGCGTGTTCGCCTGATCGGTAGCGGCGCTAACTTAAGCGTAGCTCCTTACTAAGTTCGTCTTACCAAACGCTTCCTAGCCAGTAACACAGGTAGCGCCGTAATAGAAAAATGCCCGACCAAGCCTACTTGGTCGGGCATTTTTGTCGCCTTCGTTAATGGCTAACAAGGCATAAGTTAGTGAGCTACTTTATTGCTCGCCCAGCTTGCCAGCTTTGCGATTACCAAACCAATAATGGTCAACAGGATAACGACCAGAAGAATATCGACTGGACGAATCAACGTTGTAGCACCCAACACGGCTAATGCTGCCACCCATAAATAGCGGTTGTCGCCATGTGTTTTTAATACCTCAGGCAGCATTTTATCCAGCCCCTGACTGACACTGCTATCCCAGCGTTTGTTCGCAAAGTAGGCAATTAGCACAAAGGCGATAACCCAAATCAAGAAGATCGTCATAACCAGCTCCAGTGAATGTTGTCTAAAGGGGGAAAAGAAGTTGTCGTAGGGTATCCCCGGTTACCCCGTGGCGCAATAGCGCCAAAGGAGTGGGAGGAGGAAAAAGCCTGTTTACCCCCTGACAAGCAAGCTCTCACGCGTTACCATGTTGGGACATGCACTCACCGAAAGGTTATTAAATGCAAATTGCGCAAAACTCGGTTGTCGCGTTCCACTACACCCTGACCAATGATGCAGGTGAAGTGCTAGACAGTTCCGAAGGCCGTGAGCCGCTGACGTATCTACACGGCGCTGGCAACATTATTCCGGGTCTGGAAAAAGAGCTCGAAGGCCGTGCCGAAGGCGATAAGCTGAACGTAAAAGTAACCCCAGAAGAGGGCTACGGTGAAGTTCAAGAACAGCTGATGCAAGAAGTACCTCGCGATGCGTTCCAAGGCGTTGAAAGCATTGAGCCGGGCATGCAGTTCCAAGCCCAGACTCAAGGCGGCCCGCTGATGGTTACCGTCAAGAAAGTTGAAGGCGACACAGTTGTAGTTGATGGCAACCACCCGCTGGCTGGCCAACATCTTAACTTCGACGTTGAGATTGCAACCGTTCGTGAAGCAAGCCAGGAAGAAGTCGAGCACGGTCATGTGCACGGCGAAGGCGGCGTAGAGCACTAAGTTGCTTAACGCGTGCTTATAGGGGCGGCCTTGGGCTGCCCTTTTTAATGAGCGCCCCCCCCCCACTTTACTCCTCAGGGATAATCACTAACTGCCCATAGCGCACGCTACGTGATGAAGTCACTTCATCAGAAAACTGCTTCAACGCGCTGCCCTGCCCCTTTAATAACGCCACTTCCAGACAGCTATCATGATTAATATGCACATGAAGCGTCGATAGCGTTAGATCATGATGATCATGAGAGTGTCGGGTTAAGCGTTTCGATAAGTCTCGCGCCGCATGATCGTACACATAGACAAGCGCGCCCATACACGACGCTTCGGGCGTAACCTCCTCGTTGGCCTGCTTTAACCCACTGCGTGTTAAATCGCGTATCGCTTCTGAGCGGTTTTGGTAGCCGCGCGCATGCATCAATGCATCGACCTCGCTCAGCAGTTCCTCATCCAGCGTTACCGTTACCCGTTGCATATTCTCTCCTAAACTAACGCCGCAAGCGCGGTGCTGCCGTGACTTCCAGCCCTTATAGTATGATGTTATTGTAAAAACATCATACGGTTGGTTTCTGGGGTGCCTCATGCGTCGTACTATCTTACTGGGTCTGGCGGCTACGTGCGTCGCGTTTAGCTCCCCCGCCATCAGCAAAGAGCAATTGGTGTTGGCAATCGGCGGAGAGCCCGAGCAGGGATTCGACCCACTGCTTGGATGGGGCCAGTACGGTAGTCCGCTTTTTCAATCGACGTTGCTAACCCGCGGACGTGACCTTACACCAGAAGCCGGCTTAGCAACGGCATGGACACTGTCAGAAGATCGACTCACCTGGATACTCACTCTGCGCGATGACGCTCGCTTTAGTGACGGCACACCGTTGACTGCCAAGGATGTTGCCTACACCTTTAATGCCGCAAAACAAGCCGGTGGCCGGGCCGATTTAAGCGCACTGAACAACGCCAGCGCCATCGATAACACTACCGTGGAACTGTCTTTAAACGCGCCGCGGATTACCTTTATCGATCAGTTAATGACGCTTGGTATCGTTCCTGACGCTAACAGAGAAAATGGTTATCGCGAAGGGTACGGTAGACAACCGCTGGGCTCAGGCCCTTATCGGCTAGTCGAATGGCAAGAGGGCGAGCAACTAATTGTAGAGCGGAACCCCTATTTCCATGGCCCCATACCGGCCTTTGAACGACTGGTGTTTGTATTTACTGGCGAAGAGTCCACGTTAAGCGCGGCCCATGCTGGGCAGCTCGACCTTGCCGCTGTGCCACCAGCACTCGCCACCAACCTACCAAGCGATATGCAGCGCATCGTAATGGAAAGCGTCGATAATCGAGGTATTCTGTTTCCTATGCAGCCTGCCACGGGCGAGCAGGCCGCGTCTGGTGCGCCTATCGGTAACGATGTTACTGCCGATAGTGCGATACGCCGGGCGGTTAATCTTGCCCTTGATCGAAACACACTCGTTGACGTCGCCCTAAATGGTTTTGGACGCCCCGCCTTTGGCCCAGCTGATGGGCTACCCTGGAGCCTGGATGACGAAGCCTTTGCAGCGCCCGACAGCGACCGTGCCAATGCGCTACTCGATGCAGCAGGCTGGGAGCGCCATGCCGACGGGCTACGCTATAAAAACGGCCAGCCCGCCCGTTTTCGCTTGACCTACCCTGCCAGCGACACCACTCGCCAACTGCTCGCCCAGGTAAGCGCCGAGATGGTACGCCCCCTGGGCATTGAGATGCAGCCGACAGGCCGTCACTGGGACGAAATACAGCGTGAAGCACTGCACCAAGACGCCATCGTCTTCGGCTTTGGCAGTCACAGCCCACAAGAGGTGTACTACCTGTTTCATAGCCAGCACGCGGGGTTTGGCTTCTATAACAGTGGCTATTACTCAAACGCGACAGTGGATAACCACCTAGAAGCCGCTCAAGCGGCCGCAGGGGCAGAAGAAGCGAACCGCCACTGGCAAGCCGCCCAGTGGGATGGCAATACGGGCTATGGCTTTAGGGGAGATACTAGCTGGGCATGGATGGTTAACCTAGCCCATGTATATGCAGCCAATACCTGCCTGGACCTTGGGGAATTAGGCATTGCGCCTCACGGCCACGGCTGGCCAATTACCGCCAACCTGCTTGAATGGCGCTGGACGTGCGATTGATTAAGATCCTGGCAAGCCGCTTAGTACGGCTAGCATTGGTATTGCTGTGCGTCGCGATGGTGACGTTTGGGTTAGTCATGCTTTCGCCTATTGACCCTGTGGATGCCTATCTTGGCCCCCAAATGGCACAGGTAAGCCCCGAACAGCGCGCCCTGATCGCAGAAAGGTGGGGCTTTGATGCCTCGCCTGCCGTTCAGTTTGGTCATTGGCTAAGCCAATTGCTAAGTGGCGAGTTAGGCTGGAGCCATATCTACAATCAACCGGTTAGCGAGGTTATCAGTCAGCGTTTCCAACGCTCTTTTATCTTGCTGGGTAGCGCTTGGCTAATGTCGTTGCTTGTCGGCTTTGCGCTGGGCGTCATCGCCGGTGCGAAAGAAGGCTCACCACTCGACCGGATGATTAGTGGCTACGCCTATGTCACCGCCTCAACGCCTGCTTTTTGGCTTGGCATGCTGGCTGTACTAATGTTTTCCGTTTATCTCGGCTGGACCCCGACCTGCTGCGCCGGACCGGTGGGCGTACTCAACCAAGACGTTAGCATGCTGACTCGATTGCACCACTTAGTACTACCAATGACGACACTGGCCCTGCTAGGCATCGCCACAATCACCCTTCACACCCGCGCACGCATGATAACGCTGATGAACTCCGACATCGCCCTTCACGCTTTTGCCCAAGGAGCCAGCCGATCAGATATCGCCTGGCGTCATGGCCTACGTCATGCCAGCCTCCCGGCACTAACGCTCGCTTTTGCTTCGCTGGGAGAGTTGTTTGGCGGCTCAATACTAATTGAGCAGGTATTTGCCTACCCCGGCCTTGGACAAGCCACTGTTGAAGCAGGGTTACGTAGCGATGTTCCCCTACTGCTTGGGATAGCGTTGTTTACCGCGCTGTTTGTCAGTGTCGGCAATCTGATCGCAGATAGCCTGTATCCACTTATCGACCCACGCATGGCACAGGAACAGCCATGAGGATGATCCAACCACGCTTAGCCGCCGCTGGCTATATTGGCCTTCTACTCATAGTGTTGGTTTTGCTGATAAGTAGCCCATGGTGGGCAGGTCATAGCGCGGCACAAATGCAGTTTGATGCGCGCCTTATGCCACCGAGCACCAGCCATTGGCTGGGCACCGACGCTTTGGGACGCGAGCTATGGTCGCGAACACTGGCTGGGTTAAGACTCAGCTTTTGGGTAGGGCTAAGCGCTGCGCTACTCGGCACACTCATTGCGTTGACACTAGCGACGTTAGCCACACTTTCAACCACGTTAGATGCTCTCGTTAGCCTGCTGATTGACACACTGCTAAGCGTACCGCATCTGATATTGCTACTACTGTTAGCCTTTGCTTTAGGTGGTGGTACACAGGCAGTGATTATTGCCGTGGCGCTTACCCATTGGCCAAGTTTAGCTAGGATACTGCGGGCGGAACTCTTTTCATTACGCCATGCTCCCTATGTCGCTATTTCCCAGGCACTAGGAAAAAGCCGCCGTTTTATTTTAGTACACCACTTACTCCCCCATTTAATTCCCCAGTGCATTGTTGGCGCGCTGTTGTTGTTTCCTCACGCCATTCTGCATGAAGCCGCTCTGACTTTTCTGGGCGTAGGTTTAGACCCAACCCAACCCGCTATCGGGGTATTACTCGCCGATGCCATGCGCTACTTAACCGGGGGCTTTTGGTGGTTAGGGGTATTCCCAGGCCTAGGGCTACTGCTGATGGTGCTATCGATTGATCGTTTAGCGGTGCAATTGCGTCGCGCTCTATAACGGGAGGAAGCTAGTATGCTGAATATAGAGAACCTGATGCTGCAATTGCCCTACTACAAGCACTGGTGGCGACGAGAGTGGACCACCTGCATTGATAACCTGTCGTTAAGCATACAACCTGGTGAAGTACATGCCGTCATTGGTGCATCTGGCGCCGGAAAAAGCCTGCTAGCTTACACAATTATGGGATTACTGCCGGAAGCGGCAAAAACCAGTGGTCAGCTATTTTTTAAAGATGCGCCATTGACCACTGAGCGCCAGCGCCAGCTAAGAGGCCGCCAGTTGGCCCTCATTCCGCAATCGCTCAATGCCCTAGACCCTCTCGCGAGTAGTCAACGCCAAGTCAGCTGGGCAGCTCGCCGGGCAGGGCAAAGCAAAATCGTCGCTTGGCGCAGCGCAGAGCGCGCACTAAATCATTATCAGCTCAATCATCACGCCCAGCGGGCATACCCCCACCAGCTTTCAGGCGGCATGGCGCGGCGTGTTTTAGCCGCCATGGCCCAAATAGGTAACGCTAGCCTGATTATTGCCGACGAACCAAGCGTAGGTTTGGACCCTCAACAGCGCGATCGTGTATTGGCCTCTCTAAAGGCGCTCGCGCTTGAGGGGAAGGCCATCATGCTAATTACTCACGATTTGCGCCATGCATTACCTATAGCCGACCATGTAACGATACTGCGCCAGGGAAAGTGCATTGAAGCTACCCCTGCCATTGCCTTTCAAGGCAATGGGGAACAGCTTAAAAGCACCTATGCCTGCGCGCTATGGAATGCGCTACCCGACAACACCTTTAGTAATCAGGTGCGTGCTAACGAAAGCGCCACCCATGCTGATGCCATCGCCCCGCCTAAGGAGCCAACCATTGCTTGATGCGCGAAAAATCACCTTTGGCTTCCGTTCTCAAGCACCTCTATTAACGCAACTTTCGCTATCACTTGAACGGGGAGAATGGCTGGGGCTAAGCGGTGACTCAGGGGCAGGCAAATCTACGCTGGGAAAACTCTTGGCTGGCTTACTGCGGCCACAACAGGGGGCGATTTATAGCGACGGTAACCCATTCCCCTCTCGTGGACTGCGGCCGGTACAGTGGCTGCCGCAATCACCGGAGCTTGCCGTCAACCCACGTTGGCGAGTAAAGAAAGTACTCTGCGAGGCATGGTGCCCTTCCGAATCATTAATACAGGACTTTGGCATCCAACCTGATTGGCTATCGCGTTTTCCAAGTACCTTATCTGGCGGAGAATTACAGCGGGTATGCGTATTGCGGGCGTTAGCCCCTGGTGTGCGCTATCTGATCGCTGATGAAATCTCAACCATGCTCGATCCCATCACCCAAGTGGAGCTATGGCAGGCAATAAGAAAAGTTGCCGACCGCCACCAACTTGGCGTGTTAGTGATCAGCCATGACGCGGCACTGCTAGCGCGATTGTGTACTCGACGCCTCCATTTAGCCCAAGGTACGCTTAGCGCAGTTCACGACGCTCGAAGCGCCATAAACCAATGCTAATGATTAGCGTGACGCAAAGCAGTAGCCAAGACCCCACCGCTACGCCCTGCCACTGCGCCCAACGCCAAAATGGCTCTAGCCAGAATCCACCAATACTTGCCCCGAGATAGTAAAATACTAAGTACAGCGCTGAGGCACTGCCCCTAGCACCTTGTGCATAGCGACCCACCCAGCTAGAGGCCAGGGAGTGTGCTAAGAAAAACCCAAACGCGTTAATGGTGAGACCAACAATAATCAGCGGCAGCGAATTGGCCAGCGTTACCGCCGTTCCTAGCATCAAAATTAAGATGCCCACGCTCATGCAGCTTGCGGGTGAAAAACGTCCGGCTAATCGGCCTGATAGCGTAGAGCCAAGCGTCCCCCCCAGATAGGTCAGGAAAATCAGCCCCAAGCTGCTAGCCGCTAATTGATAAGGCTCACCAGCCAAACGAAACGTGATATAGCTGTACTGATTGATAAAAATAAGAAAGTTAATTCCGCCCAGGCAATAAGCCGCCAACAGCACCGGCGTGCGCAGATGCCCGAGCAAATCACCGGCCGCTTGGCGAAATTTAAAACGCTTGGGTGTAAAGGCCCGACTATTGGGTAGCAGTCGCCAAAAAACCGCGCACCCGACTACCGTCATGATTCCCACCGCTAAAAATGCCGCTGAGGGGCCACCTAAGGTCGCCGCCCCACCGCCTACAATTCGGCCGCTAATACCACCCAACGAATTGGCGCCGATATACAGACCAACCGCACTGAGCAAAGCGGGCTTTTCAAACTCATCCCCCATCCATGCAATCGCAACGGCAGGCAATCCTCCCAGCACAAAACCCTGCAGTAAACGCAGCAATAATAAGCTTTCGAACGTAGGTGCAAACGCCAATGCGAGGGAGAGACCGCCTGCTAATAGCAACGTGATGCGCATAATAGCCTCACGACCAATCGCATCAGACAGGGGGCCAAATACGAGTAGCGCGAAAGCAAGGGAAAGCGTGGAGGCGGACATCAAAAAACTAACACCTAAGGTAGATACCCCATAGGTGTCTTTCAGCCCGGGTAGCAGCGGTTGCGGGACATATAAGTTGATAAAAACAAGGAACGACCCTAGGCAAAGAGCCGCAGTCGCGCGCCACCAGGCGCGCGTTCTAGCCTCGATCATATGATGTCCACACTAAGCAAAACTGATAGCAGACATTTACGGCATATAGCGGTTACTAAGCTGGGCTAAATTGGTCGGCTCTAGCGCGCGCCGGGACTGCCAATAGTAGCGCTGCCAGTAGCTGTTATCCAAACGAGAGATCATGACTCCTTTGGAAGAGGACGCGTGTAAAAAGCGGCCATCCCCTACATAAATGCCCACATGGTTGTATCGACCTGGGGGGCGGAAGAAGACCAGATCGCCCGCCTGCAGCTCTTGGCGGTCGATCGGGCGTCCCTCATGTACTTGATCATAGGTAGAGCGTGGCAGCTCTAAATTAAACGTGTCACGAAACACATTTCTTACCAGAGCAGAGCAATCAATGCCTTGTTTCGAGGTGCCGCCAATTCGGTACGGCGTCCCCGCCCATCGCTGATGCTGCTCTAAAAGCGCTTGCCGAATGATCGTAGGTGGCGGCGTCTGAAGGCTACGCAGTTGGCCAGTGGCGTTACTGACCGGGGACATTGCGAGGTTTTCACCTTCTGCCAATCCCGGCAGCGCCATTGAGAAGTAATTCTCGGGTGGCTCCATGCCCTGGCGTGAGGCAGAGCCCGCACAACCAGTTAAAACAGCGACAACAGCACAAACACTTACAACACGGACAGCGGTCACAGCGGGGGGTGGTGACGCAACCATGCGCTTAACCTCGTAACAATAAAAATATTTAATGGGAATGAAGTATGAAAAAACTCATTTTTTTCAAACCCTGGACTATAAGCTAATTACCCTGTGCTTGGCGAGCTTCAATGCAATATTCGCTGATCGCCCGGTAACGTATCGATATGTAGCGGCGCAAAGTGGCGCGGTTTATTACCAGGAAAATCAAGGCTCGCCCAGGGACCAGCCAGTATAGGGGCGCCACACAACCATGCGACTAACGCCTGCCGAAACCCAGCCAGAAAGCTTTCTCGCTCAGGTGTTTCGCCCATAAAAAACGAAAAACCGGCGTACATTCCCGCGGAGTACTCTTGCCAGCCAGAATAGTGATTAGCCGCCAGCTTATAAGCACGATCCAACACGTCGGCAAACGCTTGCCGGTCTAACCAGCCAAGCTGGCGCGCCGCAATGGCGAGGTCGACTAATTGAGCAATGTCCCAGGCAGCCATATCTACATCGTTACAACCATCTTCATTACTTTGCACCCGACGCAAGCGAAGCAGATGATGGCGCTCCTCCTCGGCACAATCGCCCGACTCTAAAATAGCGATTTCGGCATCTAAGCGATCAGGATTAAGTGTGTAGGGCGCATAGTTAATCTGGTACTCCTGACGATCCCCAGACTCGAGCATGAAGGTCAAAAATTCCTGCATGTCATCGGCACTGGTCAGATGATAATGGCTTTCCACCCATTCACGGATATCAGCGCACTCTCTAGGGCTTTCCACTTGAGGCTCACTCCACACAGCGCTATTAAGCGGCCCAACCAGCGACATGGCCGTAAAATGACTTAGCGTTGGCCGTTCACCAGGTTCACACCACGCATCAGGATGCCAATTCAACCAATGGAAAAGACTGCCGGGATCCTCTAAGTGCCAGGCAATTTCATTAATTAATGAATCGTGCTCCGGCTCTGGTAAGCAGCTTTCCCAGGCAAACCATGCTTCAAGCAAACGCTTTGGTGTGGCATAAAAGCGACACAGGCAACTACGCAAAGCGCTGGCATGCGTCATCAGTGGTTCACGCTCAAAGAGGCTGCTGTCCAGCGCCATATGTAAGTAGAACGCGAACTTCTCTGCCATATGAATAGTGGCAGCATGACGGCTAACCCCTTTTACTGCATTACGCTGCTTTAGCTCGTCAGACGTAGGCTGACCAAACGGCGTCTGCGATGGCGGCATAACGCCATGAACGGCGTCTGCGGCAAGCTGATTAAGATGATGCGCCTGGGCCGGTAGCCAATAGCGCACCAACGCTTGGTGTCCCTCATCAGCATGCAGGTCTAACGAATCCTGAAGGTAGACCGCCGCCTCGGCACGGCGCTGCTCTGAAATAGGCGCTGATGGATTCAACTGGCGCAGCATTACATCAGGTTCTCGCACGCTGGCCAGGGCCAGTAACCAATGATGGGAAGTATTTCTCCAATGTTTAATACGTTCACGAGACGCACTCAGCGTTGGCTCATCCAGCAGCGAGCTTAGTGGACATTTCCACGGACTATGAGGTGCCTGCGTCAGTAGCTTATGGCGTGTACTCGGCGTCATACCACGCCGATCGACCCCTTCAAACAAGCTTTGGCCTCGCATATAGGCTTTCAGCACCGCGTACCAATCATGGTAACGACGGCTTATTAAGTCAGCCGCATGCGCTGCGAGATCATCAGCCTCCGCTTGGCTTAACCAGCCACAGCAAGCGCCCGCCCACGCCAATTCAACCAGTCGTAGCCAATCCCAAGCGGCCCACTCCAGTGGCTCACCTTGGCTGACGAATGTAGTCAACACCGGTGCATAAGGGGCATCTGCAACAGCACCCCGCTGCCACTCTTGGCGCTGAGCATGGTCCATAGTGAGCAGTTCACGGGCTTCGATATCCCAGCTCTGCCTCTCCCCCTGGGCGCTTAACCACAGCATCACTTCAAGCAACTGATCGCGATCATGAACCTGCCAGATACGTGCTAGCCATTCGGGGGCGTCTGGCCAGTCAGCAGCACTTGCCGGGTAACTGAGCACAGAGCGAAACAGCGCACATAGACGCCACGGCTGTGCTGATTGGCTCTCTGGCCATAGCGCCTGGGGTTCAGGTAATCGTGCCAGTGCGGCGTCAAGAACTTGCCAAGTGATGCCTTCGCCTTCACTTTCTAAATCCGCTAGCGCCTGACAAGCGTCAATAAAGCGATCATCCGCGCCGGTTTCCCACCCTTTCACGCCAAGCGCTCGGCGCAGGTCGGAAAGCCAAGCGCGCAGATCGCTGTAGTCAGACGTAATACGAAGGGTAATATGATGCGCCCACGTTTGCGCCTGAGATTGTGTCAGCCAGCCTGCCGCGCCTGCTAGCGCTGCCCACTCTAGCGCCCCCAATAGTCGATCAGCTTCACCGGCTGGGGCATCCAGCGCAAAAAAGAGCTGATCAGCCAACTCGCCACGGTGTGCAATACCCAGCTGTAGCAGACGTTGTTCGGCCGCTCCCGCATCCACCGTCAGCGGATGCGGCGTAAAGGCCCAATCACACAGCACAAGCTGTTGAGCCCACCAGGCATTCAGTGCATCGGCCAAAAGACACCTCTAAGAAACAGGAAGCTATTAATGAAAATAAAAAAGAGTGAGCAGCCTACACAATAAGGCCGCTTAAAATAAAAAGAGACGCCGTTATAACGACATCGTCAAAATGGCATTGCTAAGAGGGCATAGTGTAACGGAAAGTGGCGCGCAGGCCGATAGCGATGAAACGTTAAAACAAGGCAAAAATCGAGCGCCTAAAACAGCACTGCCCGGCGCAGGGCCGGGCAGTAAATAATGCACTAGGTTGGCTATGCTAAGCGCTTTTAACTTTACTGATTATCCATAACAACACGACTGCACCGACGGTTGCGGTCACCAACGAACCGATAAAACCGCCCGCTTGCAGACCTAACAGGCTAAATAAAAACCCGCCAAGCACTGCGCCAACAACACCGACACCAATATTGCCCAAAATACCAAAACCACCGCCACGCATGATGTTGCCAGCGATCCAGCCAGCCAAACCACCAATAATCAACCACGCAATAAAGCCCATAGTGCCTCCTTGATGTTCACTTTCGTCAGGGTTTTACCTATAACATCTTAACTGCAACGTTTTATCCGCATTGTTTTACGTATAACTGTTGCTTGTCCTACCATAGCACACGGCGCTACGGTCCTGCCCATTTGATACCCTTCCTTACAAGGAAACCCTATGATTCCCGATTCTCTCAAGCAATTACTGTCCGATGTAGACGGCCACCAGCAGGTAACCTGGCAAGGGCGCGACATAGCGCTGTTCAAGATGGCTTGGGGAGAAATGGCAATTAGCCTACAGGGCGCACAAGTGCTGCATTTTGCACCCGCTGACGACACCGGCTGGCTTTGGGTTACCCCCACACCGCAGGCGCTTCCAGGTGCGATCCGTGGTGGTATTCCCCTATGCTGGCCCTGGTTTGGCGACGAACGCTATGCCGATGAAAGCCCTGACCGTAACGGCCCTTTTCACGGACTTGCTCGTCACGCTCAGTGGCGTTTAGACGCGATTGATGATCACGCTGAAGGTATTGAAGTGCATCTCTCTCCTATCGAGCGTCTACATAGTCAGCTAACCGCTCGCGTCGTCATTCAAGCGAATGCCCAACGCTTGAACGTCGAATTAATTAGCGAAAATATTGGCGAAGTACCGGTCAAAATCAGCGGTGCGCTACATACCTATTTGGCGGTTAGTGATGTGCACCAGTGCCGCCTGGAAGGGTTGGCCGGCGCACGTTATTTAGACAAACTGCGCGGTTTTGGCGAAGACCAACAACAGGGCACGCTGGCTATTCGCGGAGCCGTCGACCGTATTTATCACACCAATGAAGCCGTACTGTTGAACGATGGGCAGCGTACGCTGCGTATTGCCAAACAATCCAGCGACTCCACCGTGGTGTGGCACCCAGACAGCGATTTGCCCAGCGATACGCCTGCCGACGCGGCACGTCACTTTTTTTGCGTTGAAGCTGCTAACACCCGCCTAGATCCAGTATGGCTAGTCCCCGGCGCACAACACCTATTAGGTACGACATTAAGCCGCGGTTAATCCTCGGTTCATCAAGGCTTTGTTATCATCAAAGCAATTAATGTTTTTAAGGGAGACATAATGGATCCACAGCAATGGCTGGAGGCTGCCACCTTTGCCTTTAACCTGATCGGCATGGTGGTATGCTTAGTTGGCTTAACACTTGCGCAAAAAATGCAGCGCCGCTGGCCAGGGTATAGCGTCGCTGTGGTTGGGTTTATCATCGCCACCCTACCCATGCTTTCCCAGGTTGTACTAATAAGGAATTGATAGGATGCGCCAGCCGTTAAGTCGCGAACTGAGCAATTTATTAGAGCGAGGCCGTGACCGGCAATTAAGGCTGGCGGTAACGGGGCTGTCTCAGGCAGGGAAAACCGCGTTTCTAACGTCACTGGTTAACCAACTGCGCCACGCTGGGGTAGAGGCTCAACTAGACTTGTTACCCGCCGCCCGTGAAGGGCGTTTGCTGGGTGCGCAGCGGTTGAACCAACCTGACCTTGGCGTGCCGCGTTTCCCCTATGACCCAGGCATGGCGGCGCTACGTGCTACGCCGCCGCGCTGGCCCGAACCCACCCGTGGCATCAGTGAACTGCGCTTACAGCTACGCTACCGCCCTGCCCAACAAGGCTGGTTCACCCCAGACATTGCCCACTTAACCCTCGACTTGTTCGACTACCCAGGCGAGTGGCTGCTGGATTTACCCCTGCTACAGCACGACTTTTACAGCTGGTGCCAGGCGCAGTCACTGCATGAAGGGCCATACCGGAAGGTGTTATTCAACGAATGGCTAGCGGAGGCTGAACAACTAGACCCTGCCGCCGAGGCTGATGAAGCTAAACTGGCAGCCCTCGCAGATGCCTATGCCCAAGGTCTTCGCCGGGCTAAACAGGCAGGCTTTTCCGATCTTCAGCCAGGACGTTTTTTGCTCCCTGGCGAGCTAGATGGCGCGCCAGTACTGCAATTTTTTCCGCTACCTGAATTAAATGCACCAAAAGAAACCCTGGAAGCACTACCTGATACTAGTATTTACGCCACCTTGGCCGCGCGCTTTCGCTACTATCAGCAGCAAGTGGTACGGCCCTTTTATCGTGACCATTTCCGTCGTTTCGACCGTCAGATTGTGCTGGTCGATGTGCTTGGTGCGCTTAATGCCGGGCCGGAACGCTTTGAAGACCTCTCCCATGCGCTGCGCCAGCTGATGCAAAGCTTCGATTACGGCAAGCGCAGCCTGTTGACGCGTCTATTTGCGCCGAAAATAGACCGTCTGGCCATTGCTGCAACTAAAGCTGACCACGTGACGCCCGACCAACACGGCAATGTTGTGCAACTGCTGGAGGCGTTACTTGCTGAGCCACTTAAAGACCTGCGTTTTGCCGACATTCCGGTGAAGGCATTGTCACTGGCTGCCATACGCGCCACTGAAGCCCGTGAAGTGCTCCACGAAGGCAAGCGCACCCCCGCGCTAAAAGGCACTACCCTTGAAGGCGAAGATGTACTGGTCTACCCAGGTGACGTGCCAAACCGTCTTCCGAAACCCGATTTTTGGCTGCAGCAGGGCTTCGACTTTCCCAGCTTTCGCCCAATGTCTGTTGACAGCGAAGCGCTTTCACACATCCGCATGGACGCCGCTATCGACTGGCTGATTGGAGATAAATTGATATGAGTAATCCTCAGCCGCGCCGGGATTTCCAGACAGAAGAAGCACCCGCCCCCAGCCCCGAACAGTTGCGGCAGCGTGAAAGCTTTGCCGCGACTGAATCGCATCAGCCGCTAACTCCCCAGGCAGACCTCCAAGCACTTCCGGAAGCGAGCCTGAGCACACCCCGAAAGCGCCGTTGGGGGTTGATGTTTGCCCTGGTAGGCGGTGCCACTTTGGGCAGCGTAGAACTTGCCACCGGCATTCCAGACGCCTTTTCCCAGTCACAGTGGATGACCATGGCCTGGCAGCTGTTTGGCATTAGCTTGATTGGTTTAGGCGGTCTGTCGTTGTTGAAAGAGCTTGGCCGCCTGCGCCGCTTAAAGCGCCATGACCGATTACGCCATGACCTAGCCGAGCTGCCACAACGCTCTACCAAGCAAGCCCAATCCATGGCAGAGCAGCTCAAGCGCCAGCTAAAACTGAGCGACGATGATCCTCATTGGCAGGCGTTTCAACGCGCCTGCCAGCCCCATCATAGCGGTGAAGAGATACAAACACTGCTGCGCTACCACCTACTAGCACCCCGCGACCGCGAAGCCCAACGCCTGATTACCCGTATGTCTGGCGAAACGGCCATTATGGTGGCCATCAGCCCGCTTACATTGGTGGATATGGCACTGGTGGCCTGGCGCAGCCTTGCCATGGTCGACAGACTCTGCCGACTTTATGGATTGGAACTAGGCTATGCCAGTCGCTTGCGGCTTTTCCGTAATGTGCTGCATAACATGGCCTTTGCGGGGGCCAGTGAACTGGCCACTGATGCCAGCATGGATATGCTTTCGCTTGATTTGGCAGGCAGGCTTTCCGCCCGTGCGGGCCAAGGTTTGGCCACAGGCCTACTGAGCGCCCGTTTAGGGCTACGCGCCCAGCGTCTATGTCGCCCGGTGGCCTTTACGGATGAAGAGCAACCCAAGTTGGCCGATCTACGCCAAGACCTGTGGAGGCAAATCAAACGGCTCGATAAAGAGCCTACCCCCGCCACGCGTCATCAAAAGTAAGCGCACTTTGTAAGCTAGCGCTCCCTCCCACAAAGTAGCGCTGAATGCCTTTGTGGGAGGCCGATCTATTTACGCCAAGCGCTGTTCAGTCTCGGCATCAAACAGCACGGCGCGGGCCATATCGACGCGTAGCGACAAGCGTTCGCCGGGGGCAATTGCGCTGTCATTCTGTAGCCCAGTAAAGTTCACTCAATTAGTCTATACCGGTCATATATAAGTATCTGTAGTTCGCGGATTTCCGAGTCGTCATCAATGACCATCAAGGTAGCAGGCGTGGTTGTCATGGTAGCAAAGCGCCCTTGGGTGGTTGGCTGGTTATTATCATTTTAGGGGCTAGATGATGGTGGAGTGGCCACCCTATCGCAAGCAGCCATCGACCAAGGTTGCAGCGTGAAGCGGTTATTACAGCGCGAAGCGTTTTGCTAGCCACCGAGCCACAGCCGCTTCGCCATGATGGCCGATACGCTCAGCGTTGGAAACTCGATCAAAAAGCTCAGGGTGGGCGTTGTTCATTACCTGGGCTTCCCCTGCCAGATTAAGCATTTCAGTATCGTTTAGGTTATCGCCAAATGCTAAGCACTCTGCCGGCGTCAGCTTTAGCTTTTCCAGCAGCGCCGTTAAGGCCACGCCTTTATTAACGCCACCCGCCATAATTTCTAAAGAGTCGATCGTTGAGTATGTGATATGTAGGCTGTGGCCATGCGCCTCCTGGGCCTGACATTCCAGTTGCGCTAACGCAGCCGGATCGCCTATGTAGAGCACTTTACCAACCCCATCAGCATCCATCGCTGCCTGCGGCACAACCTCGTAACGAAAGCCCGTCGAGGCATGCAATGACAACAGATGCGGTGCGTCGGCATCGATATACCAGCCGCTTTCACGGTAAAGGTTGAGCCTTACCTGGGGCGGGCGCGGCAACTGAATAAGCGTTTCGACGTAGGCTGGTTCAAGATGGGTCGCACTCAAAAGTGTGCCGTCTGGAGCATGGATATATGCCCCGTTGGTACTGATTAAATAGGCAGGGATATCCAACTGATCGCGAAACACGCGCATATCGTTATAGTGGCGACCAGACGCCAGCGCGACATGATGGCCCTGCGATACAAGCGCTCTCAGCACCTCAATAGTGTTGTCGTGCAGCTGGTGGTCGCTGCCTAACAGCGTACCGTCAAGGTCGGAAACGATAAGGCGTGATGTCATGGTGCACTCCTGATGATAGAACTTCTCAGCTTATCCGATTACGCTCGTCGCTCCCAGCCGGATCAGAGCCCTCTAAGGCAACGCCGCCTGAAGAGGGCTCTTCGCTATCTTAACGCTGGTTAATTTAGCGTCACGACACGGCTATGCCGCTGACCATTGGCACTGGCACTGCGTAATAGCACCGTATTTTCCACCTCGGGGGGCACGTTGTCCTGATAGACCTGCCAGCTCGCCCCGTCGTCCAAAGAGTACTCAATACTTACTCCTGGTAGCGCGACATTGGCCACTAGCCTACCCGCTTCAACCCGGGCTCCTGGCAGCGGCAGACGATAAGCGATTCCATCACGGTCTAGCCGTGGTAGGACACGCTGGCCAAGCAGGTTGGCAAAACGCTGCCAGTCCTCGATCAACGACTCATCGTCAACAAAGGACGTCTCGCCACCGATGAACGCCTGACCCGGTTGATGATCGAGTTCCCACTCGGCTTGGTGCCAGGCTCGCTCGGCCAACGCTAGCAGACGCGGGAAGATCATGTACTCCATCTGCGTCTCGCTACGTACCGTTTCACCCCAGGCTTGCGCGGAAATCCCCCGAGCACCTTGCCACCCCTGGGCGCTCTCGGAACGAAAGGTATTGCCGTCTCGGTCAACTGAGGTTTCCGCATTTTGCGCTAGATTATCGGGGGCAAAGGAGAACACTTTGCGAGTATCGGTGAAACGTGTCGCCCAGTAGTAGCCTCGTTCGTGTGGATTGACCTCGTAGGGCATATCGAAGTAGAGATAATCTGGGCTCGAAAGAATCACCTCATAGCCCCGCGCCTGCCACTCGGCCACTGACTGGCTACCGCCCCAAAACAGCGGATCCCAGAAATTGACAGCAACCTGCGGCGTCGCAAACTCGGCGGCGGACTCAACATGCTTAAGGCCGTCTTGCCAGGCTGACATCCGCGCTATTCCGTAGCTATCAGCGAGTTGATTGACCTGTAGGGCAAAACGGCTCGGCAGTTCCTCTACAGAGGCGACCTCTCCATCGGCAACGCTCTGTTGGCAAATTGGCGACGCCTCCCAGGGATGGTGCTGATCACTCTGGTCGATAGTTCCTCGCCAGTCGACCGGTTCTTCGGCATCGATATCCTGAAAACCATGACCCAGCAGGATATTCTTGGCTTCATCACCACCAAAGTGCCAGTTGTCCAGCGCCTGGCCCGCCTCTTGGTGCATCAATACCACTTCGCCCATCACTTTATCGACAAAGCGGTTCGTCGACTCAAGACAGGGATTGAGGTAGCTGCGACGATCATAGAGCTGAACCGACAGCGTATTGGACGTATCTTCGGGGTCGATTAATCGATACTCGTTGGCTGCCGCACTATCGCCCTCCATCAGCCGACGATGTCGCGCTTCCATAGCCACCACAGCGGCGCGAGCATGGGCCGGCATATCAATCTCAGGCACCACCTGAATATGGCGAGCCTCGGCATAGCGAACGATATCGATATAATCCTCACGGGTGTAGAAACCGCTACCGGCAGTATCGTCCTCTGGCCCAGAGCCCAGCTGAGGTAAAAGGCAGTTCGTTTCTGCCAGATCATGACAGCGCTTGCTGCCTACTTCGGTTAATTCCGCCAACCCCGGAATTTCCAGCCGCCAGCCCTCATCATCAGTGAGATGGAAATGGAAACGGTTGAGCTTGTACGCAGCCATCTGATCAAGCAAGCGCAACACTGAGGCCTTATCTTTGAAATTCCGTGCAACATCCAGCATGACACCGCGATAGTCGTAACGTGGAGCGTCATCAATGTCCATCGCTGGCACCAATCCCGCCTCATCCATGGCCGCTATTAGCGACTGGACAGCGTAGAAAGCCCCAGTGGCGTCAAAGGCCAGAATATCGGCACCGGACTCATTGAGCTGCAGGCGATAGCCCCCCTCCCGTGCCAATGCTTCATCGAGAACGTCTGACTCAGAGGCCAAGCGGGCTCGGATCACCAAGCTGTCGCCACCTTTGTTGACGGGGATGTCGAGCCGTTCAAAGCGCTCTCCCAGTACCGCTAGGCTGGCCTCGCTCAGCATTGGCATCTCGAGGCTGACCCCTTCAGACAAATCGAGAGTAGCCTCTCCCAGGCGAGATGAGCGCGGTGTCGGCAAAATAGCTCCACGCAATGCGTCGGCGGGCATTGCAGTGGCCGCAGTGTTGCGCTCGAAGCGTGTCTCGGCCGTCATCACCACGTTGTTATCGTCCGGTGTACGCATAAGCTGCTCACCGAAAGGCGCACGGACAAAATCGGTCAGCACTTCGTCACGGGTATTATCAATAACCGCTGTTTCATCGCCCACTGCCAGGTACCAGTTGGGCATCACATCGGTCATGAATAGCTGCCAGTACTCACCCACGATGGGAATTTCCAGGCTCTCTCCAGCGTCCAGTCCAGTAAAGGTGTCATTGGGTTCAAGGCGATGGAGATCCCCTGTGATACGCGTCAGCGACAGTTCAGGATGATCCATCTGCAGCAGACGACGAATACTCGAGAAATACAGCCCCCAGTCGCTCGCCTCAATGGCCTTATCGGAGGTATTGGTCAAAAGGATCGTCGCGGTGAAGCAGGCGGCGTAATCCGCCCCCAACCTCTGGCAGTCGATATCATGCGCCTGTGGCTGGTTGGCGGTTATCGTGTACTGCACGTCCAGCCGCTGCGCCAAGTCGCGGGCAGACGACGCGTCAAGCTGAGTGGTTTCGCTGGCTTGGGCTGCCGCCGAGCTGATTGCAACCCCGATAGCCAGTGTCGTTAGGGCCTTCGTCAATGTTGTCATTGTTTTCACCTCAAGCATTACAGAATCGAGAAAGGAGCCACGACCGTGAACTTGATGTCGTGTTCATCTTGAAAGGCATTTTTAAAGCCGCCATCTCCCCAGGAGGCGTAGTCGGTGCGGTTGTCGTAGCGGGTATAGTGCAGTTGAAAACGCGTGCCCTCGGCCCAGCCATTCTGAACTTTGTAATGCACGTCAAAGTTCCAGGCGGACTCACTAAAGCGGCGCCCGGGGTCCTCAAAACCTGAGTAGGGACGAGCATCCCAGCCATAAGCATGAGCCAAGCCCAGTGACCAACCAGGCAAATCCCAGCCTTCCAGGTCATAGGTGACACCGGCGTAGAGGGACTTTTCACCATCGTGATTCCAGTCGGACCGGGCATCCCACCAGATATCTAAGCGGCCGTTGGACGATGCATAAGGAGTGGTCATTCGCGGCAGGAAGTAGCCCTGAGACCCAGGTGCATGCACCCAGCTAAACTCAAGCCGCCAATCGAAGGCACCTTGATCATAGTGAGCGGTAAGCACCTGTTGCCAGGCAGTGCCGTCATAGACGTCGTTGGCCGAACCATCGTCATGACGGTCACGGGCGGCGTAGGCCTGGTAACTCAAACGCAGCGGGGAATCGTTCAGCTGGGTGGCATAAGAAACCTTACCGAACCCTTGATCCATATAGCCCTGGGCTTGCCCAAAAGCCGCCTCGAGCACCAGGTCTTCGGTGATTTCGTAGCGTGCTCCCAGCGAGTGCAGATAGTCGATCGTCTCTCCATCAGCTTGGCGGAACTCGTAGAAGCTCTGATACCAAGGGGCCTTGTAACGATCAGCATGAAAATAGCTCAGCGATAGGTCACCTATCCTGGCGCCGAGTTCTCCACCGCGATAAGTGCCTGGTAGGAAGGACCAGTTAGGGGCGATGACACTGGTGCCTTGGGGCTGCAGATACCCTAACCGCCCCCACATATCGCCAAACTTGAACTTGAGTGCGGCCCGGTAGAGGCTGGCACCATTCGTTTCCTTACCGTCCCAGCGCTCTTCCCACAGAGTGCTTGCTGGACGAAAATTGAATTCCGTGCCCTGGTGACGGTTCTGAAAGTCGTAGGCAGCAAAGGCGGCTAGATCCAGCCCCACAACGCCCCCCGCGTGACCACTCGAGAAGTCGACAGCCAGATTGGCGGTGGAGTGCTGCAGATTGGAAGCGTAAGCCCCTGGAGTGCCCTCGCCATCCGGCCCCATACCTCCCGAGCGACGATCACGGTCGCGATAGATATAAAACAGGGTGGTCTCAAGGCTGGCCTCTTCCATAAAGCCCTGAGGCTCGTCGGCGGAAGACGTCAAAGGAACCAACGATAAAGTACCGATCAGGGCTAGTTGACCAAAGCGACCTAACGGCTGCCCTTTTTGGGGCGTAGGTATGCTTGATATCAGCATGGCGTCGTATCCGATTGTTGTTGATTTTGTATTAGCGTTGCAGTGATGTGCGCGTTTTAAAGACGTGCGGGGTCTGTGGGGCAGCGCAACGCTGCCCCATAAACATGGGTCTATACGTAGAAGTCTTGGCTAAATCGCCACGGCTCCCCGTTACTCAGCCGTTGCCGAGTAACGGGTGTCGATTACGAGCGTTAGGCTCTTAGTGAATGCGCGATAGTAGCGGCTTGATCGCCGACGATCAGATGCCATGTATTGCCGTTCAACGCTTGGATGCCTCTACATCCCAGTTGGTCAAGCGCTGCGCTGTCTAGACCAGCGCCATCGACTAGCTCCACGCGCAGGCGTGTCTGGGCTTGGACGTCCAGCCGTTGCACGTTGGCATTACCACCTAAGGCAGCCATCCAGCGTTGGGCCACCTCGGCGGGCAATGCAGTCGGTTGAGAAGGGTTTGCGGGGGTACCAGGGCTATGTTCAGAAGGACTATGTTCAGAAGGGCTATGAGAAGAGGTATTAGCATCAACCGCCGCTCCACTCTGCTTGAGCGCTTGTCGAATCTCATCTGCGATACCATCTGCAATGGGCCCCATCACTACCTGGAGACCACCGCCCTGGAGACGCATAATCCCCCGAGAGCCCAACGATTTCAGAGCCGGCTCATCAATTGCCTCAGGATTCTCCAGCACCAAGCGTAACCGAGTCGTACAGGCACCTACGCTTTGCAGGTTGCTCGCGCCACCTAACGCCGTGACAAACGCGGGGCCACGCTCACCGAGTGGTGTTGGGGCTGCTGCGGAGGAAGCACTTTCCGGCTCGCGCCCTGGGGTAGGTAGATTAAAGCGGACGATGGCCCAGCGAAATACCGTGTAGTACAGAACAAAATAGACGAGGCCGACAGGCAGCATCAGCCAACCATTGGTGGAAAGCCCGTAAGAGAGTGCAAAGTCAAAGGCCCCTGCGGAGAAGGTGAAGCCAAGCTTCACGTCCAGCCAGTGCAGCAGCGCCATGGAAATGCCCGTTAACACTGCGTGCATGCCATAAAGCAGCGGTGCCAGGAACATAAAGGTGAATTCGATGGGTTCGGTGACACCGGTCAGGAAAGCCGTCAATGCCAGCGAAAGTAACAAGCCACCCACCTGGGCACGGCGTCCTTTTGGTGCGGCATGATACATGGCCAACGCCGCGGCTGGCAGGCCGAACATCATTACCGGGAAAAAGCCCGCCATAAAGCGCCCTGCTTCAGGGTCACCGGCAAAGAAACGATTAAGGTCGCCATTGGCCACTACCCCAGAGGCTGTCTCGAAATTACCGAAGACGAACCACACCAGGCTATTCAGCACGTGGTGCAGCCCCGTCACAATCAACAAACGATTAATCGTTCCGTACACGAAAAGTCCCAGCTCACCGGCGCCAATCAGCCAGTGACCAAGTGCATCAATGCCATGTTGGATGGGCGGCCAAATCACCCCAAAAACAACCCCCATTGCTACTGCAGCTAGGCCAGTGGCAATAGGCACAAAGCGTCGCCCACCAAAAAAGGCCAAATAATCAGGGAGCTGAATCGACTTATAGCGATTATAAAGCAGGCCTGCAACGCTGCCGGCAATAATCCCTGCCAGCACCCCCATATCGATCTCAGGGTTAAGCGCGGTTAGCACCGCATCTAGCACCAGATAGCCAATCACCCCGGCCAGGCCAGCAGCGCCGTTACTATCATCCGCGAAGCCTACGGCTAGGCCGATAGCAAAAATCAGCGCCAGGTTGGCGAAAATGGCCTGGCCAGCGCCAGCAATAAAGGCAATATCCAGCAGATCAGGCTGCCCAAGTCGCAGCAATAGACCTGCAATGGGCAATACTGCGATAGGTAGCATCAGAGAGCGGCCAAGCCGCTGTAGTCCGCCCATTAGGCGGGAACCGAAGGTCGTAGAAGACATTTCAGCACCTCTCAAGGGTCGTTGTTGTTATGTCGGTTTGGTTGGCCTTAGCAAGCCATGCGCTTAAGTGCTGGCGTACAGCGGTCGCATCGTCCAAGGCCAGTAGTGCGGGAAGTTCATCTGCCAGTGCGGCAGCATTCAGGCAACGCAGGGCAGCTTTCACTGCAGGCACACGTGCAGGTTCTACAGAGAGTTCATCGACACCCAGCGCGACGAGCAGAAGCGCGACCCGTTCATCACCCGCGGCGGCACCGCAGACTCCCACGGGGCAGTGCCCTTTCGCGCCGTCTACCGTCGCTTGAATCAGCCGCAGCACCGCGGGATGCAATACATCCGCTCGTGCGGTGAGCGCCGGGTCCTCACGGTCCATCGCCAGGGTGTACTGGGTTAAATCGTTGGTGCCGATTGACAGAAAGTCGGCTTCAACAGCGAGGCTTCTGGCGCACAGAGCAGCACTAGGCACCTCGATCATGGCACCAAGGCGCGGCCGCGCATCGAGTCCCATTTCGCTGGCCAACGTCTCTAAACGCTTGCGCACTTCGCGCAGCTCGCCAACCTCCGTCACCATCGGCAGCATGATATGCAACGTTTCCAACGGCGTAACGCCGAGTAGCGCTCGCAGCTGGGTCTCCAGCAGTTCAGGCTGGCTGGCCCACAAACGAGCGCCCCGCACGCCCAGCGCTGGGTTAGGTACTGACGGCAATCGCAGATAAGGAAGCTGCTTGTCTGCACCAATATCCAGGGTGCGAATAATCACAGGCTTGCCATCTAAGGCCTTCACCGCAGCCTGATACTCATCACGCTGAGTCGCTTCACTGGGGGCACTATCTCGCTCAAGAAAAAGAAACTCACTGCGCAGTAGGCCGACACCATCAGCCCCCGAATCTGCCGCCAAACGCGCCTCTTCGGCGCCACCGATATTGGCGCATACCTCAATTTCTCGCCCGTCCAGAGTCATCGCTGGTTCATGCGCCAACGCTTGCGCTTGCTCAGCTTCATAACGGCGAGCATCAATGCGCTCTGCCACTTCCGCCCGTTGAGTAGCGCTAGGGCTCAACGCCAAGCGCCCATTTTCCGCATCTAGAATGACGCTCTCGCTTGTGGCGCTATTAGCAGCGTCGATTAGGCTCGCCCCCATGGCCACGAGGCAGGGAATACCTCGGGCGCGTGCCAAAATGGCCACATGGGAAGTGGTGCCGCCGCCCGCGAGACACAGCCCAGCAGGGTGCTGGGTAGCAACGGCCACCAGCTCTGAGGGTGTCAGCTCATCAGCAACGACGACGGCCCCTTTAGGCAACTCAGGAAGTGCCGCTTGCTGGTCGTCGCTTAGTTCCACCATCACACGGCGCTGCAAGTCGCGCAGATCAGCAACTCTTGCGGCAAGCAGCGCATTTCCGCTCGCCGCAAGCCTTGCGGCCTCGCCATCAAGCGCCTCACGCCAAGCTTGGCCAGCGCTGCGACCTTCACTAATGTGCTTACCTGCAGCTGCCGCCAAATCGGGATCATCGAGCCAGGCGCCATGGGCAGCAAAGATTTCCGCCTCGGCGCTCTGCCCCTGGCGCGTTGCTTGCGTTTCAGCGTTGGCTAACGCCTCGCCAACGCTTAACAGCGCCTTTTTCAAGCTAGCTGTCTCAACGGCTTCGCCCTCGCCCATCAAGGGCACGGCGGGTAGCGGCAATTGATAAGAGACAAGCGGACCGATGGCTAAACCAGGGCTAGCCACTAAGCCAGCTAGTTCGCCCTCTTTAAGTGCCACTGCGGTTAATGTAGACGACGCAGGTGCGCTATGTTCTTCGGCTTCAGGCGTAGTCAACAGACGCTCGGCGGCATCCAGCGCGGCCTCAGCAGCCTCTCCCTGGGCAGTCAGTTTTAACGTTGCGCCTTCGGTCAGGCCCAAGTTCATTAATGCGCTAAGACTAGCGGCGCTAGCACTGGCAGCGTTGTCGCTTGAACACTCCTGTTGCACCGTCAGATTAACGTTATGCTTTCGAGCAATAGCACGCAGTCGAGCAGCCGGTCGCGCATGCAGCCCCGATGCCAAGGCTAGGGTCACGCGGCGTTCAGCTAACGGCCCATCGGCACGTGTATCGGATTGCTCAATAGCCGTGCGGGTTAGCACCAGTAAAGGCTCACCAAGGGAAACACGCTCACCCTCACGGTGCTTCGACGGCAGTAATTGCCAACCAGCCGCTTCGGTGATCACTAATGGAGTAATCAGCGCACTTGCGCCCAGCGCTAACGCATCGGCATCGAAGCGGCACAGCGGGTCACCCGCGCGCACTTGATCACCTACGGCGACCAAAGGCTCAATACCTTTCCCGTTTAACTCAACCGTATCCAGGCCAAGGTGAAGCAGTAATTCAACACCAGCCGCGGTTCTCAAGGTGAACGCATGATGGGTACGCGCGCACTGCACCACTTCACCATCACAGGGGGAATGCAGGCATTCGCCCAGTGGATCGAGAGCAATGCCCTCTCCCAGGGTTAGGCTGGCGAAAACCGGATCGGGCACTGCTGCTAGGGGTACCACAACCGCCGCCACGGGGGCCCGCAGCGTTAATGATTGATTTGAATCTGACATGGGAGGACTCCCAAGATTGTTGTTATACGTTACAGGGTGCAGGTAACTTTATTGAGGTGCCGTGGGCGATCTGGATCGCTTCCCCGGGCCTCAGCAAGACCAGCCACCATTTGATAAAAGCTCTGAATCACCGACAGTGGCTGCAGAGCCTCATGACCAGCATCTACCAAGGTCAAATTGCGCTGTACCACGCTCTTGTCGGCAGCAAGGACTACCCGGGCGCCAACACTCTTGAGCCACTCGGTTAACTCCAGCAAGCCAGCCTGTTCGGGCCCTGGTGGCGCGAATACCAGCACCGGATAATCAGGGCCAATTAGCGCCATCGGACCATGGCGAACTTCGGCACCGCTAAAGGATTCCGCTTGAATCGCACAGGTTTCTTTAAACTTGAGCGCCGCTTCCTGAGCGACTGCAAGACCTGCTCCACGACCAATCACCATCATCTTGTCGGCATTTAGTAATGCCTCGATGGCTGGGGACCAATCCATCGCCAGGGCCTGGGTCAGTCGTTCTGGAAGTTGTTCCAAAGCAGTGAGTAGCAGGCGGTCTTCCTGCCAGTGGCCGATAAGCTGCGCCATGGCAGAAAGCGTGGCCAAGTAGCTTTTGGTGGCAGCGACACTTTTTTCTTCTCCCGCGTAGAGCGGAATTTCACTATCGCTGGCCGCGCCCAGAGGCGACTGCGGCGTATTGACTAACGCTATCGTTCGAGCCCCAGCGGCAGCGAGCGACTGCTGCATCGCCACTAGGTCAGGGCTTTGTCCAGATTGGGAAACCGCCAAGGACAATTGCCCTGTTAGTCGCCAAGGTGCCTTCGCCAGGGTGGTCAGCGAGGGAGGCAGCGAGGCCACAGGAATGCCTTTACGCTGCATGCATTGGTAGGCGAAGTAGCTGGCGGCATGATCGGAACTACCCCGCGCCACGGTGACTGCGGCAGTCGGCTCGGCAAGGCGCAAGCGTTCACCTAGTGCAGCAAGCAACGCGTGATTACGCTGCAGCTGACCGCGAACACGTTCAGGGGCGTTGCGAGTTTCTTCAAGCATCAAAGACATTTAAGAGGCTCCTTGGGCGTTTCCACAGATATGACGGCCTTCGACATAGACCGCTTGGAGTTGAAGTTGGGGGTCAAGGATGACCAGGTCCGCCAATGCGCCCTCTTGCAGGCGGCCAATGTCGTCGATCTCTAGGAAGTCGGCAGGGAAACGTGACAGGCGATCCGAGGCGTCCGCCAGGGTAAGACCGAGACTAACGAAGTTACGTAACGCCTGATCCATGGTCAGCGTACTGCCTGCCAAGGTGCCGTCAGCCAAACGCACACCTCCCAGACATTTGGTGACGGTCTGCTCACCTAGACGGTAATCACCGTCTGGCATGCCTGCCGCTGCCGTGGAGTCGGTAACCGCATAGAGATTAGGGATGCAACGTAAGGCGGCACGGATGGCACCAGGGTGTACATGCAGCAGATCAGGAATCACTTCGGCGTACTGCGCATGGGCGAGCGCTGCGCCGACCATTCCCGGCTTGCGGTGATGCAGTCCGGTCATGGCATTGAACAGATGAGTAAACCCGCAGGCACCATGAGCCAATGCCTCAACGCCCTCTTCATAGCTGCCAAGCGTATGCCCTATCTGAACCCGCACGCCGCGTTCGCTGAGATGGCGAATTAATGCATAGTGGCCAGCTAACTCAGGGGCAAGTGTCAGTAAGCGGATGGGGGCCAAAGCACACAGCTCATCCACCTCCTCAATCACGCCATTACGCGCATGGGCAGGTTGAGCACCCAGCTTGCCGGGATTGATATAGGGACCTTCCAAATGAACGCCCAATACCTTAGCGGCGTCCGGCTCCTGCGCTTCCATATAGCGGGCGATATCGCCTAACACCTGACGGATCCGCTCATCTGGCGCCGTCATGGTGGTAGCAAGAAAACGGGTGGTGCCAAAACGCACGTGGGTGCGCGCTAGGGTGGCAAGAGCTGTGCCGCCCTCCATGGTGTCGGCACCACCACCACCATGCACATGCAAATCTATAAAGCCGGGAATAATGCGTGGATGGTCATTGGTATCAGGATCTACCGGATCGCCGTCAATGCGCCTAATACGCCCGTCTTCCCAGTGGATCTCTCCCAGGCGCCAGCCCTCAGAGGTGAGAATATTGCCAAACTGCATAAAACCTCCTAGCGGGTCATCTCGACCATAAAGTCGTAATAATCAGTGCGGCAGTAGGTAACGGTAAGCTCCGCCGGAGAGCCATCTGAGAGATAGCCTAGACGCGTCACTTTGAGCAGTGCCTGGCCCTCAGGCACCTCAGCAAGCGCCGCCAACTCCTCGCTGGCATTGATAGCCGTCACATGCTGCAAAGCACGTGCTATGCCTTTGCCGCTGGCTTCCAGCACCGCATAAAGGGATGTATCGACCCGGAGAGGATCGGGCAGCACCGAGATGGGGAGGCAACTCTCTTCGACCGCCATTACCACCCCATCGGCTAAACGCAAACGCTTGAGACGCGCGACTTGGGCATCAGCCCCCAGGCCAAGGCGCATGCTCTCTTCTGCACTGGGGTTGGCCAGCTTGCGTTCCAACCAAAGAGAACTCGGCGTAAACCCACGCTGGGTCAGCAGCTCGGTAAAACTGGCGAGCCGTGACAAGGATTGATTGAGGCGAGGGGTAATAAACGTGCCCGAGCCACGGCTTCGGCGAATCAGCCCAAGTTCTGCTAGGCGATCTAACGCCTTCCGCGCAGTAATGCGCGAAACCGCTAAGCTTTCGGCCAAGTTGCGCTCAGAAGGCAACGCCTCGCCGGCTTGCCAGGCTCCCGTATCAATTGCTTGTTCTAGCTGACGCGCTAACTGCTGATAAAGCGGTGTTGCGCCCTGAGGATCAAGATGTAGCTGAGTAAAGCGTGGGTCCATGAGTGTCTCCCAGTAGCGGCCATACCAATTAGATACCACTATAGACCCAATGAGATACCAATCAAATACCAATTAGCTACAACTATGGTTGAATAGTGACGTTCGAGCTGGCCAATAAGGCAATAAAGCACGCACAAGATTGAACGCAGATCGTTGATAGTTTGGGGCCAAAGCGAACTTCAGGGTAACCACGATTGGCGCGGCCTTTGGGAATCCGTATAGTGGCAGGCTACTCTCGCCAACTGATTGAACACATGCTGCAAAACAACTCATTGCTTGCCCAGCTCAAGCAACAGATCCGTGATACCACCCCACGCGCTGAAGGGGTGATCAAAGCCACCGAAAAAGGCTTCGGTTTCCTTGAAACCGACAGCGGTGAATCTTATTTCGTGCCGCCCCCCGCCATGAAGCAAGTACTCCATGGCGATCGCGTCGAGGCGGTGATCCATGAAAACGGCGACAAAAAGTCCGTAGAGCCTGAAAAGCTGATCGAAGCTGGGCTTGACCGCTTTGTTGCCCGTGTTCAGAAGCGCGAAGACCGTTTAGCCGTTGTGCCCGACCATCCGTCGATTCGCAATGTGCTAAAGGCGCGCATAAAGAACAGCCTGGATGAAGCCACCATTGCTGATGGCGACTGGGTTGTCGCGCGGCTGGTACGCCACCCGCTGAAAGAGAACGATCGCGGCTTCTTTACGCAAATTGATGAGCTAGTGGCTAAGGCCGACGATCCCGCCGTTCCGTGGCGTGTCACCCTTGCCCGCCATGCGCTGGAACAGGAATGCCCGGACGCAGGTACCGAGTGGCCACTGCATGATGAAGGGTTAACCCGTGAAGACCTCACGGCACAGCCCTTCTTTACTATCGATGGCGAAAAAACCCGCGATATGGACGACGCGCTTCACGTGGAAGCGCTGGAAAGCGGCGGCTGGCGACTAAGCGTTGCGATCGCTGACCCAACAGCCTACGTTGAAGAAGGCCACGCGGCCGACCTTGAAGCGCGCACCCGTGCTTTTACGGTCTACTTACCCGGCCAGAACGTGACCATGCTGCCTGAACAGCTGGCGGATGACCTCTGTTCGTTGTGGGAAGGCCAGGATCGCCCTGCCCTTGCCTGCTCGCTGGACATTAATGCCGACGGCAGCCTAGGTGATTACCGCTTTTTTGCGGCTAACGTAAAATCCCACGCCAAACTAGTCTATGACCGCGTTTCCGACTGGATTGACGGTCAAGGCGAGTGGGCTCCCGCTGACAATATCGCTGAACAGCTGAAAGCACTACGCGATTTGACCGAAGCGCGCACCGCTTGGCGCAACGAACATGCGCTGGTGTTTAAAGATCGTCCTGATTACGTTTTCGACCTGGACGACGCGGGCAACGTCTTAGGCATTCGCACCGAAGATCGCCGCATTGCCAACCGTATGATTGAAGAGTCGATGATTGCCGCTAACGCTTGCTGCGCGGACTTCCTCGCCAAACATATCGGTCACGGTATCTTTAATGTGCACCGCGCTTTTGAGCCTGAAAAAGCCGAATCTGCTCAAGAGTTCTTAGCAACTCAGGAGATTGAAGTTGCCCAGGAAGCGCTGACTGAGCTAGCTCACTACAAAGAGCTAAAGCGCGCCCTCGAAAGCCGTGATGATGCCTGGCTGGACGCGCGCCTGCGCCGCTTCCAAGGCTTTACCAGCATGTCAGCTCAACCTGGCCCGCACTTTGGTCTTGGGCTACCGGCTTATGCCACCTGGACGTCGCCAATTCGTAAGTACGGCGATATGGTCAACCATCGTTTGATCAAGCGTGTGCTTAAAGGTGAACAGGCTCCGGCAGAAGCCAGCCAGCAGCTCACCGAGCAACTCACTGAGCGGCGGCGCCTGAACCGTATGGCAGAACGCGACGTAAAAGATTGGCTCTACGTTCGCTACTTAACGCCAGCGGCTCAAAACCAAGATGCCTTCGACGCAGAGATCATGGCGATCAACCGTGGTGGTATGCGAGTACGCCTGTTGGAAAATGGTGCTACCGCCTTCGTACCCGCCCCACTAATGCACAGCGATCGCGATAAAGTGGTCATTGATGATAAAGAGGGGCGCATTCAGATTGAAGGCGAAGAGCGCTACAAGCTGGGCGACAGCCTGCGCATTGCGCTAACAGAAGCCCGTGAGGAAACCCGCTCACTGGTCGCCAAACCCACAGAATAACGTTACCTTGCCCTGCCCACGCCACGGCATTGCCGTGGCGTTTTATTTTCCCGCCGCCCATTAACTGTCGCAGAACTGACTTATTTCTTCCTTATGGTAATCCGATGACACCCTTGTAGTTCGGAGGTTACCTTGCACATCGCTGATGTGACCATGTTTCACGCCCCGGCAAGCGGCGGCGTTCGTACTTACCTGCAAGCTAAACACCGGGTGCTAGCGCACACGGCAAACCTACGCACTAGCCTGTTAGTGCCGGGAGCTGAGCGCGATAGCCTGGGTGACCACCACACCTTGCCAGCGCTACACCTCCCCCTGGGCCAGGGCTACCGCTTTCCGCTGAAAGGGTCACGCTGGCGCGATGCGCTGATTGATCTTAAACCTGATATTATCGAGGCTGGCGACCCTTATGTAACGGCGTGGGCAGCCCTCGCCGCAGGCCAAAAGCTTGGAGTGCCGGTGGTAGGCTTTTATCACTCAGACCTTCCGCGCTTAATGGGGGATCGCTTTGGCCGCTACGTTGAGAAACGCTTAACGCGCTATGTCAAAGACCTCTACTGCCAATTTGATAGCGTGCTGGCACCCTGTAACGCTATGGCTAATCGACTCAGGGAGTGGGGAGTCGATAACGTTCGCGTACAGCCATTAGGGGTCGACTTAAACCATTTCCACCCCCAGCAGCGAGATCCCTCCTTCCGCCAAGGCATGGGTATTCCCAGCGATAAAAAGCTGCTGATCTTTGTCGGTCGCAATTCCCGCGAGAAAAATATTGATGTGCTGCTGGCGACGATGCGCCAGCTCGGCAGTGATTACCATTTATTGCTGATGGGTCCCGGCATGCCCCATCAGGTACCCAACAATGTCACTGTCGTGGATCGCTGCTGCGGCGCACATGAAGTGGCCAAAGCACTCGCCAGTAGCGATGCCCTTCTGCATGCGGGAACTCGGGAAACCTTTGGCTTGATCGCTCAAGAAGCGATGGCCTGCGGTATCCCTATCGTGGGTGCCAGGGCCGGTGCGCTGGCTGAAAATGTGCCATTAGGCGCAGGCATTCTGTGCCAGCCACTCGACCCGGGGGCCATGGCCGAGGCATGCACAGCCTTGTTCAGCAATGACATCGCTGCCAGCGGGCGTTATGCCCGTCATTTTGTCGAACGACAGTTCAGTTGGGATAGCGTTATCCAGTCTCTTCTCGAGCACTACATCGACCTTTGCAAAATTGAACGGCCCAATGCCCTCGTCCACCACCACTAAGCCCCAACGACTACTGCGTTTTCGCCCGCTGCATGGTTTGCTACTGGCGGGGGCGCTCTTGGCTCCGCTAGTGCTTACCACTTGGCTGGGCGGTGCTGAGGCGCTGCAGCGTATTAAACATTTTCCATTCGCGTTATTGCTGTTGATGCTGGTATTAGCGTTTCTGTGTTGGAACCTGAATGCAACAAGGCTGCGGCTAATGTTAGGTGGCCGTGCAGGGCAACTTGGTCAACGTGGTGCACTGGGCATCGAACTGGCATCAAAGTTTGCGTTGTGCGCTACGCCTGGAGGGAGTGGAGGACCAGCCACTCTACTTATCCTGCTTGCACGACGAGGCTTTCCTCCCGCCAAAGGGGCAGCGGTGTTTTTGATTGACCAAGGCTGTGATTTGCTGTTCTTCCTTACCATGCTGAGCGGTTTGGTGCTCTTTTCGCTGGCCAGCGATACCCAGTGGCCGCATCAGTCACTAGTACAGTGGTCACTGGTCGGTTTAGCATTTATGGCGACGCTGGTCAGTGGTGTGATGTGTTATTTACCCAGCCTGCTGCGTGCAGGTGGCGTTATAACGACATGGCCAAGCCGTTACCGACGGCGCTGGTTAGTAAGGCGCTTATTACGATGCCGATATGCGCTCAAGGTCACACTCGCGCTTCCCCCTACGACGCTGCTCGCGATGATGATGCTTACCGCAGCGCATTGGCTAATGCGCTATAGCTTACTCTATGTCGCGGTGCTGGGCGTGGGCGGCCATGCCGATTGGATGTGGACGTTTTTAACCCAAATGCTGGCCATGGCGGCCAGCCAGCTGAGCTTTCTTCCTGGCGGCGCAGGTGCCGCCGAAGTGGGCGTTGGCAGTTTGTTGCTGCCCTTGATGGAACGCGAGCAGGCCGCAGCAGCCGTCTTAGTGTGGCGACTGGTGAGCTACCACCTCTATTTAGCGGTGGGGGCGCCACTATTTATTCTGTACAGCTACCGAATGCTACGCAGAAAACCCGACCATAAAACGCCGGAAGGATAACCATGCACCAACGAATAAGGGCGCCCCGAGGGGCGCCCTTATCGCGTGCGACTAGAGGTCGATAGCTTACCAGCCAGTGACTTCTTTCAGTGCATCGCCGATTTCAGCCAGAGAACGCACGGTTTTAACACCAGCATCTTCCAGGGCAGCAAACTTCTCATCCGCAGTACCTTTACCGCCAGAGATGATTGCGCCCGCATGGCCCATACGCTTGCCAGGAGGTGCAGTGACACCGGCAATGTAGGAAACCACAGGCTTAGAAACGTTGGCTTTGATGTAAGCCGCTGCTTCTTCTTCAGCCGTACCACCGATTTCACCGATCATCACGATCGCTTCGGTTTTCGGGTCTTTCTCGAACATTTCAAGAATGTCGATAAAGTTAGAACCCGGAATCGGGTCACCACCGATGCCTACACAGGTAGACTGACCGAAACCATGGTCAGTTGTCTGCTTAACGGCTTCGTAAGTCAGGGTGCCTGAACGCGACACGATACCGACTTTACCCGGCTGGTGAATGTGGCCCGGCATAATGCCAATTTTACATTCGCCAGGCGTGATAACACCTGGGCAGTTCGGGCCGATCAGACGTACGCCCAGCTCGTCACATTTTACTTTTGCTTCGAGCATGTCTAGCGTCGCGATACCTTCGGTGATGCACACGATCAGCTTGATGCCAGCGTTAGCAGCTTCAAGAATCGAGTCTTTACAGAACGGTGCCGGAACGTAGATCACGCTGGCTTCCGCGCCGGTTTTCTCAACTGCTTCTTTCACGGTGTTGAAAACGGGCAGGCCCAGGTGCGTCTGGCCGCCTTTGCCCGGCGTAACACCACCGACCATTTGCGTGCCATAGGCAATCGCCTGTTCGGAGTGGAACGTGCCCTGGCCACCCGTGAAACCTTGGCAGATGACCTTGGTGTTCTTATCGATCAGGATGCTCATTACTTGCCCTCCGCTGCTTTTACAACCTGCTGAGCCGCGTCGGTCAGACTGGTAGCAGCGATGATGTTCAGACCGCTAGACGCCAGTTTTTCAGCGCCCAATTCAGCGTTGTTACCTTCCAGACGCACAACCACTGGAACGTTAACACCAACTTGTTCAACAGCACCGATGATGCCTTCAGCAATCATGTCGCAACGAACGATACCGCCGAAGATGTTCACCAGAACCGCTTTGACGTTGTCATCAGACAGAATGATCTTGAACGCTTCTGCAACGCGCTCTTTGGTCGCACCGCCGCCAACGTCCAGGAAGTTAGCAGGCTTGCCGCCACTCAGGTTGACGATGTCCATGGTGCCCATGGCCAGGCCAGCACCGTTAACCATGCAGCCGATGTTGCCATCAAGCGCTACGTAGTTCAGTTCCCACTTCGCTGCATCAGCTTCACGCTGATCTTCCTGGGAAGGATCGCGCATCGCTTGAAGGTCCGGATGACGGTACAGCGCGTTGCTGTCGAGTCCCAGTTTCGCGTCGAGGCAGTGCAGATTGCCTTCGTCGGTAATAACCAGCGGGTTAATTTCTAACAGTGCCAGATCTTTGTCATGGAACAGCTTAGAAAGGCCCAGGAAGATCTTGGTGAACTGCTTGACCTGGTCGCCTTTAAGGCCCAGAGCAAATGCCAGCTCACGCGCTTGGTAGGGCTGTGCACCAACCAACGGATCGATTTCGGCTTTCAGAATTTTTTCTGGCGTTTCTTCTGCAACGGTCTCGATTTCAACACCGCCTTCAGTAGAGGCCATGAAGACCACGCGACGAGTGGTGCGATCAACGACGGCGCCGAGATACAGCTCGTCAGCGATATCGGTGCAAGTCTCAACCAAAATTTTAGCAACCGGCTGACCTTTTTCGTCAGTCTGGAAGGTTACCAGGTTCTTGCCTAACCACTGCTCGGCGAAAGCTTTTGCTTCAGCCGGATCTTTAATCAGCTTAACGCCGCCCGCTTTACCGCGGCCGCCAGCGTGAACCTGGGCTTTAACCACCCACATGTCACCGCCGATCTTTTTACACGCTTCTTCAGCTTCTTCGGGAGTGTCCACGGCAAAGCCTTTAGACACTGGTAGACCATAATCAGCAAACAGCTGTTTGCCTTGATACTCGTGAAGGTTCATCGATTCATGCCATTGGTTGCATGTGACTCGAACGATGACCCGCTGCTTTAAAAGAGCGGGGCATCCCCGTACCTTCGTCCCCGCTGATTTCTCACAGAGCCGAAAGTGTTGCGCCACCTGACGGTGGCGCTTGGTTGTTGCTTAGCGAATTACTTGCGCTTCTTACGGTTAGCCATATGAATGGCATGGCCATCTACCGCAAGAGCTGCTTCGTGCACAGCTTCCGACATAGTCGGGTGTGCATAGCAGGTCAGAGCCAGGTCTTCGGCGCTGGAGCCGAATTCCATTGCAATCACGCCCTGGGCAATCATCTCACCCGCGTGCTGACCAACGATATGCATGCCGAGAATACGGTCGGTTTCCGCATCGGCGATAATCTTGGCGCTACCTTCGGTGGCGTTGTTCGCCATCGCACGACCACTTGCCGCGAACGGGAAGCTACCGGTCTTAACTTCAATGCCTTTCGCTTTGGCATCTTGCTCAGTCATACCGACCCAAGCTACTTCCGGGAACGTGTAAATCACGTTCGGAATCGTGTCGTAGTTCATCTCGGCTTTGTGACCAGCGATGATATCAGCGACCATGATACCTTCTTCAGATGCCTTGTGCGCCAGCATGGGGCCACGCACACAGTCACCAATGGCATAAACACCGGGTACGTTAGTGCGGCACTGGTCATCAACAAAGATAAAACCGCGTTCGTCCAGCTCAACGCTCACACCATCAGCAATCACACCCTTGGTGTACGGACGGCGACCAACGCAAACAATCAGCTTGTCGAAGATCATTTCCTGTTCGCCATTGGCATCGGTGTACTTAACGATGACTTCGTCGCCGTTGGTTTCCGAACCAGTCACACGGGCGCCCAGTTTAATATCCAGCCCCTGCTTTTTGAGCAGTTTCTGCGTTTCTTTCGCGATCGCCGTATCGACCATCGGCAAGAAGCTATCCATCGCTTCCAGAACAGTAACTTCAGAACCTAAGCGGTTCCAAACACTACCCAGTTCTAGGCCGATAACGCCAGCACCAATAACGCCTAAACGCTTCGGCGTTTCCTGGAATTCCAGCGCGCCAGTAGAGTCAACAATCAAGCCTTCGGTTAGCGGCGTCGGCGGAATTTCAACCGGCACGGAACCTGCAGCAACTACGATGTTATCAGCGTCGTAAGTGGTCGTATTGCCGTCTAGATCGGTAACTTCGACTTGCTTACCGGAAACCACTTTACCGGTACCTTCAATAGCCGTAACGCCATTGGCTTTAAATAAGCCAGAGATGCCGCCGGTCAAGTTCTTAACGATCTTGTCCTTGCGAGCCATCATTTTTTTGACGTCCATCGTGACGTCACCGGCATTAATACCCATGTCGTCGAAATCGTGCTTGGCTTCGACGAACTTATGCGAGGCTTCAAGCAACGCTTTAGACGGGATACAGCCGACGTTCAAACACGTACCGCCGTGAACGACATTGCCTTCTTTACCAATCCATTTTTCAACACAGGCGGCTTTCAGGCCCAGCTGCGCAGCGCGGATAGCCGCTACGTAGCCACCGGGACCTGCACCGATAACGATCACATCAAACTTGTCAGCCATGTTGGCTCCTTTAGCTTGGTTGCCTCCCCCCATTTGAACCTAAAACGGGCAGGAGGCAAGGTGCGATTGCATTAGAACGCTAATACAGCAGAGGAGGCGGATCAGCGCGCTCCGTTATACGTCCAGCAGCAAGCGAGCCGGGTCTTCCAGCAGCTCTTTAATAGTAACCAAGAATCGTACCGCATCTTTACCATCAATCATGCGGTGGTCGTAGGACAGCGCCAGATACATCATCGGGCGAATCTCGACCTTACCATTCACAGCCATTGGACGATCCTGGATTTTATGCATACCCAGGATAGCGGTTTGAGGTGGATTGATAATCGGGGTCGACATCAAAGAACCAAATGTACCGCCGTTAGTGATAGTGAAGGTGCCGCCGATCATGTCATCCATGCCCAGCTTACCGTCACGACCACGCTTACCGAAATCAACAATGGTGCGCTCAACGTCGGCAATTTTCATGCTATCGGTATCACGCAGCACCGGTACAACCAAGCCACGATCCGTTGATACCGCAACGCCGATATCTTGATAACCGTGATAAACGATATCGGTACCATCAATAGAGGCGTTAACATCCGGGAAGCGCTTGAGTGCTTCAGAAGCCGCTTTCACAAAGAAGCCCATAAAGCCCAGTTTAATATCGTGGGTTTTCTGGAACGTATCTTTGTACTGCGCACGAAGCGCCATGATTTCAGTCATGTCCACTTCGTTATAAGTGGTCAGCATTGCAGCTGTTTGCTGTGCCTGAACCAGACGCTTAGCAATAGTTTGACGCAGACGCGTCATTGGAACGCGCTTCTCGACGCGATCACCTTCCACTGCCGGTGCGGCGGCGGCTGCTTTCGCCGGCGCTGAAGATTTCGCTGCTTTTTTGGCAGAACCATCTTTCACGGCTTTTTGCACGTCTTCTTTCAAGATGCGGCCACCTTTGCCGGTGCCCTCAATCTTGGCAACATCCAGATCATGCTCAGCAACCATCTTACGTGCCGCCGGCGCTAGGATCTTATCGCCGATTTTCTCATCAGAACCTTCATCATCGCTACCCGCAGCGCTTGAAGAAGAGGCACTGCTGCTCTCTTCACCAGCGCCACCAGCACCTTCGGTAAAGATGGCCAGAACCGCTTCGGATTCAACCTGGCTGCCTTCTTCGGCTTTAATTTCTGCCAGTGCGCCGTCGGCAGGTGCGACAACTTCTAGCACCACCTTGTCGGTTTCGATGTCGGCTAACACTTCATCGCGCTTAACCGCTTCACCTACCTTCTTGTGCCATGTTGCCACGGTGCCTTCCTGGATAGACTCAGGGAAGCTTGGGGCTTTTACGTCATGTTGCTTACCACCGCCGTTACCGCCGCTGGCTTTTTTCTCTTCGCTTTTCTCAACAGACTTTTTAGCACTAGCATCGTCAGAAGATTTTTCTTCTTTACTGCTAGACGCGCTGCCTTCACCGATTTTGCCTAACACTTGCTCAGACTCGACGGTCTCGCCCTCTTCGGCCATCACGTCAGTCAGGGTACCCGCTTCCGGTGCGACGACTTCTAGCACCACTTTGTCGGTTTCGATTTCAACAATCAGCTCGTCACGTTCAACGCTGTCACCCGGCTTTTTATGCCACGCAGCCACAGTGCCTTCGGCAACGGATTCCGGAAAGGTTGGCGCTTTGATATCAGTAGCCATGTCGTTTCCCTTATATGTTCTCTAAACCCGGTGGGCGCTTATAGGTTAAAAGCGTCTTCCACCAGCTGGCGCTGCTGTTCAGTGTGGACGGACATATAGCCCGCTGCCGGTGCGGCAGAGGCAGGACGTCCTGCAAATTTCAAATCACGTCCGAGGCCATCTTTCAGCATATCGGCGACGGCGCGCATGTGGTGCTGACTTGAGTACCAAGCGCCCTGGTTTAGGGGCTCTTCCTGGCACCACACGATGTCTTCCACATTGGCATACGCCTGGAGCACTTCCAAAAGTTCTTCTTTCGGGAAGGGGTAGAGTTGCTCAAGACGAATAATCGCCGTGTCATCACGCTCGTTTTCTGCACGCCAGTTGGCTAGGTCGTAGTACACCTTACCGGCACACATGATAACGCGAGTCACCTTTTCTGCTTCAAGATTCGCCTGATCCGGTAGCACCATGTAGAACTTGCCGTGAGCAAGATCCTCTAGGCTAGATACCGCTTCTTTGTGGCGCAGTAGCGACTTCGGCGACATGATCACCAGCGGCTTACGCAACGGACGAATGACTTGACGTCGCATCAGATGGTAAATCTGTGCGGGAGTCGTCGGCACACACACCTGCATGTTGTGCTCAGCGCACAGCTGCAAGAAGCGCTCTAACCGCGCGGAGGAGTGCTCCGGCCCCTGACCTTCATAGCCATGTGGCAACAGCATGGTCAGTCCACACAGTCGTCCCCATTTGGTCTCACCAGAAGAGATAAACTGGTCAACCACTACTTGGGCACCGTTGAAGAAGTCACCAAACTGGGCTTCCCAAATGACTAAGTCACCCGGCGCTGTCGTGGAGTAGCCGTACTCAAACGCCAGCACAGCCTCTTCCGATAGGAAAGAGTCGTGAATGGTAAAGCGCGGTTGACCGTCTGACATATTCTGCAGCGGTACGTACGTAGAACCATCTTTCTGGTTATGGATAACCGCATGCCGGTGAGAGAACGTCCCACGACCAACATCCTGACCGGTAATACGAATCGGATGCCCCTGATCAAGCAGCGTGGCATACGCTAGCGTTTCAGCGAAGCCCCAGTTAAGCCCCATGCCGCCCGCCTGCATTTTGCGACGGTCTTCATAGATTTTAGCGACTTGACGCTGAACTTCGACGCCATCAGGAATCTCGCACATTCTCGCGGCCAACTGCTGCAGACGCTTCATATCGAAGGTAGTGTCTGCATCACCGGTCCACTCATGCCCCAGGTAGGGAGCCCAATCCACAAAGAGTGATGTATTAGGCTCTTGCACCAAGGCATTGGCTACGTGATTGCCTGCCACAAGATCATCGCGGTAGGTTTCAACCATTGCCTTAGCGTCTTCTTCTGACAATACGCCCTGCTCGACCAGACGTTTTGCATAGAGTGAACGCGAAGAAGGGTGATCTTTAATCTTGGCGTACATCATCGGTTGGGTGCCCGATGGCTCGTCGGCCTCGTTGTGGCCGCGGCGGCGGTAGCACACCAGATCAATAACAACGTCTTTCTTAAACTGTTGACGGTAATCCAACGCCACTTGGGTCGCATGGATAACCGCATCTGGATCATCGCCGTTAACATGGAAAATCGGCGCCTGAACCATCTTAGCGATATCAGTACAGTATTCGGTGGAGCGCGCATCCAAGGGGTTCGACGTTGTAAAGCCCACTTGGTTGTTAATCACGATGTGTACTGTGCCACCGGTTTTATAGGCACGGGTTTGAGACATCTGGAATGTCTCCATGACCACGCCCTGACCAGCAAACGCTGCATCGCCATGAACGTTGATTGGCAGTACTTTGCTGCCCTCTTCATCATTACGGCGATCTTGACGTGCGCGTACCGAGCCTTCTACTACCGGCGCAACAATTTCCAAATGCGACGGGTTAAACGACATTGCCAAGTGAACTTCGCCACCAGGCGACATGACGTTAGAGCTGAAGCCTTGGTGATATTTCACATCACCAGAACCACGCTCAATCACCTTTTTACCGTCGAACTCGTCGATCAATTCAGCGGGATTTTTCCCCAGAATATTAACCAACAGGTTCAAACGGCCACGGTGAGCCATGCCAATAACAACTTCTTTAGTGCCATAGCCGCCGGAGCGCTGAATCAACTCGTCCATCATCGGAACAAATGATTCACCACCTTCAAGACCGAAGCGTTTGGTACCTGGATATTTAGACGCTAGGTAATTTTCCAAACCTTCGGCAGCGGTAAGGCGCTCAAGCACATGCTTACGCACATCGTCGCTGAATTTCGGCGCACTGCGCACCGATTCAAAACGCCGTTGCAACCAACGTTTCTCTTCGGTATCGACAATGTGCATGATCTCGCAACCGATAGAGCGACAATAGGTCTGCTCCAGCGCATCAACAATCTCACGCAGCGGTGCTTTATCAATACCTAAAAAAAACGAACCGGTCTGGAACTCGGTATCAAGATCAGCTTTGGAAAGCTGATGAAATGACAGATCGAGGTCTGGGACGGGGGTGGGATTACGCAGTCCTAGCGGGTCGATATTGGCCTTCTGATGACCACGAAAGCGGTATGCGTTAATCAGCTGCAGGACCTTCACCTGCTTTTTATTCTCACCGCTATCGGAGGCGGCGGCTACCCGGCCTGGGCGACTTTCACGACCCAGTTGGTAGAACTGATCACGAGTGGGGCTTAGTGGAACATCGTGGGAGGCACTGCCCTCAGAACGAGGCAACTGATCAAAATAGCTGCGCCATTCATCTGAGACAGAATCAGGATCGGCGAGGTACTGCTCATAAAGCGCTTCCACGTAGTGGACATTGCCACCACTAACGTGAGAGGAACGCCACATCAACTCCATTATGCCTTGTTGCATCTCTCGGTCACCCTGCACTGATGGGGTGGTATCGGTATCGCTGCAATCGCGCAACGACATCGCTATTGCCCTGCCGGCGGGGCGGGACATATGCCGGCGGCGCCGACCGAAGGCCGGAAGCCCTATTCATACTAGCTGTAAGTACTACATTTTCACTACGTACCACTTCAGTACGCTCTATTTCATACGTACTATTATACCTTCGTCTACTTACTACGTTAATACGAAGGCTTCTTTTATCTAGTCGTGCTCAATCAGTTCATGCTCAAAAGCCGGTACTTGCGGCACCGGCTTTTAAACTTGACTGGCTAGGTAGTGCGACGTGTCGCCGCACCACCTAACGCCCCTATGATAACAAGCGAAGCGCCACGATTTAAGTGGCTTTGTGCAGCAACTTACGTAGCGATCGCATTTTTTTCATAGGATTAGGCGTTTACGTCGCATCAGCCAACAACATTTCACGAATTTTACCAATTGCACGGGTCGGATTTAGCCCTTTTGGACAAACCGCAACGCAATTCATGATGCCGCGGCAACGGAACACGGAGAACGGATCTTCCAGGCTGGTAAGACGTTCGCGGGTAGCCGTGTCACGTGTATCCGCAAGAAAGCGATAAGACTGAAGCAAACCAGCCGGACCGACAAACTTGTCTGGATTCCACCAGAACGATGGGCATGACGTAGAGCAGCATGCACAAAGAATACACTCATACAGGCCATCTAGCTTGTCGCGCTCTTCTGGTGATTGCAGACGCTCAATCGCTGGTGCAGGCTCATCGTTCTGCAAGTACGGCTGAATGCGCTCGTACTGCTTATAGAACAGTCCCATATCCACAACCATATCGCGGATAACCGGCAGACCCGGCAACGGGCGCAAGGTCAGCTTATTGCCTTTCACAACATCTGACAGCGGCGTAATACATGCCAAGCCGTTTTTACCGTTCATGTTCATGCCATCGGAACCGCATACGCCCTCACGGCAGCTGCGACGGAACGCAAGTCCGCTATCCTGCTCTTTCATCAGATGCAGAACATCCAGCACCATCAGATCGCGGCCTTTGGTATCGACCTGGAACTCCTGCATATAGGGCGCGGAGTCGGTTTCCGGATTGTAGCGGTATACGGATACCTGAAGGTTAGACATGGTGACTCCCTCTCGTCAGTGCAGAGATTAGTAGGTGCGAACCTTAGGCTCGAATGTATCAACAGTTTTCGGCTTGAAGTTAACGTCGCGCTTCTTCAGCTCTTTCGTGGCCGGGAAGTAAAGCGAGTGCTTCAGCCAGTTGACATCATCACGGTCAGGATAGTCGTAGCGCGAGTGCGCACCACGGCTCTCATTACGCTCAAGGGCAGCAATCGCCGTTGCTTCTGCCACTTCCATTAGGTTATCAAGTTCTAAAGCTTCAACACGCGCCGTGTTGAACGCATTGGACTTGTCAGGCAGGTGCGCGTTGGCAATACGGCTGCGCAGATCCGCCAGCTTTTTGACACCTTCCTGCATATTCTTCTCTTCACGGAATACACCGAAAGAGGTCTGCATGATGTCTTGGAGCTCTGCTTTAAGCTCAGGAATGCTCTCGCCACCTTCCGATTCATTCCAGCGCGTAATACGTTTCATCGCTGATTCGATATCAGATTCAGAAGCATCCAGGTAATCAATACCTTCGTTCAGCGCGCCTTCAATAAACATACCCGCCGCACGACCGAAGACCACCAGATCCAGCAGCGAGTTACCGCCCAAGCGGTTAGCACCGTGAACCGATACACACGCCGCTTCACCACAAGCAAACAAACCGTTAACGATATGATCGTTGCCGCTTTCGTCCTGGGTAATTGCCTGCCCATGAATATTGGTCGGAATACCGCCCATCATGTAGTGGCAAGTAGGCACGACAGGAATCGGATCTTTAGCAGGGTCAACGTGAGCAAACGTTTTCGACAGTTCAACGATACCCGGCAGGCGCTTACCAAGAACTTCTTCACCCAGGTGATCAAGCTTCAAGAAGACGTGATCGCCCTTCTCACCACAACCACGACCTTCCAGAATTTCCATGACCATTGAGCGTGCAACAACGTCACGGCCTGCCAAGTCTTTGGCATTCGGCGCATAGCGTTCCATGAAGCGTTCGCCATCTTTATTGATCAGGTAACCACCCTCACCACGGCAACCTTCAGTGACCAGCGTACCCGCACCATAAATACCGGTCGGGTGGAACTGCCACATTTCCATGTCCTGCATCGGGAAGCCAGCACGTAGCGCCATGCCGATACCATCGCCAGTATTAATCAAGGCATTAGTAGTAGAGGCGTAGATACGACCTGCACCACCCGTGGCCAGAACAGTGGCTTTCGATTTAACGTGGACAACTTCACCCGTTTCGATGCACATGGCGATACAACCAACCACATCACCGTTGCTGTTTTTCACCAGATCTACCGCGTACCACTCATTCAAGAACGTGGTGTTATTCTTGAGGTTGTTTTGGTAGAGCGTGTGAAGCAGTGCGTGGCCAGTACGGTCAGCGGCTGCGCAGGTACGTGCCGCCTGACCGCCTTCGCCGAAGTTTTTCGACTGACCACCAAACGGACGCTGATAAATACGGCCATTATCAAAGCGCGAGAACGGCAGCCCCATGTGCTCAAGCTCAAACACCGCTTTCGGGCCTTCTGAACACATGTACTCAGCTGCGTCTTGGTCGGCAATGTAGTCGCCACCTTTAACAGTGTCGTACATGTGCCAGCGCCAGTCATCGTTCGGATCTGACGATGCGATGGCGCAAGTAATACCACCCTGGGCAGAAACCGTGTGAGAGCGTGTCGGGAACACTTTGGACAGTACGGCTGTCTTTTTGCCAGATTTGGCAAGCTCTAAAGCAGCACGCAAGCCAGAGCCACCGCCACCGATGATAATGGCGTCAAATGTCAGGCTACGAAGGTTAGACATGTATCAAGCTCCCCACAGAATTTGAATGCCCCACACCAGATATACGAAGATGGCCAGAATAATCAGAGTCTGGGCACCCACGCGCAGGCGAGTGGACTTGAGATAATCGGTGGTGACCGTCCACAAACCGATCCAGGCGTGCGCTGCAATGGAAACAAATGCGAGCAGCGAGAAAATACGCATCCAAGTTTGATCGAACAGTCCACTCCAAGCGTAGTAATCCAGATTAGGATTGAGCAGCAGGTAGGCGACGATAAAGACGGTATATACAGCCAGGATTACCGCTGAAACGCGCTGCATTAGCCAATCGGATAACCCGCTACGGCCAAAACTTGTGATGTTGGTTACCATACCCAAACTCCTGCCAGGATGATCAGAACGACACTGACGACAACAGTGATTTGTGCTTTTTTCACGCCACCTTCTAGGGTCACGCCGATATCCGCATCCATCAACAGGTGTTTGATACCTGCTACAAAATGGAATGCCAATGCGGATAACAATCCCCAGGCAATGAACTTGGCGAAAAAGTTATTGGCCAATGCGTTGCTGACGGCATCAAAGCCAGCCGGAGACGATAGTGATTTACCCAGCGCCCAAAAAGCGAAAATCAGGCCAACGAAGAGGATGACACCCGTAATACGGTGTGTAATCGACGTTAGCGCCGGTAGTGGGAAATGTATCGTAGTAAGGTCTAAGTTTACGGGTCGTTTGCTATTCACGGCGTTATACACACTCTCTTGGCCCGCTCTGCGACAGGTCGGGCATGGCCCGAGCGGGCAGTGGTTGCTGGAAGGGGCTCGGCCGTTGCCAAGTCGAGCACGACCTCCTACCTGCCGGTCGCGCGCCGTGGATTATAAGAACCTTCGCCCCTGCTGACAAACCGAACTCAAGCTTAACTCGACTATGGTGCAAGAAAAATGAGGTCAACCTGAGTCGATTTTGCGTTGCAGCATGGTTATAGTGACAGGAGATTGATGGTTTGATAAGTCCGTTAACGTGTCGTCAACCCCCTGACGCCTCTACCACGAACTCCACGCTTATCATATACAAAGATTATCCAACACAACAACAGCTGTACAAGGATACCTAGCGCTTAGGCTAATTGACAAAATGTCGCACACTTCTATAGTAGGCGAGCCTTTTCGCCGGCGCGGTATGCGAAACAACGACATTACGTCCCAAACCGAATTCGAAAGGAGGCCAGCATGGCTGACAGGAAAGCGACATTGACGGTAGACGGTCTAGAAAAATCGATCGAACTACCCATGTATTCCGGCACACTTGGCCCCGACGTCATCGACGTACGCGGCTTAGGTGCTGAAGGCCTGTTTACCTACGATCCCGGCTTCATGGCCACCTCTTCCTGCCAGTCCGCTATCACTTATATTGATGGCGGCAAGGGCGTGCTGCTACACCGCGGCTACCCTATCGACCAACTGGCCAAAGAGTCTAATTTTGTCGAGGTATGCTACACCCTACTATTCGGTGAACTGCCTAACGATGAACAGTATGCAGATTTCGAGTCGCGCATTCGTAACCACACCATGGTGCACGACCAAATCAACAATTTCTTCAAAGGGTTTCGCCGCGATGCGCACCCAATGTCTATTCTTTGTGGCGTCGTTGGCGGCCTAGCTGCCTTCTACCATGACCACATGGACATTACCCAAGAAGAAGATCGCGTGATCAGCGCTATTCGCCTCATTGCAAAAATGCCGACCCTGGCCGCAATGTCGCACAAATATAATGTCGGCCAGCCGTTCAACTACCCCCGCAACGACCTGAGCTATGCAGAAAACTTCCTCTACATGATGTTCAGCAATCCGTGCGAAGAGTACAAAATCAACCCAGTGTACGCGAAAGCCATGGACCGCATCTTTATGTTACACGCGGATCATGAGCAAAACGCATCGACCTCTACAGTACGCTTAGCAGGCTCAACCGGCGCCAATCCCTTTGCCTGTATCAGCGCCGGTATTGCGGCACTTTGGGGCCCAGCACACGGCGGTGCCAACGAAGCCGTACTGAATATGCTTGATGAAATTGGCGACGACTCTGAAGAAAACATTCAGCGGTTTGTCGACAAAGCAAAAGATAAAGACGACCCCTTCAAGCTGATGGGCTTTGGTCACCGCGTATATCGCAACTTTGACCCGCGCGCCAAAGTAATGAAAGAGACCTGTGATGAAGTCCTTGCCGAGCTTGGCTTAGCTGACGACCCGCAGCTCAAAATCGCCAAGCGCCTAGAGCAAATCGCCCTTGAAGATGAGTACTTCATTGAGCGTAAGCTGTATCCAAACGTCGACTTCTACTCTGGCATCATTCTCAAAGCCATGGGCATACCGACCAATATGTTTACCGTTATTTTCGCGGTATCTCGCACCATTGGCTGGATCTCTCACTGGCATGAAATGCTCAGCGAAAGCTACAAAATTGGCCGCCCACGTCAGCTGTATATCGGCCACGATATGCGCGACTATCCTAAAAAATAACGCCACGGTAACAACGTAGCGTGACTAGGATAATAAAAGGCCACCCACGGGTGGCCTTTTGCTTGTCGTAAGTTCTCTTTTCTTTATTACTCTACACATAATATTCCAGCCCCCTAATACTCATCACACACCCACAAGGTGCTCTATGCGAACCATCACTACTGTTGCTTTTATTGGCCTGGGCGTTATGGGCTACCCCATGGCAGGCCATCTTGCCAAACAAGGCCTTACAACGCGTGTTTACAACCGCACAAGCAGTAAAGCAGATACCTGGGCAAACGAGTATGGCGGCACCGCACATGCCACCCCCAAAGAAGCCGCTGACGGCGCTGACCTTGTTTTGATATGCGTAGGCAATGACGACGACGTCAGGCAAGTAACTATCGGCACCGATGGCGTGCTGAGCAGCATGACAGCCGGCACCTATCTCATCGACCACACCACCGCCTCTGCAGACCTAGCCCTGGAGCTAGACACCATCTGCCGCAAGCAAGGCGTGGCCTTTCTAGATGCCCCCGTTTCTGGCGGGCAGCAAGGGGCAGAAAATGGCGCACTGACGATTATGTGCGGTGGAGAACAGGCACACTTTGACGCTGTACAACCCATCCTTGATCACTATGCTCGCGCCGTCACTCTGATGGGCAGTGCTAGCAGTGGCCAGCTTACCAAAATGGTTAACCAGATTTGTATTGCTGGCTTGGTACAAGGTCTTGCCGAAGGCTTGCACTTCGCTGAACAAGCAGGGCTGGACCAACAACAGGTGATCGATGTGGTGTCTAAAGGCGCGGCAGGCTCATGGCAGATGGAAAACCGCCACAAAACGATGATTGCCAATGAGTACAATCATGGCTTTGCAGTGGACTGGATGCGCAAAGATTTAGGGATTTGTTTAGAGCAGGCTCGTCGACTGAGCGCCACGCTACCCGTCACCGCCCTTGTTGACCAATTTTATGCTGATGTGCAACGCATGGATGGAGGACGCTGGGACACTTCGTCGCTTTTGAAACGCCTCCAAAAGCCAGAATAATGCTTGACTTTTAAGCGTCTCGATCTTGAAAAGGGTTTTCCACACTATCTGTGGATAACCCTGTTCACAACCACTACAAAACGTCCCACAATCGCCATGAACAGTGACCCAGCCTTAAATTGATCATTTTTTAACCTAATATAACTTATTGATTTAAAAGGAATAATGCTAAATCACTGATTTTTTGAGACAACAGCCCGGGGTTGTGCACAACCCCTTCCGCAAACTTGCAAAAGTGGACAAGTCAAGCACAAAATCGTCCAAAAACGATTGAAATGAGAATGATTTCAGCCAGCAGCTATAATAACGGGAACGCAAAAACCGACAGATGAGTTGCCTCATTGTCTTTAATTAAAATGCGTATTTTGAGAAATGTTTGCCGACAATAAATCTGCAAATAAATTTCGGGGAAGTAGGAGATGGCGTCCCATAGGGGGTTCGAACCCCTGTTACCGCCGTGAAAGGGCGGTGTCCTAGACCACTAGACGAATGGGACGTTATTAACCTAAATAAATACGGCCTTGAGACGCCATATTGAAAACTTTGAATTGAAAATTAACAACCAGAGTTTTCGATATTGGTGGAGCCTAGCGGGATCGAACCGCTGACCTCAACACTGCCAGTGTTGCGCTCTCCCAGCTGAGCTAAGGCCCCACATGTCTCGAAGACGGAGCGTATGTTACTGATTACGCCCGCCTTCGTCAAGCCTTTCAAGCACCCGTATCACAGGCACCTCTGGAAAGCCCGCTAGTGCCAAGCCCTAAACATCAACTAGGCATTAGAGATCACGAAACTCTTTTTCAAAGCGTTTGGCTTGCTTCTTAGAAACACCGCCTAGTACTTCAATGGCATTACGTAGCCGTGCTCGCGTCACGTCAGAACCTAAGATCGCCATGGCATCCATTACAGAGGTACTCGACGTACTGCCAGTAATGGCAATAAAGACAGGGGCTAGGAAAGCCTTCATCTTAATATCGAAATGCTCAGCAAGCACTTTAACCTCGGCTAAGAGCACCTCTTTTGACCAAGCAGGTACGGCTTCAAAACGCCACACCAAGAATTGCAGCAGCTTAACCAGCTCTTCTTTCTCAAGCTTCACGCTAGCAAAGTCGTTTTCCGTTAGCGCAGGCAACCCAGAGAAGAAGTGCCCCGCCAGCGGAATTACTTGGGAAAGGGTTTCCACACGAGGACGCACCTGAGGAAGTATTTGCTTCACGTACTCTTCATTGAATGCCCACTCGCGAAGCGCCTGAAGTAGCGCGTCGTCATCTAAGTCTTCACGAATATAAACGCCGTTCAACCAGGTCAATTTTTCCAAATCAAACACTGGCCCACCTAACGATACGCGCTGAATATCAAACTCAGCCATCATATCTGACAGGCTAAACTTCTCGCGTTCGTCAGGCATCGACCAACCCATACGGCCTAAGTAATTAGTGACGGCCTGAGGCAAGAATCCCATACGACGATAATAGTTAATCGACGTCGGATTTTTGCGCTTGGATAGCTTTGACTTATCGGGGTTGCGCAGCAGCGGCATATGGCACAACTGCGGCATTTCCCAGCCGAAGTATTCATAAAGTAACTGATGCTTAGGCGCTGAATTAATCCACTCTTCACCGCGCAGTACATGGGTAATGTGCATTAGGTGATCATCAACCACGTTTGCCAGATGATAGGTAGGCATGCCATCTGACTTCAGCAGAATTTGCGCATCAACTTGCGCCCATTCAACTTCGATTGTGCCGCGCAACATATCGTTCACCACACAAACGCCGGTACTCGGCACCTTCATACGAACGACATAAGGCCAACCTTCCTGTTCACGACGAGCCTGCTCATCCGCAGACAACGCTAAATCAACGGGCTTCAAAGCCAAGTGCATACCAGCCGCTTTGCGAGCTTCCCGCAGTTCATCCAACTCTTCACTGGTGCGGTAACACTTAAAGGCATGCCCCGCATCCATAAGCTGCTGGGCGTACTGAGCGTAGATATCACCACGCTCGCTTTGCCGATACGGGCCGTGAGGGCCGCCCACATCAGGGCCCTCATCCCACTCCAGCCCCAGCCAACGTAACGAATCTAAAATCATCTGTTCTGATTCAGCGGTAGACCGAACCCGATCGGTGTCTTCAATGCGCAGAATGAACTGGCCACCGTGCTGGCGCGCAAAACAGAGATTAAACAGCGCGATATAGGCAGTACCTACATGCGGATCACCCGTTGGAGAAGGCGCGATACGAGTACGAACGGTCATCAAAATGTCCTTTTGGCAATAAAGCGTCTCGCCATTATACGCACCCTTACGGCAACCAGCAGTACCTTGCAGGGAACGAGTTTGACTTAAAAGCGTCTGATCAAAAGTTGGAAGCTCACTGATAGGAAGATGCGCGTTAAAGCACAATCGCTTAGTATGGCGCAGCCCCTATGATTCGTGTCCATACTTGAGAGCGCCTCGCGATTTTTAGTATGCACAGAGCGCCGCCGAATAGGGTGGAAGTACACTCAACGAGCTTGTTTAGCTCATCGATAGGAAAATGAAATGGAATCGCTAGGCTCACGTATAAAGCAACTGCGGCTTCGGGCCAAGCTCAACAAAGCTGCCCTCGCACGTAAAGTAGGCGTATCAGATGTCACCATTTCTTACTGGGAATCCGGTGCGATCAAACAAATCGGCCACGAACGCCTTGTTGCGCTCGCTGATGCCCTTGATTGCTCTTTGGCAACCCTGCTAGAAGGTGACAGCGCCGCCCCTCTGTTGACCCTGACACATACTGGCCCCCTCCCCTGGGAACAGGTTCAGGCAACTATGATGACGGTGCCGCATCATCTGCCGCTAAAGATTGACTGGAAAGCTCCCTGCATAATGGCAACTCCCGGCCAAGAAACGGATTTCTCACCGGTGTCAGCAGGCGACTTAGTGCTATTAGGCCCTACCCATGTGTTTCACAAAGCTGGTCATTATCTGATCCAGCAAGAACAAGGTTATGTTATTGAGCATTTTGCTAAAGCGCCCAGTGACACCACCATACATGCGGTACTGCTAGCACACTGGTCTCCTGCCTAAAGCATTTTTATCTCCCCCACGTCCTACATTTCTTCAACTACGTCCACCTGGTCGCGCGTACGTCTTGGTTCACTGCCCACTAAGAAACTGCGCGAGTAGGTGGCAACCTGCCCTAATCCATGGCGAGTTTGACTAACCAGCTCGCCAGCCAAGTGCTCCCCTTCACTTCCAATGCGCGCCTGAACCACTTCTGGCTGCACAGATGCTACTGAAAGCTGGACCTGCACAATATATCGTCCATCCGGTAAGCCACTGCCAGAACCAAAGGGGCCAGCATTAAACCGCCCTTGTAAAACACTGGTACGCTCCTGCCAACGCACTCGGCTTATCTCACGCTCAATAGTTACCTGAATAAGAGCGCCATCCGGCAGGTTGGTTTCGCCTTCTACCATTAAACGACGATCAGAGCGCAGAGAGGCCCTAGCCGAAATGGCTACAACGAGAGGATCGACCACCTCTTGTGGTTCGGCGCTTTGCTGTGGGCTAGGCATTTCAACGACCGACTCAGGCGGATCTGAGGGTGACTCCTCCTCCTGACCGCCACAGCCAGCCAGCAGCAGCACGCTCACCAACACTAAACTGATACCACCTAGTGTCTTATGCATAGAGACTCCTCAACAACGAAATATCAGCTTACCACTGCCTAGCCCTCATCACATTGAATTAGACCGCAAAAGAAGCAAAGTGCTGCAGGGCTCACAGGGGTTATTTCATTGACAAACGAAACTAATTTCGTTTTGTAGATTCAATACCTACGCGCCGGACTTTGAACAAGCGACATCTTCCACCTTTGCCGGCCTCTACCTTCACAATTAAGCAGCGCCTACTTTGTACTCAAACCCGCTTTTTGCGTACAATCGCTCGCCAATGACTCCCCCGCTGTTAAGCAACCACGACTGGCTTATACCGCATCGAATGATGCAAGTGATTGATATGACTAAAGCAAGCCCAGCAGACGCTGCTCGTCTGTTTTCTGTGGCCCCCATGATGGATTGGACAACCCGCGATTACCGCGCGTTTGCACGCACGTTAACCAAGCGGACATTGCTGTACACCGAGATGGTGACCACTGGTGCCATTTTGCATGGAACGCCCCGTGAGCGCTTTTTAGGCTATAGCGATGTTGAGCATCCGATAGCGTTGCAACTGGGTGGCAGCGATGCGGGAGAGCTGGCCGAGTGTGCAGCCATTGCCGAGGCGTGGGGGTACGACGAGGTCAATCTGAATGTCGGCTGCCCCAGCGACCGAGTGCAGAACAATATGATTGGCGCTTGCTTGATGGGCTACCCTGAAAAAGTGGCAGAGGCGGTGAAAGCTATGCAGGCGGCAGTGTCGATTCCGGTCACGGTGAAGTGCCGTATCGGGATTGACGATCAGGATGAAGATGCTGACTTGGCGCGGTTTATTGAGATCGTAGCGAATGTCGGTTGCGACGTCTTTACCATTCATGCGCGCAAGGCATGGCTGCAGGGTTTGTCGCCTAAGCAAAACCGGGATGTACCGCCCCTTAACTACCCCCGCGTGTATCGTCTGAAACAGAGCCACCCAGAGCTGCATATTGGCATTAATGGGGGGATTAAAACCCTTGCCGAGTGCAAAGCCCAGCTTGAGCACGTAGACAGTGTGATGGTGGGCCGCGAGGCGTATCAGAACCCGTGGCTACTCGCCGGGGTCGATGAGCAGCTGTTTGGTGAAGTGGGGCCAGCGCGCACGCGCTTGGAAGCGGCTAACGCATTTCGCCCGTATATTCAGCAGCGGTTAGATGAAGGGGCCAAGCTGAATCACATAACCCGCCATTTGCTGGGGTTATTTCAGGGCTGTCCCGGTGGCAGACGCTTCCGTCGCCACCTGTCTGAGCACGCGCACAAAGAGGACGCGGGCCTGCGGCTTTTCGATGAAGCGCTTAGCTTAGTTCGCGAACCCGAAACAGAGACCCAGGAAGCACTACAACCCGCGACCTAATTCGGCTTACATGTTAATACGTCGCCTAGCGACTTGGGCGCGCTAGGCGTAAAACGCCGCTATGGATTGCGGCCGGGCGACAGCTTACCAACGTCGATTGATGGGTAATCTTTATGGGACCAGACCTTGGTTAAATCGAAGGGGTTGATGCGGTATTTTTTGGCATCATCACGCATATTAATCGTGCTAACCCAATAAATATAAAATTATTACTGTTCCAACCCCAGCAGCTCCTAATGCACCGAGAGCATCTATTAAATCATTTCCAACAATTTTCAATACATTTACATAATAATAGCGTCTAATTAACTGAGATATACCGTTCGACGTTACACTGAATATGGCAATGGTGGTCTCGATTTTTTCTATTCCCATTAACCACAGTAGCGTCGCTAGCAAAGTAATTAAAACAACGCTAGCTCTAAAGGAAAGCCATTTAGCAGAATTAATAGATGTATTGCCACCGTCTACCAAGCCCTCCGCTGTTGCCATTTTCTTGGGTAGAAGCCGTCTCCAAAAACCTTGGTTAGAGTCCAATAGATGCGATAAAACCATGTGCATACACCAGAATAGTTGAGCGGAGTGAAAAACAGCTTGCCATGTAATACTTAACGATCACTTAAACATTCATTAATTGGTGCGGCTCTGGCACAGTTGGCTAATATCTTCTGCCTGCTGGTAAACGTCCGTTGCTATGTCTAGCAAACCCAGTACGCTGTGAAATAAGTTATCGTGCGAGGCGGCTTGATCAGAGATTTGTCGTAGGCAGTCCGTATCAAGCCCTTGCTGCTGTGAAAATGAGCTGGACAGCCACCAAACCATAGGCACATGCGTCTGTTCGTCAGGGGCAATGGCGTAGGGAATACCGTGCAAATAAAGCCCTTTTTCGCCCAGTGACTCACCATGATCAGAGAGATAGACCATTGCTGTTGCGTATTCATCCTGATGCTTTAGCGTCTCAATCACCTGATCCAACACAGTGTCGGTATATAGAATGGCATTGTCGTAGCTGTTGGTAATGGCATCTCTTGAGCACTTGGCTAAATCAGCGGTAGTACAAGCGGGAACAAAACGTTCGTAGTCATCAGGGTAGCGTTGGTAATAGCTGGGGCCATGGTTGCCTAGCTGGTGCAGCACGACCACCTGATCAGCTGAGGTACCGCTAATTTGCGTGGTTAAAGCTTGAACCAGTGCCTCATCCAAGCATCGCCCATCTTGACACAAAGACGCATAGTCCTCTGGCGCAAGCGCTTTTGTCGTCACTCCCTCGCAGACGCCTTTACAGCCTGACTGGTTATCAAGCCAGGTGACCTCTAAACCGGCGTGGGCTAATACGTCCAGCAACGATTCATGTTCCTGTGCATAAGATTTAGCGTAATCGGCACGCCCCGGTAATGAAAACATGCAGGGTAATGAGACTGCTGTGCTTGTACCACATGAGGAAACATCTGAAAAATTGATAACGTCAGGCTGCTGGGCAAGCTTAGGTGTGGTTTGGCGTTCATAACCATTTAACCCCCAGTTCGACGCCCGTACCGTTTCGCCCACCACAATGACGAGTAGTGTAGGTTTGTCGCCCACTTGCGAACTGATACGGGCGTCCTCCCCCACAGGAGAACGCACCGTATTCGCGGTAGCGTGTTGGCTGGAAAGAGCCTGCGCCATCGAAACAATATAATTACCAGGGGTCACCAAGTAGCGAAGCTCTTTATTGTTGCGCATGAGTGACGACAACTCTTGATAAGATAAGAAGATCGCCAACAGCAATATAGCAGTGCTGGCAAGACAATAAGCCGAGCGACGTAATATTGCTTTCTTCCAGGTTGAAGGTGTTACTTTAACTCGCCAAATCATGACGGTAGGCAAACCAAAAAAGATCGCCAAATGAATCAGCAAACCAACTGTGAGCAGTTCCTGTGCTTCGTTAGTGTCCGTTTGAAGCACATTTTCTAGCATGGAGGTATCAAAATAGGTGCCGTAGTAACTGGTAAAGTAACTAACGAAGGCGGCAATTAGAAACAGCAAGATTAATAAGGGTTTTACCAGCATTCGAAAAGCAAGGCTAACGAAGACCAAATAGTTAAGACAGGTCATCACCAAAAACATATTGACAAAGGTTAGCCACGTTTTGGCGGCAAAAGGGTCATAGCCAGCAAAGGCTTGTTGCCAAAAAGGGACATTGTAAAAAACACTGAAGATGACAACGGCCCATAAGACAAGCTGCTCCGTGCTTAATGCGGGACGATAATGCCAAACGGTGTCAAAGGTTTTTGAAGGCAATGATAGCAAAGAGGACATCGAAAGGATCTCTGTATGAAAAGATTAATGAACGCTTGGGCGTAATAAAAATCTTGAAAGAACAAAACTTACGGTCCAACAAATCATGACGGTCCAGAGGTCATGGGAGAGAAAGTGCGCCCCGCGAAACTGTTGAGTGATTCCAAACGTAAGGCCAAGCCCTAAACCCAGTGCGAGCCCTGCCCATCGCCATTGGGGCCGTATGGCGGCAAAAAAGAAGTAGCAGGCTATCCACGTATATCCTGCGCTGGCATGCCCGGCGGGAAAGCAGGCGGACGCTGGCATTGAGGAAGGCCGCATGTTGAACAAGCCAATAAAGTCACGTGCTCCACCATAGCGAACTAAATCCCAAGGGCATTCCATGCTCACCAGGTGTTTAATAGTTGCTACAAGTAACGCTGAAAGAAGCGTTGTGGAAAAAAGATAAAAAAGTGGCGTGCGATACGCTTTAAGACAAGTAACCGTGGTGCTTAGTATCAATAGTAGGAGTGTGGCTAACCCCATAGCCAAGCTTAGCCATTTACCGCCTTTATGAACGATATCTTGGGTAAGATAGATATCTTTCCATGCCCAAGCATTACCCTGAAGGCGATAGATAAAATCAGTTATCGTGAAGTCTATATTTAAAGCACTAAAAACCGACATGACGATTAGAAACAAAATCCATGCGCATGCTACTGGTTTGATAACATTTAGTTGATCAGTACGCATAGCCATACACCCATCATCATAAAAATGGTCATCATGACGGCGGCAGCTCCCATGTCTTTAGCACGCCCGCTAAGTTCGTTATTTTCTAGTCCGATACGGTCAATCGTGTTTTCTATGGCGGAGTTAATGAGTTCCACTATCACTACAAGGGTGAGTGAAGAAAACAACAACGCTTTTTCTACAGAAGTGGCATTAACAAAAAATATAACAGGGTAGAGAATGAGACAGAGCATCACCTCTTGTCTAAAGGCAGATTCATTTACCCAGCAAGCTTTTATACCCGACACTGCATTTATAGAGGCGCGAAAGATGCGTTTAACACCCGTGCCATTGCGTTTTGGTGTAGTTGAGATAGGCAAGACAGTACACTCGATAACGTAATAGTAGCGTCACTATAAAGTGCAAAACTTAACGAACAGTTATGCCGTTAATTCAGTCGCTAGAACATAAGTGGTCATCACTGTGTGGTGGTGCTACCCACTGCATTGGCTGGCTTACTGGTTGAATTCAGATGAGTGTGCTATTTGGAATAGTAAGTTACCGTATTTAAGAAAAGCTTAAGTTTTGGTAGCGAAGATAGCAGCTTGTCGATTGAGGGGATCAGCATGCGCGCACTGCTAATAGAAGATGACCCCTTGCTTGGGGATGGCATTAAGACGGCCCTAGAGCGTGAGGGCTACACGGTCGATTGGTTTATGCTTGGCCGCGAGGCAATCAGCGCTATCGACAGCGATACCTTCAGTGTGATTATTTTGGATCTTGGCCTGCCCGATATGGACGGTATGCAGGTACTGCGTTTACTCCGACAGCAATCTACTCTACCTATTCTGATTTTGACGGCTCGTGATGCGATGGAAGACCGTATTGGCGGTTTAGATGCGGGAGCGGATGACTATGTGCTCAAGCCGTTTAATTTGCAGGAGCTACTCGCCCGTTTGCGGGTCGTAATGCGGCGCGCTGAGGGGCGAGCCTCGCAAATATTAACGCTGGGTGCACTGAGCATTGATGAAGCTCGTCATACAGTGAGTTGGCGGGGCAAAGACGTAAAATTGGGTCGACGCGAGTATGCCTTATTGCTAGAGCTAGCTAGACACCCGGACAGGGTGCTATCTCGCCCTCGTTTAGAAAGTTTGCTGTACGGCTGGGGCGAAGAAGTAGAGTCCAATACGGTGGAGGTTCACATTCATCATCTGCGTAAAAAGCTTGAAAAGCATTTGATTATTAACGTGCGCGGGATTGGCTACCGGCTGGATAGCCAGGCGCAATGAGATCGATACGGCATTATCTGCTTCGCACGCTAGCCATTACCATGGTTGTCGCCGGGGGTGTTGCGGTTACCGCGGCTTATTTAATTACCGATCACGAGCTAGAGGAAATTCTCGATACACAGCTCAGTCTGCATAGCCGGATTGTGTCTAGCCAGCTCGATCCCAACGCGACCATTGACGACTATGCTCGCCTGGCTTCGCGTATGGGCCTTCCTGAACATCCAGCTCAACTATATCGCGACGGTAACCCAGTGCCCGTGAGTAGCTCTGAATCAGATCCCAAGCTTTATCATGAGGAAGAGCTTAAATTAGTCCTGGGTTTTTGGAATGCCGATGGCTCACCCAAGCTGCTAGGAGGCAAATGGAGTGATGCAGGCCCCTTCCCTGCGCCTTTAAAAGAGGGTTTTCGCTGGGAAAGCTACGACGGGCATCGTTGGCGAGTTTTCAGCATGTTCGATGTTGCCAGCGATACCTGGATTAGCATGGGGCTGCGAGGTTCGTTTCATGATGCAGTGGTGGAGCGCATTACCTGGAACAATTTGTTGCCGATGCTCCTGTTGCTGCCACTCCTGCTTTGGCTGATGAGTCGTATTATCCAGCGGGGTATTGCCCCCATCCAAGCGCTTTCCAGGCAGGTACAAGGCCGCTCCGCCCACGACCTGCGTAAAATTGATCATTCGGTTCCTCAAGAGCTTAAAGGGTTACGCCAATCGCTAAACGACTTTATCACTCGGTTGAAAGAAACCTTAGAACGCGAGCGGCGCTTTACTGCAGATGCAGCCCATGAGTTACGCACACCCTTGGCGGCGCTGAGAATCCACTTAGATAATGCGCAGGCAGGCGGAGAGCAATCATTACAAAAGGCTTATGTCGGGGTTGAACGGCTTCAGCGGGTGGTAGAACAACTGCTTATTTTGGCTCGATTGGACCAAGTTGCCATAACCTCAACGGCCACTATCGACCTCTATCCGATTATTGCTGAATTGGTAGCCGAGCTGTGGCCACTCGCTGAAGAGCGTCATCAGCACTTGAGGCTAATAGGCTTAACCCAGCTGGAGGTTCGTGCCGACGCAATTGAGGTAGGAATTCTCTTTCGCAACCTACTGGATAACGCCCTACGCTATACGCCGAAAGGCGGTCAAGTGGAGGTAGAATTAGCGCTTTGGGAGGGGTTGCCTCAACTCACAGTGAGAGACACGGGCCCCGGACTCCCCGAAGCACTTTTGGATAAAGTCACTGAGCGCTTTAGGCGCGCTGCTGGCCAGGGTACCACCGGTAGCGGATTGGGTTTATCGATTGTCTCGGAGTTGGCTCAGCGCCAAAAAGCACGCCTTACGCTTAGTAATCGCACGCCCAACGGGCTAGCGGCAAGTGTGACGTGGGAGCAAAACCAACATCAAGATAGTTAATTAGCTTCAACACAGTGATTGTCACCAACTCCAAACACTAAGTAATACGCACCACGCACTAAAGCCGAGTATCAATACATCGCATCAGGCTGAGGCGTCAGGCTTGATTGAAAATTCTCAATCGCCGTCTCAGCTTCTTCAATCTCATCAAAGCGGGCAATGTGATAAAGCGCTTCACCTTCGTTCGCTAGTGGCAGACGGCTCATACCAATAACAATGCCGTCGGCCATAGAAAGCACCTCACCTTCATCATTGCCGAAGGGATCTGCCACTTTACCGAGCACCTCGCCTTTTGCTACCCGAGCGCCCAGGCGCACCTTGGGGCGCAAAATGCCGTCGATAGGCGCCCTCGCCCAGCTGGAACCATTGGCAAGTTCAGCAGGCATTGGCGAGCGGCGACGCTGCTCGCCCGCCAGCATGCCTAAACGGCGCATCACGCGTAAAACACCACGCACGCCGGGGGCAATTGCCCACTCATCAAAACGTAGCGCCTCACCGGCTTCATAAGTAAGCACCGGAATGCCACGATTTTGAGCATAGTGGCGCAAGCTACCTTCGCGAAGCTCTGCATTGAGTACCACGGGGGCACCAAACGCATCGGCCATGCGCTCGGTTTCACTGCCTGGCTGTAACTGAGCACGAATTTGTGGAAGATTAGTGCGATGAATAGCACCGGTATGCAAGTCGATAATATGCGTGGCATGATCGACAATTTCATCGCGAAATAGCGCCGCAATGCGCCCACCTAACGAGCCCTTTTCACTGCCCGGAAAACAACGGTTCAAATCGCGGCGGTCTGGCAAATAGCGCGTTTGCTGTAAAAAACCGAAGACATTGACGACGGGCACAGCAATTAACGTGCCACGCAAGCTATTGATTGCCTTGGAACGCAGCAAGCGACGAACAATCTCGACCCCATTAATTTCATCGCCATGAATCCCACCGCACACCAGCATGACCGGACCATCTTTACGCCCATGCACGACTTCAACCGGAATATGCAGCTGCGTGTGGGTATATAGGCGTGCCACAGGCACATCAATTTGTAAGCGTTGGCCAGGCATTACAGTGCGCCCAGCCAGGGTAAAAGGTGCTCGCGCCATGCTGAAAATCCTATAGCGTGCCTAATAACGGTTTCGTTTCGAAACGGCGTTTCCAAATAAATCTTATACGCTTTTTACTGACAAATGACGAATTTGTTAATCCACGTTATGAGCTAAAGTAATTAACCATACAGTTTTGAATGTAAAAAGTGGTGCACATAAGATAAAATGGGCTTATCACGTGTCAATTACTGAGGTTACGTTTTTATATGGCAAGAAAAACCAAAGCGGAGGCTGCTGCAACTCGCGAAGCGCTGTTGGATGCGGCTGAAGAGGTGTTTTTCGCAAAAGGCGTAGCTCGCACATCGCTGGAGCAAATTGCTCGTCACGCCAACCTGACGCGCGGTGCTGTTTATTGGCATTTTAAAAATAAAGGCGACCTTTTTATGGCGCTAGTGGAGCGTGTGCGTATGCCCTTCCAGTCGCTAATGGAAGAGGTAAACAACGCCGACCCGACTATCTCACCACTAACTGCCATACAACTTGCCTGCCATGCCGGCTTAAACCGCATGGAGCAGCCGTCCCACCAACGCATTTTATCGATTCTGCTGCATCGCTGTGAATTCTTTAGCGATATCAACCCGATTCAGATGCAGGACGAGATCGCAGACGAGTGTTTTGATGAAATGCTGTCGGTATTTCAACTGGCCCAACAGCAGCAGTTGCTACGCGATGATTTAACCCCCGAGGTGGCAACGCGTCTTATGCAGGCGGCACTGGGTGGCTTGTTTCATGATTGGTTACGAAACCCAGAATCGTTTTCATTGCGCGAACGCGGCGGTGAGATCATCGATACATTGATCACCATGATGAAGCGCTAACCATCTCGCTGCGATGCAGCAATACACCTATACTGAGCAGATTGTCAGCATAGGATAATTTTATGGATGCATTGGAATTTGTTCGTATCCGCGAACTTGATATCGCTGTGCGCATTTGGAATCCCGACGCACCCCGCACGCTGATAGCATGGCATGGCCTTGCGCGCCACGGCGGTGATTTCGAAGCCCTAGCCCATCAGTTGGGCAGCGAATGGCGTATTCTTGCACCAGACACGCCTGGTCGCGGCCTTTCCAGCTGGTCACTGTTCCCTGCCCACGATTATCTCTACAGCCACTACATGACCGTGGCGATAGGCGTGCTAGATCATTTTCAATTAAAGCAGGTCGACTGGCTGGGCACTTCCATGGGCGGGCTATTGGGCATGCTGCTGGCTGCTGACAAAACACATCAACATCGGATTTCTAGGCTTATCCTGAACGATGTTGGGCCTGAGTTGAATAAAGACGGCCTAATCGCGCTCTCCAGTTATTTCAGCCTAACCCACCGCTTTACGAGCTTTGTAGACCTACAAAAAGAGCTGACACAGCACTATGCAAGCTTTGGAATTACCACTGATGATGAATGGCGAGCGCTGGCATTGGGAAGCGCTCGGCGACTACCTGATGGTAGCTGGACCTATCACTTCGACCCCCGTATTGGCGAGCAATTCATCCATGACACACCGCGAGACACATGGGCAGATTGGGCGAACGTTCACTGCCCTGTGATGGTGATTCGGGGTGCCGAATCAACGTTACTGGATGCCGAAACGCTGCCACGTATGAAAGAGGTGCAACCCGGTTTAGTTACTTTCACCGCCTCAGGCTGTGGCCATGCTCCTATGCTGAATCAACCCGAGCAAGTAACACCACTCCGTCAATTTCTCGACACGCCACTAAGCGCCTTCCCCCGCAGTAAACCAACAAGCGCCACCGCTACATTGAACCCTATTGGCCAGTGGCTCGTTAAGCAATGGCGGCGCCTATTTGGCTAGACAACACTCGCTAGGTGGAATAGCCATTTGAATGGTGCTTGCGGTGCAAGCGCAGCTTATTCACGCGAACCCGCGTATCGAGATATTGTTGCTCAAGCACACTGCGGTACGCGCCTTCGTTGGCAAGATATTTCACAAGCACCCGGCGCTCGCCAGCTTGCGGGCAGTCTCCCGCTTTGCAATGCAATTTAACGGCGCTGCTGGGTTCGTTTTCCAGCTGAGCAGATGCGTATTCATCATTTTGACGTTCTGAGACAACGACCGTAGCGCCCAATAAACAGCGGCGATTGAATGGCTGATAGCGATGAAGCGCACGCTGTAATGAATGGCACACCGCTGCCGCAACTGGCGACGCAACTGCAAATGAGACCCACAGCACAAGCACGCCAACAGGCACCCTCAACATACCCAGCGATAACCAGCGGAGGGCTAGTAGCTCAATAGCCAGCGAAATAGCACCCGCAAAAAGTACTAAGAGGCTTAATGCAAGCGTAGCAGGCACACCTGCAAAGCCCAGTGATACCAGCGTGCTGGCCATATGATCGTCGCGTAGGCTATCGCGCTCAAATAGCTCCAACGGTGCAAGCCTGATTAACACTAGCAGCCAGTAGAGCGCTATCAAAGCCAACAAGAAGGTAAAGACAATCGTTGGAAATTGCAGTAAGGCGGAAACAAGTGATTGCATCATGGCGTGTTCTCCTCCAGACGAAGCCTGGTGATGTTTTCGCTTGACGTTATATTTATTAGCACAAGCTAAAAACAGGGTCTCTTTTAGCGTAGACCACCTTACGCGTTTATGTGTTTAGCTACCTTGACTGCCATCACTTATCGACCAAAAACTAAGCCCTGCGTTTTGTACAAAAACTGCTTCAACTCACCGCACAAAGGCGGCGAGCTGAGACAACTAATCAACTAAGATAAATTACCTTAAATCAGCGACGCCCCCGCAGCTTATCCCGTAACGCTTGAAACCGGCTTTTAACTTCATCTAGAGTATGGCTTTCGCCCATCAAACCACGTATAGCCTGGAGCTGATGTTCAAACAGTCCATGATGGTGGAGATCCTCAGTGGTTTCTTCTCGGCCAAGCGGCAGGATATTTTCGAAGTAGGTTCCCCCCAGAATACGCCGTAATACGCCTTCTCCCAGAAATGCTTCATCACTGTTCAGAGTGCGAGTTGCCCGCAGCAAGCGACGCACATCGTATTGACCAGGATAGATGTCCGGCACCTGCTTCTTGAGCCCAAGTAAGCTATAAACACCAATACGGGCAGTTCTTACCGAGCTTTCCAGTGTGAACACGACATCGTTATGGGTTTCTACAAACTGCCCCATGCAGGCTAGGTTGGTACAGCCTTCAGGAACCACGCTGGGGCGATCTCCCTTGGCTCTTGGCATGAATTGAGCGGTGATATAAGGCATTAGCGCGATACGTGTTTTGGTGGCAGCCAGTATGGCGTCGAGCTGATCAATCAGGCCAAGGTGATAACACATCTCAGTCAGCACTTCTTTCCCAGTACACTCAGGCATTGGCTTTTTGACATAATCGCCGGGCTTGTCCATCAACAATGCGTATGTCCATAGCACAATCACATCATCGGGCTGGTCGGGAAAATGCGGTTGGCGATTACAGGTAAAGCTCATTAACCAGGAGGAGTCGGTAAAGGTGATAATCCCACCTGTAGCCGTGAATCCTGAATAGGGATCATTAACCGACAGTTCTTTAAGTTTATCCATCAGAGGCGAAGGTTTACAGGTAAGCGTTACTGACTCCCAGGTAGAGCGTGGAACGTCCCCGCAGAACTTTTCTGGCTTCCCGAAGATATCTGATTTTTCTGCGAGATTCTTCCACAGTTGCCAGCCTGATCCCTCGCCAGCCTGCACGTTGTCTTTCAACTGTGGAACGGTGTCATCATCGCCATAAGCCGTATCTTCGGTCATAGAACCGGTGGTGACAAACACCAGATCGCGAGTGCCGATAGGGATAGACTTATCGCCATCACTGCCTCGGCACTGAAGAGCGGTGACGGTTCTGCAGCCGTCCTGGGTATCCATGTCCAGGTTCTCGACAACCGTGTCGTACTGGATATTCACGCCCTGATCTTGCAGCCAGTTCATCAGCGGTCGAACAAAACTGTCGTACTGGTTGTACTTTGGAAACACCAGTGACGTCATGTCGTTAAGCCCATCCATCAAGTGCAGAAAGCGATGCATGTACAGCTTCATTTCAAGTGCTGAATGCCAGTTCTGGAAGGCAAACATAGTGCGCCAGAAGGTATAGAAATTGGTTTCCAGAAATCCTTCACTGAACCACTGCTCTACTGTGACATCATCCAGATCCTCTTTGCGTGCTAGCAGTAGCTTAACAACCTCTAACTGCTGGCGTTTGGTGAGATTCATGGTGGAAAAGTCTTTGATCTGGCCCTGCTTTTCCAACAGGCGCGCTTTTGACCAGTTTTTGTCGGCGTCATTCACGATGCGGTACTCATCCAGCACCGTAAATGGTGGCGGTAACTCCAGAGCCGGTATTTCCGAGAAGACGTCCCAGAAATTCTGGTAGGTCATCTCCATTTCACGACCTCCACGCACGATATAGCCTTCTTCCGCGTTGCCAGCACCATCCAGCGAGCCACCTTCTATGCCCTGTTCCTCTAGGAAGGTGATATTGCCAGCCGGCATGTGGCCATCACGAATCAGAAAGAAGGCAGCAGACAATCCTGCAATGCCGCCGCCAACGATCCAGGCACGGCGCCCCTCAATCCCCTCGGTCGGAAGCGGACGGTGATTGGTGTAGCTTCCATGCAGATCGGCAGGTGGGAATGACGTATCGATACCGTTGTGTAAGTGTCTTGATGAAGCATCTGGCGCAATATCGAGAGGCTGTCTCTCGAGTGCTTCAATATGGGTTTTCAGCGTTGAACCAGATGTTGTTGAGGCGTTAGATTTACTCATTGATAGATATCCTTTTCTGGGTAGCCACTATCAATTAAGTGTAGTTTAAAAAACTCACTAAACGCCTAAAACCATAAATAATTAACACAGAAAGCCGCTTAAGCAGCAGTATTTATTACAAGCATCGGCAATAACAGAGATAACGCATTCAAAAAAACGGGCACCATGAAAACAGGGTGCCCGCTAGCAAGTCGCTAAACAGCGTTACGCTTAGTCATGGCCTAGCGCTGCCTGCTCGTTGTTACCATCACGGTCGGGGTGGCGTTTCCGATAGAGCCAATCAGACACCGTGGCAATCATTGCGTAGAAGCTTGGAATAAACAGGCTTCCCAGCACGGCAACAGACGCCATACCGACCGCAACGGTGGTACCTATGTGGTGGCTGCTCACATCGCTCGCGCCAGAAGCCAGTGCCAATGGCAAGGTACCGAAGATAAAGGCCAGTGAGGTCATAACGATAGGACGGAAACGAAGCTCCGCGGCAGTAATCGCTGCTTCACGAATCGATTTACCATGCTCTTTGCGCTGCAACTCTGCAAACTCAACGATAAGGATCGCGTTCTTAGCGGCCAAGCCAACGACCACCAGCATCCCAATTTGGACATAGACACTGGTATCCAGGCCTCGCAACGCAATACCACCCACGCCGCCCAAGAAAGCAAACGGCGTGGCAGTAAGTACCGCTAGTGGTAACGACCAACTCTCATACTGTGCCGCCAGTATCAAGAACACCATCAAAATACCAAACACAATGGCGAGCAAAGCGGTATTACCAAGGTTAGACTCTTGGTAGGCAGTCCCCGTCCAGCCCATTCCCCAGTTTTGGCCCAATGTTTCCTGAACCACTTCCTCCATCGCCTCGATAGCCTGTGTAGAGCTATAGCCTGGCGCTGGATTACCCTGGAACTGAGCCCCCGCATAAACACCGAAGCGAGAAACAACAGATGGACCCGTTTGGCGTTCGAGCGTTACAAACTCAGAAAGAGGAATGCGCTCACCATTGCCACCACGTACATAAACGCTGCTCACATCATCGGGCGTTTTACGGAATTTATCTTCATTCTGTAAATAGACCTGGAAGTTACGGTTTTGGTAGCTAAAGAAGTTCACAAAACCATTACCGAAGGTGTTAGCTAGCGCCGAGTTGATATTCTCAAGGGCGACACCATAGCTCAGCGCTTTTTGCTGATCTATTTCCGCACGGTAAGAAGGCACATTGACGTTAAACGTTGTGAAAACGCGGCTTAATGCAGGATGCTGGTTAGCCGCCTGCATAATTTGCAATGACGCTTGATACAGCTCGCGAGGTGACGCGCCTTCAAAAGATTGCAAATAACCAGTGAAACCACCCGTTGTTGAAAGCCCCATGATCGGCGGTACGTTAAATGCCATCGCCGAACCACCATCAATGCTAGCCCCCAACTGCATAATACGGCCAACCAACTCATTAGCCGTTAAATCGCGTTCTGCCCAGGTTTTCATGTTGATAAACATAATGCCCCGTGCGGTATTGACCGCACTCGACAGAATGTCGTATCCAGCGACAGCAGAGGAGTACTCAACGCCCGGAATGGCTTCTATCTGTGAGCTAAGCTCATTCATATAGGCTTGAGTTCGGCTAAGCGATGCAGCATCAGGCAATGAAACGCTAACCAGCACGATACCTTGGTCAGTTTCCGGCACAAGAGTGGAAGGCGTATTTACATAGAGCCAGTAAGAACCGGCCCCCACCGCCACAGTCAGCGCAAGCGCTAACACCCAGAAACGCACCAGCTTTTTCACAAACCACATATAAGCGGCGGTAAAGCCAGCGAAGAGGCGGTCAAACAGACGCAGCGGTGTGGTAATTGCACGCTTAAACGCGGACTGTTTGCTTATGTGCAGGTTATGCTTAATGAAGATGGCCGACAGCGCAGGGGTGAACGTCAGTGCCATCAGCGCCGATAGCGCCACCGATATCGCCACGGTAATCGCAAACTGCTGATAAATCTGGCCGGTAAAGCCACCCAGGAACGCCACGGGTACAAACACCGCAGCCATAATCAGCGATGTGGCAATAACCGGGCCACCCACCTCTTTCATCGCGCGGATAGTGGCATCACGAACCGTAATATCATCCTCTTCGCTCAATACCCGCTCAACGTTCTCCACCACTAGAATCGCATCATCCACCACGATGCCTATCGAAAGCACCAAGGCAAACAGCGTTAACAGGTTAATAGAGAAACCAAACAAGTAAAAACCAGCAAAAGTGCCGATAACCGAGACCGGCACGACCGACATGGCAATGACCGTGAAGCGCCAGTTCTGCAAGAAGATGAACAGAATCACGATAACGATCAGAAACGCTTCGACGAAGGTTTTTAATACGGTTTCTACCGAGGCATCAATAAACAGCGTGGTGTCGTAAGGCGTTACATACTCAAGCCCTGGCGGAAAACGTCCCGATAGTTCTTCCATCGTGGCACGCACTGCTTCAGCGGTTTCCAGTGCGTTGGCACCCGGCTGCTGGTTAATAATAATGGGCGTCATGGTGGCGCCGTTTAAACGAGCATCCACGCCATAAAACGAAGCACCCAGCTCAATACGCGCCACATCCTCTAAACGAAGCGAGGAACCGTCCGGATTGGTGCGCAGAAAGATATTGCGAAAATCATCGGTTCCCGATAAACGCCCACCGGCAGTAATCGTATAGGTATAAGCACGCGGTTCACTTTGCGGTGTTGCCGCTAAGTTACCTGCGGGAATTTCGGTATTCTGCGCGCGAATCGCACTGGCCACTTCACTGGGCGTGAGGTCATACTGAGCCAGCTTGTCAGGGTTCATCCACACCCGCATCGCAAACTCACCGCCGCCTAACACTTCGGCATTACCTACGCCGGGCACTTGGCGTAGCTCATCCAAGATATTAAGCGTGGCGTAGTTTTGCATGTAGATTTTGTTGTAGTCACCGCTAGGAGACGTCAAGGCAACAAGCATCAGGATAGAGTCAGAGCGTAACTCAACCGTCACCCCTTGAGACTGAACCGCCTCAGGTAACTGCGAAAGCGCGCCCTGCACTCGGTTATTGACATTGATGGTGTTGATATCTCCATCAGTGCCAATGTTAAACGCAACACTCAGGCTCATAAGACCGTTATCAGCGCTGTTTGAGGTCATATATAGCATGTCCTCAACACCATTGATGGCCTCAGCAAGCGGTGCCGCGACGGTTTGCGCAACCGTCTCAGCATCTGCCCCGGGGAACTGAGCCTGAACTGACACAGTAGGAGGTACAACGCTGGGATACTGCTCTATCGGCAGTATTCGCATCGCCATCGTACCTACCAGCGTCAAGATAATCGCCAAAACGGTGGCGAAAATCGGTCGGCTGATAAAGAAGTTGGAAAAGTTCATTATTGCGCGCCCTCTTCCCCTTCAGCGGGCTGTGCGTCAGCCGCCTCATCCTGCATTGCCTCTGCCTGCCCGGTTTCTTGCTGGGCGTCTTCCTGCTCAGCTTCAGCGACGATGTCGGCAGCGTTACCTTCAAATGGCAGGGGGTCAATTAGCATTCCCGGCTCCAGACCAGCGGGGTCGCCTACGATGACACGCTCGCCAGCAGTAAGGCCATCATGAATGATTTGCCATGGACCAGCCACTTCACCGAGCTGAACCGTGCGCTCACGCGCTTTATTTTCATCATCGACAATAAAGACCCGCGGCCCCATCAGCCCCTGAGTAACGGCAATTTCTGGTACGGCCAGTACATCAAAACGCTTCAAGCCTTCAATACGAACCCTTACAAACTGACCAGGCAACACAGCACCCTCAGGATTCACAAACGTTGCTGACGCTTGAACCGTGCTAGTGCCGGTATCAACACGAGAACCCAAGAAGTCCAAACGACCTTCAAGCTCAGTGCTGTCGCCGCCATGTTGTCCTGGCACGCTCAAGCGCGCGGTAATGTCTGATGCATTACCGCTCTCACCCAGTTGTCGACGCAACTCAAAGGCATCACGTTGAGGTAGTTGAAAACGAACTTCAAGAGGATCAAGCGGCGTAATAGTAGCTAACTCAGTTCCTGGCGTTACCAAATTACCAACGTTTATCTGGCTTAAGCTGATCATGCCAGACACGGGGGCGGTAACGTTTGAGTAGCCTAAATCCAGGTTAGCACTAGTTAAGGCCGCTTCTGCTTGGGCTACACTGGCTTGGGCAACCCGCTGGTCAGCCAGTGCTTGGTCATACTGCTGACGACTCACCGAGTTTTGGCTTAACAACTGCTCAAAACGCTGCGCATCGCGCTGGGCTCGGGACAGTTCAGCGCGCGCACTTTGCAAGTCAGCCTCACGCTGATTGACCGTTGCTTGGTAGAGATCTGGCTCGATGGTGTAGAGGCGATCGCCCTGCTCTACCAGTTGACCTGGCTCAAAATGGCGCTCTTCAAGAAACCCGTTTACCCTTGCCACAAGCGTAACTTCGCTGTCGCTTCGCAGCAGGGATGGGTAGGATTTATCCAGAGGAATATCCTGGCGGGCTATTTCAGCTACTTCTACCGCATGGGGCGGAGCTTCCTGCTGCCCAGCCTGCTGTTGCTGAGGCTGCTCCTGGCCACATGCGGCTAGCGCCAATGCGGCTATCAGCGTCACTAGACTCGCTCGACCTGAGTGAATCATTTTCTTCATACGTTTGTTTCCCATTAATCTTTTCAACATTGACGGATAGCAGCACAGCGCGTGTTTTGTTTAATATGTTAGAAAACTAACAACTCGCTAGCTTATGCGCCCGGCGTGGGTGGAGCGCCAATATCCATAGCCCGCTGGTAGGCGTCGGGGTCGCCGCTTTCGGGCAGCGTGAAGTTCACCTCATCCCCCGTTAGCCACGCATTGACTTCTTCAATCGCCTCAACGTCTAACAGGCCCGCCTGCTGACGCAGAGAGAGCAAGTTCACCACATAGTCATAACGCGCTTCAGCATAGTTGGCGATAGCGTTATAGAGGTTTTGTTCAGCGTTCAACACGTCCACGATATTACGTGTGCCTACTTCATAACCGGCACGGGTAGCTTCTAAAGCACTGCGGTTAGAGACGATTGCCTGCTGACGAGCCTCAACGGTATCGACGTTGTTGCTGACCTGGGTATAGAGTGAACGCACTTGCTGGATAGTCGTACGGCGTTGGGACTCGAAATCGTATTGGCTACTTTCTAACTGGAAGGTACCTTGGCGGATACGAGCGCTGGTGCTGCCACCGGTATAAATAGGCAAGTTCGCTGAGACACCCACTTGGCTTGATGTGTTGTAGCCACTCACCAAATCACTATCGCTGTCCGAGTACTGGTAGTTAGCAAATGCTTGAACCGTCGGCATACGTCCGGCACGCGCCAGCTCGACGCCCACGCGAGAAAGCTCAATACCCGCCTGCTGCGCTAATACCTGCGGATTACGCTCTATTGCTTGCTCTACCCAATAGTTACGATCCGTGGGGCTCGGCAGGGCGATAGGCATGCTGTCGCCAAGTGCATCGATATTGGCATAACGTTGCCCAGTTAGTTGTTCAAGCACCTCAAATGCCACCTGAAGATTACTTTCTCCAGCAATGCGATCAGCGCGGGATTGATCAAAACTCGCCCGCGCTTCCTCTACTTCAGTGATGGCAATGAGGCCAACTTCAAACTGTTCCTGGGCCTGTTCTAACTGGCGGCCAATCGCACGCTCTTGAGCTAAGCGCGCTTCGAGCACTTCATGGGCACGTAAAATATCAAAATAAGCGGTAGCAACATCAATCAACAATTGCTGTTCAGTAGCGGCCAATAGGTACACTTGTTGATCAATCTGACGCTCAGCCTGATTCACTTCCTCACGCGTGACGGCATTAAATAGTGCCTGGGTCGCTTCAAGCTTTAACGACGCCGTATTATAACGATCATCGCCAACACCCCCACCATCTACATTAGAAGCAGCACCAGCACTCTGCTCCCCTCTTGATGAGGACTGGCTTTCGTACTTCTGGTTATGAATGACATTGCCAGAGGCATTTACCTGAGGCAACAGGGCACCACTTGCCACATCGCTTGCCGCTTCAACACTTGAAAACTCAGCGCGTGCTGAGGCCAAGGCAGCGTTATTGTTAAGCGCATCGCGGGTGATATTGACTAAATCTGCCGCTTGAGCAGGCAGGATGAAAGAAGATGTCAGCACTGCTAATAGCAGGGGACGAAAAGGGGCATTGACTGCCCAGTGTGCCAGTCGCATGGGATTGCCTCTAGGTGTCAACGTAGGGTGGCGATAATGATAGCCATTCTGAAAGGTGGCATTATAGTTACATTCATGTATGTATGCTAGGCTTGAACTTAGCCTAAATATATGAACAGCGTCACGTATAGATAACCGCACTACACAAGACTCTTTATTACCTTAGTCCAAAGCCCCATGAGCTTGCAGCTTTTTAGCGCTCCTTTTGCTCACTCGAATATTAAGTGAACTGTGTTACAGCTAATGTAATAACACGCTAACTCAAGTGAGCGTTTGAGTCTCTCAACAACATGCGAGAGTGATTGGCAATCCAAACAGATAGCTAATAAAGCGAGAAAAGCAGCACCATCACCACTATTGCTCCGTCAAACGCTGACCCATTAACTCTCAAAAGCTTCCAACACTGCTACACAGCGTTCAACGGCACTGCGATACTCTGAACCAAATAACAGTAGATGGTTAAGCAATGGATAAAGCTGAAACAGCGCTTCGCGTCTTGGCCAGTCGGTTGGCTTATCGCCGTTCCAGTAAGCATCAAAAAAGGTGCACCAGGCGACCCAAACAGGGCCAGCATGGCCAAATCAACGTCGGGATAATGGCGATAAACAGCAGGATCAATCAGTGCTGGCCCTCTAGTGGTCGTCAGCACATTACCCGACCATAGGTCACCGTGAATAAGGCTGGCAGGCGAATCTGGCAGCCATGTTTCTAGTTGCTCTGCTTGGTGTTCAACACGGCGGCACAACGCGCCATTCAGTAGGCCCTGCTGATAACAAGCTTGAGTAAGAGGCAGTAGACGCCGTTCGCGCTGAAACGCACGACCATCTGCCAGTGGGGAGTTGGGTTGGGGCGTACGCCCACACGCATTGTCCTGATGCCAGCCATGGGCATCACCTATCACACCATGCAACTCACGCAGCCCTTCGCCTAAAGCGACGCTACTTTGGGTATTTGCGGGTTGGGTATCGAGTGACTCTATCACCAGCCACCCCATCGTCTCTCCCAGCACCTCAGGTATCACTAATGAAGTGCCCGCCCCCTTGAGCGCGCGGAGTCCTTCTGCTTCACCAAGCAATCGCGCGGAATCGTCGTGTTTGATAACGACTTGCCCTTGGCGGGTAGTTAAGGCGTAAACAGCGGCTATGTCACCACCACTGAGTGGCTGAAGCTTATCAGTGGGGATTAATCCCAGCGCATCTAGTAAATCGCGCAAAGTGGCATCCATGACTCTCTCCGCTCAAGCGTAGCGTGTACTCCGTATCTCTCCTTAAACGGTACAAGGCAAAGCAATATCTTTCTAGGCAATCCGCATTATTAAACGCCATGACGCTGAGCAAGCGCCTCGCGATAACGCTGATAAATCACCTCATAAGCAGAAACACGCTCAGCATCAGGATCCGCAAGGGAAGCGGCATCCAGGTGCACCAAGCGCTCACAAAGCGATGCCAGGGTCACACCCTCCTGATGTAAGTCGCACCAAGCCGCTTGAATGGCTGCCCCTAACGCGGCGGCATCGGTAATCTCTGGGCAGATTACCTGGGTATTAGTAATGTCAGCCACCATTTGCCGCCAGACTGGGCTCTTGGCACCGCCGCCAATCAGCCTAATCTGGCTGGTGCCGTCAGCTAGATCACCTAATAATTCCAAACCATAGCGCAGGCCAAAGGTAGCGCCTTCCATCACCCCTCGGCAGAGGTTAGCTTGAGTCATATTAAGGCTGGTCAAGCCAAGGAAGTCGCCAGTCGCATTGGGCAGCATCGGCACCCGTTCGCCGTTAAAAAACGGCAGTACAATCACTCCCTCGGCCCCAATCGGGGCGCTTGCCACCTGCTCGCTGAAGGTAGCTAAGTCCAGCCCAAACAGCTCACGCACGCGAGTAGTCGCAGAGGTAACGTTCATAGTACAGATTAACGGCAGCCAGCCACCGTGGCTGGCACAGAAGTTGGCCACCATGGCGCTGTCGCACACCACCGAATTAGGTGAATAAGCGCACACCGTGCCGGAGGTTCCTAAACTAAGCGTTACCAGCCCCTGAGTAATATTACCGGTGCCAATTGCGCCCAGCATGTTGTCGCCGCCGCCAGAAGACACCACCACATCATCATGAAGCCCCAACTCTTGCGCCACTAGCGGGCGCACTCGCCCTGCTGGCTCGTGCGCCTGGATAAGACGAGGCAGCACACGGTCAGGGTCAAGTTCCGGCGCAATGGCTGCAAATACCTCTTTCTGCCAGCATTGGGCACGGGTATCGAAATAACCGGTGCCCGATGCATCACCCGCCTCGGTGACCCGCTCACCGGTCAGCCAGAAGTTGAGGTAGTCGTGGGGCAGTAGCAGAGTGGCTATACGCTGGTAGGCGTCAGGGTGATGCTCCCGCAGCCACGCCACTTTAGATGCGGTATAGCCAGTCTGTAACACCAGACCAAGCTTCTCCAGGCAGCCCGTTTCGCCTCCAAGCCGGTCGACTAAATCGCTGTTTTGAGCACTGGTTTCGGTATCGCACCACAGTTTGGCGGGATACACCGGCACACCATCCGCATCAAGTGCCACCATGCCGTGCTGCTGTCCGGAAACGCCAATCCCCCGCACCTGCTTGGCATCAATGCCAGCACGCTCAAGTGCTTGAAAAAAAGCCCCTTTGAGCGCTGCCAGCCACTCTGCTGGCGCCTGCTCCCGGCGGCCATGCTCTCCCTCGTCTAGGCTATGAGGACGACTGCCTTCACCCAGGATGACGCCACGCTCCACATCTACCACCACGACTTTGGTGCTCTGCGTACCGCAATCTACCCCGATATACATCACAACGTTCCTTTGGACGCGACCAGAGCCTCAAGAGTAGCCCGTGTTCCCCGTTCATGCAGCGACGTCAATGTCTTTAGGTAAGCGTTTAGAAAGCGAGGCTGGTCAGCCAAGTCACCAAACAGCTCGCGGTTCTCGACAAACGCAGCGGCGTACGTGCTGTTGTTAGTGGCAATAGCCATCAATGGCTCACGCAGACGGTCAACAATATCGATAGCCTCTCCCTGCTCATCGACGCCTTCAGCGTAACGTGCCCAGCTGGCGACCACGGCGGCGCTGCGCTTAATCTCACCTCCCAGGGCAAGTTGCTGGCGAATGACAGGCACGAGCCATTTGGGAATACGATCAGAGCTTTCAGCACATAGTCGTGCCAGAGTGTCTTTAATTTGCGGGTTGGCGAAGCGTTCAATCAGGGTCAGCCGATAGGTTTCTAAATCTACTCCTGGCACTGGCGCCAGCGTAGGCGTGCCCTCTTCACGCATATAGCCCAGCAAAAACTCGACAAACAGCGGGTCTTGGCACACTTCATGGGCGTAACGGTAGCCTGCCAAGTAGCCGAAGTAAGCAAGCGCCTGATGGCTTGCATTGAGCAGGCGCAGCTTCATCAGCTCATAAGGCTCTACATCATCGACAAGTTGCACGCCTACTTTCTCAAGCGCAGGGCGACCCAAGGGAAAGTGATCTTCCAACACCCATTGGGTGAAGGGCTCGCATACCACTGGCCAGGCATCTTCTACATCAAACCGCTGGTCCAGCTCTTCAATATCTGTAGGCGCTGTCACTGGTGTGATGCGATCCACCATGGCATTGGGAAACGCCACTTCGGCAGCTAGCCAGTCACCAAGCCCTGCGCTGCGGGCACGGGCGTAGGCACTGAACATGCGTTTAGCCACGTCACCGTTACCTTGAATATTGTCGCAGGACATCACCGTAAAAGGTGCAATGCCTCGCGCCCGGCGGCGAACCAGAGCTTCCACCACTAAGCCAAAGCTGGTGGAAGGCTGCTCTGGATGGGCGAGATCATCACGTACCTGTGGAGAATCCAGATTGAATTCTCCGGTCACTGGATGGAAGTTGTAGCCACCTTCCGTCACGGTGAGCGACACAATCTTGATGCTGGGATCGGCCATTTTTTCGATCACCGCTTCGGGGTCTTCCGGCGCAAATAGGTAATCCACCATACTGCCGATCACACGGGGCTGATACTCGCCGTCGGGGTGTTTCACCACGAGCGTATAGAGGTAGTCTTGCGCAGCAAGGGCCTTCTGCATACGCTTATCGCCGGGCATTACTCCCACCCCCACAATGCCCCATTCAAACGCCTCACCCTGGTTCATTAGTGCGTCTAGGTACATCGCTTGATGGGCACGATGAAAACCACCGACGCCAATATGCACGATGCCTGGCGTCACGGCCTGCCGATCATAAGTAGGCGTCTCAACCGCCGCGCTGAGGGCACCCATGTTGTGATTATTAAGCTGGGTCATCGTCACTCTCCGGGTCATTTGTTAGGCACGCCGCGTCCTAGCGCCAGCGCTGGTCAGGTGGCACGCTGCCGTTTTTTACAAGTTCAGCGTTAAGCATGTCTTTTTGATGAGCGCGCTCGAGGGCGCCGATATGATCTTGGCCCATGCACAGCCAGCGACTCACCAACCGCTCAACCAGTACGGCATCGTCCACATCGATAAACAGCGTCCAGTCGAACAGCTTGTGCAGCGCCTGCCAGGGCTCTTGATCCAGCAGCAGGTAATTACCTTCCACAATCACAATGCGGTGCGCTGGAGTAATCAACCGCCCCCCGGCTCGAGCAAGATCCAGCGGACGGTCAAACACCGGCACCGCTACCGGTTGATCTGCGCGACGAATGCGCGCTAAATCATGATGTAAGCCATCGACATCGAAGGTGTGCGGCGCGCCTTTCAACGGCAGTTGCTCATCACCCAACACGGCGTTATCGAAGTGGTAGCCATCCATCGGCACCACGGCGGCCAGCCCTGGCCGCTGCTGATTAATCGCATCGCATAACAGCGCGCTGCGATAAGACTTGCCTGCCCCGGGGGGCCCCGCCAGGGCAACCATAAAGCGCGCTTTGCCTTCAGCGGCATCCAACAGCTGGTGGCTTAACGAAACAAGATCAGGGGTCATAGGCGTCTCAACTCATCCAGTTGCCACCATCGACGTTGAGCGTCTGGGCAACGACGTAGTCACTATCCTGACTAGCAAGAAATACGGCGGCCCCCGTGTGGTCTTCCGGCAATCCCATACGCCCAAAGGGCACAGATTCGCCCACCAAACGCTTTTTCTCGCCCAACGGGCGATTCTCATAGCGTGCAAACAGTGCATCGACTTCTTCCCACATCGGCGTATCCACTACCCCCGGTGCAATGCCGTTCACGTTAATACGGTGCTTGATCAAACCCAGCCCGCAGGACTGGGTCAGGCTAATCACAGCGGCTTTACTCGCACAGTAAACGCTGACGAGTGGCTCGCCCCGTCGGCCTGCCTGAGACGACATATTAATAATTTTACCCCCTTGGCCTTGTGCCACCATGGCGCGAGCCACAGTCTGCAGGGTAAAAAATAGCCCCTTGGCATTCACCGCAAACTGCTTATCAAAGCTGGCCTCTGTCACCTCGAGCACCGGTGCCATATCAAACACTGCGGCGTTATTGACTAAAATATCGATCCCGCCAAATTGCTCGGTAACGCGTTCCACCATGGCGTTGATAGAAGCTTGATCGCACACGTTCAGCACGACACCCATCACACGCTCGGCGCTAGCGTCTTGTTGCAGCGTGGCGAGCGCATCGTCAATGGCGTTGGCATCGATATCGGCCACAATGACCTTCGCCCCTTCGGCGAGGTAGCGCTGAGCAATGGCTAAACCGATACCACGGGCACCGCCAGTAATGACGGCGCGTTTATTGAGCAGTTTCATTGTTATCTCGTCCTTGCAAATGGGATTGCCACTCGTCTACTAAAGCGTGAAGTCCGCGCATATGGGGCAAAATTCGCCAAGCGCCCGCCGCTAGTAACCGTGAGGACTGCTGTTCATCAACATGACTTGCCCCCACAAAACCAATCACTCGCATGCCCGCAGCATAAGCAGCGGTTACCCCTGCCACGCTATCTTCTACCACCAGACAGCGGCTGGGTGGGCAGCCAAGAGAACTGGCCGCTAAGTGATAAATAGCGGGGTCCGGCTTGGGGTTTTCGACCTGCTCGGCGGTGAAAATCGGCACATCGCCTAGCGCGCCGTTCAGTTGGGTAGTGGCGAGCGATGCCAGCACGCGGCAACGGCGGCTGTTCGAGACCACGGCCTTGGGTAAATCGATCCCGCTGATGGCTGCATGCGCCCCCGCAATGGCGGTTAATTCCCTCGCCAAGCGCGCCTCTATGGCGCTATCGACCAGTTCAGCGGCATTGGGCGGCAACAGGTGGCGGCTTAGCTGTTCCAGGTGCTGGAGGATGTTGGCCGTCGTCATACCCAGCGCTTGGCTAAGCAACGTCGGTATATCCAGATCCGGTAGCCACTGTCCAAGGTGGGTTTCCAGAGTCTCTTCAGCGAGTGCTTCGCTATCCACCAGAACGCCATCACAATCAAAAATCAGCGCTTTCATACCTGCTCCCCCGGAGAGGCAGATTCCGTAGCCGCGCGATTATCTTGGCGGGTCAGCCCCGCTAACGGGTGCTGCTGCAGGCTAGGTAGGGCTAGCCCGTCTGCGTCAAACAGATGGGCGCGCTCGGGGGCAAAACCAAAACGCACGCTATCGTTGACCCGGTAGGCCACATCACCATCAGCCATAATAGTGATCAGCTCATCGTCCATTTGAACGTAGAGCGAGGTTTGACCGCCGAGGCGCTCAAGCACTTTGATCTGCCCACTCAGCGGCCCCTGTTCATCAAGTACCAAGTGTTCTGGGCGAACACCCAGCTCAAGAGTGGCGTTAGCATCCAAGTGTGCACCATCGACCGGCACGCTGCGCTCACCGCCGCCGGGCAGACGAATCGCGACGCCTTCAGGCGTTACGCCGGTCAACGTCACCGGTAGAAAATTCATTTTCGGTGAGCCAATAAAGCCCGCCACAAAGCGATTGCGCGGATGGTGGTAGAGCGCCATTGGCGAGCCCACCTGTTCCACCACGCCATCGTGTAGCACAACGATTTTATCGGCCATGGTCATGGCTTCTATCTGATCGTGGGTGACGTAAATCATCGTGGCATCTAGCTCTTCATGCAGCCGTGCCAGCTCAATACGCATCTGCACCCGCAGCGCTGCATCCAAATTGGAGAGCGGCTCGTCAAACAGGAAGATGCTGGGATTACGCACAATCGCCCGGCCAATCGCCACCCGCTGGCGTTGTCCACCGGAGAGCGCTTTAGGCTTACGATCTAACAGCGGCTCCAGCTGCAGAATTTTGGCCGCCTCCAGCACTTTGGCGCGGCGCTCCTCTTTGGGCACTCCAGCCAGGCGCATGCTGAAACCCATGTTGCCCTCAACCGTCATGTGCGGATATAGCGCATAACTCTGGAACACCATGGCCAAGCCGCGGTCGGCGGGGCCCACATCGTTTATTCGCTTACCATCGATCAAAATGTCGCCGTCGCTTGCACTCTCCAAGCCCGCGATCATGCGCATCAGCGTAGATTTACCACAGCCCGAAGGGCCAACAAACACCACGAACTCACGGTCGTTCACCTCGAGATCAATGCCTTTGATGACCTTGGTGTCGCCAAACTGTTTGATAATGTTCTTCAGTTGTAAGGTTGCCATGGGGAACTCCTTTACTTGACGGCGCCAAAGGTCAGGCCGCGCACCATTTGTTTTTGGGTCATCCAGCCGAGGATCAGGATGGGGGCGATTGCCATGGTGGAAGCCGCTGAAAGCTTGGCCCAGAATAGCCCTTCAGGGCTTGAGAACGAGGCAATATACGCGGTCAGCGGTGCCGCTTTCGACGAGGTTAAGTTGAGACTCCAGAACGCTTCGTTCCAGCTCAAAATAACTGAGAGCAGTCCGGTAGAGGCGATGCCCGGCAACGTTAGCGGCAGCAGCAGGAAAAACACCTCCTGCAGAGTGGACGCGCCGTCCATCCTGCCGGCTTCCAGAATGTCTTTGGGCATATCCTTGAAGAAGGTGTAGAGCATCCACACCACAATGGGCAGGTTCATCAGGGTATAAATAATGATTAGCCCGGTACGGGTATCCAACAGCCCCACATCTCGGAAAATCAAATAGATAGGTACCAAGACACCGACAGGTGGCAGCATTTTGGTAGACAGCATCCAGAGCAGCGTGCCCTTGGTTCGCTTAGTGGGCAAAAAGGCCATGGCATACGCCGATGGAATGGCAATCAGCAGTGCTAAAAAGGTCGAGCCAAATGCCACAACTACGCTATTTAGCGCAAAACGCGCATAGCCCGAGCGTGCCTGAACGGCTTGATAGCTCTCAAGGGTGGGGGAAAAGATAAAGCTTGGATCTGCAATCGCTGCTGTTTCGGTTTTAAACCCGGTCAGCACCATCCACAGGATGGGAAAAAAGATAATCAGGGCAATTGACCAGCCCACTAGAGTTAAGACCAGTTGCCTGATGGGCAACGAGCGAGCGTTAGCTGGCGCAATGCTATTACGATGAAGTGTCATTGAAATGCTCCCAAGACGCCCTGTCACCGGGGTTAGTCTTCTAAGTTCTTAGCGACCGAAAATCGCGACGATATTGGCGAGAATGATGGCGATCCCCCCACCCGCTGAGGCCAAGCCCACATCGAAATCCAGCAGCGCTTGGATATAGATCAAATAGGCTAAGTTAGTGGTCGCGAGTCCCGGCCCGCCGGAGGTAGTGACAAAAATCTCGGCAAAAATCGTCAGCAAGAAGATCATTTCAATCATGATCACCACGCTAATGGCACGCCTTAGGTGCGGCAGCGTAATGAAGAAGAAAATCGCCAGTGGACCAGCACCATCCATACGCGCTGCTTCCACTTGGTCTTCATCCAGCGACTGCATGGCGGTGAGCAGGATCAATAGTGCAAACGGCAGCCACTGCCACGACACAATAATGATGATGGAGGTCAGCGGTAGCGATGAGAACCAGTCCAGTGCAGGAAGCCCCAGCGACTGCGCCAGCCACGCTAATACCCCATTAGAGGGGTGCATCATCATGTTTTTCCATACCAGCGCGCTCACCGTTGGCATGACAAAAAAGGGAGAAATCGCCAGCACGCGGGCGATGCCACGCCCGGCAAACTCCTGTTGGAACAGCACCGCGAGCAGCGTGCCGCCCACCACCGTAACTACCAGTACCGACCCTACCAGCAACAGGGTGGTGCCCATCGCCGACCACAAGGCAGGGTCAGTCAGCAAGTATTCATAGTTTTCCAGCCCGGCGAAGCCGGTCATCCCGGGCATGAGTAAGTTATAGCGCTGAAAAGAGAACCAGATCGTCATGCCCAGGGGCACAATCATCCAGAGCAGCAGCAGCGATACCGCGGGCGCTTGAAGCGAAAGCGTTCTTAGCCCGCCGACCGTTCGGCCGGAAGCACGTGTTCTATTCATGGAAATACCTGCAAGAAAACAGACCTGCTAGAACCACTGAAATACGTCTGCCCATAACTGGGCAGACGCAAGAGTGCATTAACGTTCGATGTAGCCAGACCGCTGCATGGTGCGCTCGGTGGCTCGCTGTGCGCTATCAAGCGCCTGAGTTACTGAGGTGTCACCGGTCAGGGCGGCGGCAATCGTTTGGCCCACTTGTGTTCCAATCGACTGGAACTCTGGAATACCTACAAATTGAACGCCGATATAGGGGGTTGGCTCTAGGCTGGAGTCGGTAGGATCAGCTTCTTGTATGGCGTTAAGTACAAAATCGGCAAATGGAGCAGCATCAACGTACTGCTCGTTGGCGTAGGTGGATTCACGAGTCCCCGGCGGCACGCTGGTCCAGCCGTTCGTTTCACCAACAAGCTCGATGTACTCCTGTGAAGTCGCCCAGGTAATGAATTGCTGGGCTGCTTCTTTGTGCTCAGAGGAAGCGGGAATCGCCAGCGCCCAAGACCACAGCCAATGAGAGCCTTTAGGGGTTTCGGCGATGGGTGCTGGCGCAAAACCTAGCGTACCTGCCACGTCCGACTCGTTTTCATCGTAGAGTTTGCCTGCTGCCGAGGTGGCATCAACCCACATGGCGCAGTTCCCACGAGAAAAAAGCGCTAGGTTTTCGTTGAAGCCGTTGGAGCTGGCACCAGGCGGACCGTAGTTGCTTAGCAGGTCAACATAGAACGCAATCGCATTGTTCCAGGCCTCGGAGTTAAGCTCCGGGTTCCACTGCTCATCAAACCAGCGGCCGCCAAAGGTGTTCACCAGCGTCGAGACAAAGGCCATGTTTTCGCCCCAGCCCGGCTTACCGCGCAAGCAAATACCTGCCAGGTTCTCTTCGGTCCCGTGTAGCTGCTCGGCCCAGTCGCGTACCTGCTCCCAAGTGGGCTGCGCTGGCATCTCGATGCCAGCCTGCTCAAACAGATCAGTGCGGTAGTACATCATGGAGCTTTCCGCATAGAACGGCAGGGCGTGCAGCGTGCCATTTAGGCTTAGGCCATCGCGTACCGATGCCAGCAAATCATCTTCATTGTAGTCATCGGGCAAGTTTTCCAGCGGCTCAAGCCAGCCACGCTCTGCCCAGATGGGCACTTCATAAGTACCGATGGTCATCACATCGAACTGCCCGCCACCGGTGGCAATATCCGTGGTCATACGCTGACGCAACACATTCTCCTCAAGCACGACCCAGTCCAGAGTGATGTCTGGGTGCGCTTGCTCAAAGGCATCGGTCAGGCTCTGCATGATGACCATGTCGTTATTGTTTACCGTGGCAACGGTGATTTCTGTTTGAGCGTGGGCTTGGCCAGCTACCGCAATAGCGGCCGCTAGGGTCGTGACGGGTAAATGACGGGCAAGACGCATACAGCTTTCCTCTTGGCAAATATTGGCATTATTTTTATCGGCACAGCTATTACTGGAATTGTCGTTATTAGCGCTGTCGTTATTAAGGACTGTGGTTATTGGCAATGTAGCTATTGGCACCGCAGCCAAATTGATCATATTGATCAACTGTCGATCAAATGATCGTACGAAAGCCAAAAAAAAGCAAAGCCTACTCTTTTAGACTTTATGCTAATTCATTCAGCTATTTGCATGTTGCACTGCGCTATAAATCATTGCGTAATGGTGTTAACGATTTGTCTCGCCGCAATTTCATCCGTTATCAATCCTTTTAACCAGCCTCCTCGCAATGCTGCCCGTATGGCGGGTGCTTTATCGTGCCCACCCGCTATTGCCACCATAAGATGCTTACCGAACCGCTCTAGAGGTAAACTGGTCACTCGCCGTGTTATTGAGCAATCAATTACCTCTCCCTGGTCGTTAAGCGGCCAGCCCAGCAACTCACCTACTGCTTTAAGGCTTAATAGCTCATCTAGCTCACTTTCGCTGATGAAGTGGTCTTGAAACAGCGTGGCTTGCCGATCAATTCTGCCGACTCCAATAAAGGCAGCTTCAGATTCTCTCGCCACATCAGCAATCGCTTTAAACAGGCGCTGTGTCAGCATGGCCTCTTTCTCGACTAACGACTCCGCTACCACGGGTGCAGGTAGTAAAAAGCGCTCGCCGCCCGTTTTATCCGCCAGCAGCATGACCGCGTCGTAGCGGTTAGCCGAACCATCCCTGGCAACATTACCCACCAGAGAAACAAAGCGATGTTGGGGCCGCTCAACACGGCTAAGAGCCTCTACCGCAGCCCGAACCGAGCGCCCAGTCCCCAAAGACAGCGTTAATGGATCGCTGCGCTCCACCAAACGAGCCATCCGTTCAGCACCTGCAACAGCTAAATAATACGCAGCATTTTCAGGTGCCTGGCTATCGGCGGGCACAACATCGCAATACGCCAAGCCGAAATGATCGCGAAGCACACTGCCTAATGTCATACAGGTAGAAATAGGATGGTCAATATGGACCTTTACCAACCCTTCTTGCCTTGCGAGCGCTAACAGGCGCTGGACACCGGGTCGAGAAACCCCTAGTTGGTTGGCAATTTCATCCTGAGTCATACCGCCGACATAAGACATCCAAGCTGCTCTGGCCGCCTGATCAAGCTTCACCTCAAACTTATCCATTGACACACTCACTGCCCTATAATTTGAAATATTGTCGCACAACGCCTTCACTAGGGCTCTTGCGCCATGGTTTATTAATAAGGATAAAGATGACTATGTACAAGCTTGCTTTTTTTGTTCCCATTGAAGATGCCGAGAGTGTTAAAGAAGCGGTCTTTGAGACAGGAGCTGGCCGACTTGGTGATTATGAGGCCTGCTGTTTTCAAACCCACGGTACCGGCCAGTTCCGCCCGCTAGAGGGCGCGCACCCCCATATTGGACACGTAGGGTCACTTGAAACTGTCGAAGAAGTGAAGGTTGAACTTGTTTGCCGCGATGAGTATATACGGGCAGCAATTGCGGCATTGAAGTTAGCCCACCCCTATGAAGAGGTGGCCTATGATGTTTGGCAATTGGCCGAGCTGTAATTCAGTAATACAAGGCTTTAATAGATGACGTTGCTAGCAACGCCTAAACAGCAATAAAACTTAGGCACTGCCAAAATATCGCTCCCTATCTTCAGGGGTAATCGAGCTGATGTGCAGCGGGTAGTGCGCATTTTTACGGTCTTCATAGAAGTGCTGTAACGTGCGCTCAATCGTTGGAAAAGCAAGCTCGTCCCAAGGAATTTCATGCTCTTCGAACAGCGCGACTTCCAAGCTTTCAGGGCCTGCGCTAAAGCCACCGAGAAGCTCTGCACGGAAAATCATATACACTTGATTGATATGAGGCAGATCAATGAGCGTGTATAACCCCTCCAGTTTGACCTCTGCAACGGCCTCCTCCCAGGTCTCGCGTGCGGCGGCCTGCTGAGTGGTTTCGGCGTTTTCCATATAGCCCGCGGGGAGTGTCCAATAGCCTTTACGCGGAGAAATCGCCCGTTTACACAGCAATATTTTATCGTCAATCACCGGCAGCGTACCCGCCACAATACGCGGGTTCTGGTAATGAATAGTGCCACAGGCATCGCATAAATAGCGCGAACGGTCATCGCCTTCAGGAACAGCAAAACGGACTTTTTCACCACACTGACTACAAAAATTCATCGCGTTTTCTCTACGGCTGATGGGGCAAGGCTTTAACGTACTTGACGTCAATAACCGCTGCTGGGTAAAAGAGAACAAAGTAAATGGAAGCCCTATGTTAGAGAAACTACGCAAACAACTGCAACAGCACTCCCCCCAACGGCTAGACCACGTTGTAATGCCCGAGGCTGCCGTGCTAATGCCTATTGTTGAGCGTCCATCGCCCACGCTGCTGTTTACACGGCGAGCGAGCCATCTCAGCACTCACAGTGGCCAAGTGGCATTTCCCGGCGGCAAACGCGAGGCCTGCGATGCCGACCTCTATGCTACGGCTCTTCGCGAGGCACAAGAAGAGATTGCGCTAGCGCCTTCCCTTGTACAACCCTTGGGAAGGTTATCAGACGTTATTTCACTACATGGCATCCGAGTTACGCCATGGGTCGGCATTATTCCGCCAGATTTACCGTTGGTAGCAGATCCCTCAGAATTAGACACCATTTTTGAAGTGCCACTCAGTCATTTTCTAGACGACAAGCGCACCCACACCGATGTAATAACGGTAGATGGCGTTGCTCACTACGTACCTAGCTACCATGTCGACGGCCACGTGATTTGGGGGCTTTCTGCCATGATGCTGGTAGAACTACTGGCGGAAGGGTTTGGCATGCCAATTGACCTTTACCAGCGCCCACCAGGGGCGTTACGTCACTACCCTGAGAGAAGCAGTCGCCTACCAAAAGCAGCTCGCATGCCGACTAAGAGAACCATGAAATGATTGCCTCTGCAGCGCCAAACTCTTTACCCAGTAGCAATACCCCCCCAGCGATCAACCCTATCGCCCATATTGCCCTGGTTGATGCGCTCGTTGAGCAAGGCTGGTACGTGGGTAACAACGTGATAGACCTTGATCTTTGCCAAGCGCTGCACCGAGAGCTGAACCATATGGCCGAACACGATGTGCTTGATGAGGCAGGCATTGGCCGCGGTAAAGAACATCACCTTCGCAAAGATATTCGTGGCGATGCCATTCACTGGTTGGATAGAGAAAGCGCAGCCCAGCGCCGCTACCTTGACGCCATGGCAGAACTCCAGCTATCCCTCAATCAAGCGCTTTTCCTGGGGTTGTTTGAGTATGAGGCCCACTTTGCCCACTACCCGCCCGGCGCGTTTTATCAACGCCACTTAGACAGTTTTCGAGGGCGAGCTAACCGGGTTATTTCAACCGTCGGTTACTTAAACCCTAAGTGGCCCTTAGATGGCGGCGGAGAGATGGTCATTTATCACCCCGACACCCCTTCTCTGGAAGTCGCCCGCGTAGTGCCTGAAGCAGGTACGTTCGCCTGTTTTTTATCCGAAACCATTCCCCATGAGGTACTGCCAACCCAGCATCCGCGTGCCAGCATCGCTGGTTGGTTTAGGCGCAACGCCTCACTGGGTGGCGTGCTCGACCCGGCGCGCTGAAACACTATGGACACCAGTAACGAAGCCACATTAATCGCCAGAATCAAAGCCCTAGAAGCGCAAAATGCAGTGCTAGAAGAAGAGAAGCGTCATTATCAGTGGCTGGCAGAAAGCACCACTGATTTGATATCTCGCCATGCCCGCGACGGTACTTTTTTATATGCTTCCCAGGCGGCGCGAGACTTACTAGGGTACGAACCAGAAGAGCTGATTGGCGTATCGGCCTATCAGCTGTTTCATCCCGCCGACCTAAGTGATCTGCTGAACAAATCACCCCGGGTCTACTATCACGACGGTTTTTATCAGCAAACGTATCGGTTTCGGGCTAAAGCAGGTCACTACATCTGGTTTGAAACCACCAGCCGAACCCGCCGAGATGATGCCACAGGCGAGCTAATTGATATTTTATGCGTCTCTCGGGACGTGAGCCGCCGAGTTCATGCCGAAGCCACAAGAGAGCGTTTAGCACAGGTGGTCGAATCCACTACCGACTACGTACTTTTTTTAGGGCCTAATCAGCATATTTTTAGTGCCAACGAAGCGGCACGGCGCTGTTTTTCACTCCCACGAGATGCCATGCAAGTTGCCCTGTCAGCGCTTTACCCTAGTGACTCGTTGGCACTATTGGAGCAGGTGGTATTCCCCGCCGTTGAACGCTATGGCTCCTGGAGCGGCGAGCTGGAAATGCTCAGCACGCACGGCTTAGTTCCCGTGCTTAGTGTCGTGCTTACCCACCGCAGCCGAGGGGCAGAACCAGGGCACTTTGCATTAATTAATCGCGATATTAGCGTGCGTAAAGCTGCCGAAGCCCAGGCACGTCGGCACCAAGAACAAATTGCCCATGCCAATCGGTTAGCTGCCGCCGGAGAGCTTGCGTCTAATATTGCTCATGAACTCAATCAGCCCCTTGGTGCAATCGCCAACTACACCAGTGGCGCCCTTTTGAAAACAACGCACACGCCCAACTTACCCGCCAGTGAGCTACGACTGCCACTGGCCCGCATTGATGAGCAAGTACAGCGTCTTGCCGAACGACTCCGCCATATGCGCAGCTTTGTGCGTAAACGCAGCCACTGTGTCAGGCCCCTGGTGCTTGAACAGGTCATTGCCGCCGCCTTTCAACTGTGCGACTGGCAGTATAAACAGGCCTCAGTTCAACTTACCCAACAATTGCCCCACGGGTTGCCACGTATTTATGCGGACCCTATTGCCCTTGAGCAAGTAATCGTTAACCTATTGCTCAACGCGCTAACCGCGAGCCGTGATACCCCTGGTGCCGATCAGGTCATCGTTTCAGCGCTAAAAAGCGGCAATCGACAGCTGACTCTTAGCGTTGAAGACCAGGGCCCAGGTGTAGCGCCAGCACATCAAGACACCATTTTTGATGCCTTCTTCACCACCCGCGATGAAGGGTTGGGAATGGGCTTGGCAATTAGCCGTTCGCTAATTGAGAGCATGGGCGGGGCGCTTACTCTGCGCCCCCAACAAAGCGCGAAAGGCGCCTGCTTTGACATCACACTTCGCACAGAAACAATATGAATGCGCAATCAGTGCATTAACAGGGGCCAGTAATGACCAGCAGTGTTGAACGACAGTCTACCGCCACTATCGCGGTTGTTGATGATGATCAAGCATTGCGTGAATCGCTGGTTTGGCTGCTTGAATCCGTCGGATTAACCGCTCAAGCGTTTCATGACGGCGAGCAATTCTTAGCGAGTCAGCACGATAAGTTGGGCGCGCTGCTGCTTGATGTTCGCATGCCAGGAATGAGTGGACTGCAAGTGCAGCAGCAGTTGGTTGATCAAGGCAATACCCTGCCGGTCATTATGATGACAGGGCATGGTGATGTCCCCATGGCAGTGGCTGCACTAAAGAACGGCGCATTTGATTTTATTGAAAAGCCGTTTAATCACCAGCAGTTGATTGACAGCGTGCAACAGGCGTTGGGCGATGCTCATCAACAGCAACGCGCTAAGCAGCAGTTGGCAATGCTGCGAACACGTTACCAATCGCTACGCCCGAAAGAGCAGCGCATTGTGATTCATGTAGCAGAAGGAATGACCAGTCGTGAAATTGCCGAGCACATGGAGATTAGCGGTAAAACCGTCGAGGTCTATCGGTTAAGAGCCATGAAGGCCATGCACGCTGCAAATTTGGCAGAACTGGTGCGACAAGCGGTGGCGCTGGAGCTCGTTTCCTCGCTCAGCGCCCCCCATGTTCATAGCGAACGGCCTAGCTAAGTGGAACAACCTGGCCATTGGCTTTTTCCAGCACATTACGCACCTGCTCGTAATCAATGCCGTGCTCATTACCTTCATGAGCCTCAATTAGGCTGACCACTTCTAACAGCGTTTCCATACCAAAACTCTGTTCATCCGTGGGCGTAAAAGCTTGAACATAGGCATTTCCGTTACTTTCCCAGCCCACCTTAACGGGGCTGTCGATAATGTTTACCTGCGTACCTACTGGAACACGCCAGAATACAGACTCAATGTCTTCTGGATGCATCCGAATACAGCCCCGGCTAGCACGCATGCCAATACCGTCTGGCTGATTAGTGCCATGAATTAAGTAGCCTGGGATATCCAGCAAAATAGCGTATTGCCCTAACGGATTATCTTCACCTGGTGGAACAACCGCGGGCGCAGGATCACCGCGCTCAGCAGCTTCTTGGCGAATAGACTCAGGTGGATACCATGCAGGGTTCTCAAGACGCATAGTGGTCTTAGTAATGCCCAGCGGCGTATTGTACGCATCGCGACCAATGCCAATAGGATACGTCTCTACTCGCGGCGCCTTGCCCTCTTCCACCTCTGGATAATAATAGAGTCTAAGCTCAGCAACATTAATCACAATGCCAGTGCGCGGCTCATCTGGCAGAATATATTGGCCGGGTATTTTCACCTCAGTACCTTCGCCAGGTATCCAAATACTGGTATCTGGATTGGCCATACGAATCTCTTCGTAACCCACATTATGCTCACGGGCAATGTCGAGCAGGGTATCCTCTTTTTTCGCCGTAACGGTATACACCTCGCCCACCATATTCCCTTCATCAGGGAGCAAAAAGTGGCCTTTGGGTAATTCACTTTCACTAGCAACGGCACTGGATGCAAACAACCAAGCTCCCAGAGCGACACTGCTAGCCCACAATTTTTTAACCTGTCGAAGCGTTTGATACCGCGCGGCAACTGTCATGGGGTCTCCTTATGATGTGGCCTCGATGCTGTGCTAATTGGGCCACTTGAGCATGAATATGCCGACTCACCATTACGGGGTCAACTCGATAGACTGTCGCAGGCGTTTGAAGCATCAGAATGATACGTTTATTGGTTAAAAAACGACATCCAGCCTAATTATAAACAACCGACATTAAAGAGCATCGATATACAACAACCACTTAGCTTTAAAAATTAAAAAAACATTAAAACTGTCATTGTAAAACTTGTCATAACGTCTATCTTACTAAGTACCTTATCGCATTGACGCGAAAGGCTCTGGCCTACTTTTATTGTGGTATTAAAATACCAAAAATAAATAGTCACGCTTAATTTAAAAATAAGCGTAATTATTTATCACCAGGAATAACAGCGACTCAACAACCGATATCATGGAATATATCAACAGCTTTCCAGGAAGGATTAAAAAGCTAACACTATTCGCTGTTAATTTGTTTAGACATCGACGTAGAAACGTTATGTCTTTATGCAAACGCAAGGAGCAAGAGCAATGAAAATGATCAAACCTGCACTTTTAGGTACGCTGATGGTACCCGCATTCATTTTGGCAGCAGGCGCTGCCAATGCTGAAAACACCACCGGCATGGAAGCTTCGTACTTGACCCAAGCGCCGCAAGGCACTTTCCACTCGGATTCTCTAACGGGCAATCAAGTAAAAAGCAGCGTTGAAAACGATGAAGATATCGGCACCATCAATGATTTAATCATTGACGAGGATGGGCAAATTAATGCTGTTGTTGTCGGCGTTGGTGGTTTCCTTGGTATGGGCGAAAAAGATGTCGCTATCGAATGGGATTCGCTTGAACTTACCAAGGATGAAGATGGCGAAGATTACATTATATCGGTAAACGCCTCTCAAGAAGCGTTGGAAAGTGCCGAAGAGTATGAGCGTGGCAATGACCTTCATACAGAACGCGATACTGAGATGAATAACAGCGAAAATGACGACGAGTAACGCGTGTTTTAACAAGCGGCTTTCGCAAACATAAATCCTGTTAAACTCGACTGCTATAGGGCCTTGCTTAGCTGCAAAGCCCTCTTCACAAGTGCCTTTTCATAAGCGCTTTTTCATAAGTGCTTGAAGCGGCTATTGTGCTTCCCCGAAAAAGAGATCATAAAAAAGCGCTGCATGTCTGCAGCGCTTTTCGGCGTTATCTGGCGTTCGAATCACCCCTTTAAGGTTGCGTCCATAGTAATGTCAGCATTTAATACTTTGGAAACAGGGCAGTTCGCTTTAGCTGTTTCAGCAGCTTCTTGAAAGGCTGCGTCATCGGCACCGCTTACGCTGGCTACAACGTCCAAATGAATACTGGAAATATCGAAACCATCTGCACTTTGTGAAAGCGTTACACGCGCATTGGTATCAATAGCATCAGCGGTAAAGCCTTTCTCTCCAAGAATCATGGAAAGCGCCATTGAGAAACAGCTTGCATGGGCAGCGCCAATTAACTCTTCCGGTGTGGTGCCGGGTGCTCCTTCAAAGCGCTGTTTGAACGAATAGCCAGCATCCAATGCTCCACTTTCCGTCGCCACATTGCCTTGACCATCTTTGAGTCCACCTTCCCAACGTGCGCTTGCTTTACTATCCATTCCGTTCTCCTTTCCTTTGATAGTTAGCGTAAACTCGTTTTAAGGACGCAAACACTACGTCCGCCAACTCAATCAGCGTAGCTGATTCTATCGCCGCTGCCGAATTTACTCGGCAGACAGACTGTCTAATTGTGCAGCTACATCACGTTCTGTACTGCTTTGCTCTGTAATGCCCTGCAGTGATCGAATGGAACGCTCTCCACGCTCTTCAAAAGAGTCGTTAAGATCGATCCTTAACTCAACGCGGCGATTGTCCGCCCGCCCTTCAGGCGTGTCATTGGAAGCCAACGGCCTAGTATCAGCGAAGCCTTGTATCATCAGTCGCTCTGCCGTTAGCTCTTCAGTGGCAATAAGCACGTTTGCAACAGAAGACGCACGCAACGCGGACAAATCCCAGTTACTTCGAAAACGGGACGTGCGGATAGGCACGTTGTCCGTATGCCCCTCAATTGAAACCGTTCCGGTGACAGCGGCTAATACCGTTGCCAGCTCTTCTAGCAGATCAGCAAACGCGGGCATGACATCGGCGTTACCAGAGCCAAATGTGCCCTGCTCAGAAATCCTGACGACCACTCGAAACTGATCGACCTCAATGTCGGCAACACCTTCTAACGACGATGCTTTAAGCAAATCTTCGAGACTAGCGGCCACTTGAAGGGTTCGCTGCTGTCGTTGTACATCCAGCATGCTACGCATGGATTCCAACTGTGGTTGCTGCTGGGTAGTTCGTTGTCGCACTTCGTCTAACAAGGTGCGGTCAGGTACTGCTGGAGAAAACTGCTGGAATACCGCACTGGTCCCCATAGGGATTTGGGTAGCCTCAACATCGCGCTGCACGCCGAAGGCTTTTGATAGCTCCTCCGCCACACGGCGAAACTTTTCAGCATCAATTTCTGCAAACGACAATAGCAACACAAAAAAGCATAACAATAGCGACATTAAATCTGCGTATGTCACCATCCAAGCAGGAATATTGGTCTGTTTTTGCGCCATGGATTACGTTCGCTCGCCAGCAGGGCCGGTTTCACCTGAACCTGGCAAGCCACGGTGCTCCGGGGGCAAATAGATGCTCAGCATTTGCTCAAGCACTCGTGGATTTTTATCGCTCTTAATGGCAATCAGCGCGTCGATCCACAGCTCCTGCATTTTGGCTTCCTGGTTCATCCGCACCCATAGTTTTTGAGCGATCGGGTTGGCGATCATCGTTGCAATCATTGCACCATATAAGGTGGTTAACAGAGCAACCGCCATAGCAGGCCCAATTAAAGAAGGGTCGCCCATATTGGAAAGCATTTGTACCAAACCTACCAGGGTGCCAATCATTCCCATCGCGGGAGACACTTCACCTAACGCCGAAAATACTTGGCCGCCTGCTTCGTTTCGTTCCAGCGTCAACAGGCGCTCTTTTTCCATCATATCTTTAATCATTTCGGCGCTGTAGCCGTCGGCCAACATTTGTAGGCCTTTCTTAAGAAACGGAGAATTCACCTCTCGGCTTTCTAACGCAATCATCCCCTCACGGCGGGCAACTTTCGCCAGCTCGACTAATTCATCGATACTTGCTTGAACGCTAGGCAACTGGAATTTAAACGCCCGCGCCGCCGCTTTTAAGGCAAATTTAAATTGGGTGATACTAAACTTCGCCAACACAACAAACAGGCTTCCCCCGACCACTAGCAGCAACCCCGTCGGGTTCATAAACACCTCAGGCGAAGTGCCCATGATTACAGAGGCCCCCACTAACACAGCAGCCCCTACCAAACCTATTAGCGTTGCGAGATCCACGGCCTTCCCTCAAGAATGTAAAAAAATGCTAACTAGCGATTTGCCGAGACAGTAGAGTTTCCTTGCAACAGCGTCAACGCCAAATCGATAACGTTACACAGGTTGACAAACGCACTAACTCTTTTTTAGCAAACGCTGATGCACGGGCAGTCTTGGGTATTCGCTTTCCAACGCTTTATCGTTAAGCTGAGCAGCACTATGGCACTCACCACACCTATGGTCGCCGCAATGAATCTAAGGACACATCATGTCATCGGCTGATGCGCTGCGTTTGGTTTTGCTCTCCTCCCTATGGGGACTGTCGTTTATTTTTATGCGCGTCGCAGTACCGGAGTTTGGCCCAGTCCCGCTCGTGCTAATAAGAATGGGCATCGGCGCATTGCTCTTAGTACCGTTGCTAATGAGCCTGCGCTATCTAACGCTCATTTGGCAGCATAAAGGGGCGTTATTGATTTTAGGCATCATTAACCATGTGCTGCCTTTTTCATTACTGGCGTTGGCAACGACTCGTTTAGAGGCGGGTTTTACGTCGCTTATTAACGCCACTACACCGATTTTTACCGCGTTATTGGGCGCTGCTTTTTTTGCCACACCCATTCAGCGCCAACAATATCTAGGGTTAGCGTTGGCGTTGTTTGGTGTGTATGTGCTTTCTGCTGATCGGCTAGACTTCGCCCTAGGCGGCGACGGCTGGTTTATTGTTGCCGTACTCGGCGCGACGTTTTGTTATGGGCTTGCCGGTAACTACTCGAAAACGCGCTTGAGTCATCTACCCAGCCGCGTGCTGGCGGCCGGTAGCAGCGCGATGTCAGCACTGGTGTTACTAGTACCTGGTCTGCTGCTCTGGCCAAGCGAGCCAGTCAGCGTGCTCGCCTGGGGTAACGCCCTGGCGCTGGCGATGCTAAGCACCACACTCGCGTTCCTGCTTTACTTCGGACTTTTAGCCAGCGCAGGCGCTACCGCAACGTCAACCGTTACCTTTTTGATTCCTGTCAGCGCGCTACTGTGGGGATATTTACTGCTTGATGAAACGCTTAGCCTTCAAGTGGTGACTGGGATGGTGATTACCCTGTCAGGCACCGCCATTGCCACCCGGCTATTAAAGTTTAGGTCTCGCGGTGCGTTGACACCACCTCGTCCCCCACACGAATAGTGCCTCCTTGCCCTGTGGTCAGCGTGGCATTTTGGCCAAAGTGAGCACCCTTCAGGTGAGGCTGAGTGTTCAGAGAAAGCAGTGTTTTCAGTGGTTCTGCCTGCGCCGGTATGGTGCCAGTATGCTGATCAACCGTGGTGATTTTGCAGCGCTGACAGGGCTTACGAAGCGTCAGCTCATAGCCGCCTTCACCCGCGAGTGTTGCCCACTGGTCTTCCGCCCAGGCATCATCACAGTCGACCACAATATTCGGCCGAAAACGGTTCATCGGTACAGGGGATTGCCCATTGGCAACAAGTGCTTGATTCAAAGCATCCAGAGAGCCGGTGGTGGTTATCAGGAAAGGGTAGCCATCAGAAAAGTAGGTATGGGCCTCGCCTCCCGCCAGAAAATCCTCTTCAACAGAACGCGTAAACTCTGTAGCAAAGCGCACCAAACTGATGCCTTGTGCTTGCTCCCCCAGCGCCGCCACAAGCCAGCGGGATACGTCGTCGCTTTCTGGCAGTGCTTTGCAGTGGTCGTTCCACACTTTTACAAGACGCAAATTGCCTTGGGGGTCTTCAAGGGGAATCGCGATCGGATCTACCTTGGGGTGAGAGAGCACCAGTGCTTGATCGGTTAATTCAACCGCGATGGTCGCAAGCTCTGGTAGCTGGCGCTGGGTGACAAAACGCTGCTGAGCATCCACTAACATCCACCGGCGATCCCAGGCCAACCCATGGCCATGGAGTTCACTTTGGGTAACGTTAATTCCCTTTAAGGATTTAACCGGATAGACAATGAGTTGGGTAATATTCACGGCGGTCTCATGCTCTCTATAGCGATTTTTTTAATGGCTTTTTTAATGACCAATCTTTAATTAACAGCCTATCGAGTTTACTGGCTCGCCGCTAGCTATCTAGAAACTAAAGTGTTTTACCCGCCTCAATTCGATACCCCAAATCCATTACTTGGTGTTCAGGTGTTTCGCCACGAATGCGCGACAATAGCGCTTTCGCAGCGACTTCCCCAATGGCTTGCCGAGGTGTAATGACACTGGCAAGGCGCGGGCTCATCGCCTGGCCGACATCGTGGCCATGAAACCCAGCAATCGCCATCTGTTCGGGGACATTAATGCCATGGCGCAAACACTCAAAGTAAGCCCCCACCGCAACATCGTCGTTGGTGCAGAAAACACCATCGGCACTAGAGTGATCTCGTTGAATTTCCTGCATAAGCGCCGCCCCGACGCTATAGGAAGAACGCTGACTGCTCTGCAGCGTTATCGGCTTTAAGCCATGCTCTTCCATAGCTTGGCGATAGCCTTGCTCGCGCTGGCGTGTCCGCTCATCCAGACGCACAGCTAGATAAATCACCTGACGCCTGCCACGGCGAATCATCTCACTGACCATATCGTAAGCGGCCTGCACGTTATCGTAACCCACCGCCTGCTGCAGCGGTGGGCGACGGGTATCCATAATTTCCACAATAGGAATACCGGCTGTCTCCAACATTCGCAGGCTACGCGGCGTGTGATCGCGGTCAGACAAGATGACGCCATCCACATTATAAGAGAGCAGCGAGGCCAAACTGCGCTCTTCAAGCTCAGGGCTGTAACCGTAGTGAGAGAGCATCAAGTGATAGCCGGCAGGCTCGGTGTACGCTTCGATACCGACAATGACATCAGCAAATACCTGGTTGGTCAGCGATGGTACCAACACGCCGATAGAGTGGCTGGTAGCCCGAGAAAGCAGGTCTGGTGCCCGATTGGGAATATAGCCAATCTGTTCAGCAACGCTGAAAATACGTTCGCGAAGTCCTTCTGATACCGTATCAGGGTCCCGCAAGCAGCGACTGACGGTCATTTTTGTCGCGTCAACGCGATCAGCAATATCTTGTAATGTCGGGCGTTTTTTCTTCAATGGCGTCACTGACTGTTCTGTTAAGTGCGTAAGTCTGTTAAGTACGTAAGCCTACTAAATACAGGTCTGTTAAATGCGCAGGGGCCATACCATAGCGAATAGTACGGCCCCTCGCCTATCCCATCCTTTAGCCTAATGAACGCGTAGCGTAGGCGCTAGCGCCGCCGTAAAGTGCTCGACAATCTCGCTAGGCGATAGCGCAATGGAGACCGTCATCGCTTCATCACTGCTTGGCGGCTCTAAATCGGCGAGCTGGCTTGCCAGCATATTATCACCTTTAAAGAAGTGCCCTGCCCTGGTTGCTAACCGTTCACGCAGAAGCGCATGGCTTCCTTCTAGATATAAAACATGCAGCGCAGGGTCACCTTCGCGCAGGCGATCCCGATAGCGTTTTTTAAGGCCGGAACAGGCGATGACCACGGACGCATTGCGCGCTTTATGAGCCGCGAACAAGTCAGCAAGCGTTGCCAGCCAGTCACGACGATCGTTGTCATTGAGTGGCGTGCCGCTGGCCATTTTCGCCACATTAGCCGGTGAATGATGGTCGTCACCGTCAATAAACGTTGCGCCCAGCTCTGCTGCTAACTGTTGTCCGATATGCGACTTCCCTGATCCAGAAACGCCCATGACAAGAATACGATGTGATGGCTTATTCACTCGATGCTCCTATCAATTGCCGCGCACGGCGGTGAGGTCAGGCAGCCAAGTAACGATGCCAGGGAACGCAATCAGCACCACCAGAACAACGATCAAGGCGGCGTAGTAAGGCAGCATGGCTTTTACCAGAGACTCCATAGACACCTTGCCGACACCACACCCAACGTACAGACAGGTACCAACCGGCGGGGTTAACAACCCAATGCCTAAAATAAAGGCCATTAGAACGCCAAAGTAAGCGGCATCAACACCCACCGATGTCACGATCGGTGCAAGCATTGGCGCCATAATCACCATGGCTGGCGTTAGGTCCATTACAAACCCCACCAACAGCAGTAGCCCCGCCACAATCAGCAGCAGCAAAAACGGCTCCTGGGTAATCGCCTGTACTTGGCGCACTAAGGTTTGTGGAACCATGTTAATGGTTAAAAACCAGGCAATAACGGTGGCAAAAGCCAACAACATCATCACCATCCCAGTAAGCCTTGCGGTGCGAATTAACATACCGCCCAACTCGCTGAGCTTAAATTCGCGGTATACCAGCAGGGAAATCGCCAACGAATAGAGCAGCGCAGCAACGGCGGCTTCTGTGGCGGTAAACACGCCGCCAATAATGCCGCCAATAACGATCACAGGAAGTACCAGGGCTAGCCAGGCATCCTTAAACGCTTTCCACAAGCGATCCCAGCGGAATTGGCGAACGCCGCCACCCTGCTTGCTCGCTAGAATAAAGGTGGTCACCATTAGCGCCGCGCCAATTAACAGGCCAGGCACAATCCCCGCGATAAACAGACGACTGATCGACGTCTCGGTAACAATGCCATATAAAATAAGCGGTATAGACGGTGGAATAATAATGCCGATCACCGACGATACGGTGTTAATCGCCGTGGCATTTGCGGCGGTGTAACCTTGCTGTTTCATCGAGGGGATCATCATCGCGCCGGTCGCTGCGGTATCCGCAACCGCCGAACCGCTGATCCCGCCAAAAAACATCGAACCGGTAATGGCTACCTGGCCAAGCCCGCCGCGCATAAAGCCAACTAACGCGCCAGCAAGCTCCATCAAGCGTCGTGCAATGCCACCATTACTCATCACTTCGCCGACGAGAATAAAGAAGGGAATCGCTAGTAGCGGGAAGCTATTCACGCCACGAATTGACTGCTCAATCATAATCGATAGCGGGATATCAGACAGCACCGCCATGACTAAGGCTGCTACCCCTAGGCCAAACGCAATCGGCAAACCAATCACAATAGACGCCAATAATATGGCTAGAAAAATCCACAGCATGATTAACGCTCCCCTGGTAAGTCAGCCGATTGGCGATGTGGTTGACGGATAACTCCCACGCTGATCCACATACGCCAGAGCGATACCGCCGCGATAAAAATGACGCACAACACCAACGACAGGCTGACCAAACTTAGCGGTACGCCCATGATCGCGGAGCGTCCGCTTGAGCGCGTGAGCACTTGATAACCACCCCAAATCATCACTAGCATCAACCCAGTAATAATCAGGTGTTGTAAGAAATAGAGCATGTGCGCAACACGCAATGGCAAACGTCTCACCAGCGCATCGACAGCAATATGCTCATAGCGTGCAAACGCCGCCGCTGCGCCGATAAAGACCAGCCAAATAAACAGCATGCGCGCCAGCTCATCGACCCAAGGCAGTGAATGATTGAACACAGAGCGGCCAACGACATTACTGGAAACCGCGACAATCAGCGCCACCAAAATAGCGCCAATCAAATACTCCATAGCGAGTGTTAACCAGCGGAACAGCGCAGGACCCTGACGTGTCTCAGTATCAATTTCAAGCAGCTTGCGATTAGGGTCGTTTAAATAAACCGACGGATCTTCCAACGTTGGTGCTGTAGAGGTCACCACGTTTGGGGGAGTAGAGGAGGTAGTCATAAGAACTCCGAGGGGCACTGACAAGTCGGGCAGGCGTGTGGGCCTGCCCGATGGTGCGCTATACGCAGCAGATTAGTGGCTGCTGTCTTCGACGATTTGTTGAATTTCAGCGATCAGATCTTCACCGATACGCGGCGCCCACTCTTCATAAACAGGCTGCACGGCGTCTTGGAAAGCGGCTAACTGCTCATCATCTAAGCGGGTAATTTGCATACCGCGTGCTTCTAACTGATCACGCGACCAGTCGTCATACTCGGCAGAAAGCTGGATTTCGTACTCAGCCGACTGTCGGGCGGCTTCCTGCACCAGCGCTTGATACTCAGGCGCCATGCGGTTCCAGGTACGCTCGGAAAGCATCATGATAAATGGCGTATAAACGTGACGCGTTTCGGTGCCGTAATCCTGCACTTCATTGAAGTTAGAAGTAAGGATGGTGCTCCACGGGTTTTCCTGGCCGTCTACAACGCCTTGCTCAAGCGCCGAAAATAGCTCGCCGAAGGCCATTGGTGTTGGGTTGGCACCTAACGCTTCCCAAATTGCCAGGTGAACCGGGTTTTGCATCGTACGAACACTGAGGCCGCGAACGTCCAGGCCCGCCACATCTTCTGGTGATTCGACAGGGCGTGCACTGTTAGACAACTGACGATAGCCGTTTTCAGAGAACGTCAGCGCTTTTAAGCCTGTACCCTCGAACGCATCCAGCATTCCCTGAGCCACGTCACTCTGCATAACAGCCACTGCGGCTTCTCGGCTCGGTAGTAGGAACGGCAAATCAAATGCTGACAGTGCCTCCACGTACCCAGTCGTTGCAGAGCTTGAAGGATAGGTCATATCCAACGTGCCGGTTTGCAGCATTTCCATCATTTGGACATCGTCGCCCAATTGGCTGTTGGGAAAAACATTGACCGTAATACGACCATCGGTACGCTGCTCAAGAATTTCACCGAAGTACTGGCTAGAGAGAAACTGCGGCGATGTTTCGGACAGGCCAATGCCCATACGCAGAGTGTGGCTTCCGTGGTCAGCCACTACGTCGCCTTCAATCGCGGGCGGATCAGAAAGTTCAGGGCCTTGCGCATGTGCCATGCCAAAAGTCAGAGTGGTCGCGCCGACCAGAGTAAGCGTGCTGCGCCAAATCGTTGTCATGACGTTATCTCCAGAATAGTCGTTGTTGTTGGTTGGCTATTTACCGAAAGGCTATCGAATCGTATCGGCCATTAGGTTTGCGGTTTATGTTCCAACAAATTGTTACCGGTAACATTCGATACGTGAAGGCTAGCCATCGCAGCACTCGGTGTCAAAACAAAACGTCCAACTTACGACCAACGTCTAGGGATAGCTACTCACTTCCCCGCGCGCTACATTACGCGTTATGCACCCTGTCCTGGAGTCGAGATGCCAGCGCTAGACCCTTGTAGCGAATTAGAGCTAGATCACCAGCTCTGCTTTGCGCTGTATTCAACATCACTGATGATGACCAAAGTTTATAAACCTCTGCTCAAAGAGCTGGGGCTCACTTACCCGCAATACCTCGCCATGCTGGTACTGTGGCAAGAAGATGGCCTAACAGTAGGTGCCCTAAGCAAACGCTTACTTACAGATCCTGGCTCATTAACGCCACTACTAAAACGGCTTGAAAGTGACCAGCTACTTATCCGGCAACGTAGCCTGCAAGATGAACGTGTCGTCGAGTTATTCCTGACCGATAAAGGCCGCTCGCTTCGTGAACAGGCGCGCCATATCCCTGGCTGTGTCGTCAACGCCAGCAAAACGTCGGTTGAAGCACTCAACCAACTGAAAGAGGATTTAGTCCAACTGCGCGAAAACTTACTTAAGGTCAAGTAACCCGCTGAACGTTGTGACCGGGTAGGTAATTTCTTCAGCTATTTACTTGCGCGCAAAATAAAGCTGCACTAAATTAAAACCCCAAACGCACGTCATGGCTCATAACAACTATGTCCATAACAACCATGTCCATAACAACCAAGTTTAGGAAATAATCTATGTCTATTGAAACTGTTGCTTACCGCGCACATGCTCACGCCACTGGCGGCCGCGAGGGCCATGCTAAGTCCTCTGACGGCGCGCTGGATGTTCAGCTCAGCACACCCAAAGAGCTAGGTGGCGCCGGCGGTGAAGGCACCAACCCCGAACAGCTGTTTGCTGCGGGCTACTCTGCTTGCTTTTTAGGTGCTCTTAAGCACGTCGCCAGCCAGGAAAAAGTTAAACTGTCCGACGATACTCAGATCGATGGCAGTGTGGGTATTGGCGCCATTCCCACTGGCTTCGGTATTGAAGTTGAGCTAAAAATCAGCTTGCCTGGTCTTGAAAAAGACGTTGCCCAAACTCTGGTCGACAAAGCCCATATTGTTTGCCCCTACTCCAACGCTACCCGCGGAAATATCGATGTCACACTGACGCTGGTTTAATTACCTAGCGCCCACTCCACCGCTTTGCTTGCGTGCAGAGCGGTGGTGTCATAAAGCGGTATCTGGGTGTGTTTCTGCTCGACCAATAGCGCTATCTCGGTACAACCTAGAATGATGGCCTCAGCACCCTGCTGGTGTAGCGACGTCATAATATCCAGATAACGCTCACGCGATGAAGCGCAGATATGACTATGGCATAGCTCGTCGAAAATGACTTGATGAATCTCAGCACGCTCTTGTTCATTCGGAATGACGACATCAATCCCAAAGCGCTCTTTTAAGCGCGTCTTATAAAACTCCTGCTCCATCGTAAAACGGGTGCCTATCAATCCAACCCGAGCCACGCCATCAATCTGACATTTTTCCCCGGTAGCATCAGCGATGTGCAAAAAGGGAATCTGAATAGCGGACTCAATCGCAGGCGCGACGTTGTGCATGGTATTGGTGGCCAACAGCAAACATTCTGCTCCAGCCTTTTCAATGCGTTTGGAGGCGCTTGCGAGTAACTGGCCAGCAGTCTGCCAATCGCCCTGTTTTTGCAGCGTTTCTATCTCAGCAAAATCGACACTTACCATCACAATCTGCGCCGAGTGGAAACCGCCGAGTGCCTGATTAACGCCTTGGTTCAGCGCCTGATAATAGCTTTGTGTCGACTCCCAGCTCATGCCGCCTAATACGCCAATAGTCCGCATAACATTTCTCCATGGTAAATAACTATTTATTATCAGGCTAACAACCCACTATCCTTGTACCCACGTTTTATGGCCCCATAACGCCTTAGTAGCCGCAACATTTCGGGTGAGTCGCTGCACCGCCCTTTTTAATTGTAGGAATAGCGAGGACATCATGAGCGACAACACGACCTATACGCCACCGCGGGTTTGGAAATGGGAACCTGGTAACGGTGGAAAATTCGCTAACATCAATCGCCCCGTTGCTGGTGCGACCCACGAGAAAGTATTGCCCGTGGGCAAGCATCCGCTGCAGCTTTACTCTCTTGCAACCCCAAACGGCGTGAAAGTCACCGTAATGCTTGAAGAGCTGCTGGAACAGGGTATTAAACAAGCGGAATACGATGCTCACCTGATAGAAATTGGCGAAGGTGATCAGTTTGGCAGCGGCTTTGTTGAGGTAAACCCCAACTCTAAGATTCCAGCGCTAATGGATTACAGCACCACCCCGCCCCAGCGTGTCTTTGAGTCAGGTGCGATTCTGCTTTATTTGGCTGAGAAATTTGGTGCGTTCTTACCCAACGACCCGGCGAAGCGAACCGAGTGCCTATCCTGGTTATTTTGGCAAATGGGCAGCGCGCCCATGCTTGGTGGCGGCTTTGGTCACTTTTATGCTTACGCACCAGAAAAATACCAGTACCCGATTGATCGCTATACCATGGAAGTGAAACGTCAGTTGGATGTACTGGATCGCCACTTAGCGGATAACCGCTTTATGGCGGGTGATGAGTACACCATCGCGGATATGGCAATTCACCCATGGTACGGCGCACTGGTAAAAAACCGCGTGTATGAAGCCGCTGAGTTTTTAGAAGCTCATACCTATCAGAACGTCTTACGCTGGACCGATGAGATTGACGCACGCCCTGCCGTTCAACGTGGCCGAATGGTTAACCGCACCTGGGGAGAGCCTGGCGAACAGCTCCACGAGCGCCACGATGCCAGTGATTTTGATCACAAGACCGAAGATAAACGTTAAACCCAAGACAACTGTGAACCGGTAAGGCGGCCGCATTGGCTAGCAATCGCTAAGGATGGCGATTTACCGTGTTCCACTATCGCTCTTTACTGCATTATCGATCCTGATTTAGTTAGCAATTTTTACTTCATTATTCATAGTGTGTCTGACAGAGGCAGTCCATGTTTGATCCAAAATACGCCCAGCTGATATTTTCTTTCTTAATGGCACTGTTTATGTCGTGCATTATGTCGCTGGTGATTACGCTCTACAATGTCGGCTTCATCGAGGGCATTGCCTTTGTTTGGTTGAAGGCATGGCTATTTGCTTTTGCGGTTGCTCTACCGGTAATTAACCTAGTATCTCCTATTGTACGGCGATTGGTTAAGGTGCTTATTAAGCACCCACACTGACCGCCTAAACTAACCGTTCACACTAATCTTCTATACTAAACACCTAAGCTGAGCACCTGCTTGTTTTTGACTTGACCAACAGCATTGGTGGAGCCGACAATTTTACGAGTGGTGCCGCACCACCAGTCGCGTGGACTGGTCGTCATATTTGATGGGAGATCAATGTTTTGAAAAGACACAATTCAGTTTGGCGCAGTCTGGCCTATGCGGCGTTGCTGTCGGTTGCAATCGCTTCAATCGCCGAAGCTTGTACACGCGTTGTCTATCACGGCCCAGAGGAGCGCATCCTGACCGCACGCTCGATGGATTGGAGCATGCCGATGCTCTCCAATCTGTGGGTGTTCCCACGAGGCATGACCCGTAATGGCGAAGCGGGACCGCGTTCTTTGGAATGGACATCAAAATACGGCAGCATGATTGTGTCGGGCTATGACTTCTCGACCGTGGATGGCATGAATGAAGCCGGCCTGGTCGCTAACATGCTGTGGTTAGTCGCGTCAGAATACCCCGAAGATGACGGCACCACCCCGCAAATGTCCCTTTCAATTTGGGCGCAGTATTTTCTTGATAGCTACGGCAGCGTCGCCGAGGCGGTGGCCGATATGGAAAATAATCCCTTCAACGTGGTGACGGCGGATGTGCCCGATCAGCCAGGCCGTCTGGCCAAGGTGCACCTGTCTCTGTCGGATGCCACCGGCGACAGCGCCATCCTGGAATGGCTGGACGGCAAACTGGTCATCCACCACGGTCCCGAATACCGCACCATGACCAACGATCCGCCCTATGATCAACAACTGGCGCTTGTCAGCTATTGGCAGGATGTCAACCCGCGCGAGGTTCTGCCCGGCACGACACGTTCGCCCGACCGTTTTGTGCGCGCCGACACATATATCAACATGGTAGAGCAATCGGCCGATCCACGGATCGCCGTAGCCGCCGCGATGAGTGTGATCCGCAACGCCTCGGTCCCCTTTGGAATCAGCACTCCTGATGCTCCGAACCTGTCTACGACGCGGTGGCGGGTGGTGGCCGATCACAAAGATCAGGTGTTCTACGTCGAATCCGCGATTTCACCGAACCTTTTCTGGGTGGAACTGAAAAATCTGGACTTCTCGCCCGAAGCCGGCGTGCGGATGCTTGATCTCGGCGTGGACATGACGTCCCTGCAAGAGGGCGAAGTTTCAGGAAGTTTTACCCCCGCCGCCCCCTTCCAGTTCGAACCAGTCAACTGATCTCTCTCCGACTGCGGCATAACCATGTGGCGCAGTCGGATCAATTTCTTCCATTTGTACAACTCAACAATAGATATCTTCCTTGACTTGGCTAAACGTGAGCCAAGACGTAGTAACTCGGCTGCCAAGAAAGGCAGACCACATGAGGCGGTCGGAAAATGACCGCCGATACGGTGATTGAGTCACTCTGAGCCCCTCAGCCGCTCAGAACCGAATTGATCAGTGGTTCCTTAAAAACACCTTCTACTTACTGAATACGAGAGTTATTCAGTGCGTAATTCCAAACACGATAGAAGTAAAAAATATATCCAAGACCAAACGTTAAAATTGAGATAATCATCCACAAAATAATATGACCAATATTGCTAAAAATATTGATATCACACACCATCTTACGCTCTGCGCCTGTTGTAATATCCACGACTGAAGTACGGTTAATCACAAAGCGTGAAAACGAATAGGGGAAGAAAAACAGTGCAATCCCGAAGGTAATAATCGTTAGCACCACCCAAATCAACAAGTGGCCAATAATATCTAGAATAGAGAGATTCGCTTTAATATTCATGGTGCGCCCTTAAGTGTTAAGAAATAAAGTGGCGCAGATTACCATCCACTTGTGTAAGCGTGAATGGAAAATTTCCGTTATAGCTATAAATTTATGATTTTTAATCATTTAGTAAGAGACACTAACACCGTTCAAGCTTGAACCCGTGCCATTTAGGAGTGCGACGCCCACCACTCTGCATAAGAACTATTGTGAGGGGCAAGACCACCTTCATCGGGGGCGCCGTCTTGCCACCATACCGGACCGCGCTCCCCCAGCAGTTCCTTGGCAGACTGCACTGCCTCGCGTGCTTGGCGTAGCGCTATTTCATCGTTTTGTTGCTGAGCATTGCGCACCGCTCGACGGGCTTTCATCAGTGTCTTTATGTGGGTACGTTTCTCGTCATCGCTCAATCGGGGGTCGGTACAGCGCCATAGCTGGTTTTTAGCTATAAAATAGCGGCCATCCGGCGTATGTGGATACTTATTGGCCATACCGCTCCCCTTCGCTTGTAGTTTTCTTAAAAGCGTTTCGTTAACGTAATCGCCCCGAATTTGTCCTGCTCATCTTGTCCGTCAAATTCACGAGTACGCTGAACAGCAGCATACGTTACTTGCCAGCCCTCCCAGGCCATGGCAAGCCCTGCGGAGGCTTCTGCTACCCATTCTTCACGGTCAACGGAGTGGCTATCTCTGAACGTATTACCATCCAGTGTTAGGTTCTGCGCCATGTAATAGCCTTCTACATTTGCAAACAGATACCACTGCCACCCACGATGGCCACTCATTAGGTGACGACTACCTGGGTTGGGTGTCAGCGAAGGAATACCTTCGGCATCGTCCCCCCAACGTACGCTATAGCCAGCACTGGCATAGGTATACAAGTTGCCTAACGCTGCCCCCACACTGGGGCCGTGGGAAAACTGTTTACCGGCTAGCGGTATGTCATTCCACCATTGGCGACGAACGGTTACATTCACCAGCACCTCATCGCCCAGCTGATTTTTCCAGCCTCGAGGACGATCACTATCGGTGACACGGTGTACTTCACGCTGAATACTGTCAGCAAGGGAGGATGGTCCCACGAGCCCAATATCGAGATGTAAATCAGTAGCTTGCGTCCATTGCCCCATCGGCACGTCTTCATAGAGCGACACTCCGCCGTAGACAAGACCTGCATAGGGGCGATCATCCTCGATCAACGCGCGGCGCTCGATATTGTTCGGCGTATAAATCTGGTGAATCAAACGATAAGACGCTCTATCCGCTCTGCCGATAAGGCTATCGGGCAGCGCTGTCGAAAGGCGCTGTAGCCAATTTGTTTCTTGCGGCGTAAAGGTCCAGTTAAGCTCGAAACCACTGGTAAAGTGGCCGTCATCGCTACTGGCAAAACCATCATTTTCAAACTTTACCGACAGAGAGCTGTCGCTAGCCACGGTCAATGTGGGTATTAGGCTTAACGGTAAAATAAGCAGCAGCACCTTTCTGCCTAGAGCAGAGGTATTATTCATGGCTCAATCCTTGAGTATTGGGGAAAGCAAGAGCGATCAATTATTAACAAACATGAATGATTGTATGTAATGGCACGAATAGATAGCAAGCGTACTTTCTTGCTATCTACATCGCTAACTCAATGCCTATCACGACATCCTGTCGTGAAAAAAACGTCGCCACACCATGCATGGCCACTCGCTAGCTTTGAACTTTCTAACGATCCCGGAGAAGCCACTGAGGAGTTACTTCATGCTGGCCATTCTCATCGGTAATGAACAGCGAGCCGTCGCTGATCATGACTGCCCAGTTAATGGACCGTGGCAGACCCTCTGCGATAGTAGCAAGTGCCTCTTGCGGTAGCCCCGCTACATGTACATTCTTAAGCGACGCCACCGCCGGTAGCACTTTATTTTCCCAAAGATCTACTCGCCCATAAGCTAATAGTGACACCCGCTCCGCACGGCGTGAACACCAAGTAAGACGCTCGGCATCCGGCAAACCTACTTCTATCCAATGCAGCACGCGGCCATCCAAGCTTTTTTCCCACAAGGCGGGTTCGTCCACATCGGAAAGGCCACGACCAAAAGCGAGCGCTTCGTTGTACCACAATAGGTAGGCGATTAAACGTGCGCACATCCGCTCTTCGGTTTCAGAAGGGTGCCGAGCCACGGTAAAACGCAGCGTCTCATAGACATTGCGATCAAGGTCGGTCAGGTTGACATCAACTTTGTAAGGGGTAGCACTCAACGCCATTGGAAATATCCATCTAAAATTTGCGCCAGTGTAGCGGATTTATCGAAACACAGGGCATATCCGAAGCGCTGCAAATAAGTAAAGCACAGGATGGGAAATTAAATCTGTCGATATAAAGCCATCCTTAACGCGCCGCCTGAGCTAGGGTATTGCCTCCTAATCCCATTAATACGCCGCCGCCAATGCGTTGAATCAATCTGGAGGAGCCATGGGACTTTTGTAGCCACTCCCGTAGCGGGCTAGCCAGCAGCACCACCATGACATCTGCAGAAGAGAACAACACATTGGTGGCGATACCAAGCCAAAGCAGTTGCCATGCCACCGGTATGGCACTGTCGGGCTGGACAAATTGAGGTAGAAAAGCCACAAAGAAGAGCGCCGTCTTAGGGTTGAGCACTTCCACCAGAAAGCTGTCACGTAGTACGCGCTTAGTGGTTGCCAGTGGAACGTCATCGCCATGGGAGCGGATGCCCTGCTTCCAGAGGCGCAGCCCCATCCAGAGCAGGTAAAGCCCACCGATAACCTTCATCGCAATGTAAGCTGGCGGAATAGCCGCAAACAGTAGCGCCAAGCCTAGCGCGGCAGCAATAACGTGGACGTAGCAACCGATATGCACACCGATAACTGCTAACCATCCTGCCCGTCGGCCTCGCCCCAGCGTTTGCGCTGCGGTGTACAACATCGCAGGTCCGGGTAGGTAAGCAAAACCAAGCGCGGCGAGGATAAACGCGGCCCATTGCATCGTGGCAACTCCAAAGAGAGCTAAGGTAGTAAGCCTGAGAATAAAACGGGGGTAGCGCAAGCGCTACCCCCTAAAGAAGTAAAATTGAATGAGTGAACGCTTAGAAGTTGGGTTTACGCTTCTCAACGAAAGCGCCCATACCCTCTTTCTGCTCTTCGCCAGCAAAACAGAGCGCAAACAGGCTGGTTTCCAGCGCCAAGGCGCTATCAAGATCTTGATCTAACCCATCGTGAACGGCTTGCTTCGCGCCGCGTACTGACAGCGGGCCGTTGCCTTTAAGTTGCTTGGTGAGCTCTTCTACATAGCTTTCAAGCTCAGCCTGGGGCATGACACGGTTGACTAGCCCAATGCGCAGCGCTTCCTGAGCATCGATTTTGCGGCCAGTGGTTACTAAATCAATCGCCATGGCAGGACCAACACGACGCGGCAACCGCTGAGTGCCGCCAAAGCCGGGAATCACACCTAGCAACACTTCAGGCTGGCCGAAGACAGCGTTGTCGCTAGCTACCGCCCAGTCGCAGGCCAACGCCAATTCGCAGCCGCCGCCAAGGCAAAACCCGTTCACTAGCGCGACCACCGGCACGGGCAACGTTTCTAAGCGCTTAATAGTACGCAGCGCCTGGGTAGCAAAAGCACGCGCCTCTTCTGGCGTTTTATCGCGCATTTCGGTGATATCAGCACCAGCAACAAACGACTTTTCACCAGCACCGGTAATGATGACAGCGCGTAAACGTGGATGCGTTTCAAGCTCCACAAGATAAGCTTCTAAGGCACTCAGCACATCACTGTTCAGTGCATTCAATGCCTTAGGGCGATTAATCGTTAGGTGTACCACACCATCGTTATCAACTTTTTCAATCACTGCATCGCTCATACAGGCTCCTTAATTGTTATTACGCATTTAAAGTGAACACCTACCAACCCTAGCGAACGCTTGGTTGGTAGGCAATCACTTCTTTTGTCGCGCTTGACTGACCTGATGCGCTTACGCGTGCTCACTCGTATATATGAAAGCCGCGACCACTCTTACGCCCCAGATACCCCGCATCCACCATGCGCTTTAGCAGCGGGCAGGGGCGATATTTAGGATCGCCAAACCCTTCCTGCAACACGTTCATGATCGCCAGACAAACATCAAGGCCAATCAAATCCGCCAGCGCCAACGGTCCCATTGGATGGGCAGCGCCAAGCTTCATCGCGTCATCGATGGCCTCTGGCGTTGCGGTTCCTTCCTGAACAATAAAGGCGGCTTCGTTAATCATCGGCACCAACAAGCGATTAACCGCAAAGCCTGGCGAATCACCAATCGGTACCGCCGTTTTACCCAGCGCTTTTGCCAACGCTTCTATGCGCTCAACGGTGGTATCAGAGGTCTGCTCGGCACGAATCACTTCCACTAATTTGAGCACCGGCACTGGGTTAAAAAAGTGCATACCCACTACCCGCTCGGGTCGCTCACACACAGCAGCCAGCCGAGTTAGCGAGAGTGACGAGGTGTTAGAGGCAAGAATAGCATCGCTGCTTAAATGACTCAGATCACGAAACAGCTTTTCTTTCAGCGCGGTTTGTTCTGGTGCGGCTTCAATAATAATACCGCAGTCACTCAATGCTTCGAGATCAGTGGTCGTGGAAAGCCGCGCCAGTGCTTCCTGCTTAGCTGGCTCACTCATTTTTTCTTTTGCGACCAGCTTGCCAAGGCCTTTATCAATATTGGCTTGGGCGCGGGTAAGCTGCTCATCAGCGACATCAAAGAGACGAACCGTAAAACCACTGGCAGCGACGACCTGAGCGATCCCTTGCCCCATGGTGCCTGCTCCCACTACACCGATTGGTTGTTCACTCATCGTTATTTATCCCCTGAATCAGTGCTGTTTCGCTTCTTCGCGCAAAACAAATTTTTGAATTTTGCCCGTTGACGTTTTTGGCAGTTCGCTAAAAATAATTGTCTTCGGTACTTTGAAGCTCGCTAAATGCTCTCGACAATGAGCAATAATGTCGGCTTCGGTAATTTCACCATAACCGATTTTTAATTTAACAAACGCGCATGGAGTCTCGCCCCACTTTTCATCAGGCTTGGCCACAACAGCGGCTTCCTCTACCGCTGGGTGGCTATAAATGGCATCTTCTACTTCAATAGTGGAGATATTCTCACCGCCAGAAATGATGATGTCTTTAGAGCGGTCTTTAATTTCGATGTAGCCATCCGCGTGCCAAACTGCGAGATCGCCGGTGTGATACCACCCCCCTTCCAAGGCTTCCTCAGTAGCTTCTGCATTCTTCAGATAGCCCTTCATTACGTTGTTGCCGCGCATCAAAATTTCACCAATGGTCTCGCCATCTTTCGCGACGGGTTCAAGGGTCAACGGGTCGGCGACACAAAGCGCTTCAAGCATGTGGTAACGCACCCCTTGGCGCGCCTTGATTTTGGCACGGGCTTCCAGCGGCAACTCATTCCACGATTCACGCCAAGCGCAAACCGTCACTGGGCCATAAACCTCGGTTAACCCGTACACATGGGTCACTTCAATACCAAGTTTCTCTACACCAGCAATCACTGATGCAGGCGGCGCGGCACCGGCAGTGGTCACTTTAACGGGATGATCAAATTCACGCTTCTGATCAGCAGGCAGGTTGACAAGGCCGTTCAGTATAATCGGCGCACCGCTGAAGTGTGTGACCTTCTCATCCACAATCAGGTCGTTAATCCGCTTTGGATCAACTTTGCGCAGGCACACGCTAACACCGGCGTTGGCGGCAATTGTCCAGGGGAAACACCAGCCGTTGCAGTGGAACATCGGTAAGGTCCAGAGGTAGACCGGATGATGCGGCATGGCCCACTCTAAGATATTGCTGACCGCGTTTAGGTAGGCGCCACGGTGATGGTAAACCACCCCTTTGGGCTTACCCGTGGTGCCCGAGGTGTAGTTCAATGAAATAGCTTGCCACTCATTTTCAGGCAGTTTGTAGGCATAGTCAGCATCACCTTCAGCGAGCAATGCTTCGTACTCAACCTCACCGATGCCTTGAGTTTCGCCTAAAAACTCTAGATCGAAAACGTCAATAATCAGCGGCTTATCGCCTAATAAGGCAACGGCTTCGTTGATGACCTGTGCAAATTCAGGGTCAACAAGAACAGCTTTCGCTTCACCATGGGCCAACATGTAGCTGATTGCTTCGGCATCCAGGCGAATATTCAAAGTATTGAGCACGCAGCCAGCCAGAGGCACCCCAAAATGGGCTTCAAGCATCGCCGGAATGTTAGGCAACATCGCCGCTACCGTTTGGCCGGGCTGAAGGCCGCGTTTTTCAAGCGCTGACGCCAATTGGCGACAGCGGGTCCAGGTTTCTGCCCAGGTGCGGCGTGTTGTGCCATGCACAACCGCCGGGTAATCGGGATACACCGCCGCCGAACGCTCAATAAACGTCAACGGAGAGAGCGGTACATGATTAGCAACGGTGGGCGGCATGCCCTGCTCAAAAATGGATGCGTTCATAAATCACCTTTTATGTTGATCGTTTTGGTGTTGGTCATCTTTATCGTTAGCGCTGATCTTGCTCTTCCGCGTCTTGGGTAGCCGAAGGCTCACGCCCGAACATATTTGTTTTTTGCACTAACACGTACAGTACGACTCCAGCGGCTAACCCCCACCCTGCACCATATACAGCCAGAACGACGGCCATCGTGCCTGCAACGCCACGCTCAGCAGTGGTTTTAGTCTGTTCAATACCCACCATTAAGCAAATATAGCCAGTCAGCAGCAGAGTAAGCGAAAGTGCAATGGGCAGCACCGGCTGAAACATGCTGACCAATGGCAGGGTGAATAGCGCAATAAAGCCGGTAATCCAGAAAGTGCCACCGCCGCTATAAATCGATTCCATCGCATGGCGGCCATTTTTATAACGCTCTGCCATGGTGGCCGTTACAGCAGTCCAGATCGGGCCCGCCAAACCAGGATAGGGAGCAAAGAAAGCATGCATGCCGTTACGAATAGCGGTGACGTGGTGGATACGATCCGTGCTGTAGTCGATTTTTTCATCGCTACGAATATGGTCAACACGAGACATCAACGTCCGCCCGACGACAATATCGCCGAACGCGATGACGTAGGCGATCACCGCGGTGGGTATGGCCAGCATAAAGACATCAGCGCCAGGAAAGCCGACCGTAAAGGGTAGGTAGTTCCACATCTCGGTGAAGTTCGGCTGGGTAATCCCCCACTCAATAGTAGGGCGCGGGTACTCACCAATCGCCCAAGCCACCAGGATCGCAATAATCATGCCTGGCACCATGCCGTAGTTGGCAATTTTGCGCATGATCGCGTGATCTTCTACCCAGCGCTTAAAGGCCGCCGAAAAAAGCATAAATATGGCAATTAACATACCAGCGATCAGTGACACCGGGGTCTCAGCTAAGCGCCCACCTTGCTGTATTTCACCAGTAATAGCCGCAATACCGGCACCGATAATAATGCCTGCCTGGAGGGAGTTAGGCACCAAGTGGACCAGCTTACGGCCCAGCCCAGTGACGCCTAAAATTAAGAAGATTAAAAAGACCAAGAATTGAAGTGCAAACAGCGCCTGAATAGCCTCTGGGCCTGGCTCAAAATCTCCTAGGAAGGCTAACACCACCGGCACCGCAGGCGTAATCCAACCAGGTACCATGGGCACGCCTAGCAGCGCAGGAAGCATAAAGCCGACGCCGCACACCACCACATAAGCCAAGGCAACATCATAAGGTAAACCAAGGTACTGCTCTAAAAGCGGAATCATCGCCAGGCTAACCACAAACATGATGAGCCCTTGAATCATCTCCGCCATTTCCCAGCGATAATGGACAAAGGGGAGCCGCACTTTAAACGGCCCTAAGGGCCAGTAGGGCTGCTCTTCGCCGTGCTGGCGGTGTTTAAGTTGCATGAAGTACTCCTTGGTTTGAGTCATTAATGTTGTTGTGAACCGGGAAAAAGAGTCAGCGCAACGATACGCATAGGCGCACTGGCGCGGTTAAGCACAATGATACGTTTTAAAACGACCGTTTCATTGCGTCTTAACGTAAGCCGCCGACCCAATGGGTCGGCGGAAATAAGTGGTTAAAGCACTTAAGCTTGTCGGTGGTTTATGGCGTTAATTCGAAATCACTCAGGCACTGCATACCCGCTTCGATAACCGCGCGTTGCGCGCGGCCAGCAGGCAGCCACTGGGTGATAACAAAGTTGGCACTGGACAACTTGACGCGATAAAACGGCTCATCGCTGCCTTTTTGCAGCGCTCTGGTCGCGTGAAGTGCAGCGTTGCCCATTTGCCAAGCACATAGCACATGGCCAGCTAGGTTGAGCAACGGCGTTGCATAGGCCTGCACTGCATCTGGGCCAGTTTCCGGGTCACTGCCTTGCTCAAGCACAAGCTGCATGGCAGCACGCAGATCATCGGCACCGACCGCCAGCGCACTGCCCATACCCGCAAGGCTAGGCTCTGAACGCAGTGTCTCAGCGGTTTTTTGCACTTCATCAATTAACGCAGATAACGCGGCTCCACCATCACGCTGTAACTTACGCCCCGCCAAATCGAGGGCCTGAATGCCATTCGTGCCTTCATAAATAGGCGCGATTCGTGCATCCCTAAGTAGCTGGGCGGCACCCGTTTCTTCCACATAGCCCATACCGCCATGTACCTGAATACCCATTGAAGCGATATCCACGGCCTGGTCGGTCGAAAAGCTTTTGACGATAGGGATCAGTACATCGGCGCATGCCTGAGCAGTTTGGCGCTCGCTGTCGCTTTCACTGTGTCGGGCAAGGTCAAGCTGGCCAGCGCAGTAAAGCGCCAGAGCCCGAAGGGCATCGGTGCGGGCACGCATTGAGAGCAGCATCCGGCGCACATCTAAGTGATCGCTGATCGTACATTCCTTACCACCACGAGATTTAGGCGCTCGCCCCTGAGTGCGATCCAAGGCGTAAGCAAACGCATGCTGGCAAGCACGCTCAGCCACTCCAATACCTTGAATACCCACTTTGTGGCGCGCTTCGTTCATCATAGTGAACATGTGGTTAAGACCACGTCCCTCTTCACCCACCAGATACCCGATAGCACCGTCGTTTTCGCCAAAGCTTAAGGTGCAGGTAGGCGAACCATGAATGCCCAGTTTATGCTCGATAGAGGCGCAGGTGACGTCGTTGCTCTCGCCCAACGAGCCGTCTGCGTTAACCATGAACTTCGGCACTAGAAACAGCGAAATGCCCTTGTTGCCTTCGGGCGCATCGGGTTTTCGCGCCAACACAAGGTGAATGATATTTTCGGCGGCGTCGTGTTCGCCCCAGGTGATATAGATTTTTTGGCCGCTAATGCGGTAATGGTCGCCTTCAGGGATGGCTTTGGTCCGTACTTTAGAAAGGTCGGAGCCTGCCTGAGGCTCTGTCAGGTTCATGGTACCTGTCCAGATACCTTCAACGAGCTTGGGGAGATAGGTCGTTTTTAGCGTTTCACTGCCATGATGCGCCAGTGCTTCGATTGCACCTGCCGTCAACATGGGGCAAAGACCCAAGGCCATATTGGCACCGTGAAGCATTTCTTGAACAGCGCTGGCGACCACCTCAGGTAGGTTTTGTCCGCCTAACGCTTCAGAAACACCAATGCCGTTCCAGCCGCCTTCTACATATGCCTGATAGGCCGCTGCGAAACCCTCTGAGGTGGTGACACTGCCATCGGTGTGGCGCTTAGCACCTTGTCGATCACCGACACTATTTAGCGGCCCCCACACATCGCCTGCAAGCTTTGCTGCCTCTTCCAGCACCGCCTCGACCAAGTCGGGCGTGGCTTCTTCGAAGCCAGGCAGTGCAAGCGAGCGGTGCGCGAGTAGCTCTTCGAGTACAAAACGTAAATCGCGTACCGGCGCGGCATAATAATTCATGGCGAAACCTCAGAGAAAATCGGTGATAAATAGCAATTAGTAAAAACACTATCACGAATAGTAGTTTCACTACTTTCATCACACCATTAGCCCAAGGTCTCACCTGCTGAATTAACGTCAGTCCGCTAGCTGCGTTTTTGGCTACGTTTTTGGCTACGTTTCACTCACTCCCAGCACTGGCTATCGACGCGCCTCAGTTTCCACATCATCGTAATAAACAATATGGGTTTGATCTTCTGAGGGTGGGCCAACGATGGGTTCGACAGCATCCACGTCAGGTACAACATCAGAAAGGTCTTCAAGGTGCTCGTGCTCGAGCGCGCCTTGCATCAGTTCCTCAGTAACCACTAGCTCGGCACCTGCTGCGGTCATCGGCGTTGTCGGTGTAAAGGGAGCCACAGGAACTGGCGCTGGCCGCACACTGCGTCGCCAGCTGAAAAATACAACAAAAAACAGGCTCAGCGAGCCAAACGCCCAGAACAACCCAGCATCGCCCATCGCGGTCATTACTGGAGAAATCATTAGCGGGCTGATGGTAGCCCCAATAGAGTTGATCAATAGTAGGCCCTGGCTCATACGTACCAGCGCTCCCGCCGGAGCACGGTCGGCGGCATGGCTAACCGCCACCGGGTAAAGCGCAAAGACACCGCCACCGAGTAAAAACAGCAGCGCCGCCAGTAAGGGGGTCGACATCGGAAGCCATATCATGGCTGCAGAAATCACCACACAAAAAGTGCTGATGGCGATCAATACGATTTGGCGGTCGTGACGGTCAGACCAGCGTCCAATCGGATACTGAAGCAGCATGGCGCCAAGAATCACGACGGCCATCATTTGCCCCACCTGGTTGACGCTCATACCAATGCGCTGCAAATACAATGGCAGCAAGGTGTAGGCAGCAGCCACCACCATGCCAGACCCTAAACTCCCCATTACCCCTGTTGGCGTCATTGTAATCAAGCGGTGCGGCGGTAGCGGCTCAGCGTGTTCCATGATGGGTGACACCCGCGGAATCATGGCCATGGGCAACACCGATAACGATGCCAATAGGCCAATCACCATAAAGGGCGCTGTCACCCCCATGGCACTGGTGACGCCTAATAGCAACTGTCCAATCACGCCCGCGGCATATAGCGAGATCATATACATCGCTAGCAATCGGCCACGTACTTTCTGCTCGCCTGATGTCAGCAACCAACTCTCAATCACTAAATAAACGCCCACGGTGGCCCAGCCGCCAATTAAACGCAGCACAAACCACGCCCAAGGATCGAAAAACAGCCCTTGCAATAGCACCGTGACAGCGACCAACGAGGCGAAGCTACCGTATGCACGAATGTGCCCTATGCGCAGCAGCAGGCGGTCATTGAATAGCGCGCCAAGTGCTAAGCCAATAAAGTAAGCCGAGGAGACAATACCTATCACCGTTGCCGACTCACCCGCAGCGTCTAGCCGCACAGAGATCAGCGTGGCGAGAAAGCCATTGCCAATCCCAAGAATAAACAGCCCTAATAAGGGCGCTAACGCCATGGCTAGCAGTTGCCGCGACATATCGCTATCTTGCCTCGCAGAATAAAAGCCCCCTACAGGGCTAACACATGGCTGGAGAAAACTCCAACCGCAGAATCGGGCGGCGAATCTACACTCGTTCCGTGGGTTTCACCAGTTTTTTTCGCTATCCATTGCCAGTGTAATCGGCAATAGTGAGAAGCGCATTTGCAACTCACCAGAAAGCATCCGATATTGAAAGCGGTGGCTCTGTCATGAGCCCTCTTGCCCTACATCAACAAATGCTAGAACAAACAGTGCCATACTTACGCTTCCCAGGCTGAGACACACGCATTGTATCGACACCCTTGACACGGAGAGGTCTCCTTTCTATTTGCTATGGCCAATCAGATGCCCAATATGTTCGCCCCCTTACCTGCGGTCATTCGCATGAAATATCGGCTCGCCCCTAAGAAAAAAGACAAGGTGGCATATTTAGCGATCATGCTGCTAGTCCTGGGCCTATCTGGCTGTACCTCGCTGGCACCACCTCACTCGGTGCCAGAAGCAACATTACCCGATGTTTACCCAGATGAGGGCATGCCAACAACGGCTGCTGATGCTGATATTGCTTGGCGCAGCTACTTTACCGACATCAAGCTACAAGCGCTGATAGAACAGGCACTCGCCACCAATTATGACTTGCGTGGTGCTTTATTGCGTGTTGAGCAGGCACGTGCTGCCTACGGCATTCAACGTGCTGAGTTGCTACCTACCCTTGGTGTGGAAGCCGCCGGTGAGCGTTCACGCACCCCTTCTGACCTGAGCCCTAGCGGCCATACGCTGATTGGCAATCGGTTCCAGGCGGGTATTGGTTTTAGCACCTGGGAACTAGATTTCTGGGGGAGAGTACGCAGCCTTAATGAGGCTGCCCTCGAGCAGTATCTAGCCACCGACGAGGCGCGGCGTGCCACCGAAATCAGCCTAATCGCTCAGGTTGCCGATAGCTATTTCCGCCTTCAGGAGCTAGATGAACGCTTGGATCTAGCCCGCCGCACCATCGACAGTCGGCAGGAATCACTGCGGATATTTACCCGGCGCGTAGAAGTGGGCGCCACTTCACCACTGGAACTCACCCAGGTTGAAATGTTGCTGCAGCAGGCTAAGGCACTAGGCGCTCAGCTGGAACAAGCCCATGCTCAGCAGGCAAATGCCCTGGTACTACTGGTTGGCTCACCCATCGAAACAGCAACAAGTGATGAGCATAAAATAGCGGAGGATACTCTAGCCCCTCTCGCGCCGGGGCTGCCATCAGATTTACTGATCCGCCGACCTGATATTCGCGCAGCCGAGCACCTGCTGCGCTCTGCCAACGCCAATATTGGCGCAGCGCGGGCAGCTTTCTTCCCGCGTATCGCGCTGACCGGGAGCTTGGGCACGGCAAGTGCCGACTTGAACGGCCTGCTAGGAGCCGATAGCCAAGCATGGAATTTCTCGCCCACCCTGTCACTGCCCATTTTTGATAGCGGTCGCCGACGGGCCAACCTGACTCTGACAGAGTTGCGCCGAGAACAAGCGGTAGTCGAATACGAACAAGCCATCCAGCAAGCTTTCCGTGATGTTGCTGACGCGCTGGCCGCAAACCGCTGGCTAGCTGAACAAGTGGAAACTGCCAATGACATGTTAGCAGTGCAGCGTGAACGCGCTCGCTTAGCCATGCTGCGCTATGAAAGCGGTGCGGTGCCCTACCTAGAAGTTTTGGATGCCCAGCGCGACCTGCTATCGGCGGAACAACAGCGGGTAGAGGTTCGCCGCCAACTGCTGTCAGCCAGAGTGGCTTTATATACCGCCCTGGGCGGCGGATCAGTTGCTGTGGTAAGCAACTCTGCCCTTATTCCACCTCATGCTGAATGACACTGGGGCCTCGTAATATGCATTTTCCACTTAAGAAACTGATCCTTGCCGCTGGGGTAGCCCTTATTGCTGCCGGAGGCTACTACTATTGGACTGAGTTACGCGACGAAGGCCTAGGGGAAGACTTCGCTAGCGGCAATGGGCGTATCGAGGCCACTGAAATAGATATCGCCACCAAGCTTCCTGGACGTGTTGACGCAGTACTGGTCGATGAAGGCGAGTTTGTCACCGTTGGCCAACCCCTGGCGCGCATGCAGATCCAGGTACTGGAAGCTCAGCGCGACGAGGCAATAGCTCAGCATCAACAGGCACTCAATGCTGTACTCAGCGCAGAAGCGCAAGTTGCTCTGCGCCAAAGCGACCATCTCGCCGCCCAGGCCGTAGTGACTCAGCGTGAAAGTGAACTTGATGCGGCTCAGCGCCGCTTGGCTCGCTCAGAAACCTTATCGCGGGAAGGAGCCGCTTCAGCACAAGAACTCGATGATGATCGCGCTCGGGTCAATAGTGCACGAGCAGCTGTTGCCGCCGCTAACGCCCAGGTAGATGCTGCACAGTCGGCCATCACGGCGGCTCGCGCCCAGGTGACAGGAGCCCGCTCTGCAGTCACTGCCGCCGAAGCCACTATCACGCGTATCGACGCAGACATCACCGATAGTCAATTGGTTGCGCCTCGTGCAGGGCGTGTGCAATTTCGCATTGCCCAACCCGGCGAGGTGCTTCCAAGCGGGGGGCGAGTGCTGAACCTAGTCGATCTTAGCGACGTACACATGACGTTTTTCCTTCCTGCCGAGCAAGCAGGTCGTGTGGCCCTGGGCAGCGAGGCACGTATTATTCTAGATGCGGCACCTGAGCTAGTCATACCGGCACGTATCTCGTTTGTTGCCAGCACTGCACAATTTACGCCTAAGACGGTAGAGACAGCTTCGGAACGACAAAAATTGATGTTCCGAGTGAAAGCACAGATTGATCGAGACCTTCTACAACGTCATCTTGAGCAAGTTAAGACCGGTGTCCCTGGAGAAACCTGGGTCAAGCTCGACCCCGACGCCGAGTGGCCCGCTGAGCTGGCTATTCGGGTACCGCAATGATAGTGACACCGCCCTCATCGCCAGCGGTAGTAACACTATCTGGCATTCAACTGCGCTACGGTAAGCAGGTTGCCCTGGCGGGCATTGACCTGGAAATTCCTGCGGGCAGTATGATTGGGCTGATAGGGCCTGATGGCGTTGGAAAATCTAGCCTGTTAGCGCTTATTGCTGGAGCGCGCGCTGTCCAAGAAGGGCAAGTTGAAGTGCTCGGTGGCGATATGTCCAGTAAGCGTCATCGCGATAGCATTTGCCCACGCATTGCCTATATGCCCCAGGGATTAGGCAAGAACCTCTACCCAACTCTTTCAGTAGAAGAAAACCTGCAGTTCTTCGCTCGCCTTTTTGGCCATGGGAATATCGAACGACGTCGCCGAATCGACGATTTGACCCGTAGTACAGGGCTGTACGGATTCCTAAACCGTCCAGCAGGCAAACTTTCCGGCGGTATGAAACAGAAGCTGGGGCTGTGCTGTGCGCTGATACATGACCCCGACTTATTGATCCTCGACGAACCAACCACTGGCGTCGATCCACTGGCCCGCGCCCAGTTTTGGGAATTGATCGCGCGTATTCGTCGCCAACGACCGCAGATGAGTGTAGTGGTAGCAACCGCTTACATGGATGAAGCCCAGCGCTTCGACTGGCTAGTGGCCATGGATGACGGCAAAATTCTTGCTACCGGAACGCCGGCGGCGTTGCTAGAGCGAACTGACAGCAGTTCCCTGGAAGCTGCCTTTATCGCCTTGCTACCGGAAGAGAAAAAACGCGACTATGCACCAGTGCATATTCCGCCGTTGGCGCAAGATGACGATGAAATCGCCATCGAGGCTAAGGACCTCACCATGCGCTTTGGCGATTTTGTCGCCGTCGACCACGTCAGCTTTCGGATCCGGCGTGGCGAGATTTTCGGCTTTCTTGGCTCCAACGGTTGTGGCAAATCAACCACCATGAAGATGCTTACTGGTCTGTTACCGGCCAGTGAAGGCCAGGCGTGGCTGTTCGGCAAACGGGTGGATACCCGCGATATCGACACCCGCCGCCGCGTGGGCTACATGTCCCAGGCGTTCTCACTGTATGGCGAACTAACCGTTGAGCAGAACCTAATCTTGCACGCCCGCCTTTTCCAGGTCCCTGAAGCGGAGATAGCCACCCGCGTGGATGAGATGGTGAAACGCTTCGGCCTACAAGAGGTACGCGGCAGCCTGCCGGAAAGTTTGCCACTAGGCATCCGTCAGCGTCTGTCCCTGGCGGTGGCAATGGTTCACAAGCCCGAGCTACTCATCCTGGATGAACCGACCTCCGGGGTTGATCCCATTGCCCGCGACAACTTCTGGCGACTCATGATTGAGCTAGCTCGCCGTGACCGGGTGACCATTTTCATTTCTACCCACTTCATGAATGAAGCCGAGCGCTGTGATCGCATGTCGATGATGCACGCTGGTCAAGTACTCGATAGCGACACGCCAGCAGCACTGGTGGAAAAACGTGGGGCAGCGACTCTGGAAGAGGCGTTCATCGGCTACTTGACCGAAGCTGGCGCCGGCGAGCAGGACCAAGCCCCCCCCGAGACAACGTCCACTCCAGAGGCCGCATTACCGCCCTCCATGCCTCATAACGCGGTAAAACACAGCGCTTTTAGTCTCCAGCGTCTACTTAGCTACACTTGGCGAGAATCGTTGGAGCTTCGCCGCGACCCGGTCCGCGGCACCCTCGCCCTGCTTGGCTCGCTAATTCTGATGTTGGTCATTGGCTATGGCATCAGCCTGGACGTGGAGGATCTCAGCTATGCCATCCTCGACCGCGACCAGACGACCTTGAGCAATAGCTATGCTCTGAATCTATCCGGCTCCCGCTATTTTATCGAACAGCCGCCATTGATTGATTACGCAGATATGGACAAGCGCATGCGCAGTGGCAAACTCACCCTAGCCATTGAAATCCCTCCCGGCTTTGGCCGTGATGTGAAGCGAGGAAGCCAGGTTGAAATCGGCGCCTGGATTGACGGTGCGATGCCCCAGCGTGCTGAAACCGCACGCGGCTACGTGCAGGGTATCCATCGACAGTGGCTACTCGAGCAAGCAGGGCAAGCCGCGACTAATTTCAGTGCCCCCGCTGCTAATGTCGAAACCCGTTTTCGCTACAACCCTGATGTTCAAAGCCTGCCAGCCATGGTGCCAGCAGTCATCCCACTACTGTTAATGATGCTACCGGCGATGCTGACCGCTCTGGCCGTAGTGCGGGAAAAAGAGCTGGGATCGATCATCAACCTCTATGTCACACCCGTCACCCGTAGCGAATTTCTAGTCGGCAAGCAGTTGCCTTATATCGCTCTCGCTATCATCAATTTTCTACTGATGGCATTACTCGCGGTCACGCTATTTGGTGTGCCCATCAAAGGCAGCTTCCTGACGCTGCTGCTAGCAGTAGTGATCTACAGCATTATCGCTACGGGTATGGGGCTGCTCGCCTCGACCTTAACGCGCAGCCAGATCGCAGCGATGTTCTTCGCCATCATCGGGACGTTGATTCCCGCCGTGCAGTTCTCAGGGATGATCGACCCGGTCAGTTCACTAGAAGGCGTGGGGCGTTTCATTGGCACCATCTACCCCACCTCCTACATGTTAACCATCACTCGCGGTGTATTTAGCAAAGCGCTGGGGCTTAGTGACCTCTATACCCTGTTTGTACCACTGTTGATCGCAGTTCCAACAATCATGGGGCTTTCTATTTTCCTGTTAAAAAACCAGGAGCGCTGAGATGCATAGTGTCTTGACTATCTACCGGCTGGGCGTCAAGGAACTATGGAGCCTTATCCGCGACCCGATTATGCTAATACTGATCGCCTACGTGTGCAGCATCTCGGTCTACACCAAAGCGACCGCCTTGCCCGAAAGTCTGCACATGGCTCCCATCGCTATCGTCGATGAAGATAACTCGCCGCTGTCATCTCGTATTGTCACGGCGTTCTATCCCCCCCAATTCGCCACCCCAGACAAGATATCACTTCATGAGGTTGACCCTGGACTCGATGCAGGCCACTACACTTTCGTCCTCAATATACCTCCCGATTTTCAGCGCAACGTGCTGGCTGGCCACGCTCCTCAGATTCAACTCAATATTGATGCCACACGCATGAGCCAAGCCTTTACTGGCAATGGCTATATACAGCAAATCGTCATGGACGAGATCAACGAGTTTACTCAACGTTACCGCAATCATAGTGCCCCACCCGTCGACCTAGTACTGCGAGCGCGCTTTAATCCAGGGCTCGAAAAAGCTTGGTTCGGGTCGCTGATGTCAATCATTGATAACATTACCATGCTCTCTATCATTCTCACTGGCGCAGCGTTGATACGCGAACGCGAGCACGGCACCATTGAGCATCTATTAGCAATGCCAGTCACCCCGACAGAAATTATGCTGGCCAAGGTCTGGTCAATGGGTCTAGTGGTTCTAATCTCTGCGCTGCTTTCGCTCTATTTAGTCGTTAGTTGGGCCTTACAGGTACCGATAGCAGGCTCGGTGGCACTGTTCACCGTGGGGGCAGCACTTCACCTCTTCGCTACCACGTCTATGGGTATCTTTCTCGCCACCCTAGCACGCAACATGCCACAGTTTGGCATGTTGATGGTACTGGTACTGTTACCGCTGCAGCTGCTATCCGGGGGTACGACACCACGCGAAAGCATGCCGGAAATTGTCCAGCACATCATGCTGCTTGCCCCAACCACTCACTTCGTCGAACTGGGTCAGGCAATCCTCTATCGCGGTGCGGGAATAAACGTAGTGTGGCCGCAGTTTCTGCTTCTACTGTTGATCGGTAGCGCTCTATTCGCTTTTTCTTTGTCTCGTTTTCGCAAGGCCATCGGCCAGATGGCATAAGTGATGTGTTATGGCACCTGGTCATCAAGATAATGGTCAGCGGCGAAGCAACACCACATCCGCCGCTGGAAACTCCACCGCCATATCCCAACGTTCGGCTATCCAACAAAACGTCGCTTCGCTGAAAAAGCACACATGCGTCGGGTCGTTTATATAGTGCCAGCGGGCAAATGCCTCTGGAGTACTGACACGCTTTGTCATTACCCCAAGATAGCCCCCAGGGACTAATTTCTCGACCAATTGACTAAGCTCTTCGCCTGGCCTTGCAAGATGCTCTAACACCTCGGTGGCAGTAATAAAGTCATACTGGCGGTTGAGTACTTCAACGTCAGGGGCGTAAAAAATATCGTAAACCGCCATCGCGAACCCCGCCTCCTCAAACATCACCGACAGCGTAGGCCCTGGGCCGCAGCCAAAGTCCAGCCCATGGGAATCTTGTGGCAGCTTAGCCACTAGCGGGGCAAATAAACGCCCCAAAAAACGCCGATATCCCGTATCATGCGGCGAATTCTGGTGCTGGTCGTACTCTGCTTTTTCTTGACGTGCATCTAAGTGCTGTTCGGCAGGCACAAACACCAAGGCGCACGTGGCACACTGGTAGTAATCGCGGCGACGGTCTTGGTGATAAAGGGCCGGTTTAGGCGTATTGCATAGCGGACAGCGTCGCATCATCGTATTCTCATGTTTTACGTTTGTTTTAAGGAAAGTGGCATGCTCTCAGGTTTTGACCATCTTGTTGTTACGGTGACTGATATGGGTCGCGCCGTGGATTTTTATTCCCGTGTGCTGGGGTTAGACGTGCGCTACCGAGACGCGCAGCGGGTGGATCTTATGCTAGGCGACACGGCACTACGCCTGCATCAAACCGACACTGATATTGCGCCTGTTTCTGCCACCCCTACCCCAGGCAGCCTGGATTTATGCCTGCGCTGCCAATTGCCACTGGATGAGTTCAAACAGCACTTGGATGCACTTGCTATTGACGTAGAACTTGGCCCGGTTGCTCGCCAAGGCGCTAATGGTCCAATTGAGTCGATTTACTTACGCGACCCAGACGGTAATTTGCTGGAAATCTGCCGACCTGCTACCCGCTAATGATAAGCCGCGCCAGCCGCGCTATCATAGTGAGCTTTAACGGCGTCCTCGGGGACGCCTCATAGCGAATAGCAAAAAGGATCGGTTATGCACGACGATGCCAACAAAGCACCTTTAGAAGGTGAAGTAATTAACGAAAGTACGTCTTCAGAACAGCCGGATACCACCATGGCGATGGTGATTTACGCGCTTTATTTGGCAAGCTTTTTGGTAGGGTTCACCTCGTTGGTCGGCATCGTTATCGCCTATGTCTATCGTGGTAAAGGCCCTGAATGGCTAGATGAGCACTACCGTTACCAGATCCGTACGTTTTGGATTGGGCTGCTCTACGGCAGCATTGCCACGTTGCTAACGTTTATTCTGATTGGCATTCCCATGCTATTGGCGTTGGCCGTATGGTTTATCGTTCGCTGTGTGAAAGGCTTTAAGGGGCTGCAGGAGAAGCGTGCGCCAACCAACGTTGATAGCTGGTTCCTGTAACTTATGACAGAGCAGTCACCTTCTAAAAAATCACGTTTCCAAGCACGTGCCATCACATCAATTTGGAAACTACTGGCGCGCTGGCCGCTTGGCGCGCTTTGGCGTATCGCCGTGCTGTTGGGTCCGCTGGTCTATCGCTTTAGCAAACGAGAGCGCCAGGTGACGGAAATCAATTTGGAAGTGGTCAACCCAGAAGCCACTGCCAGTCAGCGCAAAGCCCTTGCCATACAAAGCCTGCGCCACTCGGCAGCGACTATGCTGGAACTTGGCCATGCCTGGATGGCTGCGCCCGAAACAGTAGAGGCCAGCATTTTATCGGTTCATGGCCGAGATAAGCTAGACAGCGCCCGCGCCGATGGCCGCGGCGTCATTGTGCTTGCTCCGCACTTTGGTAACTGGGAGGTGCTTAATTTTTGGCTCTCCAGCCACTTCCCTTTTACCGCCATGTACGAACCACCCAAAATTGCCGACCTTGAGCCTATTATTCGCCATGGCCGCGAGCGCATGGGAGCCAGCTTGGTACCCACCAACGCCAGAGGCGTCGCTGCCCTTCTCAAAGCACTTAAGCGCAGCGAAGCTATTGGCATCTTGCCGGATCAAGAACCTAACTGGGGCAGCGGTGTATTCGCCCCTTTTTATGGGCGCGATGCCTATACGGCAACGCTGCTACCGAAACTGGTCGCCCGCACTCAGGCAAGAGTAGTCACTGGCGTTGCCTTACGAGTGCCTGGAAAGGGATTTGAAATTCATTTCCTTGACGCCGATGAGCAGGTTTACAGCGCCGATGATGTGGTTTCAGCCACCGGTGTTAATGCCAGCGTCGAAGCGTCAATTGCGCTTGATCCAACGCAGTATCAGTGGGAGTACAAGCGCTATCGCAAAGTCATAGAGCAACAGCAAGGACTGGCAAACGCCAAAGAATTTCGGATTTACTAACGGGTAACGAGGTAATTTATGACCCAGCGTTATAGTCCCACTGAGGAAACGCGCCCACCCCAGATCATTTACGCGCTCTACTTAGCGGGTCTAGTAACAGCCAATATTACACTGTTGATTGGCGTTATAGTCGCTTACGTGTATCGCAAAGAGGCAGCGCCGTGGTTGCAAGCGCACTACCGCTATTTGATCCGGACTTTTTGGATAGGCTGCCTCTACTTTATCGCCACCTTTACCCTTAGCTTAATGTTAGTAGGCACGCTGCTATGGCCACTATTAGCCGTGTGGCTTGGTGTCCGCTGTATTATTGGCTGGATCGCAGTGCGCAAGGGAGAGCCACCGGCTCGTCCTGGCAGTTGGCTCTGGTAACAACTAAGCTCCCCTACTCATCAATGTGTCGAGCGTATACATCATCTAATCGCTCGATATCATCTTCTCCTAAATAGCTGCCCGACTGGACTTCGATCAACTCCAAAGGGATTTTTCCAGGGTTCTCCAGCCGGTGTAGTGCGCCAATTGGGATATAGGTGGACTGGTTCTCACTGACAAGATAGGTCCGCTCGTCGACAGTGACTTGGGCGGTGCCACTCACGACGACCCAGTGTTCAGCACGGTGGTGATGACGCTGCAGCGAAAGCCGCCCTCCAGGTTTCACCGTGATGTGCTTCACTTGATAGCGCTCGCCACTATCCATAGCCTGAAAGCTTCCCCAAGGGCGATGAACTAACGGCGCAGCGTGGGGTTCACGTCGCCCCGCTTGAGTGAGTGATGCCACCAGTTGTTTAACCTGCTGAGCCTGATCGCGGTGGGCAACCAGCACGCTATCTGATGTTTCCACCACGATCAGATCTTCAACACCGAGCGTTGCCACCAGGCGGTGCTTAGCAATAACAAGCGAGCGTTGTGTATTGGTCAGGATCCCGTCACCGTTAACCACATTGCCTGCTTTGTCGGGCGTTTGCGCTGCCCATAATGCATCAAAGCTACCAATATCGCTCCATTGGGCATCCAACGGGACGACTGCCGCTCGGTCGCAGTGCTCCATGACGGCGTAGTCGATCGACTCCGCCGGAGATGAGCAAAATGCGTTTTCACCCAAGCGTAAAAAATCTAAGTCACGATGGGCTTCGTTAACAGCCTGTTGGCAGGCTGCCAGCATGGTTGGCTGCAGCAGTTCAAGTTGAGACAGATAAGTTGAGGCTTGCAGTAAAAACATACCGCTATTCCACAGGGTAGTGCCTGCCTCTAACAGATGCTGAGCACGCTCTGCGTTAGGTTTCTCGATAAATGATGCTATCTGATGGCCTCCGCCCAAGGGGCGGCCGCAGGCAATATAGCCATAGCCTGTTTCTGGATAGGTGGGAACTACGCCAAACGTAACGAGATACCCTTGGGCAGCAAGCGGTTCCGCGCAAGCGACACTGTGAGTGAACGCTGCTAAGTTGCCAATAACGTGATCTGCTGGAAGCACCAGCAGCAGTGGATCGTCGCCCGCTTGACGGGCTAATAGCGCAGCGCAAGCAATTGCCGGTGCCGTGTTACGCCCTTCTGGCTCTAACACCAACGTTCCCGATAGACCGCTCTCCCGCAACTGCTCCGCCATTAAGAACCGATGGGCATGGTGCCCCATCAATACAGGCGGCTGAGCATCTAACCCTGCCAAACGCGCAAGCGTTTGCTGCAGCAGGCTTTGGGAAGACGTTAACTTCAAGAACTGCTTTGGCATCTGCTCTCGTGAAAGTGGCCAAAGCCGCGTGCCACTACCACCGCTAAGAATGACGGGCTGGATCATGGTGTCGTCCCTGTCGTTGACCAAGAAGAGGTTAATGCTGGTGTGCCAAAGTCTTGCTGTAACCAATGACGCAGCTGGCTCATTTTCGCGGCTTCCTCAGGGCTTTCCAGTGACGGCAGCATGCCATCAATAAAACCACGTGCCTTAAAAGGTGCTAAGAGCTGGGGGTCACCGCTAATCACATGGACAGGCACCGCTGCACTGGCGTTGTCGCCGGTAATCAGCGGTGCTGCCTGATGATCTCCCAGTACAATCAATAGAGTATTGTCATCAACCACTCGCTCGGCCCAGCGCCCAGTGACCTTCACAGCGTAGTCTATCGACCAAGCGTAATGATCGCGGATGCGTTCAATATCCTGCCAGAGCACTTCTGGCGGATCGCCGGCCTCCTCCCAAGGGGCGAAAATACGCCCATCGCCAATCATCGACCAGTCTTCGAAAACGGGTAAAATTGGCGTCCATGGTGCGTGGCTAGAGATAAGTGCGAGTTGCGCGAATACCGGCGCCTCACCTAATAAGTGTCGTTGGGTGTAATCCAGCGTGAACTGATCGGGCATCGTGACCCAGTTCAGCGGTGGGCCGGCATAGGGTAAGTCTTTCGCTGCTGCAATCTCATCAAATCCGTAGGCCAGCCCTTCTGGCCAAGCCAATGTAATGGCAGGCATGACACTGAGCGTCCGCTGCCCAGTGCTACTAAAATCATTAATAAGCGTTGAATGATCGCTTTCCAGCATCAGCCGATACCATAGCTGATTATCAATCCAGCGTCCGCTTAGTGCCGTGGCATGGGCAAGCCAAGACTGACCTCCTCGAATAGGCGCTTCTAGCAACCCCGAAACAGCGTGTAGATCGCGCTGTCCCAAACGTTGCTGTATGTCATCTAGCGTAGGCAGTACGACATTGCTGTAGCGAGCATCATTAATGGCCGACACACCATAAGATTCAATAAACGTTAATAAGACGTTGCGCCCTAACAAACCAGGCAATGGTCTAGGCTCCAACGGTGTATCCTGTAACTGCTCGGTAAACGCCACTCTTGCCTGATGAGTCGCCACTACCTGCTTCCACTGGAAACGCGTGGTGTTAACAGCAGGCAGCGCTGATTTAGCAACTAAGCGCTTGCCATTAGCCTCGGAAACCGCGAAACCTGCTGCAGTGATCATGACGAAGATGGCTAAAGCACCTGGAGCACTCCTCACCGATAAAGGCTTAGCAGGCAGCAGCAACCGCAGCATCACCCATAAACTACCTAGCAGAGCCGCACTGCCCAGCAACATCAGGAAAGTTGCGGCGAGTTGACCTACATTACCTACTAGCAAATGGTAGATAGAGCGCACCAAGGGCACGTCCAGATAGAGGTTAAGTGATCGCCCAAACGCAGTGTGTGTCGCGGCATCACCTAGGTTGGCTGCCGATACCAAAGCAAGCCAGCCCACCAACAAAATAGCCAACCAGCGACGTAAGCTACCAGGGCGAATAAACAGCATTACGGGGGCTATAAGCCATGCTTCCCAAGCAATTAGAGGAGAGCCAATCTCACCGAAACGCCACCAAAGCGGCAATACCAGTAGAAAGTTGAGCGTTATACATGTGAGTAGAAGACGAATCATCAGCGCTTCAACAGCATAGCAATCACCTAAACATTACACGCTTAATGGAGTTTAAAGCTTGCACACGACCATAAAAATCATATACCAATAGGCTTAATGGTATAACTTTTGTTGAAATATTTCATATACTGATTTTATGGTTACCACGTTGGCATGCAATCGAAAGGAACTCGCCCATGAGTGTTCGTACTGCAGCAAAATGGATGTTGTCATTTAACTGCCTGATCGCCTTTTCTGCGATTGCCAACGATGATGGTGTTTTTGACCACGTTATTGAGCGTGCCCAAACCCTGGCCGATGCGCCTTATCAACCCCCAAATGAGACGCTTCCCAGCGCTTTGAAGTCGTTAGATTACGACCTGTATCGACAAATCCGCTTTAATCCCGAACGCGCCTACTGGCGCGATGAAAGCCCTTTTAGTATGCAGCTATTTCATAGCGGATTTATATTTCAAACCCCCGTCACAATTAATGTGGTCGAAAATGGTGACGTTGAACCACTCTCTTTCTCGGCAGATGACTTTCAGTACGATGGTGATTCCAACCGCTTGTTGGAGAATGACTTAACGGGCAGCGGACATGCAGGTTTTAGGCTGCACTACCCTATCAATAATGAGGATTATGCCGATGAATTTGCTGTTTTTCTTGGCGCAAGCTACTTCCGTCTAGTAGGACGCGACCAAGCCTACGGCCTTTCTACCCGCGGTCTTGCCATTGATACCGCACTAGCCAATGGTGAAGAGTTCCCTGAATTTCGTGAATTCTGGCTTTATAAGCCTGATGAAGATTCTGACAGCATTACGCTACTCGCCCTCATGGATAGCCCATCACTAAGCGGTGCCTACCGCATTACCCTAACGCCAGGCGAGAGCACTGAGGCAGCTGTAGAAGCAACACTGTTTGCACGTTCTGATATAGCAAAGCTAGGGGTTGCCCCGCTCACCAGCATGTTCACCTTTGGGGACGCCAGCACCGAACGAACTGACGACTTTCGTCCTCAGGTACATGATTCTGATGGCTTGCTAATACACACGGGGTCCGACGAGTGGATTTGGCGGCCGTTGCAAAATCCCTCATCCGTACGCGTATCAACGTTTATAGATGATGCACCCAATGGGTTTGGTTTAATGCAACGGGAGCGGGACTTTAGCCGCTACCTGGACCTTGAAGCCCACTACCATCGCCGCCCTAGCCAATGGGTCGAACCCCTTGCTGACTGGGGGCCAGGGCATGTAGAGCTCGTCGAAATCCCCACGCCAGATGAGACTCACGACAATATAGTGGCTTATTGGGTGGCAGAGGAGGCGCTCACTGCTGGCGAATCACGCCACCTTCACTATCGAACGTTTACGCTCAATGAACAGCCCGAGGCTAATTCACTGGGCAAGGTTGTGCGCACCCGCCATGGCAGCGCAGCGGTTCCAGGTGAGGCCGACTCCCCCTCTGCTGATCAGCGCCAATTCATCGTCGATTTCCAGGGCGGCAAACTGGATGACCTGACCTCAAGCGAGCCAATCGAGCTGGACATCAGCGTGCTCAATGGCGAGGTATTACTACCTCAGGTCAAAACACTGCCCAACAACGGACAACGGGCCACTTTCCGATTGCCCCCCAGCAGCGAGCCCAGCGATATCCGGCTACGGCTGACGGTTGAAGGAGAGCCGATTACTGAAACCTGGAATTACGTGTGGTATCCCGATGCCTGATCTCCACGCGTTGCGGCCTTTGATGCCCTGGCTTAACGGTCGCCGAGTCTTCCTTGCTTTCACAGTGTTAGCCACCAGCATCGGTGGCTGTATCGCAATGGCGAAAGTCGTTGCCAACCTTGCCATTGGTTGGCAGCTCACCATGTTGATCCTATTTGCATTAACGTTTACTTGGATAGCGCTGGCTTTCTGGGGAGCACTGTGTGGCTTTGTGCTTTGTGCGCTACGTCGCGATCCACTCAGCTTACGTCGCCAAGCCATTGTGAACCCCAATGCCAGCCTGCTAGTCAGCCGCACCGCGCTAATAATGCCTATTTATGCAGAACCTCCCATCCCGACCATTGCAGGGCTAGAAGCAACGTGTCGTTCACTTCTCCAGCAAGCAGAAACGTATGGTGCAGGGACACCCAGTGCTATCAACAAGCACTTTGAAGTGTTTGTATTGAGCGACACCCAAGATTCGGCCATGGCAGACATCGAAGAGGCCCATGTAGCTGCCTTGCAACAGCGCCTTGCCGGACAGATAGCCGTGCATTATCGGCGACGCCCTAATAATGACGGCCGAAAAGCTGGCAATATTGCAGAGTTTTGCCGCCGCTGGGGCCGCCGCTATGACTACTTGGTGGTGCTAGATGCCGACAGCCTAATGAGTGGCGCTACACTGCTGCACTTAGTCCACCGGATGCAGCGCCAACCCAGCGTAGGACTTATTCAAACGGTGCCTATTCCCGTTGGCCAACGCACGCTATTTGGCCGTTTTACCCAGCTAGCCTCAGCACTTTACAGCCCGATGTTGGCAGCGGGCCAAAGCTTCTGGCAGGGTGATGCGGCAAATTACTGGGGCCACAATGCAATTATTCGCACACGCGCCTTTATGGCCCATGCAGGGTTACCTATCCTTTCAGGTAAGCCACCGCTGGGAGGGGAGCTATTAAGCCACGATTTCGTCGAAGCAGCTCTCCTGAAACGGGGCGGCTGGCAGGTGTTACTGGATACCTCTGCGACCACCGCCGTATCTCGTCACAACCCTTACGCTAGCGCGTCACACAACAGCTTTGAAGCCATGCCAAGCAACATGCTCGACTTTGCCAAGCGTGACCGCCGCTGGCTACAGGGCAATCTGCAGCACTTACGCTTACTCACCGGCGCAGGGTTTCACCCGATTAGTCGGCTACACTTTTTATTTGGCGCGTTTGCCTACCTTTCTTCGCTTGTTTGGCTTGGGCTGCTACTCTGCACCAGCCTGATGGTGGGTTATCAAGCCATTGAGACCACCTCAAACCCGCCTCTGCCTGAAGCCCTCTCTTTGGGGCTGTTAAGCGTAACGCTGGGTATGTTGATTGCGCCCAAGCTGCTGGGTCTATTATTGACGTTCTGGCAATGTCCACATGCGTATGGTGGGCGACTCAAGCTTGTCACCAGCACGCTATTGGAAATTCTGTTTGCTGCATTGATTGCACCACTGATGATGGCGTGGCACAGCTTATTTATCGTTAACGTGCTGATTGGCCGGGCCATTGACTGGCAAACTCAACACCGGGGAGAGCGTTCGCTAAGCTGGCGTGAGACATGGCACCACACTGGGTGGATGACGCTGTGTGGTATTGCTTGGGCAGGCACGATGATGCTTTTTTCACCCTCTGCGTTTGGTTGGTTAACCCCCGCATGGCTGGGGCTGATTGGAGCCGCGCCACTGGTGAAATATTCCAGCAGTGCCACTTGGGGAGGCCTCGTTAGCCGCAAGTTCGGCTTACTGCAAACGCCGAGTTCAGCACAACAACCACCTCTTTTGGAGGAGTTTGCCGCGTTAGAAAGCCGTAGCCATCAATCCAGTGCCACCTTATCTAACCCGTCGCTAACACTTTCTCTAGCGCTTCCCCAAGAACAGCCAGGCGATATGCCCTGCCAATCGTTTCGCTATCACGTTCAAACAGCAACCAAACATGCCCCACCCGTTAAGGAGCCTTACTAATGCCTTCTGCTTTTTTCCATCGGCTCCGCAGTACCAGCGGTATGGCGCGTTCACTGTTTATTTACTGGCGGCCAGGAAGGCAAAGGAGTCTGAAGCAGTTATATCGTCCGTTTATTCAACCGGGCGATATCGCTTTTGATATTGGCGCTCACTTAGGCGACCGTAGTGCCGCCTTCCACGCGCTAGGTGCTAAGGTAGTGGCATTAGAGCCACAGCCAGCACTGGCCAAATGGTTTAAACGGATACTTAATCAGCCTAACATCACGCTCTTACCACTGGCCGCTGGACCGCAGCCCGGCTATGCGGATATCGCTATCAGTGTTAGCAACCCGACCCTCTCTACCCTAGCGACCGAATGGCGACATCAGGTGGGCGAACGAAACCCCGGCTTTCAGCACGTGCAGTGGGAACAGCAGTTAAGCGTGGAAGTCACTACACTGGATCAACTGATCGCCACTTACGGCGAACCAAGCTTTATAAAAATTGATGTTGAAGGGTTTGAAGCAGAAGTGCTGATGGGGCTTAACCACCCGGTAGCAGCGCTTTCAGTGGAATTTGTTGCGGGCGTGTTAGAGGTCAGCCATGCCTGCGTTGAACAGCTGTCCCGCCTTGGCGACTACCGCTTTAATGCAATTGCCGGTGAGCAGCGCCACTTCCGCTGGTCAACCTGGCAATCCCCTGAAACCATTACCCAATGGCTTAACGATGGCGTTGACGGCTTAGCCTCTGGGGATCTCTACGCCTGCCGCGCCGACCATCCGCTGTTAAACGCATCCGCATAAGTCTTTAAAACACGGGCTTTAAAACAAGAGAATCTACATGATTTATCACTGGCAAACCCTCACCGCTCCCCAGCTCGCCTCGATTGTCGAAGGTGATCCAGTCGCAGTGATCACCCAGGGGGCCATTGAGCAGCACGGTACTCACCTGCCGCTGGGCACCGACCTGATCATTGGTGAAGGGTTACAAGCAGCCATGTTAGACATGATCGACCCAGCGCTTGATGTATTATGCCTACCATCAATTGCCGTCGGTGCGAGCGACGAGCACGCCAGTTTTGCTGGAACGCTTAGCCTACCCGCCCCACTCGCCATCGCGACATTAGAAGCTTATGGCACAAGCATTGCTCAGGCCGGGATAAAAAAGCTGGTGCTAATTAATAGCCACGGTGGCAATAAAGCCGTGATGGACCTTGCCGCGCTGACCCTACGCAAGCAGTTTGAAATGCGCGTGGTGAAAGCCACCTATACGCGGCTACCGCCGTTGGAAGGCGCTATCAACGCCGATGAGCTGCGCTATGGATTGCATGGTGGCATGCTGGAAACCGCCATCATGCTGCATTTAGCACCGGAGCTAGTTCAGCTCGATAACTACCAACCTACCCCACCGGCAATGCCTAAAGGTGACGCCCTGGTCAGCCCAGAGGGTAGCGCCGCGTTTGCCTGGCTTGCCGAGGACTTAAGTAGGTTCGGCGTTGCCGGTGATGCAACGGAGGCTAATCAAGCATTAGGTGAACGGTTAGTCAGGCACTACGCCTCTCAGCTAGCGCAGGTGGTGGCCGAAACCGCCCACCTGCCACCGCTTATCACTGGTAAAACGCCAGATTAACGCCCACGACCTTCAAGCACTTCGTCTAAGAAATGCCCTGCCCGGTTGGCTTTGGCGCTTAGGTAGCGGTGATTGTGATCAGTCACACTGCCGTAGAGCGCCTGACGTGAGACGACCTCAATCCCCCCTTCACGCAGCGCCGCCATTTTTAGCGGGTTGTTGGTCAACAGCTGAACTTTATCGATCCCTAGCGCATTGAGCATATCCACCGCGACCGCGTACTGCCGCTCGTCGTCGCCAAACCCTAGCACTTGGTCGGCATCGACGGTGTCTAAACCGCCATCTTGCAAGGTGTAGGCACGCAGTTTATTGGCTAAGCCAATTCCCCGCCCCTCTTGTGCCAAATAAAGCAGCACGCCGCCCCCCATCGCTTGAATATCGGCCACTGCATTACGCAACTGTTCGCCACAGTCACAGCGCAGGCTGCCGAACAGGTCACCGGTGAGGCAAGCCGAGTGCATACGCAAAGGAACCGCCCCAGGGATAGAAGCCAAATCGCCAATCATCACGGCCACATGCTCTCGCAGGCCATCAGGTTCACGAAACAGCACGAAGCGACTCTCAGGCGCATCTTCAAGAGGAATACGCGCTTCACTGACACGCTTTAGCATCCCCGGCGCACCGGCTAAACACTTCTCTGCATCGCGGGCATTAACTTCTAACAGCTCGCCTTTTGATAACTGCTGAGCAATATGCTCGGCTGATGTCGCACTTACCTCTGCGCACAGCGCCGCCGGTATCAATAGCGCACGACGCATAAGTGCCACAGCGCCTCTCTCCCCCACGCCAGCAGGCTTCAGGCCGCTTAACAGTGAGTGGGACATCTTCGACGCTTCATGGGACACGGCAAGATGGTGCAGATCACGCTCACTGATTTGCTCAGTGAGCGGTAAGCAGGCCGCATCCGCCTTAAGCGACATGCCCATTGCCTGCAAGCGATGACGCGTTAATACTAGTGCTGGCCGAGAGCCGGAGAGTTTCGCCAGTGAATCGACCGACACACTGCCTTCAAGAGCCTGTACCAACAGACGTTGCTCTCCGGTATTAATTACCACGGGCAGTCCACGGCGAATATCGAAAATAGCGCGTTCAATGTGATACATGTAGGCCTCCAAGTTGCCGGTTGGGGCGGACAACGTTTGCTTGCGTCGGGCAACATGGCCCCGCATGATGAGTTGCTGTTTTTTGAGTGGAGATACCATGCCTAGCACCAATGAAGTGACGATCGATACCGACCAAGCGTGGGCATGGTTGTTGGACACTAAGCAGGGCATCAGAAGTGACGTCACAATGACGCTTGATACCCATGGTTGGCACTCTTCTGCCCCTGTTACAAGCGCCGCACAGGAGCTGTTGACGTGTTTGCTGCCAATGGTGCGTCATTCGAGCTGGGTGGTTGCCCAACTGGGGCAAAGCCTGGATGGGCGCATCGCTACGGAAAGCGGTCACTCCCACTACATCAATGGCGTTGAAAGCTTGGTGCATCTGCACCGACTGCGGGCGCTGGCCGATGCCGTGGTGATCGGCGCGGGTACGGCGAGTGCTGATAACCCCCAACTCACGGTACGCCACGTAACTGGCAAGCACCCTACCCGAGTGGTGATTGACCCACGAGGGCGCGTACCAGCTGATTTGGCGCTGTTTACCACGCCTACCGCACCCACGCTGCACCTCACCGGGCCAGAGGCAACGGTGGCGCCAACGGCCGCCGAACACTGCGTGCTGCCGTTGGATACCAATGGTCAGTTCCGCCCCGCCGACGTTATTACCTGGCTGGCAGATCGTGGCCTTAAGCGGGTATTGGTAGAAGGCGGCGGCGTCACTGTTTCGCAGTTCATTGAAGCGAACGCGGTTGACCGCCTGCATTTGCTGGTTGCGCCACTGATTATCGGTTCCGGCAGGCCTGGGCTGCAGATGACGCCCATCGACACCCTTGAGAGTGCGTTGCGCCCGACGATGCGCTCTTTCCGGTGCGGGGACGACACACTCTTCGACGTAGTGCTGAGCGGGCGCACTGCCTGACGCAGCACTGGATGGCGGATAACTGGATGGCATAGAACGTGTTCGCGAGGCCAGCGCCACCCAAATGCCTGGCAGGCTAGAAATCAGCACTAACACACCATAAGCCAGTGATATCGCCACACCTTGCGCCGAAGGCAAGCCAACAAACATCCAAATGCCTGCGGCGGCGCCTTCCCGCAACCCCCATCCGGCAATCGAAAGGGGTACCAGCATGGCAAGCAGTAACACTGGAGCCAACGCCAAAATATCTAATGTCGCCAGTTCAATGCCGATTGCCCGAGCCGCGCAGACCATCACCAGGCCATAGCTAAGCACAATAGCAAGAGAAGAGACCAGTTGCCGTGGCCATACGTCACGCTGCAGTAGCCCGCGACGCATATCCTGCCCTAATGCAGCGCACCAAGCGGGTAGCGTTACCGCCGAACGCCGCAACCAGATCATCAGCGTCACACCGGCCACCATCACGATACCCACTACGCCCACTACTACCATCAAGCCACTGAAGCCCAGTGCCATTAGCCAGAGTGGTGACGTGAACAAGGCGACTAGTGTGTAAAGTGCAATCGCCAGTTGCCCAGAGGCACGCTCAATCACCACCGCACGCCAAGCACTGCCCTTTGAAGAAGACTGACGGGCATGGCGATGGGCACGACCTGCATCACCCAGCACGCCACCAGGCAGCAACTGGTTAACCAACAACGCTAAGTAGTACTCCCGCAGTGCATAACGGTAGCGCAGCGGCACGTCGATTAAGCCTGCCGTCAATTGCCATCGCCACGCGCTCAGCATCACTTGCAGCACACTGATAAGTAGTGCGAGGGCCATCCAGCCCGGCGCAAAACGCTGCACTTCTGCCATTACCGCGTCTGGCTCTACCCACAGGGCAACAGCGGCCAGCAGCCCTAAGCTCACTAACCCTTTTTGCACCCACGGGGTTCTCAGCCAGCGCCAGCGTCGCATGGGGTTAGCCCTCGTCCGCTGGCAGCGCCAGCAAGTCGCGGTGGCCCACCCAAATACCGATCTCGCCTTTGGCTACCTGACCTAAGCGCTCATCACGCCACCGAGCAATACGTGACGCCGCTTCTGGAGCCTGTTCGGTAGCAGCGCTCGCCCATCCTTCAATCAACGCGCACATTAAGGGGTACTGCGCTGGCTTACCCGCCGCCAATCGCCACGGCGTTTCAGCCTCGTTAACACGATAACCGTAGTCAGCCATCGCTTTAACTAGCGCGCTGTGAGCAGCGCCGCCTAATGCATCGCCTAAGCCCTTATCCCGGCTTTGGTGTGCGTTGAACAGCTCGCTGACCCAACGATCGTCAAGGTCGTTCAGAGGTTGCTGCTGGGCATTGGTAAAGTACCATTCGCCAGTAATGCTTAGAGTGATAAGAAGCGCTTGGCGATGTTTAGCACACTGTGCAGCCAAGGCATCAATCCACTCTTGAGATACTAAATCGATCAGCGCAGATGCCGTCACTACGTCGCAGTGCGTAAGTGCTGGGTGGTCAAACTGTTTAAGGGAAACACAGTGGGTTTCCACCTGCAGCGGCTCACCTTTACCCGTGTTCAATTTCCCGGTTCGCGAGTAGGCTTCATTAAGTAAGGCAGAATCATGGTCAATCAGCATCCAGCGCTGGGCATGGTGCAAGCGAGGCGCAAGAAACTGGCTATTACTTCCCCGTCCACAGCCTAAATCCGCCAGTATCACTGGCGAGGAAGCTTCTGTCAGCAGCGAAGCTTCTGCTCTCCGCTGATGTTCTGATAACCAGCTCGCTAATCCATCGACCAATGTTTGGCTGCGCGAACTGGCATCGACGCTTTCACGCAGCGATAACCAATCCGCTGCAAATTGGCTTCCCGCCGACAATGTCGAAGATTGCTGCAGCGCCTCGGCAAACGCCTTTCCTGCAGCCTGCCAGTCGCCCAAGCGGGCACGCGCAGCGGCAGCACCTGCACGTAGTTCAGTGCGTAGTGTCTCATCATGGCAGAAAGCCGCCAGCGCCCTCGACAGCGCCTGAACATCCCCCGGTGCTACGCTGATGCCAGCCCCTTTGGGTAAGGTATCTCTCAGCGCACCGCCGGTGGTGGTGATAACCGGCAAGCCATGAGCTAGCGCTTCAGTCACCACCATGCCGTAGCCTTCATACCAAGAAGGCAACACCAGTGCATGGGCATTCTGATACGCAGCTTCCAGGGTCGCTGCATCACATTCGCCGTGCAGCGTTACCCAATCACCAAGTTGATGGTTGTCGATCAGCGTTTGAACGCGATCCGTAAACGCAGCATCACGAGCACCGCCAAAGCAGTCACATCGCCAATGCCCCCTCTCAACATTCGCCAAGGCTTGAACTAAAATGTCCTGCCCTTTACGCGGGGTAAGCGTTGCCACGCATAGCAGGCGGATAGGTTCGTTGGGTTGCGCCGCGGGGCTGACCGGGGCACGTTCAACCCCAGGTTCCACCACGCTGATAGAGGCACTAAATGGCAGCGCGTACTGTTCCGCCAGTGCTGTTACACGGCGTTCAGTAAAGCGACTGGTCACAATCACTCTATTCACATGCGCCAGCCCGAGCAGTTCGCAACGGTGAAAACGCTGCTGATCCATCTCACTCAAGCCCTGCTCATCACCTAACGGATGATGCAGTAACGCAGTGATATCAAGGCGCTCAGCATGGTCAGCTACCACATCGGGCAATGCCCCCATGGCTAGGCCGTCAATAATCACTCGCGAACGATCCTGTAATGCAGAAAGCGCACTGGCTAGCGCTTGAGCCGCCTCATCATCGGCATCAGGAAAACGCCCTGCCAACCCCACCACATTGATAGCCAGCCCACGCTTGCGCAGCGCAGCGACAATATGGGCGTCGTAAATATACCCGCCGGTACGCTGGTCTGGATCGCCAGCCACTATCAAGGTCAATGGCTGACTCATAGCGCTCCTTCATAACTTGCCCACGCCACATGAGATTCATGCAGTTTGATCTCCATATGCGTCAGCCCCTGAGCGGTGGTCCCCATTTTTCCTGCATTGATGGCAGCCACCAGCTGGTCAAAAATCACCTTGGCCATAAATTCCGTGGTGGTGTTTTTACCGCTAAACTCGCCCACCTCATCAAGGTTGCGATAGTTGTAATCCGCCAGCACCTCTTTAACCGTCTCACTAGCCAAACCGATATCAATCACTAGACCATCCTGGTCAAGTTCAGGGCGCTGAAACACCACGTCTACTACATAGGTGGCGCCGTGGGTGCGTTGGGCAGGGCCGAATATTTCCCCATTAAAACTGTGGGCAATCATAAAATGGTCACGAACGCATAAACGGTACATAGACACTCCTGTCGTGTTAAATAAGCCACATCGCCTAAGCGGGCAATGGATAACGAATTCGATGGCAAAGCGCTGTGCTACCTGGCCCAAACAGAGTAGGTGCCAGCGTTGGAAAATCGGCAAAATCGCTCTCACCGCTGATCAGTGCATCTAACCGCTGGTCGGTGAGTAAGCGTAAAGCGAGCGCTAAACGGCGGCGATAATTCCAGCGTGGCTGCAACTTGGCAGGCAATTGCCCAACCTGGCTGGCACGAAGCGTTAAACGCTGGGAGTGAAAAGCGCCACCGAGAGGCAGCGACACATCGCCTTCGCCAAACCAGCTCATTTCAATCACGCGGCCTTCGTTGCCCAACAAGCCCATAGCCAGCCTCAGGCCATCCGGCTGACCACTAGCATGGATCACGCAATCTTGGTCGGTGGGTGCCTGTTCCGGCGTACAGAAAGGAATGCCTAAATGCGTTGCCAGGTTTTCTCTCTGAGGATTAATGTCGATCAGGCGTACTTCTACACCTGGAATTTGCGCACACAGATACGCCACCAGTACACCGACGACGCCAGCGCCCACCACACACACACGCTCGCCAAGCATAGGGTTGGCATCCCACACGCCGTTAATGGCAGTTTCCATATTGGCGGTTAGCACGGCACGGTAAGCGGGCACATCGTCGGGGAGCGCTAAAACAGCGTCGACAGGCACGACGTAGTAGTCCTGGTGCGGAAAAAGGCAAAAAACGGTTTTATTAAATAAATGATCTGGCCCCTGCTCCACATAACCAATGTTGCAGTAGCCATATTTCACAGGAGTAGGAAACTCCCCTGCTTGAAAGGGGGCGCGCATGCGCGAATATTCACTTTTCGGCACTCGCGCGTTAAATACGAGCGATTCAGTGCCGCGGCTAACACCGCTGTATAGGGCACGAATCAGGACCTCATTTTCAGCGGGTGACGCTAGTGGCTCCTGCTTGAGCTCACCATGCGTAGGGTGGGTCACCCAAAAAGCCGTAGCGGTATCAGGCGGCAACATGACATTTCCTTATGGTTTAAGCGCTTCATCCCTCCATACAGCGTAGTCTAGAAAGCGAAGCGGCTGCTTAAGCCCTGGCTGCTTAACCCCTGTAAGCGCGAAGATGATTTGAAACAACTATATTCACATCATGGACAACCTTACCTTCTTATACAAGAATGGTACATAAGAAATAGTTTGCACACTTTAATTCAACCGCGGGCCGGTCAGCCGCTTTGCGAGTAAGCATGCCCTCTTTCTCCAACACCTCCAGCATCTCTTTACCTAAGCGGTTTTACACCTTGGCGGAGATAGCCCTGGCCAGCCTATTACTCGCAGGCTTAGGATCGATGCTGCCGGGATTAGTCGCCAGCGCTGCAAACTGGTGGTTGGCAGCTGGCTTCTACGTCGTGATGGGCGCACTGGTGGTAAGTTTTTGGCCCCATGGCCCGCTCGGTTGGGCAAACCGGGTAACGCTTGGGCGTGGCGTACTCGTCGCCATCGTGGCAGGGGCACTGGCAGCGAATGCCTTTACTGACGCAATTTGGCTATGGTTAGCGGTGGCCGTCATTGCACTATTACTGGACGGTGTGGATGGATGGATTGCTAGACGCACAAAGACTCATACCCCGTTCGGTGCGCGCTTTGATATGGAACTGGATGCAGTATTAATCCTGATACTCTGCATCGGATTATTGCAGAGCGAACATCTAGGCGCTTGGGTACTACTCATTGGCGGCATGCGTTATTTGTTCATCGCCGCCAGCTGGCCTTTTCCGTGGTTAAAAGCACCGCTCTTTGACAGCTTCCGCCGTAAAGCAGTGTGCGTGTGGCAGGTCGTTGCATTGCTGCTGGCGTTAACGCCACTCACCTCTCCTCTTGCTGCCAGCCTGCTCGCACTGAGTGCGTTAGTCACACTCAGCTACTCATTTGGCTTCGATGTGTGGTGGCTATACCGGAAACACAAAAATGACGCCCACTAACAAAGCGAAGATCACAGCATCATCTCGGCAAGCGTGTTCAACACGCCACTTTGGCCGAACCAAAGTGGCGTGTTGGATTACTCTACTGCACTAAACCCTCTTGGCCAGAATGGCTATGAGTAGTTCAGGTGGGCCCTCCTTCTAGCGCCCCTTCTTGGCTGGCATCATTATTCAGCGGCCAGAGTCGCGCTGTGATGACTGACAAGCGGGCGAGAGCCAGAGAGTTTACGCAGCGCCACATAGAATACCGGCGTGAGGAAAAGCCCAAACAGGGTGACCCCAACCATGCCGGCAAACACCGCCGTACCCAGCGCAGCCCGCACCTCGGCGCCCGCCCCGGTAGCAATGACCAACGGTAGCACGGCGGCAGTGAACGTGATTGAGGTCATAATAATGGGGCGCAGTCGCAGTCGGCAGGCTTCTAGGGCCGCGTCCACCACACTTTTGCCCTGCAGTTCCAGCTCGCGGGCGAACTCCACAATCAGAATAGCGTTCTTACACGCCAAGCCAATTAGCACCACCAATCCTACCTGTACGAAAATATTGTTGTCGCCATCACCAAACCAGACACCGATGAGCGCCGAGAGCATGCACATGGGGACAATCAGGATCACCGCTAAGGGCAACGTCCAGCTTTCGTAGAGAGCCGCCAGCACCAAAAACACCAGCAGAATCGACAGTGGAAAGACCACCAGCGCAGCGTTCCCCTGGGTGGACTGCTGGTAACTTAGGTCGGTCCATTCGAACGCCATGCCCGGCGGCAGCACCTCCATTGCCAAGGCGTTGATCGCATCCATTGCCTCGGCAGAGGAGAGCAACCTAGGGTCAGCCTCCCCGGCTAAGTCCGCCGCCGGGTAGCCGTTGTAGCGCAACACCGGGTCTGGCCCGAAGGTTTGTGTGATATTTACCATAGTGCCAATAGGCACCATTTCGCCCTGGTCATTGCGGGTACGCAGGCGGGCAATGTCTTCCTCGCTGGTCCGGTAAGGAGCATCCGCCTGGGCAATTACCTGCCAAGTTCGGCCAAAGCGATTGAAGTCATTCACATAGGTCGAACCCAGATAGATCTGCAGAGTGTCGAATAGCTCGGTTAATGCCACTCCCTGGGCTTTAGCCCTCAGCCGATCGACCTCTGCATCTAACTGCGGCACATTCGATTGGTAGCTGCTAATCGGGAACCCCATCCCTGGCGTTTGGGAGATAGCGCCCTGGAACTGATTAACCGCTCCCTTCAGCGCTCCGTAACCCAGGTTGCCGCGATCTTCGATGAACATCTGGTAGCCCGACCCATTGCCAAGCCCCAGAATTGGGGGCGGCATAAACGCAAACGCAAAGCCCTCTTTTAGGCCACCTATACCCTGATTAATCCTGGCGTTTATCTCTGCGGCGGTGAGGCTACGCTCGCCAAAGGGGCTAAGGGTGAGAAACACTACCCCTGTGTTGGAAGTGTTAGTGAACTGCAGCGCGTTAAGGCCAGGAAAGGCAATGGCGTGCTCAACACCGTCGGTCTCCATGGCAATACCTACCACCTCTTGGAGCATCTGATCGGTTCTCTCCAGGGATGCCCCCTCTGGCAAAATAACGCCGGCAATCAGGTACAGCTTGTCCTGCACCGGAATAAAGCCGGGTGGCACCACCTTGAACATCAATCCCGTTCCGGTGAGTAATAGAGCGTAAACCATGAATACCGCCCCCCTCCGTTTTAAGGAGCGCGCCACGCCGCCCTGATACTTTTCTGCGCTGGCGTTGAAGAAGCGATTGAAGGGCCGAAAAATCCAGCCGAATAGCCAATCGATTAGCCGGGTGAGTCGATCCTTAGGCGCGTCATGGGGTTTAAGCAGCATCGCCGCCAAAGCGGGCGACAGGGTTAAAGAGTTAATCGTGGAGATAACAGTAGAGATGGCAATCGTTACCGCAAACTGGCGGTAAAACTGCCCGGTCACCCCGGAAAGAAAGGCCATCGGTATAAACACCGCACACAGCACCAAGCCAATAGCAACGATCGGGCCTGAGACCTCTTTCATCGCCTGATGAGCTGCGGCCTGGGGATTAAGCCCTTCACCGATGTTGCGCTCGACGTTCTCCACCACCACGATGGCGTCGTCGACGACGATGCCGATGGCCAACACCAGCCCGAATAGGGTCAGCGTGTTGATGGAGTACCCCAACAGATAGAGCGCCCCGAAGGTGCCGATCACCGATACTGGCACCGCCAACAGCGGAATGATGGAGGCGCGCCAGGTTTGCAGAAACAGAGTAACGACCAGTACCACCAGCAGCACAGCTTCCAGCAGGGTTTTGACGACTGCCTTGATCGAATCGCTAACAAAGATAGTGGTGTCGTAGACCGCCTCATACTCAACACCGGTAGGGAACTGCGTGGCCAACTCATCCATGGCGGCCACCACCTGTTCGCGGATAGCCAGCGCATTGGCACCCGGGGCCTGGAAAATACCAATGGCGACCGCGTCATTGCCATCAAGCTGCGAACGCAGAGTATAGTCCCCAGCGCCCATCTCCAGTCGAGCCACATCCGATAGCCTTAGAATGTCGCCACTGTCACCGCGCTTCAGCACGATGTTGCCAAACTCCTCCGCCGTCTCCAAGCGCCCACGGGCGTTGATCAAGGTTAGAAAATCACTCTCTCCGATGGGCTCAGCGCCCAGCTGCCCGGCGGATACCTGGACATTTTGCTCGCGCATGGCAGCCACTACATCACTGGCGGTGAGACCACGCGCCGCCACCCGCTCAGGATCGAGCCAGGCACGCATGGCGTAGTCACCACCACCAAATATCTGGGCGTCCCCTACCCCTTCGAGCCGGGCCAGGCGATCTCTGACATGCAGCCGCACGTAGTTGCGCAGATAGAGAGTGTCGTATTCGCCCCCGGGCGAAGTAAGGTGAACAACCATCAGGAAAGTGGGCGACTGCTTCTGGGTGGTCACGCCCTGGCGGCGCACGGCTTCCGGCAAGCGCGCCTCGGCTTGACTTACCCGGTTCTGCACCCTGACGGCGGCCTCCTCCGCATCAGTACCAGGGCGGAAGGTGACGGTCATCTGCAGTACGCCATCAGAGCCTGCGACGGACTTGAAGTACATCAAGTCCTCGACACCGTTGATGGCTTCCTCCAAAGGCGTCGCCACGGTTTCGGCGATCTCCTTCGGGTTGGCACCCGGATAGACCGTCCGCACCACCACCGAGGGTGGTACCACATCCGGGTACTCGCTGATCGGCAGGTTGGGGATGGAGATCAGTCCGATCGCCAGGATGATAATCGACAGCACCGCCGCAAAGATCGGTCGGTCGACAAAGAAACGGGAGAAATTCATAGCGGTTTACTCTTCCCTGGCAGCAAGGGTGGCGGATGGGGCATCGACAGTCGATGCGGCAACGGCGCTTTGCGGGCTCACTTCCATTCCAGGGAAGAACACTTTTTGCACACCGTTGACGATGATTCGATCACCGGAGCTGAGTCCCTCGGTGATCACCATCTGCTCCCCCATCTGACGACCGGTCGCTACTTGGCGACGCTCTGCCCGATTGTCACCATCAACGACATAGACATAGCGACGATCTTGGTCGGTCAAAATTGCCTTACGTTCCACCAGCAGCGCCTGTTCCAAACTAGCTATCGGCATTTCAACCCGGGCAAACTCTCCCGGCCGGATACGGCCATCAGGGTTGGCCAACCGAGCTCGGAACTGCAGTGTTCCCGTGCTGGGATTTAAACGGTTATCAATAAAGTCCAGCGTGCCACTGTATTGACGCTGTGGGTCGCCGCCCAACTCAATCTTCAGGCTGCTTTCTTCATCAGTTAGCAGGGCTTGGCTGGCAAAAGCGGCCTGTTCATCCGCTTCGAAGTAGACATGAATCGGGTCGATGGTAACGAGAGTCGTCAGCAGGCTTTGGTCAGCATTAGCCAAATTGCCTCGGGTCACCATTGCCCGACCGGCACGACCACTGACCGGCGCTGTAATGCGGGTGTACTCAAGGTTAAGCTCGGCGGTCTGCAACGCTGCCTCAGCGGCATCGACCATGGCACGAGAAGTACTCAGGGCCGATTGACGCTGGTCGTGTACCTCCTGTGAAATCGCCTGACGCCCCAGCAAGACCCGAGCACGCTCAGCTTCACTGCCCGCTTGAGCCTGCTGGCTCCTGGCCTGGGCTAGATCCGCCTGGGCGGCACTAACACGGGCTTGGTATGGGCGCGGATCAATCAGGAACAGTAGATCCCCCTGCTCCACAAGCTCTCCCTCCTCGAACGCCACCTCCTGGATATAGCCGCTGACGCGGGGTCTTAGTTCCACCGTTTCCGCCGCTTCTACTCGCCCGGTGAAGGTTTCACTCAACACTACCGATTGGGAAACCATACTCACCACCTCTACCTCTGGCGGCGGTGGTGGCAAAGCTGCTGCCTCCTCGCTCTTGGCCTCGCATCCAGTCAGCAAGACCATTACCAGTAGCAACGGGATGATTCCCCGGCTACTCGTTGAACGAGCACTTTGATCTAAACTTCCCATGATTACTTGCTCCAGTGACTATCGGAAACCGATATCAGCGTTGGTTATATAACTGCGTACCGCATTGGTGGTTAGCGTTTAACTAGTCGGTTGGGTAGCGTCAGATTCGACATCCACTTTGCAACCTCAAGTTAAGTTGAGGTCAATAGGTCAACGGTCGATTTTTTATCAAGGAGGCTGACAGGGGGTTGCTAGCTCCTAATCAGAAGCTCTCTACGGTAGGGTCTTTAAGGGCAATGGAGGTATCGGGTTCCTGCGGTAAGATTGCCTATTTCTGTCGTGAGGAGTGACAGGCTTCACTTGGCGAGGTATTTGGATCATCGCGCTGTTTCGATTTTTTAGCATAATGACCGTTTTCTGACACGCGGCACGGATTGCCGGTTTCTACCCAGTGCTTGCCCGATCCTGCAAAAACAACTGAAAAAGCCTTCTATGCTCGCGGCAAAGACATATACTGCAGGCTGTTAGGGAGGAGAGCCATTGACCGATACCGTGCCTGAGCAGACCACCTATTTCAGTGACGGCCTGCCGCAGCAATTAAGCAAGCTCATCCGTCGTTGGACGCCCTTGGAGGAGCTTCAGAATACGGCGATTCCCGAGGTGCAACTGATACGTACTGACGCCCCCACCACCTTTCACTGCGCCGTATACGAGCCGTGCCTGTGCTTTGTCATTCAGGGCAGCAAGACGGTACTACTGGGTGACAAGGAGATCGTCTACACCGGGCCTAGCTACATTGGGAGCGCCGTTCACCTACCGGTGGTAGGCAGGATTGACCATGCCACTCCGGAAACCCCCTATCTAGCGGTTAAAGTCTCGGTAGACCCACAGGAGGTAGCAGGGCTGATACTGGAACTGGGTGATAAAGCACCACCCGCGGGAAATGATACTATCTGCCCCGAGACAGACTGCGGATTAAAATCGGCTCCCATGGACACACCTATGCTGGGTGCGCTCTATCGGCTGTTAAGCCTGCTCGACACACCGGACGATATTCAGATACTTTCGCCCCTAGCTAGGCGCGAGCTGATCTACCGGGCACTCATGGGTGCAATGGGGCCTCACATGCGCCGATTTGCCGCCTCTGACTCCCAAGCCAACCGGATTGCCAAGGTCATCTGCGCTCTTAAAGAACGCTACACGCAACCGTTCAAGATCAGCGAGCTGGCCGCCGCCGCCAACATGAGCGAATCGACGCTTTACCATAGCTTCCGACAAGTCACACGCATGTCGCCGCTGCAATACCAGAAGAAACTACGCCTGCACGAAGCCCGACGGCTGATGCTGGCAGAAGGGCTGGAAGCGGCCACGGCCAGCTACCGGGTGGGTTATGAAAGCCCTTCCCACTTCAGCCGCGAATATAGCCGCATGTTTGGCGCACCACCACGTGCTGATGTTACCCAACTACGCGGCATCGCTGCTGCCTCGCAGCCAGCTTAATTCTGAGTGTATTGTCGCTATGATGAGCCGATACTGGCAATACCACTCTGATTACTGCGCGTTCTTACTCAATATCCATTACTTATGAAACTAAGCTAACAAACTCACTACTCTTTTTAACATCCACTTTTAGCCTCACACTATTTAAAAACCTTGAATCAACTATTATAAAATATATAAAAGCTAAGAAAATAAGCTAATATAAACACTGTTAGCCAAGGCTATACTAGTTCACAACTACAAACTTTATTTTTAACTACGCTGCTTGTTTGCTTAATAAAATATGGTAGGATTCATCGCAACTGAATACCCGACCTTGTTACTCAGGCATACCTCTCTAGGTGATGCCCAAGGCATTTATACGCGGTAATTTTTGGCGAGAGTTCACACTCCATGACACCGACCACCATGTTGTTTCTAGCCGTTTCCATGTCGGCCGATGCGTTTGCCGCCTCGATAAGTAAAGGTGCCGAGTTAAAAAAACCCAGATTCCGACATGCCATTGGTATTGGTCTCGTCTTCGGCATTATTGAAACGTTAACCCCCTTGCTAGGCTGGATAGCGGGCAAGGCATCTCAACAGTACGTTGAAGCCTGGGACCACTGGATTGCCTTTACCCTACTAGCACTGATCGGCCTGCATATGATGCATGCTGGGATCACAAAGGAAGACAAAATAGAGCATCGCAAACAGACGCTCTGGTTATTGGTGTTGACCGCCACTGCTACCAGCATTGATGCCATGGCTGTGGGCGCCAGCCTCGCCTTCATCGATGCCAATATCATCGCCACCAGCCTAGCTATCGGCCTCGCTACTACGGTAATGGCCTCTATCGGCACTTTTCTGGGCAATAAGCTTGGCCATTTTGTCGGTCACTGGGCCGAACTTATCGGCGGTATTGTGCTAATCGGAATTGGCTTAGCAGTATTGGCCGAGCACACAGCTTTTTTTAATCCTTAACCAGCCAATTATAACCTTGCCCTCCTTTTAAACTTGGAATTCTTTCTTAAGCGATTGAGCTTTGACACATGAAGCCACCATAAAAAGCGTAAGAAGAAGCCAGTTATTTAACTAAAGACTAAAGCTTCGTTAGCAGGTCAGCCAAATGGCGTAATTTATCTGGATTACGCACAACGTATAGTGCCTGAATACGACTATCCACGACTTCCAGTGTCATGATCTGGGTTAGCCCTTCGTATTCGATCGTTAACCACCCAGGAAGCCCATTAACAATTACAGGGCTTACCCTGCAAGGGCTGGATGACGTCAACTTGTGGGCCAAGCCTGCAAACCGCGCCAATATTGCAGGTCTTGTTGCTTGGATAGCGAGGCCTGAGAGCAGATCGGTAACAGCACTCGTGCGCGGTTCAATGTGACATCTTTCAAAAGTCCTAGACCACGGCCTCTTGTGGCGTACCGCGCAAGGTCAACAGCGACAAGCCCGCGGCCACCAACGCGCACAGTGCGATGGCTGCGGTCAGCATCAGTGGGGTGCCGTCGAACACCACACTGACCACAGCGATGGCGACCGCGCCCAGCATCATTTGCAAGGTGCCGCCCAGAGCCGCCGCTGTACCGGCAATGGGGCCGTGTTCCTCCAGTGACAACACCATGGATGTGGGAATCACCAGACCAAGAAACGCAAAGGTTGTAATCAGCATTCCCACCAGCAGCGGGAAACTGGTGTATCCCAGCGCCATCAGCGTAAACATCAGACACGCCGACACGGCGTAACCGGCCACCGCCCATTTCACCACCGTGATGGAGCCGAAACGGACACCGAGATTGGAGGCAATCTGGCTGGTGGTAAAGAACCCTAGGGCGTTCAGTGCGAACGCAAGGCTGAACTGGAATGCTGTAAGGCCGTAGTAGCCAGTATAGAGAAATGAGGCGGTGGCCAGAAAGGCAAAGAAACTGGCCATGCCCATACCACCAATCAACGTCAGGCCCATATATCCCGAGTCCCGGAACAATACGCCGAAAGCGTTCATCATGGCGTTGAAGCGAAAAGGTGCGCGGTCGGCCGGGGCCAACGTTTCCTTCAAAGCGAAGCCGGTCAGAAACAGGCCCAACACCGTGGCAATGGCGACCGCGACAAAGACAGCACGCCAGCCGAAGGGCACGATGATCGAGGTGCCCATCAGGGGTGCCAGCATGGGTGAAACGGCAATCACCAGCATGATGGTGGACATCATGCGAGTCGCCTCGGTGCCGGTGTAGCGGTCACGGATCACCGCGCGCGGAATAGACATGACCGCAGCCGCCCCCATACCTTGCAAAAAGCGCAAAGCAATCAGCCATTCGATGGTGGGCGCGAATGCACAACCAATCGAGGCGACACCGAAGATACCAAGGCCAAAGTAAAGCGGTGGCTTGCGGCCAAACACATCGGAGGCCGGTCCGTAAAAAAGCTGGCAGATACCAAACGCAATGAAGAACGACATCAACGTCCACTGCGCGGCCGACACCGACGCCCCCAGGTCTTCACTGATGGTCGGCATAGCGGGCAGGTACATATCAATGGCAAAAGGGCCGATCCAGCTCAGCAGGCCGAGCACCAGTGCCATTTTGATCATATCGGCTTTCACTGAATATTCCTTTATCAATAAGTGTGTTCATCCGAAAGCCGAAATGGCTTCGTCCTATGCCAAGCAGTCGTGTGGGGAAGGTAAATATCGACAACAATTTGCAAAATATTATTCTAAAGGCTGATCGTGATTGCTTGTCACAATTGAACAGCGGCTCTACTAAAACGTCCGGGTCTGGTAATGAATACCGGCCCCTTCTTCACAGTATTGCTTAAGGCTCAGCAGGAATATCGCCCAGTTATAGTTGCAGAAACGGTAGAACTCGGTCACTTCACGCCAATCGGTATGTTTGAGAGTGACAGCCGTTTTGCCTCCTCGTTGTTCTAGCTCGAAACTGACGCTGGTCCCAATCCACTCCGGGTCTGAATCGATACATTGCCAAGTCATCTTAGCATTGGGCACCAGCTCCACGATCGTCATCCATGTCGGGTGCTCATCCCCAAATCGGAATTCATTGACCGCATCAAGTTGGGCAGTGAATGTTAAATCCTGGGTCCACACCTCGGCCAGGCCACGAGCCGTGGTCAACACTTCGTAAACACGTGAAAGAGGGGCATTGACGTATTGAATATGTTCAATGTGTACCATCAGTATCACTCCTTAGCAGAGGGCTGCTGCCTTCCAGCAAGCTTTTTAGGCTGGAAAGAATGACTGGCCAGCCGACGCTAATGCCTTGTAGTACTTTGCTGTTCTCCTCGAATTGATCGTGAATCAGCGTTAGGCGTACTTGGCCCATATACTCGCTAATTTCAAACGTCACCCGAGACGGTTTCTCAGGTCTCGTCAGATCAACTTTTTCGCCCTCGTATCCTGGCATCTCGTCATCGTTTTCAGGAATGAAGGTATAGGACAAACGGTGCGGCGGGTCTGACTCCAGCACCTCGCCGCGCCAATCCAGTGATCCATCGGCCTTGACGAGTTTAACCGTTGCTCCCGCCGTCCACGCCGACGTAATCTGCCGCCCACCCCAGTATTGGCGGGCAAACTCCCCTTCCGTCAACGCTTTCCACAGTTGCTCGGGCGTCGTGTTAATGTAAATAACGTAGGCAAAATCGGGCTTACTCATTGTGATGGTCCTCAAGCTTCTGTTTGAGACTGTCCACCGCCGCAATCCGCTGGTGAGTGAACTTACTGACCCAGCGTTGGTGGATCTGCTGAATTGGCTCGGCATTGAGGTAATGCAGCTTTTCTCTCCCCCGCCACGCCGTAACCACCAGCCCCGCTTCTTCCAGCAGCGCCAAGTGTCTGGTAACGCCCTGTCGACTCATGGAGAGTCGTTCGCACAGTTCATTGAGTGCCTGCCCATTATTTTCAAACAGGCTATCCAGCAGCTGGCGCCGCGAGGGATCAGCGAGCGCTTTGAAAACAAGATTGAGATTAGTTGTCATAACGACATTATGCAACCAAATAGTTGCATGTCAAAATTTAGTGCTCACCCTCACCAACTGCCTGTACATGCCGAAGGCTAGCAGCCGACAACAACGCCAGCGCCAAAATAGTGATGCCACTGACGATGGCCACAGCATTCATTCCTTGCGTAAACGCTGACTGTGCTTGCTCAAGTATCCCGTCGGGAAGTCGTTCAGCAACGGACGTTGCGGACCACAAGCTTTCTCCAAGGGCACGGGAGACATCGTCTGGCACCTCATCAGGAATCGCACTGGCAATCTGCACGCGATACAACAGGGTTGCCAGGCTGCCGAGAAGTGCGATGCCCAGTGCCACACCCAACTCCTGAACCATCTCAGACATCGACGACGCGGACCCGGCTTTTTCCGCAGGAGCCGCGCCTACCACCAAGTCGGTGCCCAGCGCAGCGATGGTGCCCAACCCCAGATACACTAATGAAAATCCCAAAACGACCTGGAGTACCTGAACAGACAGCGGGTCTACTTGAGCCAGAAAACCACAGCCGATGCTTGCAAGCATCAGCGCGACAGCAATAACAAACGCAGGCCGAATACGGCGCGCCAAGATAGGAGCAAGGATACCGGCAAGTACCATCATCAGCGCTGGCGGCCCCATCCACAGCCCAGCAATCAGCGGCGTGTAGCCCGCCACTAGCTGAAGATATTGAGTGACTAGAAGCATCATCCCTGCCACTCCTACCAACCCTAGCAACATTATGACCAGCGCAGCAGTGAAGGTTTTACTGGCAAACAGTTTGAGATCAAGCAAAGGATCGAAAAGCTGCTTTTGTCGACGAACAAAGAGCAATGTTCCTACGATCCCTAGCGCAAGTGTCATCACTACCAGTGGCGTCACACCTGCTTTAGAGAACGCCTTTATGGCATAGATACTGGGCAGAATTGCTATCAACAGCAGTAGAACACTCAAAATATCCAGACGACCTGCCTGCGGATTGCGATACTCCGGCAGCAGTAATGGCGCAGTTAATAACAGTACGATGACGATGGGCACGGCAATTAGGAAAGCCGCTCCCCACCAAAAGGGGGCTAACAGCAACCCACCAACCACCGGCCCCAAGGCCATCCCCAGTGCAAACATGGTGGCCCATATCCCAATCGCCAATGCGCGCTGGCGCAGATCAAAAAACATATTGCTAATCAAGGCCAGCGTAGAAGGCATCAACGTTGCTCCGGCAACACCCAGCGCTGCCCGCGCCACAATAAGCCACTAGGCATTAGGCGCATAAGCGGCAAACACTGACGCGACCGCAAACGCAAAGGCCCCGATCATTAGTAGTCGACGTCGGCCAACCCGATCCCCTAGCGTGCCCATCGTGATAAGAAAACCAGCGATCATGAAGCCGTAGGCATCCATAATCCACAGCGCCTGAGTACTGCTAGGCTGTAGATCTACCGCTAAGGCAGGAAGCGCAAGGTAGAGAATAGTGACATCGAGCCCAAGCAGCATGGTGGGCAGGGCCAATACCGCAAGCCCCGCCCACTCTTTAATGCCAGCTTTGTTGCAGGGGCTTCCGCCTGTATCCGTATAACCTGTGTCCGTATTACCAGGGGTGTGAACATCACAGCTGAATGACATGTCGCCTCCGACTTCATCAAGGAAGCAGGCATTCTCAGACACTCAATATGGGGTTACAATATAGCTAATTATCCTATTACTAGAGGTAATAGTATGGCCAATCATCGGCTTGAGCGAACACAGAGTGATCTCACTGAATTCATGCTGCGGCATCGTCAAAAATTAACGCCTGCTGACGTCGGGCTTCCCACTAGCGGGCGAAGGCGTACCCCGGGCTTAAGACGAGAAGAGGTTGCTGCGCTCGCTGGGGTAGGCCTGACGTGGTACACCTGGTTTGAGCAGGGCCGTGACATTAAGGTCTCCGAACGTTTTCTGCTCAACCTCTCCCGTGCCCTAAAACTGGATGACGCCGAGTGCTGTCACCTATTTCTATTAGCGCACCGCCGAGCACCGCCTGCAGAAGCGTATCAAGAGCAGAGCACTTCCCCCCGAATTCAGTCGCTAATGGATGACCTCTCTCGCCCAAGTTACGTGATGAACCTGCGTTGGGATGCTATTGGCTGGAATGCGCAGGCTGATGAACTACTACAGTTCAGCAGCCGAGAAGCGTCTGAGCGCAATCTATTAAGGATGGTATTTACCGCTCCCGACCTGCGTCGACGACTCCCTGACTGGCAACAGGATGCGTCGAATATGCTGGCACAGTTTCGTTGTGACTTAGCTGTCGCCCCTGAAGACCCAGTCATGCAAACGCAAATTGAAGAGCTTTGCCAGTTATCGCCAGACTTCCGGCACTGGTGGGAAGCGTCAAGCATGGAAGGTTACAACCGAGGAATCAGCAGCCTCCTTGATACAGAGGGCGAGCATCATACCTATACCCATGAGACGCTCATAGTTGATGAGCACCGTCATCTCAAGATGGTTGTTTACTTCGCAGCAGAAGAGTGAACAGACAAACCCTCTTATGGAGGAAGCTGATCACTCAGAATATAAATCTCAATCAATCATAGACTTAAGCCAATCGACAAAAGCCTGCATTTTGGCGCTATGCTGCCAGCTTTCGGTCGGGATGTAGTAACACAGCAATGAATCGACGCCTTGATACGAAATGGGCTGCAATGCGTTGGCTTTCACAAAGTCAGAAACCAGGGTCTCTGAACAAAACACCAGCCCTTTCCCAGCTATAGCTTCATACACACCATAAAGCTCCTGGTCAAAATACCTTATTTCAAAATTTGGCAGTGACGCTCCATTTTCAATTAGCCAGTTTTTCCAAGGTGAGTCCGGCAGTTTATTGTTCTTCCACTTAGTCAGATAGACCATAGGTGGCTTATCCACTGTGATGGAGCGGATAAAAGGAGAGCTCCCATATAGGTTAAAACGCTCTTTTTTTAATAAATTTGACTCATCAACCCGGGTTACTTCCCCCAAACGGATAGAGAGGGTATTCACTTTTGATGCCACTACTTCACCCGTTGATATTTCAACATCAATATTTTGATAAATTTTATTAAAGTCATGTAGCAACGGAATTAGCACCAGGGCGGCAAAGGATGAGGTGGTATCAACATTCAGTCGCGAGGCATCTGACTTTATATTATCTAGCGCAGTCTGAATTTTCTGCAAACCGGCGGTTGTCGCCTCAGAGAGCTGGTACCCTTCTGACGTTAAAGTCACGCCTCGATTGATTCGGGTAAACAGCCGCACTCCCAACCTATTCTCAAGGTTGCTGATGTGATGCGATACATTCGCCGACGTTATCGACAGCTCCTCCGCAGCATCTTTAAAGCTCCCCAGCCGAGCGGCTGCTTCAAACACCTTAATCGCCTGTAGCGAAGCATTCACCGCTAGCCTCCTATTTTTTTGTCTCAACCCGGCTTCTCAATAGATAAGTTTTTCTCACCTATCGATCCAGTTTATTCATTTGTCGCAGTATTGGCAAAAGGGCAGCATAGCCACTCCACACCGCTATCTGCTGAGGCCATCATGCGCACATTACTTCATATAGACGCTAGCGTACGTAAGGCGACAAACCCAAACCCCGATCACAACTCAATATCAAAACGTATTGCTATGCAGTTTGTTGATAAATGGCAATCTGCTAACAGTACAGATAATTACATTTATCGTGATATTGGCTTGAACCCACCTGATTTTATTGACCAAGATTGGATAGGTGCCGTTTTCACACCGGATGAGCGAAAAAGCTCTGAGCAACGTGAAAAACTAGCGTTATCAGATCAGTTATTTAGCGAGTTAGCGCAAGCGGATGTCATCTTAATATCTTCACCTATGTACAACTACGGCATGCCTGCCCCTCTTAAAGCGTGGTTCGACCAGGTAATGCGTATAAATAAAACATTTAGCTTTGATTTAGCTCGTGGCGACCATCCTATAGAGCCACTTTTGTCTGGGAAGACTCTTATTTTAGTCTCTTCATGCGGAGAGTTTGGCTTTGGGCCAGGAGGTGAACGTGAGCATATGAATCACCTAGGGCCACATATTAAAACACTGGGTAGATACTTGGGCGTCGAGTCATTTCATGAAATAACGTCAGAGTACCAAGAATTTGGAGATGAAAGGCATCAGAGATCAGTTGCTAATGCGCTTAAAAATGCCGGATTGCTAGCAGTGGATTTGGCTAGCAACGCATAAACCTTTGCTTTGAGTGGCCGCCGGGCAGTCTTAAGGGACTGCTCTCGTTGCTCTGGTCGCGTCAACGAGCTTTTTGCCGCAATGCCGCTTTATAAGCACGGTCAGCCCACTCCTTAGCATGTTCTGGATCTTCAAATATCTCCTCAGGTGCAGCGTAATAAGTCATTTTCACCCTTTTGCCGCTCTTCTCGTACTCAAACTGCTCCATTCCCAGCTCGATAAAAGAGCCTACCGAACGTTCGTCAACTTTAAGGTAAAGAACATCATCGGCGACTAGCGCAAACATAAGGCCATCGTGATAAACGCCATATCCTCCAAACATGCGCTTAGTTTGGATTTCACCAAATAGTGCGAATACGTCGCTAAGGTTTGCGATAAATTCGCTGGTAGCTTTCATTCCCCCTCCCCGATTTCGGCCGCATCGCGTAGCAGTGTTGATAAAGTTGCGAGGCTTGGTACTAAAGGGCATCCGGACATAGCAATCGATGCTGCTTAGCCTAGTTGTAGCGCCAGGCCAACCTTAGAAGCGATTCATTCCAGTCTCACACCATAAATCTCACTGGGCGCAGGATCGGCTTATCAAGTAGTTGAGGTGTGAGCACACCTCTGGCCACTCGCCCCTGCTCAGGCTATACATCACTGTATCGCGAATGGTCCCATCGCGGCGCAGCGCATGGCCACGGATTACACCATCTTTCTTTGCGCCTAGGCGCTCGATTGCACGCTGACTGGCGAAGTTGAAGTTGTCGGTACGCCAGCCGACCACGTTACAGCCCAATGTGTCGAAAGCGTGTGTCAATAGCAGTAGCTTACAGGTGGTGTTGACATGCGTACGCTGAACCCGCTTGGCGTACCACGTGTAGCCAATTTCAACGCGTTTTACGTTGGGCAGAACATCATGGTAACTCGTGGTGCCAACTAGCTTGACAGGCATCGCAAGTACCATACCACTAGCCTCTTCAATAACGGCGAAAGCAAAGCGATGGCCTTCCTCGCGGCTTTTCAAGGCGGTATCAATATAGTTGCGTGTCTCGTCGGGCGTTGGCACCGAGGTAATGCGCAGATTCCACAACTCGCCATCCGCAGCGGCGGCGCGCAAACCGGCTTCGTGATTGAGTGAGAGCGGCTCGAGCGTTACGCCATGCGCAGTAAGGGTGATAGGTGCGATAAAGGCCATGTGTATACTCAACTATCTTCTTGGAAGGTGGGGCAAACGCTTAACCAGACTGAGCCATCTTAATATCGGCATTCAGCCAAATAACCATAATTCGCTAACGTCTCAATATTATGCACTAGGCACTATAACTGCCACTGGCCTTGCCCCTTTCTACAGCCGCAACGCCTGAGTTAGAGCGCTTTTTCATAGATGGATACGTTATCCCCTCCGTAAAGCACGGTTTCGATATACGACCAGCCACTTCGCTCCAGAAGGCTGTTTGCTGTGCTTGTGCCGGAGTAGATTTTTTTGTACCCCAGCTTGCGTGCAATGCTTTCAAGCTCAACAGCCAATGTTGCGCCAATTCCACGACGCCGGTACTGGGGGAGTACCATGCCGCCACCAATCCAGCCTTCAATACCGCGATACCAAGCGCAGAACCATCGAGCATCGCAACGACCCCAATAGGAAGTTTATTGTGATTGGAGTATGCCAGCAGGTCTTCTTCTGCGTTTCCCCTGCCCCGCGCACCGTAATGCTCCGGCCATCCACACTCAAACATTTCTCGAAGTGCTGGCAGTAGCTCGGGATGACTGGCTAGAAGAGCCAAGTCTAAATTACTCACCATGGTTTCCAAAGCGCTCTAATGCCCGGCTCACCGAGCAAATTTTTGATGGCGGCTTTTGTGCGTGTTTTTGCACAAAATGTGACAGCGGAAATTTGTCCGGTGCAGCCGTTTGTTATGCAATTTACCCGAACATCTGAACATTGGCATCTTTGAACTCAAGACCGTCAAATGATGTGACGAATACACTATGCCCCCCAAAACAGATCATTGGGTTTATACCAGAACTCAACGCAATCAGCTCCACAAATAGAAATGCTACCTAACTCAAACTGGCTGATAAGTTGATTAGAATCCAATTTTGGATTCACCACTGCTTTTGTTGAGCCATCTTCTTGTACCTCATCATACTCATTCCAGCCCGAGTTATACGTTTCAAGCAAATCGCGGCTTACAATAGCCGCAGCCTTATTTTGGAGGCTTGAAATAGAAAAAACGACCTCTTCAGCGAGCTTTAAAACCAGGTCTTTTGGTGCCGAATCCAGGTCTATATTCAGGTAATATTTCACTTCCATCGATTATCACCTCACCTTCGAATGAGCTTATTTCCGCTTCTTTTGAAACAAGTTGCCCTAAAATCGGATGATTCACGGAACTCTCCTGATAAGTGCATAACGCTTGGCTTTGCGGCGTGCCGGAGCGCAGCGTAGGCGCGTCCGACAACAGCCACTTTTTAGCAAGTCGACTGAATTTGCTGAAGTATTGGCATAAAGATTTTATTCCGAACTTTTTGTTCTTCCTTCATACCTTTCTTATCAAAGAAGTCATTGTAATTAGGTTGAAGCGTTGTCCAATCCAAAAGCTTGTTGGAAACTTCAGAAATAAACCTAGGTTCAAAGCTCACATAACCTACAGGGAATGAAATATCACGTTTATCATCTAGTTGTGCATGGAACAAACTTGCAACCATTAGGCCGGGAATAATCATAAATTCCGCATTTTCACCGCCAAACCTAGCAGGTAAATCCATTAGTTCAGCATCAGACAGCTTCCAAAAATTATTCTTTAGGGTCATCGACTCCTGATAACTCTCACAAGCCATACCTAAAACTACTTTTGACGTTTTCTTCCTTTTGTCGAAAAAACTATAAACTTCATCTACTAATTTACTTAAATCAGTAGTTTTTCCCCACGTTTTAGATTCGGCATTGGTTAGCCAAATCAAACCAGAGTTATCTGGCTTATCTTCAAATACTACCTTAAGTCGACTCATTAGGATGTCTCGATTTCTCTCGGTATAAAAATTACCAAGTAGCATAAATGTGTCGTCATTTAGCTTGGTTAGTCCATTTTTATAATGATTAACTATAGCTTTAATATTGAGTGTTCTAGCATCATCATCCCAATACTGAACTAGCAGTGGATCATTCGATACCTCAAGGTACTCTTTGAAACTTTCATACAAGTCTTTTTCCGTATCAGCTTGAATAGTAGCGTCCATGAGTGAAAACATTGCTTTGTCCTCATCCCAGTCATCAACAGTATTTGAAACATATTTCATTTTCAAAATATTAGGTGATTCGGTATCTACAAAATACTCAACCTCAAGCGGGAGTGTTGAGTCAAACCTATCTGAGACTTGATTTATTTTATACAGATCTTTCACCTCTGAAAACACATCCTCTTTCAACACAACCTCTCTAAATAAATTGAAGTTTGTATCGAAAGCATTTTGAGCTTTACCCAATAAATTCCGGTAGCATTCGTCTGGCAAGTTGAGTGATACACTAAAATCTTGAGAGCCAGAACGTCTCACATCAGTAGACAGCATTCGGAAACTATACAATTCAAACTCGACTGGAGATGCTTCGTCAGTTACTTCAAAAAAGGTAGGTCTTAAATTCCCATCCTCTTCTGTAAACTTACTCATCGCATAGTACGTAAGTTTTATCTTTCCAGATTCCCACTCAATCAAATTCTCTTCTTGCAAATCATCAACAATAGCCAGCATTTCTTTACTCGTGAAACCAAAGTAATCCTGAATAGTTTCCATGCTAGTAGAAGTCAATGAATAAATAAGTCTAATTACAAACTCTTTAACAACCGGTAACTCGCGCTTCTTACTAACAGTATAATCCATAAAAAAAGACTTCATTGGTAAGCCAAAGCAAACCTTACTTATTTGAATCTTCATTTTTTAGCCTCCAGAAGTTGTGAATTTATAACCGAGTACTCTTTTCCGTTATTCCCTGAAATATACTTAAATACTCGTCCAAACGCAGAGCCTTCATTGTGACTCTGCCACATATCCGAATTACCAATTATGAACAAAGCTTCCTTAGCTCGGGAAAGTGCTACGTTTGCTCGGTTCTCTGAAGAAACATGACCCTGACTACCGCTTGAGTTACTTCTAACCAAAGAAACAATAATAATATCGTTTTCTTTACCTTGATAACTATCGATCGTGTCTACCTTTATGATTCCTTTTTCTAGTAATGTTCGAGCCCAGGCAACGCCATTGATCTCACGAATTAGATGCTTAACTTGTTCACCATACATACAAATGATGCCAATCTTAGGCTCATCATCTTCGATGAGGAGAAATTCAGCATTCTCATGAGACACTAGCTTACTCAGTAACTCCAATATAATTTCAGACTCATATCTATTGACATAACTTTTCTGGTTTGCATTCTTAGCCGTTGGTTTAGACTCAAAAGATTTACTTATAGCTTTACTAGTGTCAATCCAAGTCACTGGCGTACATATCTCTTCAAATATCTCTAGATAAGCTTTTTCCGTTACCCCCCTACCAGTTTCTAAACCACCTTCTTCTGAGTAAAAACATTCCGATACTAGGTTTCCTACAGCCGGAATCATTCGATATTGAATTTTAAGGAAACGCCCTACAGTCTTTCCATAACTAGACACAAATGCTCTTTCAAAATCACTGCGCTTGAACTCATCAGTGCTAACTGTTGGTAAGATTCTTTTTGCTGCCTTTATATGCTCATCATCAAATAATGGAGGGAGTTGCTTATGGTCCCCAACTAAAAGGACTTTTCGACCTACCTGCATTGCAATGGCAAGTTCACTTGCTGGCGATCTAGCAGCTTCATCAATAACTACTAAATCATAAATGTTCTCTTGGATCCCATAGTGGTTACGTCCTATCCCAACACAAGTTCCGCATACTAAAGTACGTGTCTTTGATAAGAAGTTTTGGAATTGCGATTGGCTAGAAGCCATAACGCTCAGCCACTCATTTGAAATAGAGACAATATTTTTGAATTTTGACAATAAATCACCAGAGAAAATTTCATAGTGTCTCGCCAGTGCTGAATAAATATACTCTCTATAATAAGCAAGCTCGATATCGACTAGGTTCAGATCCATACCTGCTTTCCGGGAAAAGAATTCCGATAATTTTTTGTTTAATCCTGTGATCTGATTCACTAAAGCGCCTGCGATGTCACTATCCGTGTCCTTCATGCGTGAAAGTATACGGTCTAATTGCTTACCAAATGACCTCTCAAATTCAGTAGCTACTTTTGTAAACTCTTCATCAATGCCTAACTCTCGTGCGACCCTAGTAATACGTTCTTCGTATTCAGCCTTAAATCTATCTCTATAGTGTTCTTGGAGCGCCTTCTCTCCTACATCGTCAAGCTGCTCAGAAAGTACATGCTGATCACCAAGACGAACGATATCTATTTCGGTGTTATTCCGTCCGAATAATGATCTAACTTTCTCAGTGGCATTATTGACAGCTTCGTGAGATTGACTGACCAATAGCACCCTTCTAGCACCATTAGAAATACAGTAATGGATGAAAGAACCAATAAATGCCGTTTTGCCGGTGCCCGGAGGACCTTGAAGCAAGCTTACCGGACCATATTTATACAAGCCTTTGAAAGCTTCTCGCTGCTGTTCATTTAGCTTAAAGATCACCTTCCCACTAGAGTCTAACTCAGTGTAAGAATCTAACTCAGCATCAGTTGGCTCTGATTGTTCAGTTGGTTCAACGGCAACTCCTGGGGAGAAGTAATCTGCAATATTACGGATAACACTTCTTTTATTTACCAAGTTCTCCGTCGCTAACTTCCTTTTATTTAATGATGATGCCGTCAATGCACCTTCAAGAACCAAAGTATCACCCTGCTCAACTCTCGCTTTACTCCGAATGTTTATTGCCATCGAATTTGGACCAATATCAACGAGAGTTCCTATTCTTCGCAGCTCTCCATGCCTCTCTGCATACACAAAAACACGTTCTGTATTTAAGTTAAAGTCTAAAGAAGCACTTTCGCTAGTATATTGAAACGTATACTTATCTCCCTGAATTCTCGGGTCTGTAGATATTTCAACTCTTGGGTTACTTTCATGTTCGGTTTCAACAAGAGCTTTCCAAACATCTCTTACATCCGTTACTTTGGAGCCTTTTATGTTAGTTGACGCTATTGTCACTTGATTAGAACTACCTCCCTCCGAGCTTGCAACATCTTTACAAAGTTCTTGGTATACCGGGCTTTCAAGTATTTCATCAAAAAAAACTTCAGAGCTTTCACCCTCAGACTCGCAAAAATGAATATCTCCACTTAGCTCGAAGGTTGATCTTTTCTTGTTACTGATGAAATCGTTGTGTTTAATCTCATCAAATTTAGCTGAAACAATAAATTTCTTTTCTGGATGAATAAGCATACTCAAGCGATGTTTCACGCCTGTGATTCGAACAGAAACTAAATCACCGTTATTTCCCTTATTTATTTCTAGATCTAGGTAGTACTTACCATCATCAGACAAAAACCCGCTCTGCCTATTCTGAAGGTTTTTATGATAAATCTTAAAAGTATTTACTAGTTTGAGAGGTGGGGGACTAATAATGCCCTCTAACTCATCATGCAGCTTTATAATTTCTTGGCTTGATATTTCAGGTAGTTCGCACAGTTGATTTACATATTTATTCAAATGAGTTAACTGCTTAAATACTGCCAATTCACTAATTATCTTCACAACAGCGTAACGATCTATACTTGCCGTAGGAATATTTTCGTGATTATCAGGAGAGTAAGTAGGCGTATATCTACTCTCATCTAGTTCGATGATATCGATAAACACCAAACCGTTGTCACTGACAATGATATTCTCGGGGTGTATATCACCATGATGAATATTTTCTGAATGCAATTCAATTAGTGACGATAGTAGCTGCTTGATCTGTAAAGTAGGATCATCAATTTGTTGAGACTCAACAAACTGCTTCCAGGTGCTGCCTTTTATCCATTCAAACTGGAAAAAGGCACAGGTCATTTGTGGGTTTAAGCCATAGTCAAAAATTTTGGGTAGACACTTTATATCTGCATTTTTTCTAATCTCTAACCTATTAAAAAATGACAGTAGCTGACTATTAACACCACCATCAGCTGACACGTCGCTCACCCCAAACCAAGCTTTCAGGCCAAATGAATCATCGATAGCTTTTAAGAAATTGAATGTCCCGTCAATCCTTACCGGGCTAGTGCCTCCAAAATCAACATAGATATTTTTTGAAGAGTGAAAGTTTGCTAACAGGCCTAGTTTATCTTCACCATCAGACTCACCTACATTCAATAGTTTATTAAGCTCAGTAAGAGCTTCTCGCAGATCTTTAAAACGAGCAGAAGCTTCAAGCTCTAACCCCCTTTCAAACCATTTTCCGAGCAGTTGGCATATTGAATTATCTTTAATTGGTTCCCAGAGGTAAATGCCATCTTCTTTTACAGGCGGCTTGCCGAACGCAATATAGTGACATGCAGCTGTAGCTAAATATACATCACGAGTAAAATGTGTACCGTCAGAATCATCGTACAACTCTTCAGGTGTTGCAATCTGGTTGTGCTGAAGAATTTTACGAATGTTAGACACTGTTTTATTTTTCGGGTCTGGATAGGTTGCCGTTAGGAAATTAGACAATACAACCTTACTTGGTAAAGATACCCAGATACTGTGATTGCCGAGGTCGCGGTGTGCTACGTCAATATCATGAAGGCTAGCTAAACGACTTACGAGAGCTTGAATTAGGTTGAGCCTATTTTCTTCAGTAAGCTTTGCACTGTTCTTTCTCACAAATGTATCTAGGCGTTCTTTTTTATTTGGCCATTCATACAATTCAACAAAATCAGAAGATAACTCGCTAGGTATATACTCTAATCGAAGATATGTATCCTTAAGTTCTTCATCTTGGCTTGCTATGTAGCCAAGTACATCACTTTCTCTGTGAGCTATTAAAGATCTTTGTTCTGGAGTTCTAGCATGCTCAACGATACAAGGAGAGGTGAAATTCCATCTACGCATCAGCGCTTTATAATTATGATTATCAGAACGTTGGCTGTGGTATTCAGAATACAATCCATCTCTATGCTGGAATAGAGGTTGGCCTTGTAAGACATAATTATTAGCTGAGTAATTTTTTGCTTTAAAATCGGCACTATTACTAGAAAATATTTTATCCCATTGTTTTAAGTTTTTATTAGGAGCATCCTCTTTTCGCTTTACCATCCATGATACATCATTTTTAAAATACTTCTTATAGACTTTTTCTTCGCCTATTTTAGAGAACTCCTCTAACGTGAACACATAGTCTTTTTCATCAGAATGTAGGTCCTCTTTACCAGCGGTTCCACATAAGACCACACAATGATCAACCCAAGGTACAAACCTGTTACTTAAGCGCTCTTTTAATTTAGTCGCTAATACTTGAGCCGACCTTCTAGCTTGGCGCACACCATTACTTCGATGTTCTTCTCGCCCATCAGGAAACTGTACTACCCACTTGCCATTTTTAGAAAAGATTTTCCCTGACCACTTTTTAAACTCAACGTTTATTATTCGGTCATGGGTTACGAGAATTAAATCGCCTTCAAATTCTCCACTTTTTCTTCCCCTCATCTCTAGGGATGAATAACCTTTCCAATTGTTAGGTAAAGTAGCCTCAAGCCTTTCGTTCGCTTCTCTTTCATAGCCGTTTATCCCTAGTGGGTCTAAACATTGTATTTTCATTATTTGACCTTCTATCCTCAAGAATAAATATTCTAAAGTTTGTCACATGCAACAAGGAGGAGAAAGCTCTAACATGAGCCCCCTGAAAATTTAAAAATAAGCTTTTATAGTCTTAACGGGTCTCAAACCTTGTACCACAAAACATGATCGCCAAAGTAGCCTACTAACTCACACGTAGATGGATAGAATCCATCTACGAAGACTGGACTAGGAAGAATCCTCTGAAAAGCTAACAGTGATTATACACCCCGCTACAAAACCCCAATAAACGCGCGACGGCACATTCATTGGGGTTTTGCAGCCACCCAATTTGACTCTACCCCATTGATTCCCAAGAGAGCAAAGCCAATTTTGGCAGCCTATCCAAAATTCGCGTGCTTGCGTGTTTTTCCCTGCTCAATAATTCTGTGCTCATGAACAGTATCTGAAGATATCTCTTATGAAACTGGTGGAACACGTCAAGGCGACCCTAAGGGTCAAGCGCTATAGCCTCCGTACTGAGAAAACCTATTGTTACTAAATTCGCTTTTTCATTCGATTTCACAACTTACGGCCCCCTGCCGCCCTATCAGGCCATGAAGTGCAGTAATTTTTAGAGTGTCTAGCAATCGAGAGACGCGTGGCGGCGTTAGGTTAGCCAAGTACATCAACGTTTCTAAGAAGCCTACTATTCACTCACTATCCCCCTTGCATCTCTTCTCTCGTCCTCCTAGACTGCTTGGCACTAACTGCTTGACGGGGTGCCGGTGAATCCGGCTGAGATGGCGCAGGGCGTATCCACTTGATACTGCCAAAGCGCTGGTCCCGCTGAACCTGATCCGGCTAATGCGCTGCTCCTATGACGAGCGCGGGTACCGGCGTAGGGATCAAGCGATGGCCTTGGCTAGCTCTTTCTCACGATCGCACGCCACCTTCAGCGCCATTCACTCGATCTCAATCGCTCGCCCTCCGGATCATTACTACCGGAGGCACCATGGGCTACCGCTTTGCTGATCTTACTAATGCCTGCCATGACGACTGGCGCGCCTATATTGAGCACGATTTTGTCCGCCAGCTGGGTACCGCCACGCTGCCAGAAGCATCCTTTCGCCACTATTTGAAACAGGATTACCTGTTTTTGATTCACTTCGCCCGCGCCTACGCGTTGGCCGCCTATAAAAGCCCTACGCTGGCTGATCTGCGCCAAGCCCATGAAGGTTTAAAAGCTATTGTGGATGTGGAGTTGGGTCTGCACGTGGGCTTTTGCCAAGAGTGGGGAATTTCCGAGCAAGAGCTGGAGGAGCTGCCCGAAGCCAGGGCTACCCTGGCGTATACCCGCTACGTATTAGACACCGGCAATCGCGGCGACCTGCTCGATTTACATGTAGCGCTGGCTCCTTGCTTAGTGGGCTACGGCGAAATCGCTAACTGGCTGAACGCTCAGCCTTCTACCCTACGCGGCAGCCAAAACCCTTTTGATGCCTGGATAGCGATGTACGAAAGCCAGGAGTTTCAGGCCGCCATGCAGGCTGAGCTTGAGTGGCTCAACGCCCGCCTTGCCGATGTTACCCCCGCCCGCTTTGCCGAGCTAAGCAAGATCTTCCGCGACGCCACGCGACTGGAAATCGATTTCTGGCAGATGGGTCTGGATCTGATAGACAGCGATCTAACAGACAAAAGTCGCACCCATTAAGCCAACACAATAACCATAATCAACAACGAAGGAAGACGACCGTCATGACGAAGACTTTAGAAACTAAAACTGTAAAAACTGAGACCTCAAAAAGTAAAACCAGCCACTTTTTAGCGGAAACTGCCCAGGTCGATGCCGCTGCCATTCAGCCGCTGCCCGCATCGCGCAAGGTGTACGTTGAAGGCTCACGGCCCGATATCCGCGTGCCGTTTCGGGAAATCACCTTGTCGCCCACTAAAACCAGCAGCATTGATGAAGAGAACCCGCCGCTGCTGGTGTACGACACCTCTGGCCCTTACACCGACCCAGCCGCCAACAACGATTTACGCAAAGGCCTACCCGCCCTGCGCCGCGCCTGGATTGAAGAGCGCAACGATACCGAGTTCCTTGACGGCCCCACCAGTGAGTACGGCAATCGCCGCGCTAACGACCCCACGCTTGCTCAGTTGCGTTTTGATTTAACGCGCACCCCGCGCCGGGCAAAACCAGGTAAGAATGTCACCCAACTGCACTATGCGCGCCAGGGCATTATTACCCCTGAAATGGAATTTATTGCCATTCGCGAAAACCAGCGCCGCCAAACATTAGGCACCGCTGAAGTTGAGCGTATTCTTGGTCACCAACATCCTGGCCAGAGCTTTGGAGCAAAACTGCCAGAAGAGATCACGCCGGAATTTGTGCGCGACGAAGTCGCCCGAGGGCGCGCAATTATCCCCAACAATATCAACCACCCAGAATCCGAGCCGATGATTATTGGCCGTAACTTCCTGGTCAAGATTAACGGCAACCTGGGTAACTCGGCAGTTACCTCGTCGATTGAAGAAGAAGTCGACAAAATGACCTGGGGTATCCGCTGGGGATCGGACACCATCATGGACCTTTCCACTGGCCAGAACATTCACGAGACCCGTGAGTGGATTATCCGCAACTCGCCGGTGCCGATTGGTACAGTGCCGATCTATCAAGCGCTTGAGAAGGTCAACGGCATTGCCGAAAACCTGACCTGGGAAGTGTTCCGCGACACCTTGATTGAACAAGCTGAACAGGGCGTGGATTACTTCACCATTCACGCGGGTGTGCTGCTGCGCTATGTGCCACTAACCGCCAACCGGGTGACCGGTATTGTCAGCCGGGGCGGTTCTATTATGGCCAAATGGTGTCTGTACCATCACCAGGAAAGTTTCCTGTATACCCACTTCGAAGAGATTTGTGAGATCTGCAAGCAGTACGACGTAGCGTTTTCTCTGGGCGATGGCCTGCGCCCCGGCTCAGTCGCCGATGCCAACGACGAAGCGCAGTTCGCTGAACTGGAGACCCTGGGTGAGTTAACAAAGATTGCCTGGAAACACGACGTTCAGGTGATGATCGAAGGCCCTGGCCATGTGCCCATGCACTTGATTAAAGAGAACATGGATAAGCAACTCGAGGCGTGTCATGAGGCACCTTTCTATACCCTCGGCCCACTGACCACCGATATCGCCCCCGGCTATGACCACATCACCTCCGGTATTGGCGCGGCGATGATCGGCTGGTTTGGCTGTGCGATGCTTTGCTATGTCACGCCGAAAGAGCATTTGGGTCTGCCGAATAAAGATGACGTGAAAACCGGCATCATCACCTACAAGATTGCTGCCCACGCAGCGGATTTGGCCAAGGGACACCCGGCCGCCCAGCGCCGTGATAATGCGCTTTCCAAGGCACGCTTTGAATTCCGCTGGGAAGACCAGTTCAACCTGGGGCTAGACCCGGACACCGCCCGTGAATTCCACGACGAAACCCTGCCGAAAGACTCCGCCAAAGTGGCGCACTTCTGCTCCATGTGTGGGCCGAAGTTCTGCTCCATGAAGATCAGCCAGGAAGTACGCGATACCTATCGGGACCGCGCGCCGGAAAATACCGCTGAAAGTGATTCCGAGGCAGTCAAACGTGGCATGCAGGAGCAAGCGGAGAAGTTCCGCCGCGAAGGCAGCGAGCTGTATCAGGAGGTGTAAAGTAGCACCTTGCTGAAACGTCTCGCTGACTAACGTGGCCCCTTGAGTGTTAAAGGAACACTATGAGACCTCAAGGGCCACTTTCAACACGCCGTCGCGCTGATGGGAAAACAGATCGTAAGCATCAACGATGTTTTCCAGGGCGTAGCGGTGGGTCACCATGGGGCCAAGATCCAGTCGCCCTGCGGCAATAATGCTCATCAGTCTGCGCATGCGCTCTTTGCCGCCAGGGCAAAGTGACGTGATGATCTTGTGGTCACCCAGGCCCGCACAGAAAGCACTCAGCGGTATGGTCAGGTCTTCAGAGTAAACGCCAAGGCTTGATAGCGTGCCGCCGGGCTTTAACACCCGCAATGCCGATTCAAAGGTTTGCTGCAGGCCGAGTGCTTCAATCGCGGCGTCCACACCGCGCCCGCCGGTCAGCTTTAGAACCTCCTCGACGACATCAACCTGACGAAAATCTAGGGTGACATCGGCGCCCATCTGCTTGGCCATTGCCAAACGTTCATCGACACCGTCGACAGCAATAATCATCCCCGCCCCACGTAACCGCGCACCTGCTGTCGCACACAGTCCAATCGGGCCTTGCGCGAACACCACCACCGTGTCGCCAATATTGATTCCCGCTTTTTCGGCACCCGCAAAGCCGGTCGACATGATATCGGGGCACATCAGCACTTGTTCGTCGGTTAGGCCGTCTGGCACGGGCGAGAGATTGGCCTGGGCATCAGGCACCAATAAGTACTCCGCCTGGGCACCGTCGATGGTATTGCCAAAGCGCCAGCCGCCCATTGGTTTATAACCGTGGCTGTGGTGGCCACCATCTTGCGAGGAGCAACCATCTTGGCAGGCATAAGAGGTGAAGCTCGGGCAAATCGCACCGGCGATGACGCGCTGGCCCTCTTGGTAGCCCTTTACGTTGGCGCCCAACTTTTCAATCACGCCCACCGGCTCATGGCCGATGGTTAAGCCTCGCTCAACGGGATATTCACCCTTGAGGATATGAATATCGGTGCCGCAGATTGTGGTAGTGGTGACACGCATCAGCGCATCATTGGGGCCAATCTCGGGAATGGGCTTGTCGTCAATCTCAATGCGGCCAGGCTCAACAAAAATAGCGGCTTTCATCATAGTAGGCATGGAACGGCTCCTATTGAAGTGAGTGATACCCCATCACTATTGAGCCCACTGGATTAAGGAACAGCAATTGACGTGGAACAATGAGAGATACATTAGATATATATAGACTTAAATAGCATTTACCGCGCTATCTTATTTATACCAAGTGTACCGCTAGCTGCTGCTTTTTTAATTTATAGGTATCCATTATGCTCACACTACCTTTCAAACCCTGGTCGACCGCAATTGCTGTGGCCACCACACTATTGATTTGGCTGGTAATTCCTTTGCCAGAAGGGCTGACACCAAACGCTTGGCTTATGCTGGCAATATTTGTCGGCACTATTGTCGCTATCATCGGCAAAGCCATGCCTATTGGGGCGATCTCTGTGATTGCGATTTCTATTGTCGCGGCAAGTGGTGTTACCGGCGACACGCCAGGTGAGGCCATCAATGTCGCCTTAAGCAGTTATGCCAACCCACTTATCTGGTTAATTGCCATTGCGATCATGATTTCACGTGGGTTGATTAAAACTGGTCTGGGTGCACGTATTGGCTACTACTTCATCTCGATTTTTGGCAAACGTACGCTGGGGATCGGCTATGGCCTCGCCTTTTCAGAGCTAACAATTGCGCCAGTTACCCCAAGTAATACGGCGCGAGGTGGCGGTATTATCCACCCCATTATGCGCTCTATCGCTCACAGCTTTGACTCACACCCTGAAGACAACACGTCTGGTAAAATCGGCAAATATCTAGCGCTGGTGAATTACCACAGCAACCCCATCACCTCGGCTATGTTCATCACTGCCACCGCCCCTAACCCATTAACCGTTCAACTTATCTCGTCCGCCACTGGAGCAGAAATACAGCTGAGTTGGTTAACCTGGGCGGTCGCCATGCTGCTGCCGGGCTTGGTCGCCATCCTGGCGATGCCGTACATTCTGTACTTGCTTTACCCGCCGGAAATTAAAGAAACCCCGAATGCCACCCAGTTGGCGAGAGACAAACTTGCCGAACTAGGAAAGCTAAGCCGAAACGAAGGCATCATGTTGCTCGTTTTCTTAGTGCTGCTTTTGCTTTGGGCGGATATCCCAGCGATTTTCCTGGGGGATGCGGTCACGCTTAACACCACAACGTCTGCGTTTATTGGCTTATCGCTACTACTGCTAACAGGGGTTTTGACCTGGGAAGATGTGCTGAAAGAAAAAAATGCGTGGGATACGCTGCTGTGGTTTGGTGCTCTTATCATGATGGCTAGCCAACTTAACGAAACAGGCCTAATTAGTTGGTTTTCAGCGAATATGCAGAGCTGGATTACCACGATGGGGATTGGTTGGGCGGGAGCCTCTGCACTTCTGGTACTCACCTTTCTTTATACCCACTACTTTTTTGCCAGCACGACTGCACACATCACCGCGATGATGGCAGCATTTCTCACCGTTGGCTTAAGTCTCGGCGCCCCACCTATGCCTTTTGTGCTGATTATGGCGGCCACATCTTCGATTATGATGACCTTAACCCATTACGCCACAGGCACTTCACCAGTCATCTTTGGCTCAGGCTACCTAACGCTGGGAGAGTGGTGGAAAGCAGGTTTCATTATGAGCGTGGTGAACCTGCTCATTTGGGTAATCGTTGGTGGTTTATGGTGGAAGCTGCTTGGCCACTACTGAGTTACCACCTAAAAGCCAACAGAGGTTATTGACCTCTGTTGGCATTGAAATGCCCAGGCTAGACGCTATTTCTTAGCCTTCTCCTTGGCCTTACCTTTACCTTTCTGCAGTTCGCCCTTTACTTGTTGGGCTTTACCCTTAGCTTCTGTTTTACTACTTCCGGTTACTTTGCCAGCTGCTTCCTTCACTTTTCCGGCGGCCTTATTGACAGTACCTTTCACTTTATCTTCTTTGCCACTTGCCATGACGAACACCTCTAATCCGTTAGTGGGGATGATGCCGCTCACTAAGTGAATACTCACTTCGAATGGCGACACCTTCCTTAGCGTAGCCTTTGTTAGAAAAGTTACCTCAATTACTTTTAGGCAGGCGCGTTGGCTGCCAGCAATTTAGCAAACAGTGTAAACAAGCCATGACCAACAAGGTGCCCACGAGCGCAACGCTCATCGAAGAGAACCGATAAAGCGCACTATAAACAAGGTCTTGCTGCGGGCCTAACGATTGTCCAAAGAGAATACCCAACGTTGTCAGCCCTCCAAAGCCAATGCCTGAGCCGCCACCTTCCAAAATATGTTCTCTAGCAAACAGCATTAGTCCAAGCCAATAGAGCAAAATCACCAGCAAAAAATGATGGCTTTGGGTGTAAAGCAATAGCTGCATTGCCAGCGCCAGATTACAGCCCAGTAGCGTGCCGATTGCTCGCTTACCTGCCGACACTCGAGCGCCGGAATAACCTAAAGCAAACAGAATCAGAATGGTGGCCATTTGCGCTGACAGTGAATCTCTGAGGTCAAACATTTGGAACACTACAAACGAGAGCGTGGCCGTAATGCCGCCCATCAATGTTTCATGGCGAATTTGAGCTGCGGGCTTTGCACTGCGCGGTGGTGGCTGGCGGGGATCAATATCGGGAAATAGCGTATGCATCAACATGGCGATAAATACCGCCAGCAGGCTAGCCATAATATTACTCGCCAATAGATCGCTTAAATCAACACCAGGGTAGCTAGCAAAGTGCAGCAATATGCTTAGCGTCAACACACCATTCGCGCCAAACAGAAACAGCGGGCCTTTTGCCATTAGATTGAAGCGCAGCAAAAACAGACCTAGTACGACCAGCGTCATCACTACCGGCATATGCTTTAGAAGCCCCACCACCATGCTGACTTCCAAAGCATTCAAGCTAACGTTGGCCAAAAACTGGCGAATGATGCTGCCATTTAAAATGGGCACCATACCCAACAAGAACATCGGGAAAACAGTAAAAAAAACTCCATAATTCCAGCCCATCAATTGGCTAATAATAAACCCCAGCGAACCGCCTCCCGCTACCCGCAGGCACTGGCGCAGGCCGTTTTGAGAGAGCGCTGGCTTATTAACAGCCTCTATGGGCGTTTTTTTAATAACCGTTTTAATAGCCGCTTTAATAAACATAGTGCAGCCAACTAATCAGGTGCGCCTGCAACCACGCAAACGGCTTAGCCATTGCATGTTCGCCCGGCACTAGTTGCACCGTTGCCCGCGCACCACTCGGGGGTAGTTCAGTCAACGGCGTATCTAACGCCACATGAATACGCGCACGTTGCGCATCTCGTATCCAACGATCTGAAGCAGGAATATCCACAAGTTGACCATCCACTGCCTGCTGGCCTGCGCGGGTACCGGCGTCAAAGGCACTGACATGCCCTTCAAAAATTCGTCCAGGCAACGCATCGAATACCACTTTTGCTTCATCGCCAAGCGCCACATGGCGCAGGCTCTTTTCACGAAAATCAGCCACGACCTCTACCGTGCTTGCGACCAGCGCCACCGCAGGCTGCCCCGCCTGCACATAATGGCCAGGCTGTAGCTGAAGATTAGCGACCACACCGGACTCTGGCGCTTTTACCACCGTATGGGCTAAATCCAGTTCAGCTTTTTCAAGGGCATTATTCGCTTGGCGAAGGCGTAAGTTATCGTCGCCCTCTTCTCCCAACTGTACCTCTAAGCTTTCAATCTGTGCCTGGGCAGATGCCACAGCCGCCTGTGCGGTATGTTCGGCCGCGACCTGCTGTTCGTATTGCTGGCGAGAAATCCCCTGACGCCCAAGCAGCGCTTCGGCACGACGGCGCTCACCGCTGCGCTCATCGAAAGTAGCCTGTGCCGAGGCAAGTGATGCCCTGGCAGCCGCTAGCTCTGCATTTAAGCGGGCGTTTTCTTGCTCCGCTTGCTCCCGGTTTAATTGGGCTTGGGAGTGAGCGATTTGAAAGGGCGATGGGTCTAAGCGAAACAGCACATCACCCTGGGTTACCGGCTGATGGTCGCTCACCACGACTTCTTGCACAGGGCCGCTTAGCTCAGGAGCAATGCTGGTGACGGGGCGCATTGCCCGCGCCTCAGGCGTCATGGGCATAAAGCTATCGGCCATTAAGAAGTAAACGAATAGCAATAAAAATACGGTCAGGGCTATTTTCACCCAGCGAGTAAATTTTTGATCAGGGGACATTGGGATTTCTCATTGACGAGCACCAAAGCGGCGATGTCACCGCTTGGAGATATTATTAGGTGGAATACTTTAGTCTAACAAATCATTAGCACGCTAACAATAATCTTGCTCCCCATAAAAAAACCGCCCTTAAAAAAGAGCGGCCAATAGAAAGCCATTCTACAAGTGATTAATTAACGCCAGGAAGGTCCTCCCATGACATCTGGTAACCACAAAGCAATTTCTGGAAACGCTAACACCAAAGCCAACACGACAAGCTGAGCCAAAATAAATGGCACAACCCCTTTATACATATGCTTCAGTGTTACTTCAGGAGGTGTAATTGCCCGGAGATAGAAAATAGCAGGTGCCAAAGGCGGCGTCAGATAACTGGTTTGCAGCACCACTAAGAAAGCGACACAGAACCAGATTTCGTCAAAGCCCAGCATCCTAACAATGGGCATTGCCACAGGGATAATAATGAGCACCACAGAGATCAAATCCAGTACAAAACCTGCGATAAAAGCGATCAGCAGAATAAGGCCTAAAATCATCCAAGGGCTCAAGCCCGTATCCATCAGCAGAGACTGCACTGTTGCCATGCCGCCTGAGGCAAAAAACACCCCAGCGAACATACTGCCCCCCATAACGATAAGCAGGATCATTGCGGAAATATTGACGGTCTTCACTGCTGACGACCAAAGTACCGCTACATTTAAATTACGGTAAGCAACTGCCAAGATGATGGCACCCAAGGCACCGCATGCTGCAGCCTCTGTGGGTGTTGCCATGCCCAAAAGAATAGTGCCCAGCACGGTAAAAATCAGCAGCATGGTTGGCACCAGCGCGACTAGCGTAATACGAATTTTTTCACCTAGAGCAATATCTGGCTCCTGCTCTTGAACACGTGGTGCCATTTCTGGTTTAAGGTAAGCAACCCCGATGATATAGATCAGGAACATTACCGCCATCAAGAACCCCGGTATTAGCAAACCACTAAATAGAGAACCAACCGACACCCCTGCGACAGGTCCAAGTACCACCACAGTAATAGAAGGCGGAATTGCGGTACCCAAAGAACCACTGGCGCAAATCGTCCCTGACATCAGACTTTTACTGTAGTGATGCTTGAGCATGACCGGAATGGCAAGCATACCAATCACGGCTTCTGTTGCACCAACAACGCCACTGGAAGCGGCAAACAATGTCCCTAATATAATGGCACCGATACCTAGCCCACCGGGTAAGCGACGCGTCCACATATGAATCGCTTCGAACAAGCGCTCAGCAATGCCTGAACGCTCAAGCATTGCGCCCATAAATATAAACAGTGGTACCGCAGCAAGAATCGAGTTAGAGGCAGTGTCTTCAATTTTGGTCAACAGTTGATAAGCCGCAACATCGCCAAACTGAATAATGCCAAACCCCGTTGCCACCAGGATCATTGAGAAAGCTATTGGAAAGCCAGCAATAATTAACGTCATCAAGGCAGGAAACATCAGCAACGCAAGATAGCTACTCATTCGGCTGGCTCCTCAAATTGATGTTTACCAGTTAATAAACAAATTGACTTCAGTAACTCAGCGAACACCTGAAGAGCTAGCAGTGCAAAACCAACAAACCATACTGTAAAAATCGGCCATACGACGGGGTTCCAGGCAGAACGCCCCGAACGTTCATTGGTTTCAAAAGCAGAGAGTGCGTACTTAGAAAGCTCCCATACCAGCCATACCAGCACCGGTAGGAACAGCAAATAGCCAAGTGCCCGAACGGCGGCATTAGCTCGCTCACTCAATTGCAGAGACACGATGTCGACGCTGACGTGTTGGCCTATGCGCAACGCATTGGCCATGCCCAGCATAAACATTGCCCCCATTACCATGTAGCTAACTTCAAAAGCCCATAGCGTAGGGCGGCCTGCAACGTAACGGCTCAGTACTTCAATGATTAACGCGCCAATTAAAGGAAGTACAAGAAGAGCACCCAACCAGCCAGCAAAGCGGGTCAGCGCTTCTATGGATCGAATTAGTTTCATGACGGGATCTCAGCGTATCAGGGGGACAGCAAGCAGACACCAATAAAAGAGAGGCCTTAAGGCCCCTCTGTTCATTTATATAGCTACATAGCTTCTTAGCGGGCCATTACACCAATCGGAAGGCGATATTCTGACCAGCTATCCATGTCACTCTTAAAGGAGCGCTGAGATTCAAGAACACGGGCAAACCACTCGTTTTCAGCGGCATACTCATCTTCCCACTTAGTCGTTTCTTCATAGATAGCATCAATGAAGGACTGATCCAGCTCTACAATCTCGTTAGGGCCATCCACGAGCTCTTGGTAAGCACCTAAGTCAGCAAACGAGCTAGCAAGCCAAGTATCAAAAACCGATAACTTACCTGCGAGACGCAGCATACGCTGGTCGTCTTCGCTCAGTTCTTCCCACGTATCGCTATTGACTTGGCACTCAAGAAAGCCACCCGATTGGTGTACGCCAGGAGTAATGACGTACTGTGCAACTTCCTGGAACCCTGTTGGCCGGTTCATTTCGGGGCTCCCCCACTCGGCAGCATCAATCACACCACGCTCAAGGGCGCTGTAGATATCACTCCCCGCCATGACGACCGTAGAAGCACCCAAGCGAGAAGCAATTTCTGCCCATGCTCCCGAAGTACGTAGCCGCAGCCCCTGAAAGTCTTCAAGCGTTCTGACAGGCTTATTTGAGTGAAGAAAAATTTCTGTGCCGAGAATGGCACACGGGAACGCTACGACATCAAACACTTCACGACGATACTCTTCGTAAAGGTCTGCGCCACCGCCCTCGTACATCCATAGCATGAACTCTTCCGGCGTTAGACCGCTAGAGTGGCCTGCCAATAGAGCTGTGGTTGGGTCGGTACCATAGTCATAGTTAATGTAGTTATGACTTACCTGAGCAACCCCAGATTTAACTGTGTTCGTAACACGCAGTGCACTGCCCAGCGTACCGCCAGGATAAACTTCGATAGCGATTTTTCCGTTGGTCAGTTCGCTAACGCGATCAGCAAACATCTGCGCATCACGTTCGAGCCACGGACCACCACTCCACGGTGTTGCCATACGCCAATCGATTTCAGCGGCACTCGCAGCCGTTGCGAGGCTGGCACTAAGACCTACTGCTAAGGCGATTTTACTAATCTTATACATGGTAGTTTCCCTTTGTAGAGCGTTATGAGGTTGTTCGCTGGCTACCTGTAATAGTTATTAATTTTCAACATTATCAGCTTCGCAAGAGCAGCATTTGGCCCAAACTATGCAAAGATATGCTCATCCTCTGAAATTAGAGGCGATGCTGTCTCCAGCCGTTAGCGAAGGGAAAAACCGCCATCTAGCGAACTATCAAATACTCTTGGCTCAACAACGAGAACATACAAAAGCCCCTACCACGTCAATGCGTGATAGGGGCTTCGCTGTGTTGTGATAACTGAACTGTTATATCAGTACGACTTAATGCCTATGTATTGGCACATTTCAGCGAAAGCTAAGCGCCTGCCTTAAAAACGGTACTTTAGGCCTACACTGGCAGCATCAAAATCATAGGCAGATTTATCCAGATAGCGCATGTAGTCAGCGCCTACTGATACATTGGAACTGATATCCATTTCCGCACCGGCACCGTAGGAGAAACCGGTTTCACGGTCGTTGTTAATATCAACCTCAGTGAAGCCCGCTAAGCCATACAAACGCACTTCCGGTGCAATGGGTACGATGCCTTTCGCATAAGCACCCGCAACGTGATCTAGCTCGGCGCCACCATCTGAACCACCGGTGCCCAAATGACCTTCTAAGGCGAAATAGTCATTGAACTGTGCCCCACCACGGAGACGCAAACCAACGTCATCGCGTGAAGAGCCTCTTTCTGGGTTCAGGCTCCAAAACATGGCATCGCCGCCCACATATCCTTGTGGGTACTGGAAGGATTGTTGCGCTTGAGCCGATGCCGCGAACGTACCCGCACCAACTAAAAGAGCGGCAGAGGTGAGTGATAATACGGTCATCTTCATAAGTTAAACCTCAGTTAAAAAACAGTGTTTCCTTACACTTTTTAATTGTGGCTCATACTTAAGGAGAACGCAATCTGCCGACCCAACTTGCATATAGTTTCCTTTTTCCTCTCCTGTTTACCTACCTTTAGAAAGGCTGAGCACAACAATGCCACCAACGACCACTGCTCCACCTACGAGTTGGCTTGGGCTTAGCATCTGACCTAGAACGATATAACCAAGCAGTAACGACGCTACTGGCTCGAAGTTCATAACTGGGGCATTGCGCGCCATGTCCAGGCGTGGCACAAAAATAAACAGCAGGGAAAAAGCACTGCCGTATAGCAAGGCTAATAACGCTAGTCCTGTCCAGCCTGCGCTGTTATCCGGCAAGCTCATTCCCCCAGGAACCACCCCTAGCAACCCGCCAACGATCATGACAATAAATACCGTTTGCATGGTCAGCAGGCTACGTAACGTGCTGCCTACCCTTGCTAATCGATGCTCGGTGACCCAAAGCGCGCAAGCAAACGCAAAAGCGGCACTTAGCCCGAACCCAATACCGACCAACCACTCGGGCCCCATGGCATTGGCATCCGCGAACCAACTCGGTATATCGAGCACCACTAGCAGCCCAATCAAAATAGTGCCCATAATCAGACAACTGCGCAGCGAAGGCCGAGGTCCGCCCAACGCCCAACTCAATAGCGCCAATTGGATAGGAAAGGTGTTAACGAGCAACAATGCAATGACCACCGGCAAACGTGCAACCGCTGAATAAAGGCTCACACTTTGGATGGCAATCAGAAGCCCTACTGCCAACTGCCATGGCCATGTGCCGGGCGGTAGCCAAAGCCGCTTTTTTTGAACCACGACCAGTGTCAGCAAAATCAAACACGCCACGCCTGAACGCATCAATACCGCAAGAAGTAAGCCAGTACCATTATCAAACGCAAGCCGCGCGGAAACGTGGTTAGCTGCGAACATAGTAGCCACCGACATCATCAAAAAAATGGCTAGGTGGCGAGGCAGTAGCGTTGGTAACGAGGTAGAAGGCATAGGAACAAAACGGCTCACGTTAAGTAGATTAAACAGCAGGATGACGACATTTTATGGTTAAGGCTAACGCAATACCGCGCTAATATCATGCAGCGCAGCATGTTATACTAAGGTCTACCCCTCTTTTACGCTAACTACTTTACAAAGGTTGTTATGAACACACCGGTGCTGGTCATTAACTGTGGCTCTTCTTCTATCAAATATGCATTGATTGATTCTGACCCTCAGGCACCGCGCTTAGCTGGCATAGCAGAGCGTTTAGGGAGTAGCGAAGCCCGCTTAAAAGGCAAGAACGGCGCAGGTGAAAGCTTTACCCAAGCCCTGCCCAATGCTGATCACGCTGAAGCACTAAGCGCTATCCTTAAGCGCCTGGAGGGTCGAGTACCCGGCGCAGTTGGACACCGCATTGTTCACGGCGGCGAACACTTCACCCAGGCAGCTATGATTGACGATAGCGTTATAGCCGCAATAGAAACCACAGCAGCGCTCGCCCCACTGCATAACCCTGCTAACTTGGCTGGCATTGCCGCAACCCGGCACGTCTTTCCAGACTTGCCTCAGGTAGCCGTGTTTGATACGGCCTTTCACCAGACACTACCGCCCCGCGCCTACCGCTATGCCCTACCGGAAGCGTTGTACACCGAGCACGGCATCCGTCGCTACGGCTTCCATGGCACTAGCCATGCGTATGTCAGTCAGCGCGCGGGCGAACTAAGTAGCCGCGGTGCAGGAGGTTGGTTAACCGCTCACTTGGGGAACGGCTGCTCTACTAGCGCTATATGGAACAATCAAAGCCTGGATACCAGCATGGGACTTACGCCGTTAGAGGGCTTAGTGATGGGAACCCGCAGCGGCGATGTTGACCCTGGCTTGCACGCTCACCTTCACCGCCAGCTTGGTTGGTCAATGGATGAGATCGATAACGTACTCAACAAGCAGAGTGGTTTGCTGGGCCTCTCCGGCCTAACCAATGATATGCGTGAAGTAGAAGACCAAGCGCTGGCTGGCCATAAAGGTGCCAAACTGGCGCTAGAGGTATTCTGTTACCGCATTGCTAAATCGTTAGCCGCCCTCTCTTGCGCCTTACCTCGACTCGATGGCGTTATTTTTACCGGCGGCATCGGCGAAAACTCACCGATCGTTCGCCGTGACGTACTGGCGCTACTGCCCCACTTCCATTTCAGTTTAGATGAAGTGGCTAACGAAGCCACTATTCGGGGCAAAGAAGGCAAGCTGGACAACACCGACCACGATGGCCCCGAAGTGTGGGTAATTCCTACGGATGAAGAGGGTCGTATCGCCATGGAAACCCGCCACTGCGTGGAGACGACTAAATGAACAACACCGTCGAGCAACCCCAAGCTATCTTACTGGTACCCACCAGCATGGGCGCTGGGCTAACTTCCGCTTGCCTTGGGTTAATTCAAGCACTGGATACCATCGGCTTAAAAGCCGGCTTTTTAAAACCATTTATGCAAAATGAGCTGAACGGCCCAGGGCTTGACCGCTCAACGGCCCTGGTGTCGCGCACGCTCAATCAACGCCCTCCGTCGCCTATTTCCCAGGCAAGGCTAGAACGCTTATTGCGTGATGATCAAACCGATGAGCTAATGGAGAACGTCATTGAGCTCTTTGAGCAGGTCACCCAGCAAGCCTATAAAGATGGCAGCGCACTAGATTTGGTCGTGGTAGAAGGCGTTGTTCCAACCCAACATACTACTTACGCCACCCAAACCAACGCCCAGTTGGCAGATGCGCTTAATGCGCGAATCATTTTGGTCGGCACTGGCGATTTAAATGAGCCGCAGCAGCTTGCCGAAGAACTGGACATGCATGCCAGAAGCTTTGGTGGCGTTAGCTCCAGCCGCACACTTGGCGGCATTTTAATGCGCATGAAAAACCTGCCTTATGGTCAGGAAGATGACCTTTCTGCAGCACCCGGCACTATTAAGCCCCACCTTGAAGAGCCGATACTGAATGAACTGCGTCGCTATTCGCCAGCACTAGCAACAGACAGCTTTCATCTGATTGGCGTAGTGCCTTACAGCAATACGTTAAGCGCACCGCGCACCTTAGATGTAGCGCGAGCGCTGAATGCCAAGATGCTCAATGAAGGGGAAGCCGCTAGTCGCCGCGTGCTTTCTACTAGCCTGTGCGCACGAAGTGCCGCCAATGCGCTGCATATTTTCAAACCGGGCAGTTTAGTTGTCGCCTCTGGTGACCGTGACGACGTAATGCTGGCGTCTGCCTTAGCAACCATGAATGGCACTCAGCTAGCGGGCGTGCTGCTCACGAATGGTTTCATGCCTAACGACAATATGATTGAAATGTGTCGCCCGGCACTAAAAACCGGCCTACCAGTACTGGCAGTGGAAACCGATAGCTTGACCACGGCGCAAAATCTGAGCCAGTTGAGCAGCGAAATCCCCATGGACGATTTCGAACGAGCCGAGCAGGTAGCACGTTATGTGGCTGCCCACATGGATTTAGAGTGGCTTAAGGCCAAGCTCAGCCGTGGCTATATCCATCGTTTGTCCCCATCAGCGTTTCGCCATCAGCTTGTCAAACTTGCCCAGCAAGCCAAGAAGCGCATTGTATTGCCTGAAGGCGATGAGCCGCGCACCATTGAAGCCGCGATTGTGTGTCAGCGGCGTGGCATTGCCGACTGTGTATTGCTCGGTAAGCGTGAAGATATCGAAAGCGTCGCCCGTCATCGCGGCCTGACGCTGCCGGATGCGCTAACGATTATTGATCCTGAGAGCACCCGGGCCAGTTATATCAGCCCGATGGTAGAGCGTCGCCGCGGCAAACTGAACGAGCTAACCGCTGAAGCCCAACTCCAGGATAATGTAGTGCTGGGCACGATGATGCTGCAATTAGACGAAGTCGACGGTCTCGTATCAGGTGCAGTACACACCACCGCCAACACGGTGCGCCCAGCGTTTCAGCTGATCAAAACGGCACCGGAATATAATCAGGTGTCATCGATCTTCTTTATGCTGCTGCCTGAGCAGGTAGTGGTATATGGCGATTGCGCGGTTAATCCTGACCCAGACGCCGAAACCCTAGCGGAAATCGCCTTACAAAGCGCCCGCTCCGCTGAAGCGTTTGGCATTGAACCGCGAGTCGCCATGATCAGCTACTCCACTGGCGACTCTGGCACCGGTGCCGATGTTGATAAAGTGCGCGAAGCTACCCGCATCGCCAAAGAGCGCGCCCCACACCTCGCAATCGATGGCCCGCTACAGTACGACGCGGCCGCCATTGATAGCGTTGGCAAGCAGAAAGCACCGGACTCCCCTGTCGCGGGCAAGGCGACGGTGTTTGTTTTCCCGGACCTGAACACCGGCAACACGACGTACAAAGCCGTACAGCGTAGTGCCCGTGTGGTCAGTGTTGGTCCAATGCTGCAGGGCTTGAACAAACCAGTGAACGATCTTTCCCGTGGCGCGCTGGTAGACGATATCGTTTACACCATCGCACTCACCGCGATTCAGGCGAGCCAGCGGGAAAGCTAGGCCACTAGCCACTCTTTGTACCCACTAATAAAAACGCCCCGAACAGTGAATAAACTGCTCGGGGCGTTTTAGGTTGAAGCCGCTATCAATGGTAAAGGGCTGAATCAACCCGAAGCGGGGGGCTTTCGCCAGGGATGATGGGTTTACAGCGCCCCCGCCAAGGGTTTTCAGTCCGTTCTCTTCACGCCCACATCGGCACCATGGCTTCCAGTACCATCACTAAGCTCATTGCGGTAATCGTCAGAATCGATACACCGAACACCTTTTTGGCCCAGCGCACGTCATCACCTAGTCGAAAACCACACAGCGCTAAGTACAGCCAGTAGCCTCCCATTGCTAATGCAACACAGAGGTAGCCCGTACCCGCTTGACTGGCTAGCACCAAGGCAAGCGACGCGGGAATAAACGCGACGATGTAGCCCAGGATGTGGTGTTTTGCCCGTTTGATACCATGCACCACCGGCAGCACTGGAATCGATGCCCGGCGATAATCCGCATAGCGAAAAATCGCAATGGCATACGAATGCGGCATCTGCCAAAGGCAGAAGATGACCAGTAGCATGAAAGCACCGCTATCAAACTGCCCCGTCACCGCACAATAACCAACAACCGGCGGCATCGCTCCAGAAAGGCTGCCCACCAACGTGCCGTATTCAGAGTGCCGCTTCATATAAAGGCTGTACACCCCAACGTAAACGCCCCAGCCTATCACCGCTAATGCCACGGTTAAGCCGTTGGTGCCCAGCGCCAAACACACCACGCCCGCTACCCCAAGCAGCGCCGAAACGCCTAATGCCTGAGTAATAGAGATACGTCCTTTGGCCAGAGGGCGATGGCGCGTACGCGCCATCAAAGCATCAATATCACGGTCAATAACGTTATTACAGGCGCAGCCAGACGCAATGACCAGTGCAATACCCAACATGACCGTACTAAACGTGACCCAATCAAAGGTACCGTGGGCGGCTAAAAAATAACCGCCTAAGGTCGCAATGAGATTGCCGCCAATAATGCCTGGCTTTGTTAGCGCGAGCAGGTCACGCCAACGGCTAGGCACCACCGTTAACCGATCATCATGTTGAGATGCAGATGCTGCATGATCCATAAAGAGCCCCCTACCACCAAGACAAGTATCGTCAGCGTGAAAACGAAAGACATCACGTTCCACCCTTCGTCGGCTTTGGTGTTCATATGCATAAACATGACCAGCTGAACCAAAATCTGCAGCACGGCTGTTACTGCGATAACGACCACCGTTGTGGCGATGCTTAGTGCACCGCTCATAACGACCGCGAATGGAATCACGGTTAGCACTAAAGATAGCAGAAGCCCAGTCACATACGATTTAACGCTGCCATGGGAAGAAGTTGAATTAGATGAAGAATGGCTCATCTCACAGCACTCCCATTAAATAAACGAACGAGAAAACACAGATCCAGACGATATCCAAAAAGTGCCAGAATAGGCTTAGGCACAGAATTCTGGGGCGAGTCATCGGTGTTAGCCCTTTGGTAGAAAGCTGCACCAACATGACGAGAATCCATACCAAACCAACGGTCACGTGCAGCCCGTGAGTGCCCACCAGGGTGAAAAACGACGAGAGAAACGCACTCTGATCGGGTCCATACCCTTGATGAATCAAGTGCTGGAACTCATAAACTTCCATGCCAACAAACGCCGCGCCCAGCAGGAAAGTTATCGCTAACCACGCCTTTACCTGGCCAATGCGCTCAGCATTCATAGCCAACACGCCCATGCCGAAAGTAAAGCTACTAAATAGCAGCAAGAAGGTTTCGACTAGTACGAAAGGCAGCTCGAAAATATCTGCCGCCGTCGGGCCGCCCGCCGTGCCCTTCATGAGCACGGCGTAGGTAGCAAACAGTGACCCGAAGATCACCAGATCGCTCATTAGATAGACCCAAAAGCCAAATACTTTGGTGCCGCTGGCATCATGGTGTTCATGGGGCTCAGACGTTGCGCCATGATGTAGAGTATCGGTAGCCATTACGCTCGCGCCTCCGCATAGTTTGTCTGCTTACTATCAGTTGAGTCACTGGCGGGCGGTGCGGTTTTGCGCTGCTGGTGCTCACGCTCAATCCGCTCCACTTCTGCGGCGGGTACGTAGTAGTCGATATCATCGTTGAAAACACGCGCTAGGAAGCTGATGACTACGCCAAGCGCGCCCACCGCGGCTAGCCACCAGATGTGCCATACCAGTGCAAAACCAAGTACCAGGGCAAACAAGCTGATAATCGGCCCTGCCACGGTATTACGAGGCATGTGGATATCGGTATAAGGCGCTTCATCCAACTGCTCATTGCTACGCTGTTTTTGCGACCAGAAACTGTCGATATCGCCAACTTCAGGCAAACGGGCAAAGTTGTAGAACGGTGCAGGTGAGGAAGTTGACCACTCCAATGTACGGCCATCCCATGGGTCGCCAGTCACATCGGCATTCAGCTTGCGATCACGAATGCTCACCCAGAACTGAATAATGGTGCAGGCAATGCCCATCATGATGATGACGGCACCTACCCAGGCCAGGATCATCCACGACTGCCACTCTGGGTTGGCATAGGACTGCATGCGGCGCACCGCACCAAAGAAGCTCAACACATAGAGCGGCATAAAGGCGACATAGAAGCCAATAAACCAACACCAGAATGAACGCTTGCCCCACTTCTCGCTAAGCGTGAAACCGAATGCTTTGGGGAACCAGTACGTTAAGCCCGCCATCATGCCAAACACCACGCCACCAATAATCACGTTGTGGAAGTGGGCAATCACGAACAGGCTGTTATGCAGTACAAAGTTGGCAGCGGGTAGCGCCAGCATCACGCCGGTCATACCGCCTAAGGTGAAAGTAATAATAAAGCCTAAGGTCCATAGCACCGGCGAGGTCAGTTCCAGGCTGCCGCGGAAGATAGTGAACAGCCAGTTGAATACTTTCACCCCGGTAGGAATGGCAATAATCATCGTCATAATGCCGAAGAAGGCGTTGACGTTAGCGCCAGCCCCCATGGTGAAGAAGTGGTGCAACCAGACAATAAACGACAGCAGCGTGATCGCCACTGTGGCCCATACCATGGTGGTGTAACCAAACAAACGCTTGCGCGCGAAGGTCGCGATCACTTCAGAGAACACGCCAAAGGCTGGCAGGATCAGGATGTACACTTCCGGATGGCCCCAGGCCCAGATGAGGTTGACGTACATCATCATGTTGCCGCCAAAATCATTGGTGAAGAAGTGCATGCCGAAGTAGCGGTCTAGGGTTAACAGCGCGATAGTCGCGGTAAGAATCGGGAAAGAGGCAATAATCAGGACGTTGGCACAAAGCGATGTCCAGGTAAAAATAGGCATGCGAAACATAGTCATGCCTTTGGTGCGCATTTTCAGGATCGTGACAAAGAAATTAATCCCAGTGAGCGTCGTGCCTATGCCGGATATTTGTAACGCCCATATCCAATAATCGACCCCCACACCAGGGCTAAACTCTATCCCCGAAAGCGGCGCGTAAGCGAGCCAACCCGTTTTGGCGAACTCTCCTACTACTAGGGAAATATTAACCAGAATCGCGGACACCGCGAACAGCCAAAAACTCAGGTTATTCAGGAAAGGAAAAGCAACGTCGCGTGCGCCAATTTGCAGCGGCACCACCAGATTCATCAAGCCGATGACCATGGGCATCGCAACGAAAAAGATCATAATCACGCCATGGGCGGTAAAAATCTGATCATAGTGTTCAGGAGGGAGATAACCCGCGGCCCCACCAGCAGCCATAGCCAACTGGGTACGCATCATAATGGCATCGGCAAAGCCGCGTAGCAGCATCACCAAGGCAACCACAAAATACATAATACCGAGCTTTTTGTGGTCAACGGAGGTAAACCACTCGTTCCACAGCCAGCCCCACTTTCGGTAATAAGTTAATGCGCCGATAAGCGCAGCACCGCCAATCGCCATCATGGCGGCAACGATCATAATGATCGGTTCGTGATACGGAATCGACTCTAACGTCAGTTTTCCAAACATGCTTAACCCCCCGCTTCAACGCTTGTGGGATGGCCGCTCATCGCGTGATCCTCACTAGCATGCTGATTGGTAACGTGGCCAAACGCGGCCTGATGATGGGTAGCGCCTGCGCTTTCTAGCTCGCCAGACTCGCCGTGGCTATCGTCAACATCACTGACGGCTTCGTGGTTAACATGGTCGCCATGACCACCGTGCCCACTGCCACCGGTATGAAAGCTGGTCAGAATCGACGTATAGAGCGCCGGAGATATCTCAGAGAAGTACTCGACCGGGTGGTATTCACTCGGTTTGGCTAAATCGCTATAACGGTCGGGATAGGTCAGGGTTTCATTGGAAGCCCGCACGTTTTCAACCCACGCCTCAAATTCTTCTGGGGTGGTAACGTGAGCATCGAAGGTCATTCCTGAGAAGCCAGCACCGCTGTAATTAGTGGAACGGCCTGGATAAACGCCGACGTCGTCTGCAATGAGATGAACATCGTTATCCATACCCGCCATGGCATAAATTTGGCTGCCTAAGCGCGGAATAAAGAACGCATTCATCACCGAGCCAGAACTGACTCGAAAACGCACCGGCGTATCCACAGGAAAGGCAAGCTCGTTGACACTGGCAATGCCTTGCTCGGGGTAGATGAACAGCCATTTCCAGTCCAGCGCTACCACTTGGATTTCCATTGCGGCGGTATCGCTTTCGATGGGCTTATGGGGATCTAAACTATGGGAGGTTTTCCAGGTAAGAAACGCTAAGACAGCGATGATTAAACAGGGCACTGTCCATACCGCGACTTCAATCGCATTAGAGTGCGCCCAGTCGGGTAGGTATTTAGCAACATTGCGATTGCTGCGCCGATAACGCCAACCAAACAGCAGCGTCATCACTATCACCGGAATCACTACAATTAGCATCAGCCCAAATGAGGTCAGTATTAGCGAGCGTTGCTCAACGCCAATCTGCCCTTTGGGATCCAACAATGCAGAACTGCAGCCCGTTAACAACAGGCACAACATGACGAGCACGAATGTGCCTCGCCTGCGCCAGAGGGTATGTCGTTGCATGGTGTGATCTCGTCAGAGAGTTGTCCAAAACAGCTCGCTATTTGACCAGCTGAATAGCCAGCTAAATAGCTCGCTAACTAACACCCCATACTTTTCCCAGAACAGTGAGGTACGTATGCGTTGCTCCGGGAAAAATATGCGCTACCGAAGGGATTGGCAGCGAGTCATAGCCAGCACACGCCAAGCGCGCATAAACTAAGACTAAAGTATTTTCTATTGATCTGGATCAATCAGAAAGAGACGCTTTGCCGCACCCTGAATGCTTCAGAATATGTTAGGTGACGGTCACGCTAAGCGATGCCTGGGGAAGGCAATCTTGTAATTTAGGTGCATGCTCATCGTCGGTTACGACAATATCAAAATCGGATAACGCGGCAAAATAGGCTGGGCGAACTAAGCCAAATTTGCTGGCATCAACAATCAACAGGCGCTGCATAGCCGTCGCAATGGCAGCCTGTTTTGGCGCCACCTCATGAAAATGAAAACAACTAACCCCACGTTCGCAGTCCACTCCCGCGGCAGAGATCAGTGCTTTATTAATGCCTAAACGCTCAATCGCAGCACGCATACCATCACTACCAAACGATTGTGATGAGGCATAAAACAGCCCCCCTAGCAGCACTAACCGCACATTAGGCAACGCGGCCACTGAGTTAGCCACGTTAAGGGCATACGTCACCACAGTCAGCTCGCGGAAATGGCTAAGCTGGCTAAGCAACGGAATCAGTGTTGAACCGCAGTCAATGAATAGCGTATCGCCGTCTTCGATAAAGCTGGCAACTCGCTGACAGAGGCGATGCTTAATCTGATAATGGCTGGCCTGTTGCTCAGTCAAGTCATAAACCGGCGTTACACCAGGATAGTTTGCCATGACCAACCGACCGCCCAACAAGCTAATCACCGAAGGCTGCGTAGTAACGTCCCGACGGATCGTCATTTCAGAAACACCGCACAGCTCAGCAGCATCGCGCAAATGCAATGTCCCCCCGCTGGCAAGCGCTTCTTGCAACATTGCCAAACGCTGAGCGCTTCGGTCATTCATGGCAAACCTCTCCTTTAATCCCAAGTTCAGGCGTTATTTGTTATCAGCGGTTAGTGGGTATCCAAAGCCTATGCTGAGCCAGCCCTCATTATATTTCCACTGTCAGACGCTGCTCTTCGACTATTTGAGAGTCATATCACATATACAGAGCGTTGATGGGGTAATACTTGCAAATCAACGTTAAAAAAATAACACTCAATGTTATAATTTTAACATCAACGCCAGCCCACACGACTCATAACAACCCTGTTGAGGCTTCCATGACTGCTCAAAACCCTTCTCGCTCTTCTTTCGTCACGCTTGGCGCTGGCGTTTTATTGGCTAGCTCTGCGCTGGTTACGCCTGCGTTAGCCAACGACACCCCCGCGTCACCAACGACGCCCCTTTGGTCGTTTGCCAACGTTTCGGTGAACTACTTGGATTGGTCTAACGGTACTGAAGCGCGTACCGCTAGTAACGCAGCAAAAAGCGACTTCACGTTTGTCGAAATCGAAGGCGGCGTAGGTTACAGCTGGGGCGAATTCTACGGTTTCTTCGATTTCGAGAACCCAACCAACGACCAGTTTGACGAATCAAGCGGTGGTAAAGACAACTTTCGTACCGCAGGCAAAATCACTTCGCATATTTATTTAGGCGACAGCCCGCTATCGATCTACGCGCACCTGTACGACTTCCGCGATTATGGTTTCAACGCTCGCGAGCAGGATCAAATTCTCGGCCTTGGCTACCGCACGACGTTCGGCAACGGCCTATGGTTCAAACCGTTTATTGGCGCAGCACGTGTACAGAGCGACGGCTACACTGGCATGAACGGCTTTATGGCGGGTTGGGTAGCAGGTTATGACTTCTCAGCACTCAACCAGAACTTCAGTGTCACTAACTGGCATGAACAAACCTTTGGCCGTGACGACGAGTACCTGGAACAAAACTACGTGGGCGGTAAAGCGGGCAGCGTGGGCACCAACGGCGCGCTTAGCTTGTGGTGGCATCCTTCTGAGCTGATTACCACCGGCGTGCAGTATCGCTACTCAGATAATAAGCTGGGTACCCCGAACGCTTACCAAAATGCGATGATTTACTCAGTAAAATTAAACTTACTGTAATCGCTTCACTTCACACGCTCGGAAGGTACCCACATGACTCTCATCATGAGCTTGGTAGGCATGGTTACGCTGGTAACCATCGCACTTATCTTCTCTTACGACCGTAAATCAATTCGGCTGCGCACCGTGCTTGGCGCGTTTGCCATCCAGGCGGGTATTGGTGCATTTGTACTTTATGTGCCCTTTGGCCAAGCAGTCCTGCAAGCCATTTCGTCCGGCGTTAGCCAAGTACTGGTCTACGCCAATGACGGCATTGGCTTTCTGTTTGGCGGCTTAGCCGATGTCGATAACGTCGGCTTTGTTTTTGCCATAAAAGTACTGCCAGTGATTATCTTTTTTTCGTCACTCATCGCGGTACTTTACTACATAGGCATTATGCAGTGGGTCATTCGGATTTTAGGCGGCGCGCTGCAAAAAGCACTCGGCACTTCTCGCACCGAATCGCTTTCTGCCACGGCAAATATCTTTGTTGGCCAAACCGAAGCGCCGCTGGTGGTACGTCCGTTTATCGCTCGCATGACGCCTTCTCAGCTATTTGCAGTGATGTGCGGTGGCCTGGCATCGGTGGCTGGTTCGGTACTGGCGGGCTACGCCGCCTTGGGTATTCCGATGGAATACTTGGTCGCCGCTTCCTTTATGGCGGCACCGGGTGGCCTGCTGTTTGCCAAGCTGATCATGCCTGAAACCCAAGACGCAACCGATAGCGACAGCGTTTCTAAAGTAGAAGAAGAGCTTAAAGAGCAGGAAGACAAACCCGCCAACGTATTGGATGCAGCAGCAGCGGGCGCTACGTCAGGCATGAAACTTGCCGCCAACGTCGGTGCCATGCTGCTCGCGTTTATTGCACTTATTGCCCTGATTAACGGTATTCTAGGCGGCATTGGCGGTTGGTTTGGCTTTGAATCGCTCAGCCTTGAACTGATTCTCGGCTGGCTATTTTCACCGCTTGCCTTCTTACTTGGCGTCCCTTGGGAAGAAGCCACCCTGGCGGGTTCGTTTATCGGTCAAAAACTGGTGGTGAATGAGTTTGTCGCCTTTATCAACTTGGCTCCCTACATTGATGGGGAACAGGTGGTGGCCGCCACGGGTCAAATGATGACTCCACACACCATGGCGATTCTTTCCTTTGCGTTATGTGGCTTTGCCAACCTGTCATCCATTGCCATTTTGCTGGGCGGCTTAGGCAGCATTGCCCCTACACGCCGTAAAGAGATTGCCCGTTTTGGCGTGAAGGCCGTATTGGCCGGTACACTCTCTAACCTAATGTCGGCCTCAATTGCAGGCTTCTTTATTGCGTTGAGTAGCGCCACGGCTTAACGCAGCAAGCACGACACTTTGCAACGGGCGCTGCTGTTTTCACGCAGGGCCCGTTTTGTCTTTTATTAATTTGCGAGAACTCCATGACTGCGACTGCCTCCTCTCAGCACACTCAAGCCCAACTTACCCAAGCTGCCCGTCAAGCACTCACCCTCATGGATCTAACGAGCCTGAACGACAGCGACACCGATAGCACGATTGAAGCGCTCTGCCAGCAACTTAAAACACCCTTTGGCAACCCAGCAGCGGTATGCGTTTATCCGCAATTTGTGGTTACCGCGCAGCGTGCACTAACCGCTCACAAGCTCAATGACCACGTTAAAATTGCCACGGTTACCAACTTCCCAGATGGTGGTGACGACATCATGGGCGCCGCCCGTGAAACCCGCGACGCCGTCGCTTCCGGTGCCGATGAAGTCGATGTGGTCTTCCCCTACCGCGCATTGATGGCAGGCGATGAAGCAATCGGCCTAGAGCTGGTCGAAATGTGTAAAGCTGCCTGCGCCGGTCAAGCACGCTTAAAAGTCATCATTGAATCGGGCGAACTCAAAGATCCCGCGCTTATCAAGCGTGCCAGTGAACTGGCGATTGAAGGCGGCGCTGACTTTATTAAAACATCGACAGGCAAGGTCGACACAAACGCCACCCTGGAAGCCGCTGAGATTATGCTCAACGCGATTAAAGTCAGCGGTGAAGATGTTGGGTTTAAAGCCGCCGGTGGCGTGCGCACCACTGAAGAAGCCGCCGAGTATCTAGCACTTGCTACGAACATTATGGGCGCGCAGTGGGTAACGCCTGAGCACTTCCGGTTTGGTGCCTCCAGCCTGCTGGGTAATTTATTGAATACTCTAAGCGGCGCCCCACAAACCGCACCGCTCGCCACTACTAACGGAGGCTACTAAATGTCATCTACCGCTTCTCATCACGCTCTCCTGCCCCAGGAACTGATTCGCCTGAAGCGCGATAGTCAGCCGCTACCCGCGGAAGAGATCAAAGCCTTCGTACAGGGCATTGCCGATGATCGCATCAGCGATGCCCAGATTGGTGCCTTCACCATGGCGGTGTTCTTAAACGGCATGAGCCGTGAAGAAGTCGTCGCACTGACCACGGCGACCCGCGACTCTGGCCATGTAATGCAGTGGGACTCCCTCAACCTGCCCGGCCCGATTGTCGATAAACACTCTACCGGCGGCGTTGGTGATTTAGTGTCGTTGGTGCTCGGCCCCTGGGTCGCCGCTTGCGGCGCCTTTGTGCCGATGATTTCCGGCCGTGGCCTTGGCCACACCGGCGGCACGCTGGACAAGCTGGAGTCAATCCCCGGTTACGATCCCTACCCAGCGCCGGAACGCTTTAGCAGTGTGGTGAAATCCACCGGTGTAGCGATTATCGGCCAAACTGGCAATCTGGCCCCCGCCGATAAACGCATTTACGGCGTGCGTGATGTGACCGCCACCGTGGAGTCCATTCCACTGATTACTGCCTCTATTCTGGGTAAAAAACTGGCCTCTGGTTTAGATGCCTTAGTGATGGACGTTAAGGTTGGCAGCGGCGCCTTTATGCCCACGCCGGAAAAATCCCGCGAGCTAGCCAAAAGCATTGCCAACGTGGCAACCCAAGCCGGCACGCCGACCACTGCTCTGCTCACCGATATGAGCCAGCCGTTGGCCCCCTGCGCAGGTAATGCAGTCGAAATTGTCGAGACCCTAGCTCTGCTACGCGGCGAACGTGCCAACAGTCGCGTTATGCAGGTCACCCGCGAACTGGCGGTGGAAATGCTGATCGCTGGCAAACTGGTCAACAACCGTGAAGAAGCCCTAACTAAGCTGGAAAAAGCGCTCACCTCGGGTGCAGCAGCCGAAGTCTTCGCCCGCATGGTGCGCGAGCTGGGCGGTCCCGCCGACTTTATGGAACGCTCGGATAGCTACTTGGCCACCGCACCGGTCATTCAGCCGGTATACCCCGAGCAGAGTGGCATCGTACAGCGCATCGACACCCGTGCCGTCGGTATGAGCGTGGTCGAGCTGGGTGGTGGCCGCCTGCGCAACGATGCTAGCGTCGATCACAGCGTTGGTTTTAGCGATATTGTCGAGATTGGTGACCGAGTCGATAGCCAGCGTCCGTTAGCCATCATTCACGCCCGCAGTGAAGATGCGGCCAAGCGTGCCGCTGCTCAGTTGCGTGCCGCCATGACGCTTAGCGAAGAGCCTGCCGCAGCGGACACACTGCTTCAAGACACCTTCCGAGGAGAAGCCTAATGCGTCGTGCGATTGTATTAGTCCTTGATTCGTTTGGGATCGGTAGCGCCCCCGATGCTGACAAATTCGGCGACCAGGGTGCTGACACCCTGGGCCACATCGCTGCCGCCTGCGCCCGCGGTGATGCTGATACCGCTGAGCGCTCAGGCCCCCTAAAACTGCCCAACATGGCGGCGCTAGGCCTGTTCCACGCCCACCGCGATGCAACGGGAAGCGTCGCCGAAGGCGTTAACTTGCCAGCTCAATTAACAGGTGCGTACGCCCACGCCAAAGAGATCTCCAGTGGCAAGGACACTCCCTCCGGCCACTGGGAAATTGCTGGCGTACCGGTGCGTTTTGACTGGGGTTATTTTCTTGATAAAACCAACAGCTTCCCCCTTGAACTGCTCGACGCCATCGTGCAAGAAGCCAGCCTCACTGGGGTGATTGGCAACTGCCACGCTTCGGGCACCGAGATCATCGCCCGCCTGGGTGAAGAGCACATAGCCACCGGCAAGCCAATTGTGTATACCTCGGCAGATTCGGTGTTTCAGATTGCCGCCCACGAGGAGCACTTTGGCTTAGAGCGTCTCTACGCGCTGTGCGAAACCGTGCGCGAGCTTCTCGAGCCCTACAACATTGGCCGTGTGATTGCCCGCCCGTTTAACGGCGATGACAGCGCCAGTTTTGCCCGCACCGGCAACCGCCGCGACTACAGCGTTGAGCCACCCAGCCCCACCGTATTGCAGAAACTGGCCGACGCAGGCGGCGAAGTGGTATCGATTGGCAAGATCGCGGATATTTACGCGCATTGCGGCATTACCCATAAGGTCAAAGCCAGCGGCCACGACGCCCTGATGGAAGCCACGCTCGCCGAAGTAGCCCGCACCGCGAAAGAAACCAGCGACCGCTCAACCATGATCATGACCAACTTTGTTGATTTTGATTCGGTTTACGGCCACCGCCGTGACGTGCCGGGCTACGCCGCAGCGCTTGAGCATTTCGATGCTCGCCTGCCGGAACTGCTTGCCGCACTGAACGATGATGACCTGTTACTGCTCACCGCCGACCACGGTTGCGACCCCAGCTGGGAAGGCACCGAACACACCCGCGAATATGTGCCAGTGATGGTGCATGGCGCAGGGTTTGCCCCCGGCCCGCTAGGCGAGCGCGGCACCTTTGCCGATATCGGCCAGACATTAGCCGCCTTCTTCGCCGTTGAAGCGATGGAAGACGGCAAGAGCTTTTTACCTAAAGCGGCTTAAAGGCCGATGACAAATCATTAGCACACTATTGTGCAAGGCCAGTATCAACCCGTAGCGGGGGTCTTTCGCCAAGGCCGGAAAATGTTCCCAACAATTCCGGCATTTCCGCCATCCATGGCGGTCAGATGGCGAAAGTAGCGCCCAGGGAAGGGTTTACAGCGCCCCCGCCTAGGGTTGTTCGGGCCAATCATTTTTTAGATAGGAGCGTTTTATGGCAACACCACATATCAATGCTGAAATGGGCGATTTCGCTGATACCGTTCTGATGCCTGGCGACCCACTACGCGCCAAGTACATCGCCGACACCTACCTGGAAAATGTTCGCCAGGTCAACGATGTACGCAGCATGTTCGGCTACACCGGCACTTACAAGGGCCGCGAAATTTCGGTCATGGGCCACGGCATGGGCATTCCGTCGGTGTCTATTTATGCCAAAGAGCTGATTACCGACTACGGCGTTAAGTCGATTATTCGTGTAGGTTCCTGCGGCGCGGTGCGCGACGACGTCAACGTACGTGACGTGGTTATTGGCATGGGTGCCTGCACAGATTCCAAAGTGAACCGCATGCGCTTTAATGACCACGACTTCTCGGCCATCGCTGACTTTGAGCTTACAAGCCACGCCGTTGCTGCCGCCAAGGCGCAGAATGTGCCAGTAAAAGTCGGCAATATTTTCTCAGCGGATCTGTTCTACAACCCGCAGACCGACATGGCTGAACTGCTCAAGCGCTACGGCATCGTGGGTGTGGAAATGGAAGCGGCAGGCCTTTACGGCGTGGCAGCAGAGTTTGGTGCTCGCGCACTAACCATCTGCACGGTGTCCGACCATATCCTGAAAGGCGAGTCGCTCTCCAGCGCCGACCGTCAGACCACCTTCAACGACATGATGACGATTGCGCTAGACACGGTACTGCGCGACGACGCTGCTAAGGCCTAATAGCCATTGATGAGGATAACGCCATGAGCCAAGCGGATCAGGCACTGGTTGACACGCTGCTGACCACTTTGGGCAACGCTTATGCCCCCTACTCCAACCACCCAGTCGCCGCGGTGATGGAGTGCCCGGATGGCCAGCAGTTTGCAGGCGCTAACGTAGAAGTGGCGCACTACAAAGGGCTGTGCGCGGAAGCCTCAGCGATTTCCGCCATGATCACCGCTGGCCAGCGTGAGCTTGCCAAGGTGTACGTGATGGGACCAGGCGAGCACCTGTGCACACCCTGTGGCGACTGCCGCCAGCGCATCCGTGAATTCGCCACCCCAGAAACGCAAATCATGGTGCTTTCTCACCAGGGCGACGTGCTGAAAACCTACACTATGGAAACACTGCTTCCCGATGCCTTCGGCCCCGAGCAACTGCCACCGCGCTAAGTGTTCAGGCTGTTTCCCGCAGTACCAGCGTCACCGGCAGCGATACATGCCGGGGCGCTTTGTTTGCTAGCGCTTCGCCCAACAGCTCCACACTCATTGCCGCAATCGCTGCAATATCTTGGCGAATGGTGGTTAACCCAGTGGCAAGGGTTGGCAGGTCATCAAAGCCGGTCACTGCGACTTGGTGAGGCACGTCGACTCCCCTGTCTTCTAGCGCAGCGACGCAGCCCAGCGCCAGCTCGTCGGTGGCGCATACTAGCGCATCAAATGGCAGCGTTTGGCCAGTTGTGATCTGCGCCAACGCGCGATTTAAATAACGATAGCTGGTCAGTGAGTCTGAGCTGAATCGATGTGGCAGGCTAATTAGTTGCTCACAGAGTCCAGCCTCATCAAGCGCCCGTCGGTACCCCTCTAAACGGCTGTGAGGACGCGGTATTTCCAACTCACCGCCAACAAAGGCGAGCTGTCGACGCCCTTGCGCGATGAGGTGGTGCGTCATTTCATAAAACCCTTGAGCATCATCCGGTGCGACCGAAAAACCTCGCCCTGGGTTGCCAATGCGCACAAAAGGCACGCCAGCGCCTTCTAGCAAGGTAGGGCGCGCATCCTCAGAGGTTTCCCCCAGTAGAATAGCCGCGCCCGCCCGTTCTGGAAGCTCGGCAGTTTGATCGTGGTGGAAAAAGATCGGCACCATGCCCTGCTGGTGCAGTGCCACAGTTAAGTGCTGATACAGCAAAATATAGTAGGGACGCAGCTCTATATCCTGGCGTCCCAGGGAAATTCCTACCACTGCAGCCTTGCCACTAATCAGTTGCCTGGCCGCTGCGCTGGGCTGGTACGCCACGTCGCGGCTGATGGTAAGAATTTTTTCCCGCAACGCGTCGCTTAGCCCTGGCTTACCATTAAGTGCCCGACTGACCGAAGCAATAGATACATCGGCCCGCCGGGCTATTTCGCGTATGGTCGCCGTTTGAGCGCTCTGTTTGGTCTGTTTCATGCCATGCCTCAGCGATTCGGCCTATGATTGTGCCAAAAATTGTGCCGAAAATCGCTGAGCATTGCGGCAAATCCAGCTACCAACCACGCCTACCTATACGGGCAAGCTCACTATCTAGCTGCTGAATTGCTTGTTCGGGGGAAATATCACCAGATAGGGCATCATGCACGCGGTTAAACACTGCGTTAGACACCCGTGGATACGCTTCTCCAGTAACGCTCGCAGGACGTGGTACGCCATTCATAACGGTTTCATAAAGTTCGCCAATAAACGGATGGGCTTCCAGCACCTCGGCATTTTCATAGAGCACAGGCCGCGTCGGGTTTCGACCAAACTCAATGGCGTGAGCTTTCTGTTGCTCTTCAGCGGCGAGATAAGCCACTAGGTCGGCGGCGATGTCAGGGTGCTCTGAATAGCGCGAAACCGCCCAGTTCCAGCCGCCAAGCGTCGCGACAGACTGCCCTTCGGACCCGCGGGGTAACGGCGCGACGCCAAACTTGCCTTGAATGGGCGTGCCATCTGCCTGCCCCAACGACCAGACATAAGGCCAGTTGCGCATAAACAAGGCATTACCCGCCTGGAACACCCCGCGTGCTTCTTCTTCCATGTAATTGCGCACACCCTCAGGGCTAATATCACCCACCCAAGAGGCTGCTAGCGTGATGGCCTCTACGGCTTGGGGATTATTGATGGTGACTTGCCCATCGGCATCCACAAAAGTGCCGCCACCGTAGCTGGCTATCCACTCCAACGCATTCGTGGTCAGCCCCTCATAAGCTCGCCCCTGAAACACAAACCCATGCATGCGCGCATTACCTGCGTCGCGCTCAGACTGCTGGATATGCCGCGCAGTATCAGTCAACGCCTGCCAAGTTGCTGGTACGTCGGCATCGTATTTGTCCAACAAGTCCTGGCGGTAATAGAGCAAGCCTGCATCCGTAAACCACGGCAACGCCACCAGCTTGCCCTGCACGGTATTGTTATCCATCAGCGAGGGAATAAAGCCGTCAGCCGCGCCTTCCGGCAGGTAGTCGTTTAGGTCAACCAAATGGTCGGCAAGTAGCCCTGGCCACACAATATCCACCATCAGCACATCGACATCTTGCGATTGGCTGCCTAATAGTTGCTGATAAAGCGACAACTTCTCAGTGGGTGATGCCGGGGTGGTGACGATATTCACTTGGTGACCATTAGCATCGGCCCACCGTTCTGCCAGGGTTGGGCAAAAATCTGCCGCCCCACCATCGCCACAGGCAATGGTAATTTCAGCCGCCATGGCAGGCAGCGTTGTGGGCAGCAGGGCAAACAGTATCGCTGACGAGCGCAGGTAATGACGCATAGCATTCACCTCTATTGTTATTGGTAGGTAGGGAGCTAGTTAAAGGGTCGAGTCATCCACCTAGCTGGCAATCGCTAGGCTGCGGTCTTCCTGGCTTGATACGAAACAGGCATCGAGCACGGTTTGAATCGCCGCGCCGCGGGCAAAATCCGGTTGATCGTTATTGCCACTACGAATGCTCTTGACGAAGCGCTGGTAAATACTCGGCGTGGACGGTGCTTTCACAGTGCTCCAGCGGGCAGGATGTACGTCATCATCGAGACATACCTGCACATCCTCTTTTGAGGCGTCCAGGTCAATACGAATCGCGCCTTTATCGCCGTGCACACTCAGCGCCAGCGAGTTGTGATGCCCTGTTGCCCAGCGAGTGGCCTGAATAGTGCCTTTCGCACCATTGGCAAATGACACTCTCATCAGCGCGGTATCATTGGCATCCAGCACATACTCACCAATGCGATTGTCTGGGGCTTTTTCAAAGCAGGTTAACTCGCAGTTAACGCGGGTAATGTCGCCAACGGGGAAGCTGGCAAAGTCGACAATATGTACACCAACATCGCCTAATACGCCTTTGCTGCCGTGGGCTTCAGAAAGCCGCCATAGCCACTGGCTATCTTCATTCCAGCGTCCCCAGGCGTTACTCACCAGCCAGCTTTGCCGGTAACTGGCATCGACATGACGAACTTGACCAATCGCCCCTCCCGCAATCAGCGCCCGCGCGTGCTGAATCGCTGGGGCATCGCGGTAGCTTAGGTTGACCATGTTGATCACGTTAGCGGCTTGAGCAGCGGCCGCCATTGCATGGGCATCTTGTGCATTTGTCGCCAGCGGTTTTTCACACAGGATATGCTTACCTGCGGCAATAGCGGCCAGCGACGTGGCATTGTGAACACCATCTGGGGTGACGTTACTTACCGCGTGAATATCATCCCGAGCCAACATGGCATCCAGGTCTTGATACACGTCGGCAATGCCATGATGCTCGGCAAACGCCTGGGCTTTGGCAAGGTCTCGGTCGCACACAGCCACCACTTCGATGCTTTCAAGACGGCCAAAATGCTTGGCGTGCTCGCCAGCCATGCTGCCTGCACCAATTATCGCTAAACGGATCATTTAAAGCCCTCCTCGCCGGGTTTATGCAGGCTTTCGCCTTTAATCTCGACCGGATTAGGCGCTTGGTCAGCGGGCACATTAGGGCAGCTGTCGATCCATCGCGAGCCTTCCGGGCGTGCCCAGTTCACGGCGTTTTTCAACACGGTTTTCACCTGGGCATCGTAATAAATCGGATAGGTTTCATGCCCAGGACGGAAGTAGAAAATCTTGCCGTTGCCACGTTTGTAGGTCAGGCCGGAGCGGAACACTTCGCCCCCCTCAAAGGCACTGATAAAGATCACTTCATCGGGGTTGGGCACCGCAAACGGTTCGCCGTACATTTCGGTATGAGGCAGCTCAATGTAGTCCCCCAGGCCCTGAACAATCGGGTGACCTGGATTCACTACCCACAGCCGTTCCCGCTCGCCCGCTTCACGCCACTTGAGTGAACACGTAGTTCCCATTAAGCGCTTAAAAATTTTCGAGTAGTGCCCCGAGTGCAGCACAATCAAACCCATGCCCTGGAGCACACGTTTTTGAACGCGATCAACCGTCTCCTCTAACACATCGCCATGGGCGGCGTGGCCCCACCATAGCAGCACATCGGTGCTTTCAAGCGTTGCTTCGCTCAAGCCTTGATCAGGATCCTGCAGCGTCACGGCAGAGGCATTTATGCCTTCCGCTTCGTTTAAACCTTCGGCGATGCACTGGTGCATACCCTTAGGGTAAATACGCGCCACGATGTCATTGGTCTGCTCGTGGACGTTCTCCCCCCATACAGTCGCGTTAATACTCATAGATTCTCCTTGCGAATTAAAACATCTTAAAAAATGACAGCTGAAGCTTAAAGTAAACGTTTACTCACAAAGAGTAAACGTTTACTTTAATACAACTTTAGTCGCTTTTTGCTCGTAAAAAGAGTGAGTATTAGCGCCCACAAAAAAGCCCGCTGCACTAAGCAACGGGCTGTTTAGCTAAGAAACACAGCGTATTAGAAGTAGCCCGCTCCACGAGGCATCATGCCAAGGTGATTTTCAACACGCTTGACGCCCTGGGTATTTTCAGCCGCTACGGTCACTGCCTGCTTCTGTTCTACAGACTCTACTAGCCCCCAAATCTCTACGCTTCCACCATCAACAATCACACTGAAGCTTTCGGTTCGCACGCCGGTGTTATTGTCGATCTCTTTGAGAATGGCTTCTCGAATAGAGCGATCATCCTCCGGCGACTGAGTGGGCGCTACAACCACGTTAGCAATCCCTTGAAGTAAGTTTGCGCGACTGACAATACCAACGAGCTTACCGTCTCGCACCACTGGCACCCGCTTGATGTGATGCTTTTCCAGCAAACGAGCAATGCTATGCAGTGGTGCATTTTCTTCGACAGTTAGTGGCTTGGAGGTCATTACCTCATGCGCCTTACGCCCATGGGATTTAATATATGTCCCCGCGTCTTTACCGCCACTGAAGAGCGAAAGCCACCAAGAGCGGTTATCGTCCGTTTCATCTTTCACTCGACGCATCAAATCGCCTTCGCTCACGATACCCAACACCCTACGTTCATCATCGACGACCGGTACGGCACTGATGCGGTTTTCAAGTAGCAACTGCGCTATATCGCGCACGTTTGCGTCGGGCCCTACACTCACCACGTTGGGTGTCATAATGTCGATAGCTTGCACAGTATCCTCCAGGCGACAGGGTCGTAGTCGCAAATTATATGGCTCACCTTTGAGACTAGTGTGCTACTGGTGATTTCGCTATGCAGACCCAGCCTCAGTGCCAGTCTATTGATCCAACGCAGTTTATTTGCTGGTTTTCTCTACACTTTCCTCAGCGACTTTCTCGACATCGACAATGCCAGAACGGCTCACAACCACTTTCCAGCGAGCTAGGTAGGTTGTGTCCTCACTACCGGTCTCACGAATGACCAAGTTAAACAGGTGACGTCTCTCGACACTTTCTCTAACGGCCTGCCCTTCCTTCAGACGGTAAATGAAGTGCTTCTCTTTGCTCATTAAGCGCGTCAGCATGGAAAGATCGATATGCAGCGTTTCACGGGTATGCTCATAACCGCTTAAAAAACGGGTAGGCGACATACGCGAGCTGGAACGATAATGAAGTACTTCTTCTTCACGCTGAGCGACCGTACGACGGCGCATTTGCTGAATATCAGCATCTAGTGCGGCATAGCGCTTATAGTCGAACCACTCTAACTGCCGACCCACTGATTGATTGCGCGTGGGGTCGATATATTGCCGCCGCCACTTTGGCCTTCCACGCCGAAGCCAGCGCCATAACGTGTTACGCAGGTCGTCTTTAAACACTTCCCGCATCGCATAAAGCAGCGCCAACGCCAATACAAACAACGCAGTGACATCGCCCAGCACACTTCGCAAGTGGAGCACACCAAGCGATACAAAGGTCATTACCACTGCCGTCGCCAACGCTTTTACTGCCTTCTGCTCGCCGCTCCCAAGCTCTAGAGCACGCTGTTTGAGCGTAATGGGATGCTCTATAAGCCGCCTTAGCAAGCGCATTTTATTCGACATCCGAGTGGGGTCTTCCATCACCCGTTCAGCGTTATACTCTTGCTCTTTTCGATAGTCGCTCTCACGCTGGCAGACGATGATAAAGCGACGCTTTATCTCACTAAACTCGCCGCCACGAGGCATATGCGCTACCAATGCCAGCAGTTGCTGCTCGGTAAACCAGGAAAGGTAATTATCGATGTTGGCAAAGTATTTATAGAGCCGCTCGTCGGTGGGCGAATTGCGCCGCAACCGTTTAAGAATGCCGTCACTCAAATCGCTCATTTCATACAGTTGGTCACGGAGCGCATCGGCAAGCTCTTGAAGCTCGCCGCTCTCCTGGCGCTGATCGCTAGTGGCATGGCGTAGTTTTCGGGCGCTGGCCAGCATTGCCTGAGTCGTTCGCTCTAACGCCCCAACATATTGATAAGCATACAAACTTAAACTTAATCGATAGGAATCACTGCCTAACTGATTACGGCTCGCTAAACGGCTATGGACCAACGGTAAATGGTACTCATCACTGTAGTAAGTGCGTGAAACGCTGATCGCGCCGTGATAAAACGCCTCTTCTGAAATGACATGGGTGCTAAGCCCAAGCTCTTTGGGCACAAATAGGTAAACATCGAGCGTGTGCGACGTTTCTTCCTTGAGCCGCCGAGTGAGCCTCAGCTGGAAGCTATTTTTACGCTCAACATTGATCACCTAACGAATCTCCTACTTCATTGCGTAACGCGATGATATACCATGGCCAATCATTATCAGGATGGCCGTTAAAGCACTTCTGCGGTTAACCTCTTTGCCTTGGAGCCAGGGAATGTCCATTGCCCGTTTTTCACCCTTTGAGCTGTTGCTGCTAAAGAGCCGCAGCCAAGTGGATACGGCAACACTACTACTGTTAGCCTGGGTGCTTGTACATCGCCAGCAGGTGTCTGAAGGCCAGCGGCGACGCCGACTGGCTCAAGTCACCGCGCAATTTCGTCACGGACACGAACTTGGGCCGGTGATGAGCATTGCCCATAATCAAGACCTTCAAGCTATTCAGTTAGCGGCCGAAGTTGTGCGCAAAGAGTGCTCCAATGAGCGCAGTCTCAGCATACTTTACCAAGCGATCACTGTAGCCACCGACGATGGCGAGCTATCTCTGAATAACCATTACATTCTGGGCTTTCTCGCTGATTTGCTAAATGTCACACCTGCCACATTCAGCACTCTCTTTCATGAGTTAACGGGCAAGCCACTGCAATCAGCAGAGGACCCCAGTCGAGATGCTTATTGGCAGGTGCACGATCCAGAATATCACGCGCGCAAGGCACGTGATGCACACGCGGCTGAGCAGAAAGCAAAAGAGGCCGAAGAGCGCCAGCGTGCTAATAAAGAACAACAGCAACAAAAGCAGCAGAATAAACAACGCCAACAGGAAGAAGCACACCGTGAGAAGGCAAAACAGGAGCAGGCCAAGCAAGAACAGAACAAGCGGGAACAGGACAAACAACAAGAGCGCCGCAAACGACAGGAACAGACCCAACAGCGTCAGCGCTGGCAACAAGAGCAGAAGCGTCAGGAAGAAGCCCGTCGCCAACAGCGGGAGCGACCCTCTTCACCACCTGATCGCAACACACGGGCGCTGGCAGTATTAGGACTAACACCAGGGGCTAATCGTGCCGATATCCGCCGTGCCTATCGCCGCATGGCGCAGTTGCACCACCCTGACCGTTTCTATTCGGGTAGTGAACATCAAATAGCGCTGGCATCAACGCGTTTTCAGCGTATCAAAAGTGCCTACGATTATTTGATGCAAAACACCTGATCAGCCTACTGTTAACGATTAAGGGCAGAGCACCCAAACCGACAGTGAGTATCGACTCGAACATTATGCGCGATTTGTATCAACGACTGACACTAACACCCGACGCGAGCGATCAAGAAATCAATAGCGCGGTGGCTCGCTGCCCAAACAGCGCGTTGCGCCAGGATGCTGAAACCGTACTTGGTGTTGCAGAACATCGCGACGCTTATAACAAGCTCCACAAAACCGTCAGCGACATAGGACAACTGCGGGCAAGGCTTGGACTCACTCACGCTGCTCACTGGCAAGGCGATGTAGCCAACGACTTTTCCCTACCACCTGATCATGCTATTTCACGCCATGACGAGCTGATTGATCGCGTTAGCCTTGCGGTATCGCTTTATAACCGCTGGAGGCGTTTCAGGGGTCCATGGCTACTCGTCGCCTTGTTGACCATAGGTGCTGGCATAGGTCTCGCCTTTGGGCTCGCCTTGGGCCTTGGGCTTAGCATAGGTTGATGGCTCTGTCCGCTCGCGCTCATCGCGGCGGGTTTCAGCTTCTGTCGGGCGCGGAGCAGGTTTTGGCGGCGCTGGCCGCTTTCGCGGGCTATCGCCGTCTTCATCACTGATATTCCCTCCCCTGCTCTTGTCACCCGGCTCATCGAGCGTGAAATCCGTGCCGGCGCGCTCTTTTCCCGTAGGCTCTGCTTTCGCAGTCTCATCGGGCATACGATCTTGCCGACGATCTTCTGAACGCGCCTCCATGCTGACACTGAGACGCGGTACGCCCAGATCGATTTCCTGCGCTTCCATGCGTTGCTTCAATAGCAAGTTAAAGGCACGCGATACGTCCCACTGCATTTCTGGTGCTGTGCGAAAACGCATGCGCAAAATAGGGCAACCATCTTCAAAGCCCTGCACACCCTGCATTTCTAAAGGTGACCAAATATAGTGGCGCATCATAGGATCTTTGCGTAACTCTTGCGCGGTCTCTTGCATCAGCGTAATTGCATCATCAATTTTCATCGCATAAGGGATACGAATACGCATCAGCGCAATACCGAACTGACGCGACATATTATGAATCGACTCAATACGGCTAAAGGTAATGATATGGACAACCCCATCTAAATCACGCAGCTTCACAGTACGTAGCGTTAATCCCTCAACGGTCCCCATATGGCCATTAATCTGAACGAAATCATCCACCGCTAGGGAGTCTTCTATCAGAATAAAGATGCCGGTGATTAAATCCTGCACCAACGTTTGGGCACCAAAACCAATCGCCAGACCGATGACACCCGCACCCGCGAGTAGTGGAGTGACGTTAACGCCAAGGTTTGCTAGCCCGGCAATCACCGCAATAATCAAAATCGTCACAAAAATAACATTACGAATCATCGGCGTAATGGTTTGCGCCCGAGCTTGATTCACTCGCCTACCGCGAGAACGCGCGGATGACGTTAGCGCCCGTTGAATAGCCGTATCAGCAAAGATCCATACCAGCCAAGCCAGCAGAATAGTTGCCCCCAGACTTACCAATGCTTGACCAATGCGGGCACTGGCTACCGCTTGCTGACCAAGGCCAAACAGCGAACCGCCCCAAACCTGCATAAACAGTTCAGCGAATACCATCCAGGCGCACAGGTGGGCAAGTACAAAGCCGAAGCGCTCTAAACGCTTACGATATTGGCTGTAACGACGGCGATGACGGCGTTTACCCAAGCGCTCTGACTGACGTCTCAACAAGCCCGTCACCACTAACGTCAACACTAATAAGCTTGCCGAGATAATCGAGCGCGCAAGCGCTGTACCCACATCGCCCACGGTGATAAAGATCGCCAATAATGAGCCACCCACCATCAGCAGCGCAGGAATATGCCAGAGGCCGCCCAGCGCACGGACCATCTCAACGGCGGCACTGGCATCACGGCGCTGCTTGTAAGGGCGGTTACAGATCAAATGGCGAACAGGTCGTTTAAACTTAAAGATAAAGCGCGCCGACAGCAGCGCAGCCAACATATTCGCAAGCACAGACACTAAGCTGGAAAGCTCACTACCCAGCAACTCAACCAAGCGGGTAGAGTTAACCGCGTCGCCCAAAGCGATTAATGCGCCAATGACAAACAGACCACGCAAGGCTTTTTGTTGCAGCACCTGTACCGCTGTAAAACGATGGCCGCGGCTGAAAAACGCAATGACCGTTTCAATCACCACCGACAACGCGCGACCACACACACAAACGTAAGCCACAACCAATACAACCGCTCGGCCTGGGCTGTAAGGTAATATCTGCCCAATCCCTAGCGTAATCGCGAATGACAGTGCCCAAGGCAGCATGCGACGTAAAAAGTGCACCGCCAATAACCATGCTTTCGGGTCTCGAGGCAAATCAAGCGGCCATTCTCGTCGTGTGGCGATCAAACGCCCAAACGCAATCATAACGACCAGCAGCGTCCCCCAAATAACACCAAGGACGGCACCTTCAGCCACTGCGCGTAACGCCTCCCCCTGGTCAGCACCATCATTTAATGCGCGTAAATCGGCAGCCCCTTGAACCAACTGTCGTGACCATTCATCAACCGGCGAATCGCCAGCCTGAGCCTGCTCGCCAATATCGGTCAGCGTATCGGCTAATGCGCCCAGCAGGCCTTGATGAACGATTTTGTCCTCTTCGCTAGCCTCGGTGGCAAGCTGCAATTCACGCAGAGAGTCGAGCAGCGCTCTACGCTGCTCTTCATTCTCCAGCATTGCAATCACATCGCTAAGCGAGCTTTGGAAGCGTTCACTACTGACACTCTGCTCTTCTGATGCATCACTGCCTCCCCCCAGGCTTGGCAGAGAAACGCTCTGCGCCTGAGCGAAGGTCATCACACCTATGAGTAGCGTCAAAAAAACGCCTAACACGATATTGATTGTCCAGTGCTGTCGCACGCTTGACTCCCGAAAATGAACTGACATAACACGCCGATTAGTGAGCGTTTACTTAACTTTATACTCTCAGCCTTAATGCGTGACTGTGATAGGCTGTTGGCTTAAACGTTCACCTCAAGGATACCGAGATGACGCTGCAAGCTCCCCCTAACCGTACCAATAGTGATGGAAAAACAAGGCGTGTCGGTGTGGAAATCGAATTCGCCGGACTTCCGCCGCATGATACCGCTGAACTGGTACGCGAGCTATTTGGGGGTGAGCTTAACGTGGTAAGTCCCCATCGGCTACTCGTTGAAGCGACTCGATGGGGCAAGTTCGGTATTGAGCTGGATACCCAGCATGCTCATCCTGATAAAACGTTACTTGAAGAACACCATGAAAGCGACAGTGAATGGGCACGCCAGCAGCGCCATCGGCGAATAGAGTTCCATCAAAAAACCCGTGAACTAATTGGCGACATGGTGACGGGCTTAGTGCCTACGGAAATTGTCTGTCCGCCGATTCCCTGGAATGAGCTAGAGGAACTAGACCAGTTATTTGGTGCCCTGCGTGACAAAGGCGCGAAAGGCACCGATGCCAGTTTACTCTACGGATTTGGCTTGCATCTAAATCCTGAAGTAGAACGGTTTGACGTTGGTTACCTTCTGGCCATGATGCAAGCGTACTTGCTTCTCGCCAGCTGGCTGCGCGATGAGATCAAAGTCGACATTACCCGTGAAGTACTGCCTCACGCCAATCCATTTCATAAAGAGTACGCTCTTAAAGTCCTGGATTCTGGTTATCAGCCTGATTTAGATACGTTTATCGATGACTATCTGCACTACAACCCAACGCGTAATCGAGAGTTAGACCTACTGCCGCTGTTTGCGCACCTGCGTCCTGACCATCCCCATGAGCTGCTTCATAGCCAGCTCACTAAACCACGCCCAACGTTTCATTACCGGCTACCCAATGCGCAGCTTTCTCAGCCCAGTTGGGGGTCAGTTGTGGAGTGGAATCGCTGGGTTGAGGTAGAAAAGCTAGCCGCAAACAGTGACGTGCTGCGTGCTCGCTGCGATGAGTATATTGCTGAACACAGCCAACCGTGGTGGAAACGCTGTAAAGCGAAGTTGCTTGGCCTATTGAAGTCATCCTAAACACACTGCCTTAGTGAGAACGTGCCAGCATGTCTCGACCGCTTATTGGGATTACAACCTCTGATCAAAAAAGCCATCTAGCGTGGTGGTTTGACTGGTTCGCCGTATGGCGACATGGCGGCCAACCGCTTCGCTTGTCCCCTTCACGCCCCTTACCTGCCCACCTTGACGGGCTAATTATTGGTGGCGGCGATGATATTCAAGCACATCTTTACGGCGGCGAAGTACAGCTGGATGTGCGGCTAGACCCAGCCCGCGATGAACTAGAGCTCAATCTACTCGGCCGATTTATTCCGCAAAATACTCCTGTACTGGGAATTTGCCGGGGGGCGCAGCTAATCAACGTCCATTTAGGTGGCACCCTCGACCCTGATATTTATACCACCCATGAAGGTCTGAAACGACGGCGTACTGTGCTACCGCGTAAGACAGTAGATATTGTCGGAGGTAGCAAGCTTTATCAGCTATTAGGCGTCACATGGTGTCGCGTGAATAGCCTGCACCATCAGGCGGTCAATCAAGCAGGTGACGGCATCAATATTGTCGCCCGCGACCGAGACGGGCTAGTACAGGGAATTGAGTCGACAAAACATGATTTTTTGATTGGCGTGCAGTGGCATCCCGAGTGGCTTATTTTCAACCGCCCCCAGCAGCGTTTAATTAGTGCACTGGTGGCGGCAGCGAAACAAGGTGCAGGTTAGAAACCTGCGTACCGCCTCTGGCTAGCCTTTTAAGGCTGCCAGCGCGGCCTCATAATCAGGCTCATTTTTCAGCTCGCTTACCAGCTCACTGTGCAACACGCGGTTGTCTGGATCGAGCACTACCACGGCACGGGCGCACAATCCTTCCATTGCACTATTAGCCAATGCGACACCCCAAGCTTCTTGGAACTCTCGATGGCGGAAGGTAGACAAGGTTTCAACGTTATCCAACCCTTCTGCGCCGCAAAAACGCTTGGCTGCAAATGGCAAGTCAGCAGACACGACCAGTACAACGGTATTATCCAATTGCGAGGCCAGTTCATTGAACCGCCGAGTAGACACCGCACAAGTGGGCGTATCCACACTGGGGATAATATTCAGTACTTTGCGCTTGCCCGAATAAGTATCGAGGGTAACATCTTCTAAATTGGCATTGGTGAGCGTCATCAGCGGAGCAGTTTGACCTGGAGCAGGTAGCATCCCTGCTACATCCATGGGCTCGCCAGCACGCGTTATCTGTTGCATATTAGGCTCCTAATATAAAGCTAAAAAGGTGTATGGTGAGGGCTACCACCTTACAGGGCAATGCCCTGATTGGGCTAACCTTTCCTCTCTAACCTTTCTTCGCTAACCTTACCTCTGACAGGACAACGAGAACGCCATGACCTCTTTAGTCATTATCAAAACCGGTGACGCCTTCCCTGAAGTGGTCGACCAATACGGTGATTTCGAGCAACTCTTTATCAATCAGCTTTCGACGGCACTGCCGACACATCTGTCACTCAAGGTTTGGGATGCACGCAAACAAGGTGTTCCTCCTTCACCCACTTCATTCGCCGGCATTATGCTCACGGGTTCCCACAGTATGGTGAGCAAACAGGAGCCGTGGAGCGAGGCGCTAAAACCTTGGCTTGAGCAAGCGTTAGCCGAGAACGTCCCTATGCTTGGCGTGTGCTATGGTCACCAGTTGATGGCGTCAGCATTCGGGGGCATTAGCGATTACCACCCTGCTGGAAGAGAATCAGGAACGCGCAATGTTCGGCTTACCCAAGCAGGCCATCAAGACCCCCTGTTTAGCAAACTGCCCACACACTTCTCGGCTCACCTGACCCACGCCCAGTCCGTCATGCAGTTGCCACCCAACGCCACGGTGTTGGCGCATAACAACCACGATGCTCATCAAGCATTACGTTATGGCCCCCGCCAATGGAGCGTGCAGTTTCACCCAGAGTTCACCCGACCAGTGATGCATGCTTATATCGAGCGCCAGAAAGCCGCATTGCGCGACCAAGGTGAAAATCCTGACGCTCTCATTGACGCGATCACCGACACTCAAGCGGCCTCTAGCCTACTGCGCCATTTCCTACGCTTTACGTAAGCCGCTTTTGGTCGCGTCTTGATGCAAGCCGATCCGCTAATCGCGTGGGTTCTGGTAACTTGGTGCGTCCTAAACAGCGCACCACCCAGTCAAGCGATGTTTCAAGGGATAATCGATGCCCTGGCGACACGAATACCGGTTTCACATTTTCCCGCGAGCGTAGCACGGCACCAATAACGTCGTTACCTGATGTTAGAGGCACCCAATCCCCCCGCGTGTTTCCCACCTCTGCATGCTGCCCCGTTAAGCGGGACTTAGCGATGCCGATCGTCGGTAAGTTTAGCCACAGCCCCAGGTGGGCAGCGACACCAAGCCGCCGAGGATGTGCAATCCCCTGCCCATCGACCATTACCAGCTCTGGTGTGATCGTCAGCTTAGCGAATGCTTCCAGAGCGGCTGGGATCTCGCGAAAAGAGAGCAGACCAGGAATATAAGGCATCCGCGTTGGCTCACGATGAACCACCTGCTCTACCACAGCCAAATGCTGTGTGCTGTCAGGCTGCCACGCTAAAACGACGACCGCCGCCCGAGTGATATCACCACCCGCTTCAAACCCAATATCGACCCCAGCAATGTGGTACACAGAACCGATACGATCAGTGGATTCAAGTCGTTTCGCCAGCTCTGCTTGCAGCGCTACGGCCTCTTTTGGAGCTAAATTCCAGTCATGTAGCGGTGCGTCCATGCAGCCTCCTTTTACTGAACCATCATCATACTAACGTAGCTCAACTTCCCAGCTGCAATTACAGGCAAAAAAAATCCCCTTAAGCCGCAGGGCGTAAGGGGATAGAACGATCGTTAAACGTCGTTTTAAAGCACCATTATAATATGGCGCTATACATTAACTTAAGCGCGTTCGCGGCGACGAACGGGTGCATCACCTTCATCACGACGACGACGTGGAGCACGCTCAGGTGCACTGTCTTCACTAATTTCTAACGGGCGACCAGCAACGCGGGCTCGCGCCATTTTCGCCAGAATAGTGGAAGGCAGGCCACTGGGTAGTTCAACTACCGAGAAAGCGTTGCGGATATCAATACGACCGATACGGGCGCCTTCGATGCCACCTTCGTTCGCCAGTGCACCAACCAGTTGACCAGGCTTAACGCCATCTTTATGGCCAACAGAAACACGGTAACGAATCATACCTTCGCTAGGTGCGCTTGAGCGCTCGCGACGGCCACCGGGCTTGCCACCAGGCGCGCTATCACGCGTAGTACGCTCTTTACGCGGTGCTTGCAAGCGTCCAATCGGCGCTTCGTCAGCACGTGCCATCGCGGCAAAAGCACAAGCTAGCTCAACGGCATCATGGCCTTCTTCTACCAGGCGCTCAACCAGTGCGCGCTGCTCTTCAGCACCTTTGGTCAGGGCTGCTACAACGCGATGATGGAACACGTCATCACGGTGAGCGCGAATAGCGGCTTCGTCTGGCAGCGGCATTTCAGTCATTTTCTGACCGGTAGCCTGCTCCATCCAGCCCACTTTACGGCCTTCACGGAAACCAGCGAACGTAATCGCGATACCGCTACGGCCCGCACGACCGGTACGACCGATACGGTGGGTATAGGCTTCTGCGTCTTGCGGCAGATCGTAGTTGATAACGTGCGTAATACGCGGAACGTCAAGACCACGAGCAGCGACGTCGGTCGCAATCAGCACATCAACCTTGCCACGCTTGAGACGTGTAATGGTGCGCTCACGCAGGCTTTGGTCTAGATCGCCAGACAAGCCAGCGGCATTAACGCCACGGGCTGTCAGCTGTTCAACCAGCGTGGTACAAGCAGCACGAGTACGCACGAAGACAATAGCGGCATCAACCGGCTCAACCTCAAGGATGCGTGCCACTGCTTCAAGCTTAGCGCCACCATCGACGCGTACAATACGCTGTTCAATGTTTTCACCGGTCGTCGTGCGCGACTCAATCGCGACTTTTACCGGATTAACCAGATAGCGGTTAACAATGCGTTCAATTTCAGTCGGCAGCGTTGCCGAGAAGAACACACGCTGAGCATCTTTAGGGGTATCGGCAACCACGCGTTTTACGTCGTCGATAAAGCCCATGCGCAGCATTTCGTCAGCTTCATCCAGCACGAGTGCCGAAAGACCGTCGAGTTTCAGACTACCGCGATCAAGATGGTCGATAATACGGCCAGGGGTGCCAACAATAACCTGGGCACCGCGCTTTAGCGCGCCTAACTGTTCACGGTATTCTTGGCCACCACAAAGGATAGCGACTTCAAGACCCTTGAGATTTTGGCCATACTTACTGAATGAAGCCGCAACCTGCTGAGCAAGTTCACGGGTCGGAGCCATAACCAGTACTTGAGGCTCGCGACGGGTAAGTTCTAAACGCGATAACAATGGCAATGCAAATGCAGCAGTTTTGCCGGTGCCGGTTTGTGCTTGGCCCAGCATATCGCGGCCTTCCAGCAACGCAGGAATCGTCTGCGCTTGGATCGGCGAGGGAATTTCGTAGCCTTGTGCTTCAACAGCAGAGAGAACGGCAGGCAACAGAGCAAGATCGCCGAAGCTCGGCGAAGCGACAGAAGTCGAGGTCATTAATCACACCTTGGTAGGCCGGTTTTTCCGGCAAAAAACATCGTAAGCGTCTCTGACTCTGCTCGTTAATACGCGTGACAATGCATATTAATAAACAAGGATCCGCAAGGCGGATATCATCATCAATGGAGTCGGAGACGCCGGTCGCACCTAGCATTCGGTTAGCAAACACCGCATAAACGGGCTAACCGCTGTGGCGACCTTCTGCGCCGATTTCACCCGTTTGGTGAAATGCTGGAGGCGCGCCATCTTCACAGCAATGAACATCTGCAGTTGGCAAGATGTTCCAGCAAGCATTTCACTTCGTAGTCAAAGCTACATAGGAAATTGCTTATCGTCGTGATGGAGGGGTCAACACATGCGAGGAGGGCGCATCCTAACACCGCCAATCGCTTATGACCAGTCTTTTTGCTTTAACCGTTCTTAATACTCAAGCTTGCACATATTCACTGTTCGTCTAACCTGAGAAGTGCCTAACGATGTTCACTAACTTCAAGGAGTGATGCTATGAACTGGGATCAAATTGAAGGCAGCTGGAAAGAAATGAAAGGAAAAGCTCGCGCAAGCTGGGGCGAATTAACTGACGATGAGCTTACCCAGATTGGCGGCAAGAAAGATCAACTTGTTGGCAAGCTACAGCAGAAATATGGCTTAGAGCGAGAAGAAGCCGAACGCCGTGCTGATGAATGGGCGAACGATCTTTAACGTTTGTCGTCTAATTAAACCGCACATTTTAATAGCTACATGGAGAGATGCTATGCGCAAGACAATGCTTACCACTGCTATCAGTACCGCCCTTTTAGGCAGCTTGGCCTTCGGTGTTCAGGCATCAACTGAACCCCAAGGTATGTATTCGGCAGATGACATAATGGATGCAGAGGTATTCTTTTCTGGTGGTTCTGGTGAAGAAATAGGTGAAGTCGAAGATATTCTTTTTGATGAAGAAATGCGCATTTCAGCGCTAGTCATTGAAAGCGGTGCAATTCTTGGCTTGGGTGGTCGTGAAATTGTTATTAATACCGATCAATTTACCCTGGAGACCCATACCGAGAGTGATGGTGATACCGAGCACCGCATAATGCTTGAAGCTTCCCAAGAGGAAGTTGAATCCTTCCCTACCTATGATCGTGATTGGTGGGAGCAGACTAAAAATAGTGCCCGCGATGCATGGCAAACGACCAAAGAAGGTGCTCAAAGCGCCTGGCAGTCTACCCGCGAAGCCGTTAATGATAACGAGTAAGCTACCAGCTTAAACCGCTTAAGCTAGCGGTTAACTAGCCAAATGGGCCACCCTGCAATTGGGTGGCCCATTCGTTAGTAACGAGGTTTGAGATGCAACTTCTGAGAAGCTCTCTGCTTATAAATTATGAAGCGCGACGACGGATGCCCTGCCCTGGCAAGCGTTCACGATCATGAGGGCGCTCTAAATCCAATAGCGGTCCGGCAGGCACAATACGCGTTGGATTAATCGTGTCATGGCTGTAGTAGTAGTGGCGTTTTATTTGTTCCATATTGACGGTCTCTGCAATACCCGGCCACTGATACAGCTCGCGAACGTAATTCGCCAGATTGGGGTAATCTTCAATACGTTTTAGATTGCATTTAAAATGGCCATAGTAGACAGCATCAAAACGGATCAGCGTGGTGAAAAGCCGAATATCTGCCTCCGTTAACCACTCCCCCGCCAGATAACGATGCTCGCTCAAGCGTTTTTCCATTCGATCTAAGGCATCGAACAGAGCCAGCACATGTTTTTCATACACGTGCTGATCCGTCGCAAAACCCGACTTATAAACACCGTTATTAATGTGCTCGTACACATCGTCGTTGATGTCATCAATAGTGCGACGCAAGTCATCAGGGTAAAAATCTAAATCGTTACCGGTCAACTCATCAAACGCGCGATTAAAAATGCGCATCAAATCAGCCGACTCATTATTGATAATTGCGCTACGTTGCTTATCCCAAAGCACCGGTACCGTGACCCGCCCCGTATAGGCAGAATCAGTCATCGTATAGAGCTGATGATGATAGTCGACGTGGTTAACAGGATCCCCACTGGAGCCCTCACTTTGGTCATACGTCCAGCCCTTATCCTGCATAAATGGGCTAACATGAGAAGTGCCAATGAGTGATTCCAGCCCCTTTAACTTGCGCATAATAAGAATTCGATGCGCCCAAGGACAGGCTAGCGATACATAAAGATGGTAACGGTCTGCTTGCGCAGGGTAGCTCTGCCCTTGCCACTGTTTGCCTGACGACGCACCGCCTGACAGTACCTCCATCATGGCATCGTCACCCACCCAGTCGCGCAGTTGGGCAGACTCGCGGACAAATTCTCCACCATGCTTCTTAGTGTCGTACCACTGATCAACCCATTCGCCGTTAACAAGCAGTCCCATCGGGCGGTCTCCTATTGTAATAATCGTATGTAGTAAACGTATTAATAGTGCTGATGACGTTTAGCATACGCCCGCCCTCCCGATGCTCAAGCGGATGTTTTACGGCGATTCATTCGATGAAATCGAATCCTTAGGACAGAGCTCGCTCACCCCCTGTTTCAATGCCTGTGCCATGGCATGGGCTGCAGGGCCAGCGCGATCTCGGTCTCTGAATATCAACTGCATAGGCACCATTCGCACCCCACCAGCACTGAGCGGCAAAGGTTTGAGCTGCCCACTTGAAAGTTCATCAGCAATACGGGTTTCAGGCATCCAGGCAAACCCTAACCCACGCTTAAGCATATCTAATGACGTGTTTAAGTGACTCACTGTCCATCGTTGCTCCGCTTTCAACCAGCCGGAATTAGTCGACTGGCGTAGCGCCGAATCACGCACTACCAGTTGACGGTGTTGGGTCAGATCCCTAAGGTCTAGCGAGCGACTAAGCTGGTGTAACTCATGACTTGGGTGTGCAACGGCTATAAACCGCACGTTCACCAGCGGTTCACCTAAATACCCTTGAGCCGCAATCCCTGAGACCACAAGGTCGGCACGACCATCGTGGAGCATTTCTGTACCACCATTTAGCACACTTTCATGCAGTTGCACTCTGACCTGAGGATACGTTTCCGAGAAACGCTCAAGTGCTTTCGCTTGAGCAGCCGCTGGAAAAATCTGGTCAATAGCGACCACGATTTCAGCTTCCAGGCCTGCAGCCAAACGGGTAGCAACATCTTCTAAAGAGGCGGCACTCTCAATTAACTGGCGAGCTCGGCGCAATAAGAGTTCGCCCGCCTCAGTTAGGCGTACCTGCCTGCCCACCGGCTCCAGCACCTGAACACCCAACTGCTCTTCTAGCTTGTGCACGGCATGGTTAAGCGTAGATGGACTTTTGTGAATAGCCTCGGCCGCCCGCGCAAACCCACCATGGTCAACAACGGCTGCCAGCATCTGCCACTGTGCAAGAGTTACTCGAGACATTTCGATTCCCTCGACGCTAAACAGCGAAATAATCCGCTTTATGTTCGAAAAACCCTTATAGAATGCCAGGAAAAACCGCTGAGTACTTGCCTGTAAACAATTATTCCTAAGCACTAGGCTACCTAAGGGAGTTCACCTGACACTTTTCCCTTAATGACAGCCAGTTGACGCCAAGCCCACTAGATACACAAAAAGACAATTTGTTACAAAAAAAACAATATTCAACGCACAGCAATTATTAAGTATATCTAAGCATGCTGCCTCAAGACCGTTTCATGATGCCTGTTTTGCTTTTCGGCCGCCAAAAGATATACAAAAACGATACAAAAATATCACAAAAGCATTGCATGATTAATTTAACTTCTAAAGTTGGCGGAAAATATTGATTAACGCCGCCTCCCTATGATTAATTATTGTGCCTGCTTAGTTTTAAGGCGGTTTGCGTTAAGTTACTTTTTTTAGCGAACGGCGTTCACAAATAGGTTTTCTTGCTTATTACCTCCGTATTTCAATGAAGTACATTTAGTGTACAGGCATACAGTCTGTTCACTCTTACCCTCATGGGGTATGGTTCTTGGGTATACTTTTTTTCATGTTACTCATTTACCACGAACTCGGCGGCCCATTTACCCATGTTGCGAATTCTTCATTCGCTGCCCCGCACACATAAATTGTTACTGTTACCCGTGGCTACAATGGTCACTGTGCTGGGCACACAAAAGTTAATTACGACCTACCACGACTTAAATCAATCTCATACGCCACTGGAAAGCGTGCTTGTACCGCTTCCCAGCGACTCTGCTCCTGGGGTTCCTTCATTGCGTCAAGAACGCACCCCCGTTGCTGAAGCCATTGATCGCGCTTCTCGCGCTATTGATGCCACGCGAGATAATATTCCGCTGAACGACCTCGCAGCTACAGAAATTGTCGATCTAGATGTCATCACTAGCGCCGAAGCCTCGATGACTAGCGTTACAGCGCAACCTCACATTAATGCCCAGCTGGATGACGGCGCGCTTCACATGGCAGTAGTATTAGGGACCCTCTCAAGCGGTATGCTCGATGTTGACAACACCGCTTCCGTCGAAATTGCCGATGCCACTTCATATGAAGATTATGGCAATGAGCTGTTTGGTGATATTTCGTTTCTCGAGCTGGAACTTGCTGCGGACGAGCCCTACGTCCCTAAGTGGAAAACACATATTGTTGAATCGGGTGAGACCTTTGCATTGCTGGCACAGAACAAGCTAGGCCTTGGCTACAGCGAAGTAATGGCGTTGCTAGAGGATCTCCCGGATCCACGTATGCTTACTCATTGGCGTGCTGGCCACAGTTTCGATTACAAGTTAGATGAAAGTGGTCGTTTACTGTCGTTGCGTATGATGAAAAACACCCGTGACGGTATCTTGCTGGAGCGCGATGAAGAGCACTTTGCCGCCACGGTTATTGAGCGCCAGGGTGAAGCGGTACAGCGTCTTTACGCGGGTAGCGTAAGCGGTAGTTTTGCGCGCTCAGCCCAGGCAACGGGGCTAAGTAGCAGCGCCGTTACTGAACTCACTCACCTACTTGAGCAAAAACTCGATTTTCGGCGCGACAGCCGTCGCGGAGATCGCTTTCAAGTGCTAGTTGAGTCAGACATGATTGATGGAGAAGCGTTTGACTCTCGCGTGCTTGCTGTTAAGTACGATGGCGAACGCATGGACTTAACGCTTCTTCGCAATGCTACCGATAGCAATTTCTATACGCCCGAAGGGAGTAGCTTAGACCCTGCTTTCTCGCGCTATCCGTTTGAAGGCAATTACCGTCTAAGTTCCAATTTTAACCCGCGCCGCAAACACCCAGTGACTGGCCGTATAAGCCCGCATAATGGAACCGATTTTGCGATGCCTATTGGCACACCTGTCGTTGCTCCCGCCAATGGCCGCGTGGAAAAAGTGGGCAACCATCATGCCGCGGGGCGCTACATTGTCGTTCGTCATGATAATGGCTATCAAACCCGTTATCTTCACCTCTCTCGCCCGCTGGTCACCGAAGGTGCGCGTATTGAAATGGGTGAGCGCATTGCGCTTTCGGGCAATACAGGGCGGAGTACGGGGCCTCATCTGCACTATGAAGTCATAGTCAACAACTCGCCTGTCAACGCGATGAACGTAGAGCTGCCTGAAAATACCAGCCTAAGCGGAGATACTTTGATTGCTTTCCAGCGCCAGGCTGAGCCCATGATGGCAGCATTGGATAGCGGTGAGACAGGTACTATCAGCGTTGCCAACTACGAGCGCCAAGAAGAGCAGTAACCTTCCCTCTCTTTACATTGAACAATAACGCCGCCCTGAAGGGCGGCGTTATTGCTTTGAAGCAAGTCTACGTTTACAAACCTTGCTTATAAACCATTCTTATAGAAAACCTAGCAATCAATCCGCCCTTCACGTTATACCGCTCGTGACAATGCAGCCAACAGGTCGGCGTCACGACGGTAAATATCATCGCGGAATTCTACTTCCCCTTGAGCATTTGGCCAGGCCGTTAAGTAGTGCAGCGCGACAGGAATACGCTGAGGGAGATTAACATTACGATCACTTCCACTACTGTTAAGCAACGAGGACAGTTGGTAGCGACTGCCACTATCTTGAAGCAGTAACTGCGCAAATTCCGTTACGCCTTCAACGCGCACACAACCAGAGCTGAGCGCTCGCTGATCGCGCTGAAACAACCCTCTGGCGGGTGTATCGTGAAGATAGATCATTTCGCTGTTGGGAAAACGTACCACCACGCGGCCTAGCGGATTACCGCCACCTGATACTTGGCGCAACATCACTGCACCAGGCCGTTGCCAGTCAATAGCGTCAGCGTTTAACCGCTCGCCGGAGTGGCTTATCACTTGGATATTACGCCGGGCCAAATAGCCTGGATCTCGTCTAACCTGAGGTAAGACGTCCTCGCGCATAATGGTCGGTGGAATCGTCCATGACGGGTTGATGGTTAAGTGGCTAATCGCCGAATGAATAATAGGCGTTTCGCGCCGCGGTGTGCCGACTACCACTCTGGTATCCCAGTGCTCACCATTAGGCCGAGTGTAGTGCAATCGATACCCCGCAATGTCAACCCACACGCGCGGTTCATTGGTTTGAATGGGCCTGATCCAACGCGCCCGCTCTAAGTTGACACGCAGTTGATCGATTCGCGACGTGACCGGCGTGTTCAATGCAAGCCGCGTGCGCTGACCCACAACACCATCTTCTTGCAACTGATGACGACGTTGAAATTGCTTAACTGCCCCTTCTAACTCAGCATCATAGGTACGCTGGTTGCTAACCGCAGATTGAACCTCAATCATTGGGTAGGCATTGCTATCTGCCGCCAGCAAGTTGGTTTCTCCCCAATAGGCCAAGCGCTGTCGCAATATCAGCACATCCTCATTAGTATCACCTGGGCGTAACGCCTCATCTCGACCTGCCAGGTAGGGAACATTGCCTTTTTCAGCCAGCGTACGGTATTGACGCAGCGCATCGCGTAGCTGAGCGTACTCCGTTGATGAGGGCCTCACATAGTCAAACGCGCCCTGAATATCGTCATTTTCCACCGCATGGGCAATGCGCAGCAAAGAGTAGCGGCGCTCAGGCCTAGGGATATCCCATTTCGGCTCGACCTCGTTTGGATTCACCTTGCCCCGCGAAAGGTGCTCAAGTGCGAGTAAAAGTGCTGTCGTGGCCTGAATATCAAAGTCAGCTTGCGCCAACGCACCTGCTTGCTGGCTAGTCTGAAATGCGTTTAGCAGGATGCCCGCATCGTAATCACTAGGCGCTAAACCATCATCTTCAAGACTATTTAACGCCTGCACCAGTGCTTCAACACGGCTGATATCTTGCCAGACGGGCCGTTGATTTAGCTGCTGGTAAAAGTCCTCAACAGGCAGTAACGCACTGGATTGAGTATCTAAACGCTGAGCTAACGCCTGCCCAAGAGCGCCTGTATCAGCTTGCGCGCTGGTAACCAACTGAGGCGCTTGGATCAGCGTCAGACATAGAGCCACCCCTATCGCCCATCGTCTAATTAACGTTGTCTCGTTCATCGCTCCTCCTTGCGTTACTATTCATCGTCGCTATTTATCATTGCGATTCATCATTATTACGCTACATCTATTTATCATAGCCGTTTACATGTCTCCTTCGTCGATATCTATTGCAGGATTGCACTCTATGCCTTTTTACCTACGTGCTTCTACCGCCATTTTGTCGCTTCCACTGTTGTTATTGAGCCTTCCCTTACAAGCCGCTAGCTTTTTCTCACAGGTCGCTTCTGCAGCACCTCCCGGCGTTTCGCCCTTGCATCATCAACTACTCCAACTAGCCCCATCAGCAACGCCAGAGGCGCTGCGACTCGCCGCTCAATCGCTTAGCTGTGCGGACCCAACCGCTGAGCGCTTAGCCGTCATTGATTACTCGCTTCCGTCTACCGAGCCACGGCTTTGGGTCTTCGACCTGCATCGACATAAGCTGCTATTTGAAGAGCTGGTTTCTCATGGGCAAGGCTCTGGCGATGCGTTGGCAGAGGTCTTCTCCAATACCCCCGAGAGCCACCAATCCAGCATCGGGCTCTTTCGCACAATGAATAGTTATTATGGTCGTAATGGCTATTCATTGCGCCTGGATGGCTTAGAGCCAGAGGTTAATGACTTGGCGTTTGAGCGAGCGATTGTGATCCATGGCGCTGACTATGTTAGCGACGACTTTATTACCCAGACTGGCAGGCTCGGACGTAGCCACGGCTGTCCTGCAGTACGCGAAGACATCACGTATCCTCTTATCGACAGTTTGAAAGAGAACCAGTATGTCTTCGCCTACTACCCTGATGAAGAGTGGTTAGCAACGTCGCAGTTTCTGCGCTGCCCAAACGACAATGCTCCCCACTTAGCCCAACGCTGATAATTTTCCCATCAAAACTGGTGAGCGGCGAAGCTGCCCACTTTGTGAGACCAGCCTTAAGGCTGGTCTTTAAAATTCGCCTTTGAGACTAATCTTTGAGACTGACTCGGATACATTAAGAAACATAGTCCTCAAAAACGCAAGAGACTGGTTTTCATCATTAATACCAGGTAACTCCGGCACGCACGGCAACCACCTGCAATACTTTGTGACAAAACATCACAAAGCTATTTACTATTTTGCAGGTACTGGCCATGTTTGCTTTTATGCATCCGTATCAAACTATCCATCGCCTAGAGCAAGAAGTGGCAGCGTTGAATGCCCAATTAGAGGCTGAAAAAAAGCGCCACCGCTGTCGCGCGATCAGCTTGATGACGCCGGTTGAGTCGCTCAGCATGCTTCAGGCCAGGGGCGCGGACATGCTTTGCTCATTGAGCAAAGGCGTAGAAGTGCATGCTCAGCACCTTGCTGCCGAGCAATCGACACTTACTGACACTTTCAGCCGACTCCATAAAGCCGAGCAAAGCGCACAAACGTTGCAGCAACACCGCCAACGCTGCCAGCAAATAGACACGTATTTAGCGTCCCCTTTAGTGACTGAGCAAGCCTTCCACGATATACGTCAGCTGAGTGTCGAATTAGGGCACAGCGCAGGCCATACACAAGCGTTAGCCATTACTGCGGCCTTGGAAGTCGCTCACTTTCATGAACAACCGGCAGGCATGCCAGCAATTGTCCAGGACCTGCAAGAGTTATCAGAACACTCTCGGCAATTAGCGCATCAGCTAGCGCAGTGGATCGAGCGCACGGCATTGCAAGTCAATGAAGATGCAAAGATCCGTGATTATCAGCAGCAGGAAATAAAGGCCTTAACCAGCGCCGCCCAAGCAGCAGAACATGTCATTGAGCAGTTGATAGACCAGTCACGCCATATGTATAAGGTCATACACCACAGTACAACTACGGCTTATTTGCACGCCGCCAAACTCGAGCATGCGGTATGGAAAAGCCGCCTTTATAGGCAACTACTCTCTGCTCATCTGGAAGAGAATTTAGAAGATCACCAGCACTGCACGCTTGGGCATTGGTACTTTATGGGGGACGGTCATCGCTATAAGCATACGGAGGCTTACAAAGCGCTGGCGGCACCGCACAAGCGTTTTCATGAAAGCGGTTTAGAAGCACTTAAGTTTGCCCGCCAAGGTGATCATAATGGCCAGCTTGCGGCACTGGCTATGATGGAAGAAGCCAGCAGTCAGCTAGCACTCCAGCTTGATAAACTGATGGAGCATGCCGTTTATGAGGTTCCCCTTTCAAATGGGCGCCCTTCACCATTAGCAGATTCACCTTGATGACGTGCTGTGGGCCTGCCTAGCAGGCGTACACATATCACACCCTTTTATGCCATGCTGAGTGGGTTACTGCGCTTTTAATCACTCACTCAGCAGGGAAGGCAATGTCGCAGATCAAAAAGCTAGATCTCGCTTTACAGGGCGGTGGAGCCCACGGTGCTTATACATGGGGTGTCATCGACCGCTTACTTGAAGATGACCGTATCGAAATAGAGGGCATCAGTGGCACAAGCGCTGGCGCAATGAATGGTGTGGTCATGGCAGACGCCCTCACCCGCGGTAACAAAGAGACAGCTCGCCAGGCGCTACACCAGTTTTGGAAAGCGGTTAGCCGAGCGGGTATGGCAAGCCCAATTCGCCGCTCGCCACTTGATGTACTTACCGGAAACTGGTCCCTCGATCACTCACCGGGTTATGTGGCTATGGACCTTTTAAGCCGCTTGGTATCCCCCTACCAACTGAACCCTCTGAATATTAATCCATTGCGTGACATTGTCGCCGAACATATTGATTTCGAACGTGTAAGACGTTGTGAGCAGCTTAAGCTATTTGTGACGGCCACTAACGTTCGTACTGGAAAACAGCGCGTCTTTCGCCGCGAAGAGATGAGTGTAGATGCAGTCATGGCCTCTGCTTGCCTGCCATTTGTATTTCAAGCGGTTGAGATAGAGGGCGAAGCGTACTGGGATGGCGGTTATATGGGTAACCCAGCGCTGTTCCCTTTAATGGAGGAGTGCAGCGCACGCGACATTCTGTTGGTGCAGATTAACCCCATCATCAGAGAAGAAGTCCCCACGTCTGCCTCAGCCATAATGAATCGACTAAATGAAATTACCTTTAATTCAGCCCTGATTAAAGAAATACGCATGATTGCGCTGCTTAAGCGCACACTGGATGAACAGGGAATCGAAAACTGCTATCAGCAAGCGCTCTTCCACCGTATCAGTGGCGAACAGGCGCTAGAGGATCTCTCGGTATCCAGCAAAATGAACTCAGAATGGGCGTTTCTATGCCATCTGTTCGAGCAAGGGCGCGATGCCGCCGAACGCTGGCTAGAAACTCACTTTGAAGCGATAGGTGAACGTTCAACACTGGATATTGACGCTGTTTATTTGCACGAATAACCAGCACTCAGGTGTCGCACGTCTTCACCGCAGATGCGCCACCTTGGTGCATTACCAGCCTACTGAAACTCTCCACCTATTAAACAAACACACATAAGAAACTGATTTTAAAATTAAAATAATCTTATGGCGAACTAATTGCTTCACTCTTACTGAATGATGGTAGGCGTGGACCAGGCCCAACGGGTACGAGTGCGTCGAACCTGCCCTTCAATGGCGAAGGCATGTTCTCGTTAACAACATAGCGCCTTTCCAAGCGCCATGTTTTGACCCACTCGTATCGTGCTCTGTGAGGCCATCCATGGACATTCGCAATAAAGCTAACCGCATTCGGCTATTAAACTTCTCTACCCCTCAAATGCGTGCGTTCCACTTCTCCTGGTTCGCGTTCCATATCTGTTTTTTTGGTTGGTTTGGCATCGCTCCACTGATGGCAGTGGTCCGTGAAGATTTATCACTCACCCAAACGCAGATCGGCAATACCATTATTGCCTCCGTTGCTATTACCGTTATTGTCCGCCTGCTCATTGGCGTGCTGTGCGATAAAATTGGGCCTCGTAAAACCTATACCGGTTTGTTGATGCTCGGCGCTGTGCCCGTTATGTGCATAGGTTTTGCCAATAGCTTTGAGACCTTCTTACTCGCTCGGCTGGCCATCGGAGCCATCGGCGCATCCTTTGTGATCACCCAATATCACACCACGATGATGTTTGCGCCGAATGTCGTTGGCACCGCCAATGCGACCAGTGCTGGCTGGGGGAACTTGGGCGGCGGTACGACGCAAATCCTGATGCCGCTGATCTTCTCAGGTCTACTAATGCTTGGCGTTAGTGAAACGCTAGGGTGGCGCTTAGCAATGGTGGTGCCTGGCGTCGTACTGTTTTTTACTGGGATTGGCTATTGGCTGTTTACCCAAGACGCTCCCGATGGCAACTTTAGCGACCTGCGCGCCCGCGGTGAGCTACCTGAAGCCACAGGTGAAAATAGCGCAGTACAAAGCTTTCTGACCGCAGCAAAAGATATTCGCGTATGGGCGCTGTTTATTGTTTACGGGCTCTGCTTTGGCGTCGAACTAACCATCAATAATATTGCCGCTATCTACTTCTTCGACAAGTTTGACCTGACCCTGGCAACCGCTGGTTTAATCGCTGGCTTATTTGGCCTAATGAATATTTTCGCCCGTACCCTTGGCGGCGTTTTTTCAGACCTGTTCGCCAAACAAGGCGGTTTAAAAGGGCGAGTTCGCTGGCTGTTTATCGCCTTGGTATGTGAAGGAATAGCACTCATTGCCTTCTCACAAATGCATGTCTTAAGCCTCGCAATTGGCATCATGCTGGTCTTTAGCCTGTTTGTTCAAATGGCCGAAGGAGCAACATTTGGCGTGGTGCCCTTTATCAATAAAAAAGCACTGGGGGCTGTTGCCGGTATTGTGGGGGCGGGTGGAAACGTCGGTGCCGTATCCGCCGCCTTTCTGTTCCGTAGTGAAAGTCTTGGTTATCAACAAGGGCTTTTTTACCTTGGCATTACCGTATTAGTGCTCGCTTCCTGTGTACTGGTAGTACGCTTCAGCGATGCCACAGAAGCCGAAGAAGCCGAAGAAGCCACCGCCTACCGTGATGCGGTTGGCGGCGACACGAGCGCAGGCGCACTCTCGCTGCGTTAGTATTCACTTACCCCTCTGTACGCTTTATCCGTGACGATTTTTTACGACACGTTTTCGCGACACTTATCGCAACAGAGGGGATTTCATCTCAGGCGGGGAGTAAAAGGAAACCACTATGTCTTCAGCCCAACAACTACTCTTAACCGCCCTTCGATGCGATATCGATAGCCTGCACCACTTAGCCACTACCTCAGAGATCGTTGGCGACATTAGCGGTTTTATCCATGCGCTCCAACGTGAACGAGGCGCCTCGACGATTTACCTTGTCTCGAAAGGTAAACGGTTTGCTACTCGGCGAAAGGAATTTTTACAGCATAGCCATGAAGCCGAGACCGTTATGCGCCAGCGGCTAGAAGCGCTTACCGAAGAAACACGACCACAGGCAGCGGCACGCTTACTCAGGCGGATCGCGGCGGTGTGGCTTGCCCTGGATGACCTAAACACGTTACGACAAGCCATTCATTCGTTTGCGATCTCTCCTGATGCGGCAACCCAAGCCTTTAACCACTTAATTAGTGGACTCCTCGCCATTGTATTTGAAGCAGCAGATACCTCGGTAGACCCGGATATCACTCGCGCACTAGTGGCTATTTTTCACCTTATGCAAGGCAAAGAACTCGCTGGGCAAGAACGTGCCTGTGGTGCCTTTGGCTTTACCCATGGGCATTTCGACGATGCTCATCGCGAGTTGATTCACCAATTAGTACGCGATCAGCAACGCTGCTTCGACACCTTTGAAGAGTTTGCCTCATCCGAGGCTGATCTTGTTTGGCAGCAGACTCTCTCGCCGCGAACACTCGCGGGGATTCAGCAGCTTCGTAACATTGCTTACCAACATGTTTGTCAACACTCTCATCAAGAAGGCCGCGTAGACAAAACGCTTAGCGAAACATGGTACGACCTAACCACATTACGCATTGATAGCATCAAAGCCGTTGAGGACATCCTAAACCGCCAATTAACGGCGCTATGTCATCAAAAAATCGCTCAGGTGCATTCGACGTTAGAGCAGGCTAAAACACCTCCTAACCAGCCAACTCTTGCTCCCTGTGAGCAGCTTCTTGCCTTGAGCGATACACAACCATTAGGAGAGCTGACAGCTAGCGCTTTAACCTCTCCATTAGGACGTTCACTGATTGAGCTTGCCCATGCCCAGTCGAGCCACCTTCAAGGTCTTAGCGATGAGCTGGAAAATACCCGTAAAGCCCTGCGTGAACGTAAGCTCATCGAACGCGCCAAAGGCCTTATCATGGCCCACCAGGAGATGACCGAAGAAGAGGCTTATCGTTTTTTACGTAAAACCTCGATGGATCACAGTAAAAGCATGGCCGATATGGCGCAGTCGATACTCGACCTTTCATCTATGCTCAAACGCAAAGACGAAAACACGCACACAAGCTGAAACAGCTCATTTGCAACACGGTGGGCAATTAGCCATTCTTATATCTCCCCTTTCTGAATGAGCTAGGAGCACACGCTATGCAGCACCGTGTCCTAATGATTACAGGCGCCTCAAGCGGAATTGGTGCCGCCACCGCGCGAGCAGCCTCACGTGAAGGTTATAAGCTGATACTTGCCGCCCGCTCTACCGACAAACTTACTGCACTATCCCAGGAGCTTGGCCCAGAAAACGTGCTGACATGTGCGTTGGATGTCACCGACATGGCGCAACAGCAAGCAATGGTCGATCAAGCGATTGAAACATTTGGGCGTATTGATGCAGTCTTTGCAAATGCTGGGCGCGGTGGTTCTCCCGGCGGTTTTAGCGGTGCAGATCACGACGCTTGGCGTGAGATGATCCTGACCAATATTTACGGTGTGGGGCTAACGCTTCAGGCATGCCTTCCCGCGCTAAAGCGGAGCAAAGGGCATGTACTATTAACCGGCTCAGCTGCTGGACGAACTACGATTCCAGGCTCGATGTATAGCGCCACAAAATGGGCAGTGACCGGTATAGGCTATAACTTGCGTGAAGAGCTACGCGGAACGGGCATGCGCGTTACCTTGATTGAACCGGGCATGGTGGATACCCCTTTCTTTGATAAGCCACCAGAGCATGCGCTTGAAGATCGCGATATTGCCAACGCCGTGATTTATGCACTTTCTCAACCATCACATGTCGATGTGAACGAGATTTTAATTCGGCCAACGCCACCCACTGATTAATCGACGCTGCGAACGGACAACAATGGCACCTTGCATTTCTTCTTACCTGCCCACATAACACTGGAATACCTAGCGTGCTAATAAATCACGCCGTAAATTTAGCCGCCCATACGCTTTTTAATGCAGGTGCCCCATGAGCCAACTCGCCAATACCGCCCTTTCCGTGCTCGATCTAGCACCGATTCGTCAAGGTGGTAGCGCTGAAGAAACATTTCGCAACAGCGTGTCCCTAGCGCAACGGACAGAACAGCTCGGCTATACGCGTTATTGGCTGGCTGAACATCACAACATTGCAGGCATCGCCAGCGCAGCAACTGCCGTATTAATTGGTCATGTTGCTGGGCAAACCTCCACTATACGCGTGGGCAGCGGTGGCATCATGCTACCTAACCATCCGCCCCTGGTGATTGCCGAGCAGTTCGGCACCTTAGAAACACTTTACCCAGGTCGGATTGATTTAGGACTGGGCCGTGCGCCCGGCTCAGATGGCGCCACCATGCAGGCGATGCGCCGCAATGCTCAGGCGGGCGTCGATGACTTTCCACAGCTGCTAAATGAGTTACAAAGCTACTTAGCGGATGCGGATCCACAGCAGCGTGTGAAAGCCGTCCCTGGACAAGGCACCCACGTACCTATCTGGCTACTCGGCTCTAGCGGCTATAGTGCGCAATTAGCCGCAAAACTCGGGCTACCCTTTGCATTTGCGGCCCAGTTTGCACCGGGTTACTTATTTGAAGCATTGCGGCTTTATCGTGATAACTTCCGGCCGTCGGAGCACTTAGACAAACCCCATGCCATGGTAGGGCTACCCGTTATCGCCGCAGAAAGCGATGCCATGGCCCATTACTTGGCAACGACCTCTCAACAGAAATTTCTTAGCCTTATTCGAGGCAAGCCGACCCAGTCGCTGCCCCCAGTTGAACAGATGGACTGGACCCCGATGGAGCGCTCCCAAGTAAGCCAGTTCCTAGGTGCCGCCATCATTGGTGGGCCCGATACGGTCAAAGCTGAGCTAGAGGCCTTTCAGGCGCGTACTGGCGCTGACGAGTTAATGATCAATAGCGACTTTTATGATCATGCCGACCGCTTGCGTAGCTATGAAATTGTGGCAGATGTCGCTCGATAACCCATTAACTAAACGCTAAAACCATGACCACACTTAGCTTTACACCCATGACGCAAGAGGACTTCACGGTCTTCTGGCCTACTTTTCAGTCCATCGTTAGCGCTCAAGAAACGTACGCTATCGATCCTGATATTACCTTTGCAGCAGCTTATGCATTGTGGTGTCAGCAGCCCAAAGCGTCATTTGCGGTAAAAGATAGCCAAGGCGAGTTACTGGGCACTTACTATCTAAAAGCCAATGCAGCAGGCCCTGGCCAACACATTTGTAACTGCGGCTATATGGTAACGCCTGCTGCTAGGGGGAAAGGTGTCGCCCGCCAGATGTGCGAACACTCGCAGCATGTAGCGCGTCAGCATGGCTTTGAAGCGATGCAATTTAATGCCGTGGTGGCCACAAACCAAGTGGCCGTCGCCCTGTGGCAACGGCTGGGGTTCGCAATTGTCGGCACGATTCCTAACGCCTACCGGCACGCATCCCAGGGGTTAGTCGATAGCTACGTAATGTATAAAGCGCTTTAGTGGCCACTTGATAAAATGGCACGCTTTATTGGTAGGGCGTCATAGGTCACCGGGTTACTTAAGGCAGCGTTGTAGAAGCTCTTCAGCGGCGTCGCTGCCTAACTCGGTTAAGTGGGCTATATTTCGCTCTGGGATTTGTTCCGTATCACCGTAAAAAGCAATCGCTTTTTCGACGCTGGCCTCGCGCAATAGATGAACCATCGCGTAGGGCGAGCGGTTAGTGTAATTCGCTGCGTCTTCAGGCTCAGCATCGGCAAAACAGTAATCAGGATGGAAGGTTGCTAGCTGATAAACACCTTCATACCCCAACTCTGCCAACAGACTTTCGGCCAGTTCGACATAATCCAGGTAATGATCAAAGCTTTTAAACAGCGTAGGAAATATCAGCAACGTGGTTTCCGTTTCCGGATGCTCGTTCAACCATTCTACTTCGGCTATTAGTTCCTCCAATGCCACGTCGATTTTTTTCGAGCGCACCACCTCGACCCGAACGTTACCGCCGTCAAGCTCGCGCTTAGCAAACGGGCATATATTGTGTTCCACAATAAAAGTGCGCACCCACGCTAACGTCTGCTCTGCTATCTGATTATCCGCCTCTTGCATCACGCCTACTACCTTACATTAGAGTGGCTACTACCACGGCTAGGACCTGCCCGTGTACCGGTAAGAAATAGTGTACCTGCAAGAACAAGCAAATGCTTCAGGTGTGCGCCTGGTACCGTGCCAACGCTACTTCATAAGACTTATGAATATGATCATCCATTAGGGCCCGAGCCGCTTTTCCATCTCTGTTTAACGCCAGTTCCACCAATTGATGGTGTTGCTCGTCCAACTCTTGGCGAATAGAGGGCATTTTGGGCCCCAAGCGGCGATAGCGATCAAACTGATCGTGCAGCTGCTCTATAAATCGAAGCAACCACACCGACCCACAAGGCGCCACCAGAGTGCGATGGAACTGAGTATGTAGACGTTCCCACTCCTCCCCTTTATCGAGTGATACATCCGCACGTTTTAAACGATGAGCCGCCGCTAAAAGATCGGCTTCCCATACCGCATCGCCGTGGGCAATGGCACGCTCAAACGCCATGCCTTCTAGTTCAGTGCGCAAGCGCGCAATGTCATCCAGCTCCTCCCTCGACAGCTTCGGAACCCTGAAGCCACGTTGGTTTTCTTGGATTAATAAGCCGTACGCCGCCAGTTTATTTAATGCTTCACGCAGCGGGCTTAGCCCTACTTGGTAATGCTCTTTCAGCGCATTAATGGCTAATTTTTCTCCAGCCGCAAAGCGGCCACCGACTAAATCTCTGCGCAACGCATCATAAATAGGACTAGAGGCAGTATCAGCAGGAGGTGGGATGTGCTTGTTCATTCCATGATCCTTTTGCGCATCTTCGCGAACGCGTCTGTTAACGGAGATTCTAGAGCTAGGTGTTGACGTCTCACAATAGCCTAACCTATATTCTATTTTATTCAGAAAAATCGATTTTAAATAAAATAAACGATGAAGAGGCAAAATTGATGCTTTTAATTGAGATGCCGCTGCTAATGGCACTGGGCATATGAAACAGTCGGCACTCTTTTGGGCTTTCTTGCGTGTTGGCATCCTCGGCTTCGGCGGGGGGCCTGCCATGATACCGCTAGTACGTGCTGAAGTTGTGACGCGGCACAAGTGGCTAACCGATGAGGAGTTTGCCGATGTACTTGCCATCGGCAACACGCTGCCCGGTCCTATCGCGACCAAGATGCCCGGCTACATCGGCTACCGGGTGGGCGGCGTCAGTGGCTGCATTGCGGCTGTTGTTGCCGTCATTGTGCCCATGATTGCGGCGATGATTGTCATGTTAGGCATTTTTAGTCGCTATCGTGACGTTGCCTGGATACGTGGCATGGGGCAGGCAGTTATTCCTGTCGTTATGATCATGATGGGGCAATTAACTTGGGATTTTTTCGACAAATCTCAAGCTGCTCTTGGTTGGCTAGCAAGCGCGCTCATGGCAGTCATTGCAGGTGGATTAATTTATTGGCTGGGTGTCCACCCTGGCTGGGTCATTGGTGCCATCTTGCTAACAGCCATGCTGCGCCCAACGGGTAAAAAACGCGTGGAGGGCTCGGCATGATCTACTGGGAGCTTTTCTTAGCGTTTTTCATTCCTAACATTATTGGCTATGGCGGCGGTCCCGCCATTATTCCTCTCATCGAGGCCGAAGTGGTTAGCCGTTATGGCTGGATGACCTCTCAGGAGTTTGCCGAGACCCTCGCCTTGGGCAACGCCCTCCCCAGCCCTATCGCGACTAAAATGGCGGGCTACATTGGCTATGACATCGCCGGCATTGGCGGCGCATTTGTAGCTGTTTCCGCGACGGTTATTCCTTCTTTACTGCTGATGCTGGGGGCACTGGGGCTACTTTATCGTCATCGTGACTCTCCCCGTGTCAAGCGTATGAGCCAGTGGGTACGCCCGGTAATCGCCATCATGATGGCGTGGTTAACCTTAGGCTTTCTACTCGAAAGCCTTAACACCAGCGGGGCTATCCATACGCTGATTATCGGCATAGCGGCTGCTATCGCCTTGTTGCGCTTCAACATGCACCCCGCCTTTGTGGTTATCAGTGCAGTAATTTACGGCGCTCTTTTTATTAGCTAACAAAAAATGCGAGGACTGGCATGCACACTGATCCACACTATTACCCTTCCGCTTCACGTCGCATGGTTACCTTTGGCAAACGCGGGATGGTCGCGACATCTCAATCTCTTGCTGCGCAGGTAGGTATTGATATTTTACGCAAAGGCGGCAATGCCATTGATGCCGCCATTGCGACAGCAGCTACTTTAACCGTTGTTGAGCCTACCTCGAACGGCATTGGTAGCGATGCCTTTGCTCTGGTATGGGTAAAAGGTGAGCTACATGGCCTCAATGCTAGCGGCCCTGCTCCAAAGAGTATTTCATGTGATGCCGTTAAGGCCCTGGGCCATGAGGAAATGCCTGCCCATGGGTTAGTACCGGTCACCGTGCCGGGTGCGCCTGGCGCTTGGGCTGCGCTTTCAGAGCGTTTTGGTAAACTGCCGTTTGAGCAGTTGTTAGCACCAGCAATAGAATTAGCCGAAGAAGGTTTCGCTGTATCTCCAGTAGCGAGTCAACTATGGGAAAGCGCCGTAGAGCGCTATGGTCAATACAAAGCAACAGAGTTTATCCCCTGGTTTACGCACTTTACTTCCAATGGCCAGGCTCCCAAAGCGGGTGATGTTTGGCGTTCTCCAGATATGGCAAAAACGCTGCGTGAAATTGCCAACAGCCACGCAGATGCGTTTTATCAAGGAAGCCTAGCAGATGCGATGGATGCCTTTTCACGTCAGCATGGCGGCTTCTTACGCAAAGAAGATTTACAAGCGTTCAAGCCAGAATGGGTCAACCCCATCAGTGTCCGGTATCGGGGCCATGATATTTGGGAAATCCCCCCCAACGGCAGTGGGTTAATTGTGCTTCAAGCGCTGGGGATTCTTGAGTCACTAGATGACCAATCGACAGATCCGGTGGAAACCCTTCACCGCCGTATCGAAGCAACAAAACTGGGTTATGTAGATGGCTTACGCTACATTACTGAACGCTGCGCAATGCAACCCAGCGTTGAGCAAATGCTATCGAGTGATTACCTCTCGCAACGCGCAGGTCTTATTGGCCAAGACGCCATTAACCCGGTCCATGGCAACCCGCTAAAAGGCGGCACCGTCTATCTAGCAACAGCAGATGATGACGGTAATATGGTGTCATTTATTCAAAGCAATTTTGAAGGCTTTGGCTCTGGAATGGTCGTGCCTGGCACCGGTATCAGCCTGCAAAACCGGGGTTGGTCATTCTCCCTTGATCCACAACATCCCAACGCGTTAGCCCCCGGCAAACGCACTTACCACACTATTATCCCCGGCTTTATCACCAAAGATAACCAAGCCGTTGGGCCCTTCGGCGTGATGGGTGGCTACATGCAGCCCCAAGGTCATGTGCAGGTAGTAACAGCGATGCTAGAGGATCACTTAAACCCACAGGCAGCACTGGATATGCCACGCTGGAAGTGGACCAACGGCAAAACAATTGAAGTTGAAGCCGACTTCCCCAACCACTTAGCACTTGCCCTAGCCCGCCGCGGGCATCACATCGTAAAAGTCGCCGACTCCATTACTTTTGGCCGGGGTCAAATCATTCTACGCGACCCTGACAGCGGTGTGCTCCAAGGCGGTACCGAGCCGCGCACCGATGGCTCGGTACTGCCTCTTTAAACTTTAGTTCACCCAACGTTCACCACGACCTTTCAATATCCGCTTTGCAATATGGTTTGATCTCCACCTACTGCTGGGCAGTTTACGCACTGCACAGCAGTAGGCTGGCTATCAACGCCAAAGCGTCGCATCATGGCACTCTTTCTTGCTAGGTACTTGCCTGTCTCACTATGCCGCCATTACCGTCCGACACTGCCTCTCCTTCACCGCTGAGCGGTTTCTTTAGTGTGTTCCGCTATAGCCGACGTGCACTTGCACTAGTGTGGGAAACCTCGCGCTGGATGATGCTGGGCTTAGCGTTATGCACCTTGGTGGCAGGGGTTCTACCTGCCGTGGCTGCCTGGGTCGGCCAACTGATTGTAGATGGCGTCGTGGCGGCGATGGACAGCTATCAGGCGGCGAGTTCGCCCAACCTCTGGGAAACACTAACGCCTGTATTAGGCTTAGTCGCCTTGGAAGGGCTGATTATTGCGTTTATTGCCCTAGCACAACGCGGCCTTTCGGCCCAGCAATCGCTACTGCGTGCGCTGCTGGGCCAGAAAGTTAATGTGATGATTCTAGAGAAAGCGGGCACGCTGTCACTCAGCCAGTTTGAAGATTCAGAATTGTACGACCAGCTCACTCGGGCACGGCGGGAAGCGTCTACGCGCCCGCTCGCGCTGGTGAATAAAACCTTTGGCTTGCTACAAAATGCTATTTCACTGGCTAGCTTTGGGTTTCTACTGGTGCAATTCTCCCCCTGGGCGTTACTCATTTTAGTGGTGGGGGCATTGCCCGTGTTTCTCTCAGAAGCGAAGTTTTCCGGCGATGCCTTTCGGCTATTTCGCTGGCGCTCACCGCAAACCCGTATGCAGATCTATTTAGAAACAGTGCTTGCTCGGGAAGACAGTATTAAAGAGGTAAAGCTCTTCGGCTTAGAAGGTCTGTTTCTCCAGCGTTACCGGGATATCTTTACCAAACTATTTGCCGAAGACCGCCGCCTAACGTTACGTCGGGAAGGCTGGGGATTTATTCTTGGCTTACTGGGCACGCTGACATTTTACGCTGCCTACGCCTGGGTAGTGATTGAAACTGTCGCGGGCGCGCTTACCCTTGGCCAAATGACCATGTATTTGATGGTATTTAAACAAGGCCAAAGCGCCCTTTCAGCAAGTTTGACTGCTATTAGCGGTATGTACGAAGACAACCTCTATCTTTCCAATCTTTACGAATACCTCGAGCAACCCACCGAAGGTGAAGAAGGCCACCTCACCAAAGGTATAGCGCCAGGTGATGGGTTACGCTTCGAACACGTCAGCTTTGCCTACCCCGGTGGCAGCGACGTACTGCACAATATTTCGCTACATTTAGCGCCGGGCAAAAGTATTGCATTAGTCGGGGAAAACGGCTCGGGCAAAACCACGTTGATTAAGCTATTAACGCGGCTCTACCACCCGACCAAAGGACGCATTTTGCTGGACGGTAGTGATCTCAAGCACTGGGATACCCAGGCATTACGGATGCGGGTTGGGGTTATTTTCCAGGATTTTGTGCGTTACCAACTCTCTGTTGGCGAAAACCTTGGGGTTGGCGACACTCAAGCCTTTGATGATCAAGAACGCTGGCAGCAAGCCGCTCACGATGGCATGGCGGATAGCTTTATCGACCGCATGCCACATGGCTACCAAACCCAGCTAGGGCGTTGGTTTAAAAATGGCCAGGAGCTATCGGGCGGTCAGTGGCAGAAAGTAGCGCTTTCACGCGCTTATATGCGTCACAATGCCGATATTTTAGTATTGGATGAGCCTACCGCAGCGATGGATGCCGCAGCGGAAGCCGAAGTGTTCGCCCGCTTCCGCGAACATAGCCAAGATAAAATGACGATTTTAATCTCCCACCGTTTTTCGACAGTGCGCAGCGCAGACCAGATCATTGTGATTGACCAAGGGAATATTATTGAGCGCGGCACTCATGAAGAACTGCTAGCAGTCAACGGAAGGTATGCTTCGTTATTTCATTTGCAAGCAGAAGGCTATCAGTAGCAATAAGAAGAATAACATTCTCTATTTTAGAGTTTAAAAAAGTTAGCTATAGAACTAATTTGAAATGTTAAAAAAGGTTACACGATCACATCGCTTATCGACTGAATGAGGCCTTTACAGCTATTGTCCACTCATAATTTCCTAGCCTAGGAGTGGCCAGCATGAGTCATATCCATCGAATTAGCTTTAAATACACCCTTGCTTTTATCAGTGTTGCATTAGCGCTTCTCGCTGTTGTCATTGCAGACGCTTTACTGGTTAATATGGTCAAAAACCGTTTAAATACGTTTACAGACAATTATATTCCTGCGCTATCAGCAACGCTGAATGGTGATCGTGACCTATATCAGGCCAGAGTTTCAGCAATTGAGTATATATTGACAGATCCTAATTCTGATCAAGCAGAAGTGCTTATTGCAAGCTATGAGGAGAATGCTCAGCAAGCGTATGACCGTATGCAAAGGTATGCCCAAAGCATGCAAAACTATCCTGAATTGATTAACCATTTTAATAATTTTGAAAATTTATATTCAAATTGGCGCCAGGAGAGTCAGCGCGTTTTTGACTTGCATCGTTCGGGTGAAACCTCTAGAGCATTAAGCACGCTCTCTGGCACATCTTTACAGCATTTTGAACGACTAAGAGAAATATATGACTGGTCTGATCAAAGTATTGAAGCCGCTATTATTACTGCGGAGTTAGCAGTCACTCAGAGAATTAAACTCCAGCAAACAAGTACGGTTATTTTTTCTATCGTTGTGTTCGTATTTGCCGTATTGCTAGCATTATTTGGCCCAATAATGATGTCTCGGGCAATTAAACACATCACACACAGAATTAAAGAAATTACTGACGGAGATGGCGATCTTACCGCACGTATTGAAAGCCGTCGTCGTGACGAGATTGGTGATTTGGCTCATCAGTTCAATGCCTTTATAAAACGCATTGATGACACTTTACAGTCAGTTAATCAAAGTACTAGCAGTGTGCAACATGCCTCTACTGAAATCGCTAAAAGTAGCCAGGAACTCGCGTCGCGCACGGAACAAGCAGCTGCCAACTTGCAGCAGACATCTGCATCGATGGAGCAGATTGCGGCAGTCGTGACCAATGCATCTGAATCTGCCCAGCAGGCTAACCAGATAGCCCTTTCGACACGAGACACAGCGCAACAAAGCCTTAACTCTATGCATAAAGTAGAACGTACGATGGATGCTATCAGTGACTCTTCCAGCCAAATTAGCGACATCGTTACCATGATTGAAGGTATCGCATTCCAAACCAATATATTAGCGTTAAATGCCTCCGTTGAAGCCGCGCGTGCTGGCGAACACGGCCGCGGATTTGCGGTCGTTGCACAAGAAGTGCGCACACTCGCCAGCCGTGCTAGCGATGCTTCAAAAAGTATTGCAGAGTTGGTGAGCACATCTGTTCAGCGAACACAGTCTGGTGTTACGCAAGTTAAGCAAACGGGAGCGACCATCAAAGAAATGGTTACCAGTATTGAGCGGGTTGCCGATGTTATCGCCGACATTAGCGCTGGCGCTAAAGAGCAAAGTGTTGGTATTGGTCAAGTCAATGATGCAGTGAGCGAATTGGATAGCATGACGCAGCACAATTCCTCCATGGTCGAGGAGTCTAGTGCGGCTGCCGCGGAGCTGCGTGAACAAGCGGATAAACTCAGTGCGCTGGTAGGCTCATTTAAGCTCAGTGACTCCTCTGTCGTGCACACAACGCATTACCAAATGCCCTTTAATCAAAGTAGTCATTATCAGCCTGCCCAAGTAGACGCGCCACAACGGCCAATACGTTCAACAAGCCAACCCGAGTGGGAGTCCTTCTAACGTTTTAGATTACCCCCAATTAAAATGTGCCCTTAGTTTCCCCTAAAACTAAGGGCGCTAGTTTTTGCCGTACAACGTTCACACTCACTGCCATCGCGCCAAGCCCCTGTTAAAAAAGCCGCCTGTGGCGCGAGTAATCAAAGGAAGATATATGCCATCTAGCGCGTTAGTCATTGATGACGATAGTGATGTGCAATTGCTGGGTAAAATGCTGCTCTGCAAGCATGGATACAACGTGGTGACAGCTGGCAGTTTAGGGGAACTGGCTCGACAGCCAGCATTATTAGAGGCCGAGTTGATCGTACTTGATTTTGGTCTGGGCGAATTTACCGGGCTTGATATTCTTGATTACCTCTACGATTTACGTTTGAACGCCGCCATTCTTTTGCTCAGCAGTTGCTCAGAAGAAACCGCAGATCATGCCATTGCCACTGGTAAGGCCAGAAGCCTCAGAATGCTGGGCTTTCTTCCAAAATCCCAGCTTCTTACTCATCTCACTCCGTTTCTTGAACAGTTAAAGGCGACACCTAAAGCACCAACTTGCGACGAGTTAGCGACTGCTATCAGCGCGAAACAACTCTGCTTAGCATTTCAACCGAAGAAAGACTTACAGAACGGCCAGGTTACTGGAGTAGAAGCACTAGTCCGCTGGGAGGATCCAAAGCGAGGCATGCTCTATCCAGATACTTTTATTCCATTAGCAGAAAAAAGTGGGCTAATGGGACCGCTGACTTGGTGCATTCTCGAACTCGCTTTTGAACAGCAGGAAAAGTGGCAAGCATTAGGCTGGAACCTGCAGGTAGCAATCAATGTACCTGCCGCTTTCCTTCAATCAGAGCACATGCTGGAGAAATTTGACAAGCTCACTCAACATCGAAAAAGTGCACTTCCTTATCTCACGCTGGAGCTTACTGAGTCTGTCGGCGTTGAGTGCCTGGGCTATGCACGCCATATTTTGGAGGCATTGCGCCAACGCGGATGCAAGCTCGCCTTGGATGATTTTGGAACCGGTTACTCATCACTTATTCAACTTCATCGGCTCCCATTTAACGAATTAAAAATCGATCGAAGCTTTGTATCACATATTGATCAAGACAGCCGCGCGCTGGCAATCACACTGTCGGTTGTCGACCTTGGAAAACAACTTGGCATGACAGTGGTCGCTGAAGGGATTGAGAATGCAGCTCAGCAAACACTGCTAGTGGAGGCGGGTTGCCCTGCTGGCCAAGGTTATTATATTTCCCGCCCTTTAACTGCACAGGCATTTAACCGCTGGATGAAAGAGGCCCTCGAACAACCGACACTGCGGAAGGAACCGGAAGAAAGAGTTCATTAGAAAAGGCTAGCAGGAAAGAGTTAACAAGCCAGCTGCGATTAAAGCTTGCTGAGATTTTTCGCGTAACGAGACCAATTCATCTATACATCTAGTCAGTTCCAAAGACTCTGCATTCAGAGCTATTTCTTCTAATTGCCCCGCCTTTTCCCCTATGGCAAGGCAGCCCAACGAAGCAGAGGCCCCCTTTAAGGAGTGGGCTTCTTCACGTAGTGCCTCTCTTTGCCCGTACTGATAGTGCCTAGTAAGCTTTTCCAGCCGCTCCTCAAAACGAGTAAAAAAGACTGTTAGTAACGTATTTAATGGAGCTGGTTCAAAAGCTTCCTTAAGTTCATTACAAATACACTGATCTAAAATATCCCTCTCCTTCAAACCGCTTTCATCTTCTTGATCGCTTAACATTAACGCTGGAGACGCTGCCTCTGTGATGATGTAACGGCTGATCGCCTGATACAGCTCTGATCGTGTAAAGGGTTTGGTAATCATACTATCCATGCCGCTTTCAATGCAGCGGTCACGGTGCTCAGCCATTACATTGGCTGTCATGGCAATGATTGGCAGTCGCGGCAAATTCTGTTCAGTTTCAAACTCACGCCAACGATTTGTGGTTTCGACACCATCTAAGATGGGCATTTGCATATCCATCAAGACTAAATCTAACTGTGCGGCATGTGCTTTTAAATATTCTAGGGCTGCGTAACCATTTTCCACTACTGTACTCCGCTGCCCTAGCTGCTCAAGCATGACATTGGCAACCATTTGATTAATCGGATTATCTTCGACAATAAGAATATGATGATCTTCGACTAATGCCAATCGAGGCTCGCTAGGCTGATAGAACTCCACGTTCTCGGCCCTGGGCATAGTAACCACAAACCAGAATCGACTCCCCAGACCTACTTCGCTGATCACACCAATCTCACCTTGCATCGCTTCCACTAATCGCTTGCAAATCGCCAGCCCTAAACCAGTGCCCTCATGCCGTCGAGCGATAGATGTGTCCACCTGAGAAAAGGCAGAAAATAATCGTTCATGATCGGCAGCAGCAATCCCACAGCCAGTATCATGTATCTCGACAAATAAACGGTCTTCCCCCCTAGGGGCAACATGGCATTTAACAAACCCTTCTTCAGTAAACTTGAGTGCATTATTGATCAAATTCATCATTACTTGGCGTAACCTAGCGACGTCCCCAACCACAAGCTGAGGTAACGCAGGATCAATTGAATAGCTGAAGGTCACGCTCTTATGATTATCCTGCAGCTGATAACCTACACACAGCTCTTCAATACACGCTTTCACATCAAATGCACGAGCATCGAGATCTAAATAGCCACTTTCAATCTTGGTATAATCAAGAATATCATTAATAACAGCGCGTAAACTTTCTGCACTACGTTTCAATGCTGATAAATATGTCTCTGCTTTCTCTCCCTCAACCTCATCGCTTAATAAGTCCGTCATACCTACCACACCATTTAATGGCGTACGTATTTCATGGCTCATTACTGCCATAAATTCTGATTTTGCTTGACTGGCTATTTCAGCTTGCTTCGCTGTCTCTTTAAGTTCACGACTTTTAACCTCTAAAGCCTGAGCTTTTCGCAAACTAGTTCTCCCCTCCCTAATCAATGCACGTACCAGCATCCCTCCCGAGAACATGAGTAACAATAGCAGCACCAACGCGAGGCCATAAAGTTGCATCATTTTTTCACGCTCAAGGGTTCGCACCCCTGCCACGCTGGCATTCGTTTCCAACAAAATACTGTTTGTTAAGCCCTGCAATATCAAAGTGTTAGCAAGCAATTCTACAATAACGGTAGCACTAATACTTTCAGGAGAATCCCGCTCCGGCGCTATCAGATTGTCCATCTCATTAATAATAAAGCTGGTTTTCTCGACTAAACTACCAACCCCCTCTATTTTTGAAACTGCGACACTAATTTCACCTTGTTGAAATAACATTTTACGACTATACAAAATTTCAAATCGAAGCAGTAAGTCTTCAACAGAAATATTGCCAACCTGTCTATCAACTAGCGCCAAATGAAACTCTCGAACCTCCCTATCAAACTGATAGCCTGCCCACACTAAATTTTCTAGCAATCTATTCTCAATGGCATGCTGACGCTGAAAAATAACCCCGCCAGTAATAATTGCTGAAAGAAAAAAAAGGATCGCTGAAAACGTAGCGACCCTAACACGGCGTGAAAAATAGTGTTTAAAAAACTTCAGCATAAGAGCTATCCGGCAATCCTGGTCTCGTAATATTCTCGTTTACTCTACCATTTTCATTCCACAACGACTCTTTTCACCTGCCATACAGAGCGAGTTAGGATCTCCTCACTCAGTAACGAGGGGGTTTCATCAAATGGATAGATGACAAACAGTGGACCATGATCTCGTACACGCAGCGCCTTACCATCTGCACTCATGGCAAAAATAACGTTATAGTCGTAAAAATCGCTAATCGGTATTGTTGACGCATAGTCATTCAACGCAACAACTCTCAGCTGTTCACCATTAGCGTCAACGGCTTCAAGGATGGCACGCCCTAGCGGACCTTCAAAACTCACTACACCGCTGTGCCATGGAGTGCTCGTCAATGTTGTGTGTTGATCCAGTGCCTCGAGCATCGATTTATCAAAATGCGCTTCATCACCAACATTGGTCATCGCAATGTTACCGCCAACTTCCAGCACCACAGGGCCTGTAGGTACGTCAAGCGCATGGGCTGTTGATGCTAAACTCAAGCAAACATAAGCCAAACCCCAACGTCGTTTTTTATTCAACTGGCTGATCATCTCCACCCTCCTCAACTGTGGAAATAGTATAGCTCTGCCACTTAAGCGTTAACTGTAAACCTTTGTGTCATCACCATCCCCTAAACTAGACTTAAGGTATGAATAATTACATTTAACGGTGTGAGATTTATCACACGATGAAATGGTAGGTAACGCGCTATGCATATCGGTGTGCTTGAGGACGACCTTGATCAGCAAGCTTTTATTGAACAGTGCCTTACTTCTGTCGAACATCAAGTGTCGCTGTTTAGTCGCGCAAGCGAATTGCGCCGAGCTACCCAAGAGAAACGTTTCGATTTTCTTATTGTTGATTGGCATCTGCCTGATGGCTGCGGAATGGATGTCGTAGGCCATCTCCGTCAAAATGATGGCTGGCGAGGCCCTATCCTTTTTATCACTGCAAGCCAAAACGAAGATGACGTCGTACAAGCACTTGAACAAGGCGCCGATGACTTCTTAGCCAAGCCGTTACGTCCAAGAGAATTAATTGCCCGCGTTATCGCACTTGGCCGTCGCGCAGGTTACGAGACTCCAAGACCAGCGATTACTTGCCCAGATATATTTTCTATTAATAAGGAAGAACATAGCATCAGTATCGCGGGGAGCTATGTGGCGCTGACTGAGCGGGAATACAGACTAGCAACCCTATTTTTTTCTAAAGTCGGCGAGCTGCTAACACGCGCCCATCTTTTGGAACTAGTGTGGGGGATTAAAGGTAGTGTCTCTACGCGCACGGTGGATACTCATGTCAGTCGACTACGCCGCAAGCTGGAATTGGATGGCCGCCATGGGCTTCGGCTGCGCAGCGTTTACCAGTCAGGCTATCGAATGGAAACGTCATCAACCTCCCCCTCATCAATACCTACTAAAAAAGCCGACCCAATAGGTCGGCCAAGCTGATGAGAGTTGCTCGGTAAAAAGGCCGAGCAATTAGATGCCTGGGGAAGGCATCGCCAAAACGCCTGCTCAAGCGGCTTGGCGATATCCTCGCCCGTCACTCTTACCTTTACGGGAGTAACTACCCTTACCTTTTTTCGGTGTTTGCTGCTGCATTTTGAACATAGGCGTTCGCAGCTGCGCTTTCAGTGCGTTATCGCGTATCTTGCCTTTTTTCACGGTGTACTCCTCAGTCTTTGAAAAAAACAGTCTTTGAAAAAACAGACATGAACAAACGCTTGTCTGGCAGCGCAGTAGTTTGTCCTGCCCCTACTGTTGCCGCCATTCCTATTGGTTTCGCCGCTTCTATGACCAAATGAGATTGATCAAGTTCCCAATGCCTTACGATGACGTTTGATCACCATAAGTGGCTAACGTGCTCGCGGCAGGGCTTTCCGCCACCATGCTCACCACGCTGCCCACCATAATCAAGCACGGTGAGGGTAACGGTTGAGCAGCGAGTCGCGCGGGCATATCCGCCAACGTGCCCACCAACGATTGCTGTTCGGGCTGGCTAGCATTGGCCACCAACATAATGGGCCACGTATCGGGCAGACCCGCTTGGCGTAGGCCGTGGCAGATGGCGTCTACTTTGGAAAGCCCCATATAGAACACTAGGGTTTCATCCTGACGGGCAAGGGTTGCCCAGTCCGGCGTGCCACCCTCCCGGCACAGTTGCGCCGTAATAAAGCGCAACTGTTGGGCATGGCCACGATCTGTTAGTGGAATCCCCATCCCCGAAGCGGCCGCCGAGGCAGCGGTAATGCCTGGCACTATTTCAGCAGATATTGAGGCATTCGCTAGCGCCCCCAGTTCTTCACCCATACGCCCAAATACGCCTGGGTCGCCACCTTTCAAACGCACAACCGACTTACCCGCCTGGGCAAGCGAGACGATCAGCGCGCCTATCTCATCTTGAGGCACGCTATGATGCCCGCTTGCTTTTCCCACGTAATAGCGTTCGGTGCCTGACGGTATCAGCCCCAGCACATCGTCACCCACTAAGCGGTCATAGACTACCGCATCGGCCTGCATTAACAGACGCGCTGCTTTCAAGGTGAGCAGTTCCATATCTCCACTGCCTGCACCGACTAAATACACTGTCCCAGAACGGCATTCGCCGCTAAGCGGAAGGCTTAAGCGCGTGGCTGATTCGCGGCCAAAGGGCGCTAACACCCGCTGGCTGAGGCGCATAAAGACCTCAAGCCATTTCTGGGTGAGTTGTTTGCTTAGCGCACGCATTTGGACGCTCCTCTTCAAGTAATGATTTTAATTCTGGAATACAGCTGCCGCACTGAGTGCCGCAAGCCAGTCGGGCGCCGAGGGCTTCAACACTGATATCGCCCCCACGAATTGCCTTAATGATAGTGGTTTGTCCTACTTGATGACAGCTACACACAACGGGGCCCGCATCTACCGCACCATCATCGCAACCTGCCAGTAGCCGTTGGCGATGGTGAAGGTCTAGCGTCGCGTCGTTAAAGCGCGCCTCAAGCCAAGCAAACCCCGGTAATTCTTGCGGTGGCCCTACCATTAGCCACCAGCGTAACTGGCCATTCACTATTCCTGCTGCGCGCAGTCTGCCGCTACCACTATCTTCGCACCACAGCGACGCGGGTACATCGAGCCAAGCCTCCACCGTTGCCAACCAATCGCTGACCGGTGCCCTATCAGCGAGCTGCCAGCGCTCGCAGTTACCCATAGGAATACGCGACCAATAAGTGTTTTCACACCAACTGGGGGTATCCGTACTGGTTTGGTCGTTGGCCACCAGTAGCGTTGCTTGCCAATCAATGGACAAATTCGTTAATGCTACCGCCCCTTGCTTGGTTTCTGGCTGGCCAGACACAGGGTCGGTATAGCCAGTGATCAGTGCGCCGCTTCGGCCCTGCTTGGTGAAGCAGTCGGTCCAGTGCATGGGCACAAACACTTCCCCTTGCCGTTGGGCGTTTGAAATACGTACTCGCCCACGGTACTCACCTTCAACTGCCGTCAGCATCGCAAGCCCTTGGTCAGCTACGCCCGCGTTGGCCGCATCCACAGGGTGCAGTTCAATAAACGGCTCTGCCCGATGATTCATCAGCCGCGGTGCTCTGGCGGTGCGGGTCATGGTGTGCCATTGATCGCGCACTCGCCCAGTATTCAGTCGCAGCGGATAGGTCGAACTGAGCGCCTGTTCTGGCAACCGTGGCGTAATCGGCAATAGTTTGGCTCGGCCATTGGCCGTGGCAAACACACCCTCTTCAAACAACCTTGACGTGCCCCGAGGCGCAGATTGATTAACCGGCCACTGAATCGGCGAGAGCGCATCATAAGCGGCCTGCCCTTTGCCTGCCAGTCCCGAAATATCAAACAACCGCTTGCTCGTGCCACAGTTTTCAAAACCGGAGAGCCGTGCGTGCTCGTCGAAAATTTCCCATGGATGGGAGTAGCTAAACGCTTCAGCAAACCCCAAGCGTTTAGCAACTTCGCAGATAATCCACCAGTCGTGTTGAGCTTCACCAGGCGGTGTCAGCATGCCGCGCTGGCGGGAGATTCGTCGTTCAGAATTGGTGACCGTCCCATCCTTTTCCGACCAACCTGACGCGGGTAGCACAATATCGGCATAGGGCAGCAGATCAGTGTTAGCAACGCATTCCGATACAATTACCAGCGGACACGCTGCCAACGCGCGGCGTACCTTTGCGCCATCCGGCAGGCTAACGGCGGGGTTGGTTGCCATTACCCACAGCGCCGTAATCTCACCACGGTCAATGGCATCAAACAGTTCAATCGCTTTATGGCCGGGGGCATCTGGCAGCGTAGGAATTAAATGTTCAGTGGCCCAAAAGCGGCTGACCAGATCAAGCGCACCGGGGGTATGGTAGTCCATATGCGCCGCCAGTTGATTGGCAAGCCCACCCACTTCTCTCCCGCCCATAGCATTAGGCTGGCCAGTGATTGAAAATGGCCCAGCCCCCGGCAGGCCAAGTTTACCGCCTGCCAAGTGGCAATTAATGATGGCATTGCACTTATCGGTGCCGCTGGTGGATTGATTAACCCCTTGAGAATAGAGCGTGACAACATGCAGCTGGCTGGCAAACCAGTAGTAAAAGGTTTCTAAGCGCTCCGGATCGACGTCACAGGCTATTGCGATATCATTCACGCTGCTGGCACTCTGCTGAGCAGCGTTTAATGCCTCGCTAAACCCTTCGGTATGCCGTTTAAGGTAGAGGCTGTCCAGTCGATGGTGTGCTGACATCCACGCCAGCAGCCCGTTGAACAGATAAGCATCGCTGCCCGGTCGAATACCAAGATAAAGATCGGCAATTTCACAGCTATCGGTCACCCTAGGGTCGATGACCACCACACGCATCAATGGGTTGCGCTCTTTGGCAACTTTCAGGCGCTGATAAAGCACCGGATGATTCCAGGCCAGATTAGAGCCGACCAACACTACCAATTCCGCTTCTTCCAAATCTTCATAGCTACAGGGCACCGCGTCGGCGCCAAAAGCGCGCTTGTAGCCCGCCACCGCTGACGCCATACACAGCCGCGAATTGGTATCCAGATGCGGCGTGCCTAAAAAGCCCTTAAACAGCTTATTTGCCACATAGTAATCTTCCGTTAACAGCTGTCCCGAAAGATACGCGGCAACCGTATGATTGCCATGCGCGTTACGCTGCGCCTGTAAACGCCGTGCCGTTTCGGCTAACGCCTGCTCCCAGGAAACGTCTTTTCCATCCACCCTAGGGTGTTGCAAGCGGTCATTCGCGCCCAGTGTTTCATGCAGCGCCGTGCCTTTAACACACAAGCGCCCGTAGTTAGCAGGATGTTCACGATCTCCTTCCACAGCGATGACGTTGCCACTGTCTATCGTTGCTTTCACTCCGCAGCCAACGCCGCAGTAGGGACACGTGGTGCGGATATCGCCTTCAGCGAGCCGATTAGGCTTTGGCATTGCGTTTTCCTCCGGCGTTAAAAAGCAAAAAGCGCCCAAGCGAGCTTCTCAAAAGAAGCCTGCCTGGACGCCGTTGTCACAGGGGCACCCACTTTGGTGCCATACTCATCAGTGGTTTGCTGCAGTTAGTGTTGTTCGTTGCTATTTGTCATTGTGTTTTATTTGGCTAATACACTGCAATGAGCCGTTATTACTTGTTATCAACATTACTGCAATCAATAAGCCCAACTCCCTACAAAAAACAAAATAACATTCAAAAACAAAATCTTATAAAAATAACCAAATCATTTGATAGCACATTCAACCCCCGCTGTTTGCCCACTAGCGTTCTATGACCGTGCGCAGCACTCGCCAAACGCACCAATAGTGTGCGCTTACTTATTTACTCAGGCGAGAGCTTGTGGGCACATCAAAAAACCAAGCAACTGATTAGAAAGAATTAATTCATATCAAGGGAGTAGCTGGCTAATTTTTTGCTGCGTATTAAGCATATGAGACAACTCGGCAGCCAACGGCGGTTGCACAGCGTGCTCATCGACGTGACTTAACGACGCTAACGGGCAACGACGCCCCTGACACACCTTTCTTAACGAAGGGCAGTGTCAGGGGCGTTTTTTTATTGCTCGACACACATGCTGAATGCAAGGAGCCACCTATGGAAACCGCTTCCCGGTGCGCATCTATCGACCACCTAATTATCATTGGCAATGGCATGGCCAGCCATCGCCTAATTGAAGCGCTGGTGCGCCATCCACGGCGCCCAACGTGTATCACCGTTATTGGTGAAGAGCCTGTACCTGCCTATAACCGAATACTGCTTTCCCCCTTATTGGCGGGTGAGCTCGCCACCGATGCGCTTACTTTCCGTGACCAAGCATGGTACGCCGAACAGGGCATTACCCTGCTTCTCGACGAAAAAGTAGTAACGATTGATCGCGACAACTGCCGTATTACTACGGAGAGCGACCGCTGCCTGGATTACGATCACTTAGTGATCGCGACGGGTTCACGACCAACGATACCCAGCGTTTCCGGCATTGAGCTAGCCGGCGTCCATAGCTTTCGCGACTTGAAAGACGCCACCGCCCTAGAAGCCATCGCCCAACGTGGCGGCAATGCGGTTGTTATCGGCGGCGGCCTGCTGGGTCTTGAAGCGGCTGAAGGACTGCGTAAACGCGGCAGTGACATCAAGGTGAGCGTGCTCCAGCGCAGCGAGCGGCTGATGAACCGCCAGTTGGATGAAACCGCCGCCTGCCTGCTCGAAAACACCCTGAGCCAGCGCGGCATCCATATCGCAACAAACGCTTCGCTTGCTGTGCTGGAAGATAACGGCCACGGACACGTCCAGGCGGTCATGCTGAGCGATGGCCGCCGTTTACCCGCCGATAGTGTGATTGTCGCGGCGGGCATTACGCCCAATGTGGAGCTGGGGCAGCAGGCGGGGCTTCGCTGCGAACGTGCCATTGTGGTTGACGCGCACCTGACCACGTCTGACCCGCATATCGCAGCCCTGGGCGAATGCTGCCAATTTGATCAGCACACCTATGGGCTAGTGGAGCCGATTTGGCGTCAGGTTGACGTGTTGGCAGCCGTGCTGTGCGGCGAAACAACCGATGGTTATCAAGAAGTCACCACTGCTACCAAATTGAAAGTCAGCGGTGTAGCACTCTACGCCTTTGGCCCCACCGAGGCCAGCGCCGAGCATGAAGTGCTGAATTATCACGACCTTGAGCGCGGCGACTACCGCCGCCTGCTACTGCGCAACGGCCAGATAGAAGGCGCGGTGCTTTACGGCGACACCAGCCAAGGCCCCTGGTACTTCGAGCAGGCGCTCGCGGGCACCGATCTCAACGCTTACCGCCAAGCCTTGTTGTTTGGTGCCGCTGATGTCGATGTGCTACGCGAAGCATCTCAACACAGCCCTGATTCTTCTGAGCTCTCTTCAAAACACTCTTCTTCAAAACACTCTTCTCATACAACGTCGGAGGCGGCTTAAATGTTTACCCAACAGCAGCTTATTATTATTGGTAATGGCATGGTCGGCCACCACCTGGTCGAGCAGCTCGTCGATAACGGCGCCCTTGAGCGCTATCAGGTCACCGTGTTTGGCGAAGAGCGCCACCGCGCTTATGACCGTGTACATCTGTCTGAATACTTCAGCGGCCGCGATGCCGATTCGCTCGCGCTTTGCGAAGCGGATTACTACGCCACCAGCGGCGTGGAGCTGCGCACTGGCAAGGCTGTGATTGAGATCGACCGCAACTCACAAGAGGTGGTCACCGAACAAGGCCGTTACCCTTACGACCGCCTGGTGCTAGCCACCGGCTCGTTCCCCTTTGTGCCGCCGATTCCCGGTAACGACCGCGATGGTTGTTTGGTGTACCGCACCTTGGACGACCTAGACGCCATTCAGGCTGCCGCCCAAAACGCCACCACAGGTGTGGTGGTTGGCGGCGGCCTGCTGGGCTTGGAAGCAGCAAATGCCCTGCGCGGCCTGAACCTGGATACCGCCGTTGTAGAGTTCGCAGCACGCTTAATGCCGATGCAGGTGGATAACGAAGGCGGTGAGCTACTGCGGGAAAAAATTGCAGCCCTTGGGGTACAGGTGCTCACCGAGCGCGCCACCCAGCGTATTGAAGATGGCGAGGCGAGCCGCCATCGCATGGTTTTCCAAGACGACAAAGTACTGGAAACCGACCTGATTGTGTTCTCAGCCGGTATTCGCCCCCGCGACCAGTTGGCCCGTGACTGCGGCCTGGAAATTGGTGAGCGCGGCGGCGTGGTAGTGGATAACCAGTGCCTCACCAGCGACCCGGCCATTCTGGCGATTGGTGAAGTGGCGCTGTGGAACCAGAGTATTTTTGGCCTAGTCGCCCCCGGTTATCAAATGGCCAAAGCAGCATTTTCGACGCTAACCGAAGGCGATACCCAGTTTGGCGGCGCGGATATGAGCACCAAGCTCAAGCTGCTGGGCGTGGATGTGGGCTCGATAGGTGACGCCTATGGCAATCAAAACCCCGGCGCGCGCATGTTTCGCTACTTAGACCCGATCAAGCAGGAGTATCGCAAGCTGGTGGTCTCCAGCGACGGTAAAAAGCTGCTCGGCGCCATGCTAGTGGGCAATAACAGCGTTTACGACACGCTGCTGCAGTACTACTCCAACGGCATTGAGTTGCCCGACGAGCCCGCCTCATTGATTCTGCCCCAAAGCAGCGGCGCCGCACCCACTCTCGGCCCCGGTGCGCTGCCGGAAACCGCCTCCATCTGCTCTTGTCACAACGTCACTAAAGGCGATATTTGCGCCACTATTGATGCGGGCGCGGTGGATCTAGGCGGTGTCAAAGCGACTACCAAAGCCAGCACCGGCTGCGGCGGCTGCACCGCGCTGCTCAAAAGCGTGGTTGACCATGAGCTAGAAGCCCGCGGCGTAGAGGTTGATAAATCGATTTGCGAGCACTTCGCCCATACCCGCCAGGAGCTTTACGATATTGTGCGCGTGGAAGACATCAAAACCTTCAGCGAATTAATCGCAAAGCACGGCAATCAAGACACCCACTGCCTGGGCTGCGACATCTGCAAGCCCGCGGTGGCGTCTATTCTGGCCTCCTGCTTCAATGAGCCGATCACCGACGCGGCGCATATTCCTCTGCAGGACACCAACGACACCTTTATGGCCAACATGCAGAAAAATGGCACTTACTCGGTGGTGCCGCGTGTGGCCGGTGGCGAGATCACCCCAGACAAACTCATCGTGCTGGGCGAAGTGGCCAAAAAATACAGCCTCTACTCGAAGGTTACTGGCGGCCAGCGCATCGACCTGTTCGGCGCCCGCCTGGAAGACCTGCCAGATATCTGGGGCGAACTGATTGCCGCAGGCTTCGAGACCGGACACGCCTACGGTAAATCGCTACGCACGGTGAAATCCTGCGTGGGCAGCACCTGGTGCCGCTACGGCGTGCAGGACAGCGTCGGCATGGCGATTCAACTGGAGAATCGCTACAAGGGCCTGCGTTCGCCCCACAAGATCAAGTTTGGCGTTTCCGGCTGCACCCGCGAGTGCGCCGAAGCCCAGAGTAAAGACATCGGCATTATTGCCACCGAAAACGGCTGGAACCTCTACGTGTGCGGTAACGGTGGCATGCGCCCTCGCCACGCTGAACTGTTCGCCACTGACCTGGACGACGATCATCTCTACCGCACCATTGACCGCTTCTTGATGTTTTACGTGCGCACTGCCGACCGTTTACAGCGCACCTCGGTGTGGCGCGAAAACCTCGACGGCGGCCTGGAGTACCTAAAAGAGGTGATTCTGGAAGACAGCTTAGGCATCAACGACGAGCTGGAGCGCCAGATGCAAAGCGTGGTGGATACCTACCAGTGCGAATGGGCCGACGCCATCAGCGACCCAGACAAACTCAAGCGCTTCCGCAGCTTTGTCAACGACGACCGCCCTGATCCGTCAATCATCATGACCTCCGAGCGTGGCCAGCTACGTCCCGCTTAAACACTAATGCCCTGCTTAAACACTAATGCCCTGCTTAAACACTACATAATCGCAAACCAGACAACGTTAATGAGGTAACTGATGACCGCGACCGCACTCAAGCACACCGTAAGCACCGACACCTGGCAGCCGCTCTGCACTAAAGCTGACTTAGTGGCATTTTCCGGCGTCGCTGCTTGGTTGAACACGTCAGAAGGCCCAGCCCAAGTGGCCATTTTCTACTTACCGAGGCAGCGCTCCCAAGGACAGGAGAAAGAACTCTACGCCCTTGACCACTTTGATCCGTTTTCTAACGCTAACGTCATTGCCCGCGGCATTATCGGTGATGTAAAAGGCAGCTCGGTGGTTGCCTCGCCACTCTATAAGCAGCACTTTCGCCTTGAAGATGGTCAATGCTTAGAGGATGAGAACATCAAGCTGCGTACCTGGAAAGTCGCGTTTAGGGGCGAGGAGGTATGGGTGGAGGGATAACTGACAGCGACTTTACGATGACGTCACTCCCGTCGAGGAATAGCGCTCGCGTAGGTATTCAGGCTCAAAAAATGCTCATCTGCCCGCTGCAACGCATCGAGTGCCTGTGACCGATCATCTTCTGCCAATAAGGTGCACAGTACTTCGGAGATGGCTAAGGCGGGCGTTAACGTGTGGAAGAAGCTGTCGCTTTCCGTGGGGCAAAAAATCGTCTGATCTGACAGCCCTACCAGTGGCGATACTTCACTATCGGTGATCGACAGAATCGTCAGCCCCTTGTCTTTTGCCAACTGCGTCAGTTCCAGTGTCGCTACTGCGTAAGGTTTGACGGAAACAACCAGCAAGGCATCTTCAGGGGTGGCACGAATTAGCGCATCACCGCCGGTTCCCGCCGGCCCATCTAGGTGGACCGAGCGGTCCCCCAGCAGTGACATAACGTAATGGAAATGCCACGCCACGGAGTGGCATGAGCGCAAGCCTAGCACATACACTTTTCTCGCCGATTTCAGCGTGTTAGCGATGGCTTCCAACCGTTGCAGTGAGTCAGCCTCACAGAGCCGGGTAATCTGAGCACTCAGCCCATGCAGCATATGCGCGGCGATATTGCCGTTGGCCGAGGCTCTAGCACCCTCGTTTCGCTGGCGAGCCTTGGCGGCAAAGCCATCACTTCCCCGCCGCAGCGCTGCCACATAGTGCTCGCGGATATCATCATATCCTTGCTTGCCCAGGAACTTTGCAAGCCGTGTCATGGTGGCAGGCTGCACCCCCGCATGGCGCGCCAGCTCGCGCATAGAAACCAGTGCCACCTCATCCGGGTGTTCCAGCACGTAGCGGGCAGCCTGCTGAAGCTGCGGCGACATAGCATCGTACTGGGCGATAATCTGTTCCCTTAAAGGGTCGCGCTGCGGCATGCGTGTTGCCTCTTATACGGCTTGTTAAAACGGCAGCCGATTTAAACGTTACTGTTGTAAAAAAACAATGATCTACATGTTTTAACATCAAACATAATGATTCAATTGTTGCATTTGTTAATGAGATTGTGCCAATCTCCTCATCATGGCGTGCTCACATCGCTTGGTGACCATAAGGAACAGCTTCCATGACTCGTATTCTTCATCGCAGTATCGGCCCAACACTCCCCCATGCCGCGTCGGCGCAAGGCGTCTACATTACAGACACCACTGGGCGCCGATATCTAGATGCCTCAGGAGGCGCTGCGGTCACCAGTGTGGGGCACGCCCATCCGGAAGTACTGGCGGCGATGCGCGCTCAAATTGATAACCTCTGCTACGCACACACCTCGTTTTTCACCACCGACGCTGCCGAAGCGCTTGCTGAAAAACTCGTCAATTTGGCACCTGAAGGATTGAATTACGTCTACCTCGTGTCAGGCGGATCAGAGGCCGTTGAAGCGGCGCTGAAGATGGCACGGCAGTACTTCGTGGAAATTGGCGCCCCCCAGCGCAGGCACATCATTGCCAGGCGTCAGAGTTACCACGGCAACACAATTGGTGCGTTGGCAACCGGTGGCAATGCGATGCGGCGTAAGCAGTTTCAGCCCATCCTGCCAGAAACTCATCATGTCTCCCCCTGCTACGCCTATCGTGAAAAAGGCGCCGATGAACCGCCAGAGGCTTACGCTATTCGGCTTGCCGACGAACTCGAGGCAAAGATTCTCGAACTCGGCCCTGAAGAAGTCATGGCGTTCGTTGCCGAGCCCGTTGTAGGCGCCACCCTTGGCGCTGTCGCCTCTGTCGCGGATTACTTTAAACGTGTACGTGCGGTTTGCGACAAATATGGCGTACTACTGATCCTCGACGAAGTGATGTGCGGCATGGGTCGCACCGGCACGGTCTTCGCCTGCGAGCAAGACGACGTCATACCGGACATCGTCACAATAGCCAAAGGCTTGGGCGGGGGTTATCAGCCGATCGGCGCAGTGATGCTGTCCGACAAAATTTACGACAGCTTTGCCAACGGCTCTGGGCTGTTCCAGCACGGGCATACTTACATCGGCCACCCTGTTGCCGCGGCAACTGCTAACAAAGTGGTTGAAATCATTGCGCGCCCCGAGACACTTGCCAATGTAAACGCCATGGGCGCGAGATTACAAAGCGGTTTGGAAGACATTCTCGGTGCATCCCCTTATGTCGGCGACATCCGGGGAAGAGGGCTGTTTCGCGGTATCGAGCTGGTGGCGGACCGGGACACTAAAACACCTTTCGATCCGAGCCGAAAAATTCACGCCAAGATTAAGCGACAAGCCATGGCACGTGGGCTAATCAGCTATCCTATGGGCGGCACGATTGATGGTATTCACGGTGATCATATCCTGCTGGCACCGCCCTATGTTATTGAAGCCGATGATGTCGACCTAATCATTGAGCGCATTACCGACGCCATCAACGCCGCCATCGCCGAGTGATGTCACGCACCCTATCTGAATGGAGCTCACCCATGACGCCCTCTTCTCCCTGCCCGCCTATTGCTGATGCCGATTGGCCAAACGAGATCGCTGAATTACGCGAAGACTTTGCCGGTGCTCTCAATGTCTATCGCACCATGGCTCATCACCCGGCTTTACTCAACGCCTGGGCACCTTTACGCCAGCATGTTGTTAAGGAAAATGCCTTAGGGTCAGAATTAACCGAGGTGGTGATTCTACGCGCTGGCCTGCGCATGGGGTCACGTTACGAGTGGGCTCACCACGTTAGCCGGGCGCTCGCTCTCGGGTTCACCACGGCTCGAATTGAAGCCATTAGAACTCGCCCCGAAGGCGTTGATGGTCTTATCGTCGACGCTGTGGATGCATTGTTTGACCAGCGAATGCTGTCCCCTGAGCAAGAAGCAGAACTCGCAGATGCTATCGGGCGCAAGGCCGTTATCGACCTAATTGCTATGGTGGGGTTTTATTCGGTATTGGGCTATCTGCTCAAGACTTACGACACGCCGGTCGACGACAACATTCAACAAGAAGCGCAAAAAATGCCAACGCTATTTTCATTAACTTCGTAGACATGCCTGTCCCTGGTGCAGGCTTCAACCTATCCCAGGGCAGACCATTAAGTACTTATGCATACGTTTGCGAGGATTCAGGTCTCATTAAATCAGTGACTGCCCATGATCAGTGCCCGCTTAATTTTATTCAGGCACTCAAGGCTCATCATCTAATGTAGGAGGCCGCTTTTAGCGGGCGATGGCGGCGTAGCCGCCCTTGCTATAACTAGGTAAATCAGTTGAATCATCGTCGAAGTGTCGAACCAAAGCTAAAGTCCTATCTCACAACAATACATTTGTTTCTAAACACTACACATCTGTTTTTTGCATCACCACACAGTCAAGCTTCCGCCCCGCTACTACCGAATACTCAGGTAGCTTTTCCATTACTTCGAACCCAGCTTTTTTCAGTACCCGCTGTGAAGCGTGATTGTCTAAAGAAACAGTCGCCGTAAGCGTATTAATTTGGTAAACGCAACGAGCTTCGCTAATCAGATGGTTCAGCGCCTTTTGCGCCAACCCATTACCACACGCATGTTGGGCTATCCGATACCCCACCTTAGCGTAACCATTTTCTATTTCACGTAGGTTGGCGCGCCCAACTATCGCACCTCGATGTTGGATAATAAGCGGTCTCATACGTCCTTGGGCATTTAACGCCAAGTACTCATGAATATGCTGGCTAATACCTTCCGGCGTGTAGAAGTGCTCCGCTCTGGCCTCTATATGCTGCTCAAACCAGTCACGTTCAGTGGCTTCGAACAACAATAGTTCGGCGGCATCTTCCGGAGCAATTTGTCTGAAGGAAAAAGCATCAGCATGGCGCATAAGCACATCTCTCCTTGGGTGCTAAATCAGTGCATCAAAGACTATCTCCATAGCCTTAGAATAAACAAATCACTGACATTGCGACCACTGATATTGCTATGCTTGCCAGCCTCTTGGGTAGGTAATATTGGAGCAAACGTTCGTGAAAACAGAATCCAGCACCTTAGCGTTTTCTGCCTTTATGGCGCTGCTGATTGGGTGTGCAGGTATCACTGCGACACTGGCATCTAACTCCCAGGCTATTTTGCTGGATGGGTTATTTAACCTTATCTACTTTAGCGTAGCGCTGGTCACCATCAAGGTCAGTAAGCTAGCCAGCCGACCCGATAGCGAGTCCTACCCGTTTGGCTACAGCTACTTCGAGTCTTTAGTAAATCTATGCAAAGGTTTATTGATATTAGGCGTTTCCATCTTTGCGTTAGTAGACGCTATCGCTGCGCTACTGACAGGTGGGCGGGAGATCTCAGCGGGGCTTGCGGTTATCTACGCACTGTTTGCCACCGCCGCTTGCTCACTCACCGCTTGGGTAATGCACCGCAGTCAGTGCCATGTTAGTAGCCCGCTGGTGGCTGCAGACAAGCTTAACTGGCTGGTGAACAGCATTATTTCGGCTGCTGTGTTAGCAGCGTTCTGCTTGGTGATGCTGTTTGAGCGCTTAGACTGGCGGGGAATCGTACCTTATGTCGATTCACTTCTGGTGATGGCCGTGGTGTTGCTATGCCTTGGCGTACCGGTGCGTATGGCCTCCCAGGCTCTGCGCGAGCTGCTCAATAAAACGCCCGACGAAGCAATCGCCGAGCCAGTGCGCCAGGCGGTTGCTCGTGGTCTTGCAGATATCGACACCCAGGAAGTACGGGTTCGCATGGTACGCCCTGGCCGCCTGCTATATATCATGGTTCACGTGGTGCTACCCAAAGCGCTGCATGAGTCTACGCTTGCCCATCAAGATGCCCTACGCCAGCAAATTGATGAAGAAGTACGCCGCATTTACTCACCGGTCGTCTGTGATGTGGTCTTCACCGAAGATGATCGTTGGGCAGCGCCTTCATGCGGGCAGTTAGTGAAGAAACACGCTTAATCGCGCCATGCTAAAAAGCGATCCATAGCCCAGTGCCTTATCTGAGTGGGAACGTTGATCTCTGGGTGGGCATAGATATAGCGCGGCCAGCACGGCAGTCAGACACACAGCCACCCTAATCAATCAGCGAGGGTCGATACTCTCGTTGATTCTGGATAACTAACCGTAGTGTTGTGACAACTCCCCCAAGTAAGGCAACTCCAAACAGCGTTAATGCCGCGCTATGCCCTAGGGCATCTATAAGCACTCCCGTTGTGACCACAGGAATACTGAAACCAATGTAGGCCATTAGAAAATATCCAGCGCTCGCTTGGGTAGAAGATGGGCCAGCGACGGCTAACACGCCACTTAATCCGCCTAGGTAAATAAAGCCGTAACAGGCGCTGCTAGCCATGATCGTGCCTAGTAGTAATATGGGTAAGTGCCCCGCGATAGCTCCCCAAGCAATCAGCCCATAAGCCGGTGGCAGAATCGCAAGTCCCAATAACGTAGACCGATATGACGACAACTTTCTGGCCCAGGGTTGAAACAACACGCCACAGCTGCAAATACCGAAAACAGCGAAACCACTCCAAACGCTTAAACCATGCTGCTCTAATGCGGAAGGCAATATGGCAATCACCAACCCCACCGTGGCCCAGGCAATTAGAATCGCAAAGCCAAATCGAATAGCCCCTTTTGGGTAACTTGGCAAACGTAACATGCTGCCTTTCGGCCCACTAGGTATGCTTTTTCGCAACGTCAACACGCCTATTAATGCGAAAGCGCTAATGCATAGATATAACCACAAACTGGGGGGCGTTAAGCTAGGCGTAGTAACGATAAAAACGCTGGTCACCGCTGCCCCTAAACCGAACCCAAGCGCGCTGCTAATCGTGACGTAACTGGTAGAAGCTTGTTTATCATCGCCTTGCCATAATTGTTGCATATAGGCTGGCGCTACCGCAGATGCCAGCGCGGTCCCCACCCCAAGTAGAAAACGCGCCACGCCAAGCATTACGATGCCAGGCGCTATTAGCATAAGGCAAGTGGCCAGCATATTAAGCAGTAACGCAGTGACAATGATGGCTTTATAACCTACCCGCTCGGCCAAGCCATTAAGCCCCAGCAATACAGGCATCACCCCTGCTACGTAACAGGCAAAAGCAATTGTCGTGGCACCAACACCAACCCCGCCTTGCGCTGCCAACGCACCATATAGCGGTGCCTGCAAATTAACGGCCGTGGTGATCATACATAGCCCGAAAGCAAGGCGGGCTGCGCTGAACTGGTTCATGCATTAACTCACTTGAGATTGCTAAAAGAACCATAAAGCTCGCACGCTTATTCAAGCGGGGTAAGATACACTGGGCCGCTATTATTGAGGCACTGTTCCGATTTTTTAATGAACAGTTGATCCAGCAGGACTTTATATGAAGTTAAAAGTTGATCGGCATGCCAATACGCCTATTGCACAGCAACTTGAAGAGGCGATCAGCACTTGGATTAAACAAAACAAACCTGGTAATGGCAGCCGCCTCCCCTCAATTCGCTATTTAGCTGCGACACACCACGTTAGCCGCAATGCGGCCATTGAGGCTTATGAGCGTTTAATCGCGGCAGGGTTGGTCCGCTCAAAACCGGGGGCAGGATTTTTTGTTGCCGATAGTCCACCAAGTGAGCACCAAACAGTTTCCAGCCCACTGCAGGAAGTGACCAACGGGCTTTGGGGGCTTTTTAGTGCTGATGATACGGCCCTGCCCCTTGGATGTGGTTGGTTACCCAGCCATTGGCGGGAGAGCGATGATTTAACCTATGCGATCCGCCAAGTTGCGCGTATGAATCGCGCGGACATTTTTGAATACAGTACCCCCCAAGGCCCCACGGCGTTACGGCACTTAATACAAGAGCGACTTCGGCTTTTAGCGATCTCGACAAATCATCAGCAAATTGTCACCACCAGCGGCAGCAGTCATTCGCTAGATTTATTGGTACGCTTGCTTCTCGAACCCGGAGACGTTGTCTTCGTGGAATCACCAGGCTATTACAACTTATTTGGCCTGCTACATCTGCAACGTGTTCGTGTTATCGGCGTGCCTCGCTTAGCCGACGGTCCTGACCTTGAACGCTTAGAAGAATTACTTGCAGAGCATCGGCCGACACTTTTTTATACCAACAGCGTTTTTCAAAACCCCACAGGGGGAACGCTAACGCCCACCATTGCGCATCGCTTATTACAATTAGCCGAGCAGTACGATTTCAAACTGATAGAAGATGATATATACGCAGACTTTCAACATACGCCAAGTGCTCGCTTAGCTGCGTTAGATGGCCTTAGCCGGGTTATTTACTTGGGCAGTTTTTCAAAAAGCCTCTCCTCTTCGCTGCGCGTTGGTTATATCGCGGCGCCTTCGTCAATGGTGCAACGCATTGTCGATATCAAAATGCTAACCAGCATTTCTTCTTCACGCTTTGCAGAGCAAGTCATTACCACCATGCTTCAAAACGGTAGCTACCGAAAGCTGACGGAGCGATTAAGTGCTAGGCTTTCCAACCACATGTCTAGGGCACTTGCGATGCTCAAACGTGCCAATTGGGATGTTTATACCGAGCCTACCGGCGGGATGTTTGTGTGGGCAAAGCCACCGGCAGCGATAACATCTGAAAGATTGAGTGAACTGGCTGATGACTGGAAAGTTACCCTGTCGCCTGGACATTTATTCTTTGCCGATCATCAGCCAACACCCTGGCGGCGACTCAACGTTGCTTATATGCAGGATCCAAGAGCGAAAGGGTTTATTGATTCAATGACCTATCAATCAACTTCAACCACCAAGCTCGGCTCAAATAACGCTGGAGTGAACTCATAGGGATAACCACCTGGATTAGCGATGACACGCGTGCCGTTATATAAAGTATCGACGGGCTCATGGACATGGCCATGCACCCATAGGTTCATCTTGCCCATCAATTGAGGTAGGTGGGAGGCAAAGGCTGGGGACAATGCATCGCCAAGATACTGTTCAGGAATGCAGCTGTGTAAAGGCGCGTGATGGCTAATAACAATGCGGGGCCCATCAAAGGGTTGCTCAAGCTCATTACTAAGCCAAGCAAGTGCTTCAACGTGTAATGCTTGGCTAGCTTGAGGGGTAAAGACCTGACCTGGAGCTGTTGTCACGATGCTAAAATCGGGCATATAGCGCAGTGCTTTAGCGCCGGTCTCTGCTGGGTTGTGCGTTGGGTCATCGGCATAGAGCGCAAAATCAGTCCATAACGTGGTGCCATAAAAACGCACTCCCCCGATAGTCACCGCTCGATTATCCAGCAACTCAATATTGTAGCGCTTGGCTTCGATGGCGAGCTCTTCACGGAGTAGCGGCATGCAGGCATCGTAAAATTCATGGTTTCCCGGCACATATAAAATAGGCATTTCTGGAAACCGCTGTCTGGCCCAAGCAAGCCCTTCCGTTTTCTGATGAATATCGCCCGCCAAAATGACGATATCGGCCTCAACTTCTGGCAATTCGCGGTCTCCATCAAAAAACTCCAAATGAAGGTCGGATAAAATTCGCAAGCGCATAGTATTCCTCACTTTTCCCTGTGTAACGGTCGTTTTATGGCGTAAGCCGCTCAATAAACTCTCTAACATAGTGAACCACCACGGCTTCCACTTCACGGTGGGGCACATGCCCAACGCCCGGCAGTATTTCACTGTGTGCTGAACCACGTGTATAGCGAGCGATACATTCAGGTTGGCGGTGCGAACCATATTCATCGTTTTCACCATGAAGCACTAGCGTGGGGCAGTGAACGCGGTTAAGGGCGGGAATAAGCGACCAGTGTTCAAATGCTGGATGTAACCACGTGTCTATCCAGCCATTCAGTACCCAACGAGCTTTATCACCGTGATACTTTTCTAATTTGGCAAATTGTTCCGGCATTTGAAAGGCGGCCCGTGCCTCTTCAATACCTTGTCGCGTACGCGGCTCATTTAACGCCTGCGCTGCAATGGTAATCACTCCTTGGCACTGCTCTACATACTGCCCTGCACAGTGCACAGCCATACAACCGCCGACGCTATGTCCCAGCACAATAAAATGCGTCAACTGAAACGCGTTCTGAAGTGCCGCAAAGCTAGTAGAGGGTTCATCGTCGATAAAGCTCAGCAGTGGCGGCGCCAGGCACGCATCGGAGCGCCCAAACCCGAGACGGTCATAAGCAATCACTCGTCGTTGGGTCGCCGCACATAGTGCTGCGGGAAAGCTACGCCATAAATCCACACAACCTAACGAGTCATGGAGCAGGACAATAGGCACGTCCGAGCACAAATGAGATGTTTCCCAAGCACGAGTAAACAGGCGACCACGTGGAGTTGCTACCCAGCGGTCTTGGAAGATAGGTTCAGGATTGAGGGTGTCAGAATCGGGAGTTGTTGGCGCCATGATATAACTCGTTGTTTTATTGATTAGTTATAGGTATGTCATCAGCATACCATTCTAGGTACATAAGATTGTGCACCGCTTATTTTGTTAACAATGGTTAAAATGCTGCACCGCAACAAAAATAACCTATACTCTAGGTGTGTCCCAATAGGAGGACCACCTTATGATCTCTACATTCGGATTATCGACACAAGATGACGAGGTACTTACTTTTTGGCACCGTCAAGCCCATTGGCAGCATGCTGCTAATGAAGCATTAGCGGCCTATTTCGGCTAAAAGAAGTATTTTTTATCGCCATCTCTCCCCTATAGACGAAAAGATAACGACACAAGCCGACTTTTTTAGTCGGCTTTTTTATATTATGAAAATCTTTTCCATTCAATGATGTAGGTGATCAGCTATTGATTTTGTAAGCCATTTCTTACACGTCATGGCACTTTTCCTACATCTTTAGGACTAGCTTTAAGGGCTGAAATGCGCATAGACTTTAACCCGCAGCTAACTTGCTGCGTCGCACAAAGCAAACTATGTATAACTAAACTAGGGTCACTAGAGCCCAGGATGGCTGAACCGTCCCTCAACCTCTGAATTAGGAGTACTCGCCATGTCATCTTTCGCTGCTCAAGGTCAGACAGTAGAAGTGGATGTGATGCAGGTTTGGGCTAACCGTGCCCAACAGCAACGCGCAGCCTTTGACGCCATCGCTGCTTATATGAGCCAGCAGTAAGTAACAACGCCTCAGCCCTTGGATAGTTTTCAGCCTGAGGCGTTGTCGTTCTGATCAATATTTCATCACAACACCTTTATGCAGCATTGGATTTGGCGACCATTCACGGCTTATTTATTAAGCCAACTGCGCTAAGTAAGTGTCCTGCAAGATATACATTCGCTTCACATCGCGGTATTTGCCGTTGATGAAAAACTCTTCAACCAAATGCCCCTCCTCTATGAAGCCGCTCTCCTCGTAGAGATGAATCGCTTTGACGTTTTCCACCGCCACAATCAGATATATTTTGTGTAGGTTTAAAATCGTGAACGAGTAGTGCAGCGCTTGACGGATCAATGACCGGGCAAATCCTTTGCCCTGGTGATCTGGCGTGATAATGATCTGAAATTCACCGCTGCGGTGAATGTAGTCGATTTCAATCAGCTCGACTAAACCAATGGCATGCCCATCGCTGTCCTCTGCCACAAAGCGCCGCTCGGCGTTGTCATGAATATGTTTGTTATAAAGCTCCTCCAGCTCATCAAATGATTCGTAAGGCTCTTCAAACCAATACGACATGATGCTCTGGTTATTATTTAGCTCGTGAACAAAGCGCAGATCGTTGCGTTCCAGGGCACGGAGCTTTAGATCGGTGGCGAGCATGACTCTGTCCTTTCTCTACGTATTGAGGTTTCGCTTTTCGCGCTTATTAGACATGCAGTATGCTCGAAAAGAGTTTTTTGTCATCACAGGAGTTTCGCATGATTGACCTACGCAGTGACACGGTGACTCGGCCTTCCCCCGCCATGAAAGAGGCCATGATGGCTGCTCCAGTGGGCGATGATGTATGGGGTGATGACCCAACGGTCAATACGTTTCAGGAAAAGCTAGCTGAGCAGGCAGGCAAGGAAGCGGCGCTGCTATTTCCAAGCGGCACACAAAGCAACCTAGTGGCGCTAATGGCCCACTGCGAACGCGGCGATGAATACATTGTGGGGCAGTCAGCCCATACTTATCGCTATGAAGGCGGTGGCGCAGCGGTGTTAGGCAGCATTCAACCGCAGCCAATTGAAAATGCCGCCGATGGCAGCCTGCCGTTAGAGAAAATAAGCGCAGCTATCAAAGCCGACGACTTCCACTTTGCGCGCACTAAGCTGCTAGCGCTAGAAAACACTATTGGCGGCAAAGTGCTAAGCGCAGACTACGTAATCCAAGCCACCAACCTGGCCCGCGAACGGGGATTGGCAACGCACTTAGACGGTGCGCGGCTGTTTAATGCCGCGGTAGCTACGGACACCTCACTGAAGCAACTCTGCTTGCCGTTTGATAGCGTGTCGCTGTGCTTTTCGAAAGGCCTGGGCGCTCCCATCGGCTCTGCCTTAGTGGGCTCGCAAGCCTTGATCGACCGCGCACGGCGCTGGCGTAAAATGGTTGGTGGTGGCATGCGCCAATCAGGCATTATCGCCGCCGCCTGCCAGTATGCTCTGGAGCACAATGTCGCTGACTTAGCCGACGACCACCGTCGTGCAGCAAGCTTGGCGGAAGGCTTAGCGAAACTGCCTGGCGTTGAGATTACCGCTCAGGCAACCAATATGGTGTTCGCGCACTTTCCCGACGAACACGTAAAGCCGCTCTCTGCTTGGCTGAAAGAGCATGACATTTTGATTGAGCTACTTTATGCCACGCGTTTTGTTGTCCACCGTGATATTGATGATGCCGATATAGATAAAGTAATCGCCGTTATGCAGAGCTACTTCAGCCGTCTCTAGTCAGCCTTGAGACCTGTCAGAGCAACGTAGACCCCAGCGCTAAGTGTATGGCGATGACCGCCATCATCAGGCCAATTAGCCCATCAATGGTACGCCACGCTACCGGGCGGGAAAGCCAAGGCGAAAGCGCGGCACCGCCCCACGCCAGCAGGCTGAACCAAAGAACAGAGGCAGTCGATGCACCTGCAACGAACACACCAGCACTCTCCTGCTGAGCACCAATGGCAGGAATTAACAATAGCGTGTCCAGATACACTTGAGGGTTCAATACCGTAACGGCCAAGGTCGCCAACAGTACTCCACGCAAGCTGCGCGCTTTTACGCTACCGGCCTCCAATCCTGCGCGCCCACTAACAGCCCGCAGTAATGCCTGTGCAGCCAACCAGCTTAAAAACGCTACGCCTACCCAGCGCATGGCTTCCATCGCGTTAGGCATTGTCAGTAAAAACGCGCTAGCACCAAACATACCAGCGGTTAGCAAGATAATATCCGCGCTCATACACAGCCCCGCCGACCACCAGTGATGTTCACGACGCACCGCCAACCCCAGCACATAGGCATTTTGCGCCCCGATAGCCATGATGATACCGCCAGATACTACCAAGCCCGTTAAGTAACTTTCCCACATTGCCCTGCCCCCAGTACCAGAATTAGCATCGCTTTAAAGAATCGTGGCACTAAGATAGCGGGCAACCTTAATAACTAAAAATCATCCTGCTAATGGGGCATTAGTTTTGCTTATATAGAAACCGTATTGATGGTTTGGGAAATGACGCAGAGTGATCGTACGGTGTATTAGTTAGCTACCCAGTCACCCTCGCCACCGCATCGCGGCTGGCCGCTTCTCGCTGTTCGCCGGTGAGTTCAACTAGTTGCCCACCGCGCATTTCCAGCAGACGATCGGCTTGTCAAAGTAGTGGTCATCATGGCTAAGCACTACCAGCGACTTACCCAGCGCTCGTAGCTGCGGCAGTAGCTCGCGGCAAAACACCCGGCGGAACTGAGGGTCTTGATCGGCGGCCCACTCGTCCAGCAGCAATAGGTCGCGCTGTTCAGCGACCGCCAACAACATCGCCAGGGTGGGTTCCCCGCTGCCGTTACCGCCAATTAGAAACACCACCTCGCCGCGCTTTAAGGTCACAATGGCAAAGCTTGGCCGTGCCTCTTCAGCGGGGTAACGATAGCAGACCTATTCCAGTGCTAGCACCTGCCAGTCTTGGCGCTGTGTGTCACTATCAAAGATATCGCGGTGTTCTGCTAGATCGAGCACGCTGACTTTCTCGAACGCCACTCGATCACCGACTGGTAATCCGCGTAGAAACGACCCTGTATGTCTCGGAGTTTGGCCATATGCCGATAGACCCAGGCCACCAAACGCATGCCAATTAAAAAAGCTAGCGTTGGCGTTTGGCCGGCTTATTCTCGGGTTTCAGCGGGCAACCGCCACACAGCGGCTCGCCGGGTAGCCGATATTTGATACAGCATAACCGCCGCACTCGAGCAGGCGTTTCACCGCCCAGCTCCAGATAACGCACCGGTTGATAAAGCGGGTTACGACGCCCATCGGGGAGCGTCTTGGTGGCGAGATAATCCAGCAGCGGCTCACCCGCGCCAGTGAAGTCTGGATGCCGCGAGCAGGTCTTGCCCACGAACTCCACGTAGTGACCAAGGTTGCTCCAGAACACTTTGGCAGAAAGCCCGGAGACCTCGGCCAGCGCTTCGATAAGCGACGCGCAGTGGTCATCGAATAGGCCGCTAAAGCGTGACTGGAACGCTTTTGAGGCCAACGGCACGCCACCATGCGGCAGCCAGATGCGCGCCGTCTGACCGTGATCACCTAACGCCAGCCGCAGCTCACCCCCGCCGACCGGCAGCTCATAGCCCAACAGCAGGTTGGCCACCAGCGTCGGAATCGCCACACTGCTGAAATGAAATTTCGACCAGATTGAAGCGGCCGCCAGAAAGTCGGCGTCGTCACCGTGGTATCGGCGGTAACGCGAAAGCTGAGCGCCTAGCACCTTATGATCCAGCAGTTCAGAAGCTGCCAGCGTCGGTATATTAGGCCGACCAAACGCAGGTGCCTTTAAGTTATCCAACGGCGGCTGGCGGTAGAGCGCCAACAAAGCATCTGCTGGATTCGTCGCTACCGGTAGCACGCTCGCCGCTTCGCTCATAGCCGCCGCAGCCCCCACATAAAGTAGGCACCGCCAATCAAAGAGGCGACCAAGCCCGCGGGCATCTCATAAGGGAAGATAATCTGACGACCTACCCAATCCGCCAACACCATTAATAACATGCCGATCAACGCAGCACCCAGCAGGTGCTGCCCTGCCCGAGAGAAGCCGACCAAGCGCGCCATATGTGGCGCCAGCAGACCAATAAACGACAGCGGCCCCACCACCAGGGTGGCGCAGGCGGTTAGCAGTGCCACCAGTAACAGCAATGCCAAACGGGCACGGTTGAGGGTTACCCCAAGCGCCTTGGCCGTCGGTGCGCCTAAGGGCAAAATATCCAACCAGCGAGTAAAGGGCAGCGTGACCAGTGCCAATACCGCGGCAATGCCGCCGACAACAATGGCATTGGTGACATCCACGTAATAGGTAGAGCCCGCCAGCCAAGCGATCACCTGCTGGCCCCGAGGATCGCCACCCGCCAGCATAACGCTACGCACCGCATCAAACAGGGCGCTGACGGCTACCCCAGTAAGCAGCAAGCGCTCGGGGAGATAGCCGCTCTTGCGGTTGATGCCCACCAACACCAGCAGCGTTGCAAAAGCCCCCAGGGTCCCCACACCAATCAGCATCATATTGGTGGGCGCGGGCAGTAAGAAGATCCCCAAAATTAGCGCAATGGCACAGCCACCGCTGATACCCAATACCTCGGGGCTAGCCATAGGGTTGGCGGAAAGGCGCTGAAGAATCGTCCCGGCAATTGCCAGCATTAGCCCACTCGCCGCTGCCGCCATTACCCGCGGCATGCGCCACTGCATCACGTTCCAGTTATCCGGCGACAGTAAGTACCAGCCATCGACACCCTGCCCCACCAGCAAGCCAAGCAATGTGGCGCCCAGTAGTGCGAGGAGTAAACCAGTCGCCAAACGGGCAGGCGAAGGATGGCGATGAGCAAAAACACCCGCCCCTTTCGGCGGCTGATCGCCCTGTAGTTTCAGGCGCGGAATCAGCCACATTAACAGCGGTGCCCCCAGGGCACCGGTAATCGCCCCAGTAGGGATAAAGGCAGCCACCATGCCACCGAAATGCTGTAGCAGCAGGTCAGTGGTGGCCAACAACACAGCCCCTAGTAACGTCGACCAAAGCAGCCGTGGCCCTAAGCGCCGCGCACCAGCCATGCGCACAATATTAGGCGCTGCCAAACCGATAAAGCCGATGATACCCACCACGCTAACAATGCTACCGGTAATAAATACTGCCAGCCCCATCCCCGCAAAACGCAGATAGGTCAGCGAGACCCCCAGGCTTTTAGCACTGGCATCGTCCAATTCCAGCACCGCCAAAGGGCGTAGTAGAAACCAGGCTGCCACGCAGCTAATCGCCAGCCGTGGCCAGAGAACCGCCACGCCATCCCAACCGTTTTGCGCCAGCGAACCCGCGCCCCAAATCAGCAGTCCTGAAAGCGCCTCGTGGTTAAACAGCAGCAGCGCTGTAGAAAGCGCCCCTAAGTACAGATTAACCACCAAGCCCGCCAGCACCACAACGATCGGCGCCAACCCTCGCCGCCACGAGAGCAGGAAAACTAACCCAACCGCCAGCGCTCCACCCGCTAAGGCAACCCATTCACGGCCCACTACCAATAGCCCTGGGGCCATAAGAGTGGCGGTCATCAACGCCAGGTTAGCGCCCGATGCCACCCCTAGGGTGGTGGGCGAGGCCAACGGGTTGCGCAGCACTTGTTGCATCAGTACACCCGCCAACCCCAAGCCGCCCCCAGCTAGCAGCGCGATCGAGAGACGCGGCCACCATGCATAGTGAAGCAACAACTCGTCGACGTTTTCAAAGGAGGGCGCCACTAACGCCTGCACCCCCAGCATAAAACCGCCCTGTCCCTGCAGCCCCACCCAAAACAGCACCACCATCGGCAAGCTAAGCAGCAGGCAAGCTTTTGCAGGCGACATCCCCCCCATTCGCTGGGTCAATTGCGCAGCGCTTAGCATAGCGAACAACCTCTTGTCATAGCCGGGCAGATCGCTACACAGGGCCTGATAGGCAGCAGAGTCATTTCTTAGCCTTACTCTTTTCTGGAGTTGGTGGTTGAATTATCCGCAACGATTCTAAATGATAATAATTAGCACTACAATTAACACCATTTATTAATGGAGACAGCTACGATGGCGGCTAAACAGACCTACCAGCTTTTCGATATCACTCTCGCTCGGCGGACCCAAGTCAGCGCCTCATTAGTCAGGTTCACCTTTACTGGCCCTGCCGTCAGCCAAATGGCGACCTACGCTCCGGATCAGCGCGTCAAACTGTTCTTCCCTGAAGGCGGTGGTAGCCTCGATCCACTGTTTGAGATTGCCAAGCTGGCAGAACACGATTGGTACAGCGCCTATCGCGCACTGCCAGATGCCCAGCGTCCCTCTGCGCGCACCTACACCATTCGTGACCTGCGCCCAGAGCAGGCTGAGGTGGATGTAGAGTTTGTGCTCCACGGCGACAATGGCCCTGCCTCACGCTGGGCAATGCGCGCCCGCCCAGGTGATCGGCTAGCCATGACAGCCCCCGACGCTAGAGCGGAAGGCCCCAAGCAGGGCTACGAATGGAAGCCACCTCAAGGCGTGCGCCGTATTCTAATCATCGCCGATGAAACCGCCCTCCCCGCTGCGGCCGGTATTCTAGAAACCCTTGATGACCTGCCTCTCAAACCCAAGGTCGAAGCACTACTCGAAGTACCTCGCCGCGACGATGTTCAACCGCTACCCCAGTCCGCAAAGCTGCGCTGGCTGGCACGTGACGCTGAGCCCGGCTGCCAGCATGGTGAGCTGATGATGAGAGCCCTGCGCGATATTGATTTACATAAGGAAATTCAAGCGCTAGGCGGCACGCCTACTAACGTCACTACCAGTGCCACGACCAACGATGAAAGCGACGATGAAGACGCCCCGCTCTGGGAACCCGCCACCTTGGATGATAGCGCGCCTTTCTACGCTTGGATCGCCGCTGAAACCAAGGTCGCCATGAAGCTGCGCCGCTACTTAGTCAACGAGTGCGGGTTACCCAAGCAGTACGTTACCAGCATGGGCTACTGGCGCCTGGGCAAGGCCAATGGTTAAAGGAACGGCAAATAACAAGGTGTTAAACAGTGACTCCATAAGCAAGCCAGCTCTCGTGACTGCCCCAGTTTGATAGGGACGACACTCATACACCAAGAGCAAGCCACCAAACCAAGACTGCCCACTGTCATCGCCACGTCACGAATGGTTAGTTACCTTTATCAAACGATTTGATAACAGCCATACAAGCCCCCAGGAGAAACCACATGCTTGAGAGCGAAAACAGCTTGCTGGAAACAGTTAAGCAAGCAGCCTATGAGGCTGGCGCGCTGTTGCGCGAGGGGTATTCGCAAAAGGGACGGATTGCATTTGAGCAAAAGGGGACATCTGACTTCGTTAGCTACTACGATACGGCAGCCGAGAGTATCATTATCGACTGCATCAGCAGCGCTTTTCCCGATATCGCTTTCCTTGGTGAAGAAAGTGGCCTGACGCCCACCGATAGCGACTATACCGTGATTATTGACCCCCTTGATGGCACCAGTAATTTTCTGCATGGCGTGCCTCACTTCTCGGTGTCTATTGCGGTCACCAAAGGTGATGCGCTGATCATCGGTGTTGTCTATCAACCACTCCTTGATGAAATGCTTTGGGCAGGCCAAGGCGCGGGTGCCTTTCTCAATGATCGCCCGTTAACAACACCAGCCCCTCGCCCGCTAACCGAGATGCTGGTGAGCACTTGCCTGCCTTACCATGCCAAAGGCGACTGCACGACAGCGCTAAATCAACTCGCGGCATTAATGCCACATGTGGCGGGCATCCGCAGCCCGGGCTCAGCGGCGCTCGAGATCGCCTACCTTAGCCTCGGCCGCTTCGATGCATTTTGGTCTCAGGGTGCTGAGCTCGACTTCTGGGATATCGCCGCGAGCATTGTAATTGCCCGAGAAGCTGGCTACACCGTCACAGACCTCACTGGAGAGCCCAATCCAGCTCAATGGAATAGCCTAATGGCAGCGCACCCTGAGCGGCATAGCCAACTGCTAGCATATTTAACCTCTTACTGAAAAACGGCCAATGTCACTGCTGAGCTTCAACATTTCCTATTTGTTGAGGCATACAAGCAGCCGCTGTAAACAACCCGCTTATTTTTTGTGCTTTCTGCCCTGTCGCGTTTTAAAGAGCCGCCCGCGACATTTTGACCACGAAGCAATCGGGATGGCGGTTCGTGGCTGAGTACTTAGAAAGATTCACACACCGGCGAAAATCTTTTTATTTTTTATTAAAAATGAGAACCATTAGCACTAGAATGGAGCCACTATTTATCCTATCGCCAGGAGTGATTCATGTTCGAGGTCAAAGGCGCCACCTTTGAAATCAATGGTAAGCAGATTTTAAATCCCATTGACCACAGCTTTCATGAGGGCAAGGTTTACGGCCTGATTGGCCATAACGGCTCGGGAAAGTCGACGCTGATTAAACTCATGGCCCAGCAGCAACCTACTAGCCAGGGAGAGATTCACTTCGACCAACGCCCACTGAGTGACTGGGGAAACCGCGAGTTCGCTCGTCAGGTGGCTTACCTGCCCCAGCATTTGCCCAGCGCTGAAAGCCTGACTGGGCGCGAGCTGGTGGCTTTTGGCCGCTACCCTTGGCACGGCCTGCTGGGTCGCCACAACCAGAAAGATAAAGATGCCATTGATCGCGCCATCGCCCTTACCCACACAGAGGCCTTTGCCGACCGCTTAGTCGATACACTCTCCGGCGGCGAGCGTCAGCGAGTATGGTTGGCTATGCTACTCGCCCAGGAAAGTCGTTTCTTGCTGCTCGATGAGCCGCTAGCAGCACTAGATATTGCTCACCAAATTGAAGTGCTAGCGCTGGTTCGCAAGCTATGCGATGAGCTGAACCTTGGCGTCATTATTGTGTTGCATGATATCAATATGGCGTCACGCTACTGTGATGAACTGATGGCACTGCATAGCGGTCGCTTGCTGGCCCATGGCAGTCCGGATGATTTGATGAGTTGCAGCACCTTAGAAGCGATTTATGGCCTGCCCATGCAGGTGATGAAACACCCCAATGGGGAGCACAATATTGCCGTGGCCCAATGAGATTACCTTGGCCGCTGGCTTTTTCGCGCTTTCGACTGTCGGAATGAATGCTTTTCGCTATTTAAGTCAACGTTAAGTACCTATCAGGTCAGATGGTTATCCCAGCGGAATTCCTGGGTGACGAGCAACTCGGGCACTGCCGTGTCAGGCGTTACACGGTAGAGCCCGCCCTGGCCGGAGGAGACCAGAAAGCCGCCGTTACCATCACAGCGGGCCCCCGCAGCGTCGGGTAACTCCAAGTTAGCGTTCAAGCGGCCTTGTTCAGCATCCAGCAGCAGCACCCGATTGCCGCGAGGTGCGGTCACCAGAACAGTTGCCGAAACACGGCTAAACGCGACACTAGCGGTGTAGTGCCGCAGGCTGGCGGTGACCTCATCGGGCAGCGCCAGCTCAGAGAAGTCTCCGGCAGCATCCAGACGACAAATCAGCGGATAGGATTCCCACTCAGGGCCTTCAAATTGGTATCCGGCGATCACCGTGCCGTCCGCTGCCACGTCCAGATGGCGGCAGCTAAGCTGGTGGTGCGAAGGAGCGTGGCGGGCTACTACTTCGCCGCTGTGGCGGTTCATAAGCATCAGTGCTGGGGCCATGGTGTCCAGATTGAGCTTTACCCGGCCGTAGTCTGGATGAGTCTGGATGCCGCCCAAACCAATAACTAGAGTGTCGCCATCCGGCATCAGCCGAAGCTCATGGGGCCCGATACCACCCAGCGGCATATCACGGACATGGGTGTAGTCGTTGGCAGCATCGTAAACGCGCACTAGCCCGGCGCTGTCCTCCAAACGATTAGCGGTGACATACAGGTAGCGCCCGTTCAAGTCGAAAACGCCATGCCCGTAGAAGTGATAGCCCTCCCCGGCCGCAATGGTGTGGGCTAATTGGCGGCTGTCCCCATCGATCACATGCATCCGTGTACCGGGACGGCGAGCGAACAATACTGCCTGGCGGGAATCAGGCCGTAAACAGCCGCCGTGACAGCGCTCGGGCACTTCGATCATAAAGCGGTTTTTACCATCCAGTGCTACCCCAGCGATGTAATGCTTCCCATCAAGACCATCAACCGCGCTAAACAGCCAGTCAGCATTTTCGCGCCCTGGCATCGCCCAGCTCAGCGGTGTTAGTGCCATTACGACACTTCCCAGGCCAGCTTTCAGCACCTGCCGTCGCTGCATAGCTCAATCTCCATCGCTAGAATTAAAGCCACGCACCAGGCCAAGCTCGGCCGCAATTTCGGTCCCCAGCAGATAGTTCAACTGACCAATATTGAGGTAAAGCGATTGCTGGCCACGAAATGCCTCGTCGTCAAGTGACGTTGTCAGCCCCGGTGGCAGATCACCCGTCTTGGCTAACGTCTTATCCAGTTGATCACGAAATGCCTCGGCGAGTGGCAGTGCATCGGCTTCACGCAGCAACGCCGAGAGCCCTGGAAGAAACCCCGTCCGCAGCCCTTCAAGCGTACTTTCCACCAAACGAATGGAGTTACCGCTACGCCAGGCTTCCGCTAAATAGCGGTTAGCGGGCGATCCTTGCAGGCCCATTGGCTCACCAAGACGTTTCTGTTCGAGGGTTTCGAGCGCTTGAATAGCGTTAGCCAACGTGGTTTCGGTGTAACGCGGGGTATCACGATAGTGCACGCCAAAGGCCTGCCAGTCGCGTTCCAGCGCGTTACTAGTGTCTGCGAGATGGGTAGAGATAGCCTGCAACAAACCACACATCGCCGGCTCACCAAGTGGCCGGTCACTCATGGCGTCGTCATAAAGCAAGTACTCAATAGCCGGAAATCCCTGAATCGCGACGCTATCGCTAGCGATGTCTTCAACCGTTGGCGTGGTGCCAGCTTGCAACCACCCTTCTACCTTGCTACCTACTAGGTTCTTGCGGTCTGGCCAAAACTGAAGTTGCCAGCCACGGCTGTTCTGCTCAATGGGTCCAAACTGGACAAAGCGCACCGCCTGCCAAGCTTGATAAGCACCCAGCCAGTCGCTTTCAAGCCGCTGTTTAAGCGATTCATCGGGAGCTTGGCAAAAACGCGTTGCGCTAGCCTCCAGGCGCTCAGAGGCATTACTGAGTTCGGCATACTGCTGCGCTATCGCGCTATGCCAGATATCACGCGGTGTATTGGTGTCCGCATCAGCAGAAACCAATGCAGAAAGGGGGGCCGCTAAAAACGCAACCGCCACCCCCAAACGACGAAGAGAAGCAATCACATAAACTCCTTACCAATAGTCGATAGCAGTAACAGAGGCGTCGCAAAGCTCACAGAGACTCAAGAAAGCGAATAAGTTCCGCGCGCTGGTCAGTCGGTAGATGTCGATAGGCTTTGGTGGCCGCCTCTGCTTCGCCACCATGCCAGAGAATCGCCTCTTCGAGCGTGCGGGCACGGCCATCGTGGAGAAAGCCAGCTCGAGGATTCACCGTTTGTGTCAGGCCAATACCCCACAACGGTGGGGTGCGCCATTCGCGCCCATCCGCTTGGAATTCACTACGATGATCGGCCAAGGCTTCGCCCATATCGTGGAGCAGTAGATCGCTATAAGGCCATATTTCTTGATTCGCCAACGCCGCTCGGGGGGCATCCGAGGCGGTACGATGTCGAGGGGTATGGCAGCTTGCGCAGCCCAGTGCGTTAAATGTCTCGGCACCCTGTATTACCTCAGGATCATCCATGTTGCGGCGCATCGGTACTGCTAGGCTAGAGGCATAGAAGGTGATGAAGTCTGCAATTTCATCGCTGACTTCAGGCGTTCCACCCTCAGGAAAGGCATCGCACCCCTGACTATCCATACAATCAGTTTGTGGCACTAAGCGAGAAGTTAGCCCCATATCGCCGGCGAAGGCGTGCATGCTCTGCTGCTCAATGCTTGGTTCACCCGCTTTCCAACCAAAGCGCCCCATCACCGTGGTGCCACTGCGCACATCCCAGACTTGGTTATAGCGCCCAGAAATACCATCGCCATCAGCATCGTTGGGATCGGCTGCAGCCATAAGGTCTGCTTCAGGAATCGCCTCCAGCAGGCCCAGACCAATCATTGGTGGCGCCAACCTCGGCGACGTCAGCAACGTATTCGGTAACTCACCGTAGGCAGGTTCGGCAATTGAGTAAAGCGGCTCCAGCAAGGTAACGCTATGGCCGTCGGCAAAGCCCACTTCCCGCGGACGGTACTCAATGATCAGTTTGCCCTCCGGCTGCACGCCAGGAATCGCAGAGGTTTGTAGCTGCAAACCGTAGTTGGGTACCGGGAGCGCGCCCCGTTGCTCCAGAATTTCCGGCTCTGCCTGATTGGAAGACAGCGAAAGACGCAGAAACAACGCGATGGGGGTTTCATCTCCCATTGGTGGGTGGCCCCGCCCATCCTTGAGATGGCAGCCTTGACAACTATTGGTATTAAACAACGGGCCCAGGCCATCACGGGCCTCAGTACTGGCAGGTGCTACCACCCAGGGGTTACGGAAAAAGCTATTGCCGACGCTGAAATCAAGCCGCTTGGTCATCGACATGTTACGTAGCGGTAATGAATAAGCGTTGTGATCAAATTGCTCCACTGCCCCATCGCCACCGCTCATCGGCGACGATTGAATGGCGGGAGATTCAGCCGCCTGTAAAGAGACCACAAACAAAGAGGCCGCCAACAGTGCTAAGAAAAGGCAGCATTGAGCGAGTCGCCTGAAGGCAAAAAAGCGAGAGAGGTGGCACATAAATATACCTTGAGACAAACGACAAAAGCCGTCCGACAGCCAAGCTGCCAGACGGCTCATAAAATCAAACGAATGATTTAGAAACGATGGCCTGCATCATCCGGCTGCAAAGAGGTAACCCCCAACTCACCGGCGGCTTCTTCAAGGGATACCGTTTGCGCCACCAGGGTGAGAATCGCTTCGTTGATCAATTCACTGCCCTGCTCATTACCCGGCGCAATCATCATATCGAATGCCATCGGCGAACTCTTCGCTTCAGCCGCTTGCTTGATAGCATCAAGCCGCGCCATGGTGGCTTCAAGCTGCTCACCAAGGGTATCGGCTAGCTCGCTATCTGCCTGAGACAGTAAGTCTTGCAGCGAAGGCCCCTCTACCACACTGCCATCAAGGCGCTGATAGCTGCCGGTGTAGATATTCTGAATCCCCTGGCCGTTGTAGTAGTGAGAGTTGTGGGTATTATCGCTGAAGCAGTCATGCTCATCTTCAAAAGAGTTGGCTTCAAGCGCGACTTTTAAGCGCTCCCCCGCTAGCTCACCCAACGATAGCGACCCCATACCAAATAGCATACGGCGCAGGCCTTCCTGATCACTTTCAGCTAGCAGCTCCTGACGATAGTTGCCTTCAACTTCCGGCGACCACTGGGCAACCATCCACTCAAGATCACTGACCAGCAGGTCCGACACTGCATCCAAGTACGTCCGGCGACGATCGCAGTTACCATGGGTGCAGTCATCGCCGGTTTGGAAGTCACTCATCGGACGCTCACCACTGCCTGCTTCGAAGCCATTAAGATCCTGCCCCCAGAGCAGAAATTCGATGGCGTGGTAGCCGCTGGCGACGTTGGCTTCTGAGCCACCCACTTCGTTAAGGTCAGCTAAGAGCTCTGACGTAATATCACTGACATCCAGGACTTCTCCCCCTATCGTGATACGTTCGTTGGCAATGATATTAGCAGTGGCCCCTTCATTACCCAGCTCATGTTGATAGCCATCGCTTTCGACATAATCAATCATGCCCTCATCCAAAGGCCAGGCGTTCAGCTGCCCTTCCCAGTCATCCACCACCACATTGCCAAAACGAAATACTTCGCTTTGCTGATACGATACCCGTGCTTGCAGCCAGGCTTGCTTAGTTGCGTTAAGAGCCTCAACAGTAGGGTTGGCCAGCAATTCGTCGATACGCTCGTTCAACACCTCGGCGGCATTGAGCGCATCGGCGTAATTAGCATGCGCCAAGTCGGCATAGTGATGAACCACAGCGTCGGCGCTAACAGCATCGTCAGCGGAAACGGCTAAAGGCATCAGCGCGCTAAGCGCAACGATACCTGCAAGAGGGCGACGGAGCATGATGACAGGCATTACAGTGTCCTTTAAGCGATGGCATTGAGAGTTTAGTGTCGTTTCCCTGCAGATTAATGTAATTCATTTACTTATGACATTCAATCTCACTTACATAAGGATATGGCGCTTTTATTTGTTAAATACGCGTCTTTTGCATAACGTCATTACTTTCTTATCCTGGGAAGACGGCCATGTTGGATTACAAACTTCTCCATGCCCTGGCCACAGTGGTGGAGAGCGGCGGTTTTGAACGAGCAGGCGATATATTAGGGCTTTCTCAATCAGCCATTTCCCAACGTATAAAAGCACTGGAAGTACGCCTAGGCCAGCCAGTGCTAATGCGCCACCCTAAGCTTTCACCCACACCTGCTGGTCAGCGGCTACTCACCCATTACCAGCAAGTACAGCTGTTAGAACACGACCTACAGCAGACGCTACCTACGCTAGATAACGCAACGACCCGACTAAGAATCGCCATCAACGCTGACAGCGTGGTGACGTGGTGGGCAAACGCAGTGGCAGATATCTGTCAAACCGAGGGCGTATTGCTCGATTTAGTTATTGAGGATCAGGACGTTGGGCTTAACCGTCTGCGAGATGGCGATGTCGCAGCCTGTCTTTGTTCTACGCCAACACCCATCGCGGGCGCTCGCTGTATTAAAGTAGGCGAGATGCGTTATCTCCCGCTAGCATCACCTGCCTACGTGCAACGCTACTTTCCTGAAGGCCTTTCTCCAGAAGCTTTTCAGCAAGCCCCGGTAATTGTGTTCGGCCCTCATGACCAGCTTCAGCATCAGTTTCTTGCTCAGTGCGGTTATCACGGCCATTTCCCCTACCACCTGTGCCCTTCATCAGAAGGATTTGTGCGTCTCGCCACCGCAGGCATTGGCTACGGAATGGTTCCACAACTACAGGCACTAGACCAACTGCAAAAAGGCCACCTTGTCAGCATCGCCCCCGGTCACTCGCTGACAGTGCCACTTTATTGGCATTTTTGGCGCCACAGTGGACAACTAGTCCAGCGCCTAACTAAAAGTCTGATCTACATCATGCTTTAGACCCAATGTCGGCCACTCGCTTTGAAAGAGGTCTACACTTCGCCTAGGAGCAAAACCCGCCCAAGGCAGGCAAGGGATCCTAGGCACTAAGACCTAGAAGCGATAAAGCCCAACGCAAAAATAACCAAAATAGCGATATTTATGGATGCTTACTGTTGGTTAAAGCGCCTTCCGGCTGGCTTGTTAGTGCTTATTATTAGCTGGCATTCCCAAACAAGTGCAGCGGCTACTATCGTCGTCTCTTCCGAGCAGGCGCGTTACGATTTAAATGAAGTAAGCGGTTACTGGCATACGTCAAAATCGCTAAACCTGCGTGATATTGTAGCGTTATCCCCCTCATTTCACCCGGTCCGTCACGCCTCTGATTTGCATTTCGGCTATACACAAAGCGATGTCTGGCTAAAAACGCAAATTCATAATACATCGCCCCTCCCGGCTACCTGGATGGTTAAATTCGAATACCCATTTTTAGACCATGTCACTCTTTATACGCTGAGAGGACACGCTAGTGACGTTCAGCACAGCGGGATCGCCGTGCCAATTGACGAGCGATCAATCGCCCACCGACAGGCTGTTTTTCCGGTGATGCTGCTCGGCGGGGAAACCGTGACGCTTTATACCCAGGTAAAAGCCACGGGCAGTAAATTTCTGAGCTATAGCTTAATGACGCCAGAGGCTTTTTATACTCAGAATGACCAGCATAATTTCTGGCTGGCGACTTACTTCGGCATGCTGCTAACATTAAGCGTTTACAACCTGCTGCTATTTTTTGTGCTTAAAGAGCACGTATTTCTCTACTACGCGCTATTTGCCTTCGGGTTTACACTGGCAAGTTTGACGTTCAATGGTCTTGGCACGCTGATGTTTTGGAGCTTCCTAGGCGATAACACCGCGCGCCTGGTAGCGATTGGCTTTACGTTTGCTTCTGCGATGGGAGCCCTATTCACTCAAAGTTTTCTTAATACAGCCATCTACTGCCCACGCTGGCATCAAATCATTACGCTATTTCGCGGCTACTGCTATATAGCGCTGGTAGCAATGATATTTTTGCCAATTCAACCCGCCCTACGCTTAATGGATATAACAGGGTTTGCTGCCTCACTATTAATGCTCGTGTGCGGTATTTATTGCAGTTTGCGCCGCGTGCCTAGCGCCCGTATTTTTGTGCTCGCCTGGTCAATATTTCTACTAGGGGCTAGCGTATTTGCACTTCGAAATCTTAGTATTCTACCCGCCAACTTCCTAACCCTTCATGGGATACAAATCGGCTCAGCCATTGAGATGTTGCTGCTATCTTTCGCACTGGCCGCACGTTTTAATAAATTAAAATGGCAGAAGGAGCGCGCCCAGGCAGAAACCGTCGCAATGCTCAAAAAGCAGGAGGCTGTTCTAGAAGCAAAAGTAGCTGCTCGTACTCAGGCACTAGAGAAACTAGCCAACCACGATATGCTCACCGGCTTGCTTAACCGCAATGGACTGACGCGCTGTGCAGAAGCGGCTATTGAACATTGCAAACAAACGCATACATCTTTAGCGCTAGTCATGTGTGACCTTGACTGCTTCAAACCAATTAACGACCAGTATGGCCATGAGATAGGCGACTTCGTGCTTCAGCAAGTTGCCAAACGTCTCGTGCACGTCGCACGTGGGAGTGATCATTGCGCGCGCTTTGGCGGCGACGAGTTTATTCTCTTACTAGAGGGGATAACTGATCAGACTGCGTTAGAGGAGATGCGTAACCGTATCGAACAGACCGTTCGCTCACCTATCAAGCTACCTGATGGCACGTTAGTTAGCGTAGGCGTCAGCATCGGTATTTGTATTAGCCATGACGGTAACGATACGTTAGCCAGCCTGCTTCGTGAAGCGGATAGCCAGATGTATGCCGTCAAGTCACGCCAAACCACCCGTTACTATGGCTATGGTTCAGCGTGATCATGATGGATAGAAAACTATATCAGTCAAACAAGCTCATACGTTTCATAACGTTATCGCGCTTGATTCGCCAGTGAAATAGAGCACCCGCAATATGCAGCGTAATAAGCACAACTAACGCCCACCCTAAACGCTCATGCCAAACAAACAGCGTTTGCGAAAGCGCTTCGTTTTTGCCCAACAACCCCGGCAAATGCCATTGAAAAAACTCAACAGGAAAGCCGCCGGTAGCAGTGGCTGTCCAACCAATCAGTGGCATAACCACTAGTCCCGCATAAAGCAAGTGATGCACGCTAGTACTGATAATTCGCTCGAAGGCATTGAGCGGCGGCTCGTGGTCGGGCACAACAAAAGCTAGCCGCGTAATAATCCTCAGCGTCATTAGCAACAGTATCGTCACGCCTAAGGTTTTATGGCTAGTGTAGAGCACGTTGGTAAGCGCATTCCCCAGCAAAGCAACGGCGCGTTCATACCCCAGGAAGCCAAGCGTCAGGCCACTTAACAATGACAGCAACACGGCGACTGCCACTAGCCAATGCAACACTCGGTGAGGATAAATATAGTGATCTAGCTCGTGCATTCAGAACTCCTGGCTCATTCGCGTCATGGTAATTAGCTTAGTTCAGTCAGGTTACGTTAAAAAAACTAATTATCGAGTTCCTCACTGAGCAGTATCACGATCAACCCCCATTTGGCCGCCTTTGGACCAATTTTCCCGCGTTACTTCTTGAAAAAACACCTGCACGCTCACCGGGTCGGTACCATACACATCGCAGAACGCGTCAGTAATACGCTTTGCCAATTCTCGCTTTTGGGCAAGATCACGGGGGAATTGCTGGATAGTGACTATAGGCATCTTAACTTCCTATCAAAGAACACGTTAAAGCAACACCTTATAACGCTTCACTAGGTGCCGCTAGCTGTTCGCGAATCAATTCCCCTAAACGCCGCGCAGGTTCAGAAGGACGGTGTGGAGCACGATGGAGCGCTAGCTCAATCATTGGCAAGGCCGGAAGACCACTGCTGTCATCCAGCGGGCGCAGCGATGGGGTTAACATACTACGCGTTACCACAACAACGGCTAACCCCGCTGTTACGATAGGAGCAAGACCCGCCATTGACTGGCTGGTATACGCAACGCGCCAATCACGCCCAGCCCCTTGTAACGCCTGCTCGGCAACCTCGCGAAAAACATCAGCGCCGGGTGAATAAAGCGCTAGCGGAATAGGGTCACTTAGCGAAGGCTGCTGATTTACCCCTACCGCCCATATCAGCGGCTCACGACGAATCACATCGCCTCCTGGCGAGTTTCGTTGGCGAGTCACCAGCGCTAAGTCCAACTCCGCTGCTTTGACCTGTTCGACCAAGTGAGCACTGGTGCCACACTTTACGGTTAGCCCCACCGCAGGATACAGCTGGTGAAAGTACGCAAATACTGACGGCAATAGCGACGCATAGTCTTCAGGAATACCCAACGTTAAATCGCCCGTTATCTGGCGCGCCTGCATATCGCTCCACGCGTCGTCATTAAGTGCCAATAGGCGGCGCGCGTGAGCCAGTAAGCGATCTCCTTCTGGGGTGAAACGCAGCCGTCGCCCAGCTCGCTCATGCAAACTCACATCAAGCTGCGTCTCTAAACGCTGTAACTGCATGCTCACTGTTGACTGGGTATACGCTAGCCGCTTTGCCGCTGCCGTGACGCTCCCGGTATCGGCAATCGCGACCAGCGTACGCAACAGAGTTAAGTCAAACGTCGGCGCGCGCATACATCACCATTATTGATAATAATGATCATAAAAGATCGATATTGTGATGAGGTGTTTACTGAGTATGCTGCGCGTCTCAGGTTTAACGCAAGGAGAGATGCCATGCATCCCGTTCATTCCCCGGTTGTCATATCACCCAGGTACAGTGTATGCGCAGCACTTGTGGCGGTGATGTTATGGAGCATAGCGCCACTATTAGCAGAGTTGGCGCGGGATACCTCTCCGCTTCAGCTCACCGCACTTACGCTGCTGGCAGGTGCACTAGCGACACTGCCACTCAGCCGTCGCGTTAACGTCGCGGCTTGCCGTCTGCGCTGGCAAATTAGCGTATGGCTTGGTCTACCACTGTTGATCGTCGGTGCTGTTAGCAGTTACTACATTGGCATGCGTCTAGCACCTGCCGCAGAAGCCGCGTTGATCACTTACACCTGGCCAGTGCTGTTTGTGCTATTAAGCCAATGGAGCCGGTTTGGTCGTCTGCATATCGCAAGCGTAACAGGCGCGCTAATTGCTTTTTCGGGTGCCACTATTTTGTTACTGCCGCAAGCCTTAAGTGGCGGCTTTGGTGGGGCTGCTTCAGGATATGGGTTAGCGCTACTGGCGGCTTGTTGCTGGGCGCTCTACTCCTGGCTCGGGCAAGTAGCTCCTGTATCGCTGACGCCATTGCTCCCGCGCTTATTAATGGTCGCCTGCGCTGTTGCAACCTGCGCCAGCTTGATAGTGGAAGGAACCTTCATCATGCCGCAGGGCGAAGCTCTGTTGGCGGGCATCGCGCTGGGGCTTGGGCCGTACGGCATCGCCATGGTGGCCTGGGATAAAGCACTACGATTTGGCCAAGCCAGCCTAGTCGGCAGCCTTGCCTATGGTGTACCGATCCTAGCGGCACTGCTACTGGTACTGGCAGGCGTCAGCGTGTTCGACTGGCGGCTACCAACGGCCGCCTTGTTGGTCGTTATAGGCTGCTTAAAAGCGAGCCGCTGAAGCACTACTTACCTAAATAGCGAGGCTTTGCGATACCTTCCAGCGCATCAAGGGATAACGTCAAGACAGGTTGGCCGGCTGCATAAGGGGCAATTTCATAGACGTTATATTTAACTTCCCAGGCAGTTGCTAACGGGGCTATGTTGCGGCTCTCGCTGAGCGGCCAACTTAGGGCAAACTGCTCATCATGGCCCATCTCCTCTATCCAGCGCTGGTGGGCCTGATCGAGCAGTGCTTGAAAAGCGCCCTGCTGGTCTTCCAACAGCATATCGTCTGGATCAACCACACGCTGCTGACGCTCGTCTATCACCATAAACTCAGTCATTGGCAAACCATGCGCTTGCCCCGCGTGATAAACGTAGCTACTTAGTTCAAGTATCAATAAGTCGTTGTGCTGCCCATAAACCTTAGCTTCTAACATCGCCTCGCTAGTCATTGCTCCAGGTGAGGTGCGATTATCTTCCTCAACTAGCTCAAAAAAGTTTTGTGCAAAGGCATCCCAGCTATCAGCTGGCAATGCATCCTCCTCAGTAATGCCCATTGCAAGCGTTAACAGCCGCTTTCGTAGCTGCTCCGTTAGCTCTGCAGACTGCGGAAACGCAAGCGCAGACACGGTAACGGTAGAGCACTGTTCAGCTTGACACTCAGGTGCTATGTACTCTTTTTCAACCGTTTTTGAAACAAGCGCAAGTGACTCTTCAGAAGCATTATCCGACGACTGACAACCACTTAATAACAATAAACCAATCACCGTTAAGCCGAATGAATAGCGCAGCATAAAACCTCCTTGTGAATAACGTAGCCACCTTCAAGCCACGTAAATAGTAATACAAAAGCAAACGCCCCTGCTGTCACCAGCAAGGGCGTAGTTAATCATACAACGTGCGCTAAATTACGCGTCAGGCTGCATTTCTGTTGGCTCTGCATTGACTTGCAGCTCAAACATACCACTGCCGCTAACAGCGAAACCACGTGCAATAACGGTGTAGGTGCCCGGCAAAAGCGCCTGCTCTAAACGCGAGTTAGTGCCACTACCGCCGTCATCATCACTGTAAGAGTCGCTTTCTCCATGAATCTCTAAATACGTATCAAAGTCACTTGAACGCATATTAAGCCTGACCAAAGAGCTTTCTTCTAAGGTGAGTTCATAGGTCAACGGCTCACCGCTATACCAGCCATTGAGCGTTTCATTGGGTGTTAACTCACCTTCATTACGCAGCTCTACACCATCCGGTAATTCACGCGGCTCTACTGACAGCGTAAACAAACCACTGTCGGAGCCATACGCCGTGCGTGCTGTTAACTGATAACTACCCGGCGCCAAGAAATCGGCAATACTGGCGTCCAGATTGCCAGCACTGTCGTCATCTTCGCGGAAATATCCATTAGGCCCCTCCAGCACAAGATATGAATCGATATCGCTTGAACGCATATCGATTTGATACATACCCGCTTCTTCGATCTCTAGCTGATAACTCAGCTCCTGACCACTCAACCAACCACTAAGCGTATCACTAGGCATAACGCTACCATCGTTGCGTAGCTCACCATCGCCCGGCAACTCACGCGGTTCAGCACTCAACGTGAAAAGGCCACTCCCTTCGCCGAAGGCAGACCGTGCGGTGACGGTATAATCACCAGGAGCAAGGAAATCTGAAATACGTGCATTTAAGTTGCCCGCACCATCATCATCTTCACGGTAGTAGCCGTTCGGGCCAGATAGCTCTAGATACGCATCAAACTCATCAGCGCGCATCTCGATTTGATACATGCCTGCTTCTTCGACGGTTAACGATACCTCCCGAGAGGTTCCATCTAACCAGCTATCCATCGGCTCGCCAATGGCCAGCGTGTCAGAGTCGCTCAGCTCAACCGTGCGGCTATTAAGGGTGAATGGGCCATAGCCACTTGCATCCGCCCCACTGACAATCACCAGATAGTCTCCAGTTTCTTCGACATGGTGACGAACTGTCTCAGCACTCTCTAACAGCTGTAGCTGATCGTCATAGAGCGCTACCAACCCCTGCAAGGCGCCGCTAAGAGAAAGTTCTACTAACGAACCTTCTTCAAGGCTGATCGCATAACGCAAATAGCGACTACCGTCATTACCGTTTAACTCACCTGCCGAGGTAATTTCACCTCTAGCACGCTCGCCAAGCGTGACGCTATCAAGCCCTGCTAATGCCGAGGAAGCCTGCCCCTGTTCTGAGCTGGCAGACTCTTCAACGGGGGCCGGTGTCGTAAAGCTCGGCACGGCCTGAGCAGCTAAAAAACCAACAGCAACCCCGCCGACAGCAACCAAAATCAGCGTTAGAGAAGAAGACTTAGCCATAGGTGCATCCTTGTTTATTGGCAAACATTTAAAACCTAGCGAGCGTTAATTATATGATGCTTACCTGATTAAAGTGAGCCTTTATCTAAAATTTATAATAGACACGATACATTGCTTAGTTACATCGACCACACTTCTTTAACTTGCTGAATTACAAAGGCACTGAAGAAAGTTGCAAAAAATCTTAATTTAGAAGCCAATTGCATCGATCTTCTTAAAGCTTGCCGTATCAAAATAGCCACGTTACTATCGGCAGATATGTCGGTAACATACCGATACGTATAGAATCAGCACTATGCAAACTGAGGCACTCCAATGGGAGCATCTAAACGTTTTATCCGAACGAGTTGTGCAGCGGCATTACTCATTTTTTTTACAGCTAGTCATGCGTTTGCCATCGATATTGAAATTCGTGAAGGGGTTGCATCCTTCTACAGCGACCGTTTTCAAGGATCACCCACTGCCAGTGGTGAACCATTTGACCAACAAGCACTGACGGCAGCTCATCCAACGCTTCCTTTTGGTACCAAGGTGCTAGTTACCCGCCCAGATACCGGACAGGAGGTTGAAGTACTGATCAATGATCGCGGTCCCTTTGTTAAGGGACGTATTATTGATCTATCAAAACGGGCAGCTCGCCAACTCGGCATGATTCGACGTGGCGTCGCACCCGTCATGATCACCCTGGTCGATTAACGGATAGCACACCCGCAAGCGTGTGATACCCCTTAAACAAACAGCGTTGAAGAAGATTCAGCTTAATTGAAAGCGGCTCACCAGGGCCGCTTTTTTATTGCACTACAAATTAATTCTTTGACGAACTTGAAAGCACGCTAATGGTCTCTATGCTGCAAGGAGATTTGTTTAAATCACACATGCAGGAGGCACCCATGCAATCTCGCTTTTTTACCTTAACTAATTACCCCACAGGCTTACCAAAGCGCGAATTATTTTCACTGGAAAGCCAGGAACTCCCCGACCTTGACGAAGGTGAAGTCAGGGTTCGCAACCATTGGCTGTCCGTTGACCCATATATGCGTGGACGAATGACAGGAGTGCGCACCTATGTCGCCCCTTTTGAGCTGGGCAAGCCGATGGAAGGTGGCGCAATTGGCGAGGTCATTGCGTCTAACCACCCTACCATTAAGGAAGGCGATAAAGTCAGCCACATGGGCGGTTGGCGAGATATCGCTCAAGTGCCAGGCGACAGTGTTACTGCACTACCAGACAGCGACATACCAGAACAAGCTTATCTAGGTGTATTGGGCATGCCAGGCATGACGGCATGGACAGGCTTGAACCTTATTGCTGAGTGTAAGCCTAGCGACAATGTACTGGTAAGCGCTGCCAGTGGTGCTGTTGGTTCGCTTGCTGTACAGCTGGCGAAAGCCAAAGGTTGCCACGTGGTTGGCATTGCTGGGGCTGCCCACAAGCTTGCGTGGCTTGAGTCATTGGGCGTTGAGCCGGTTAGCTACCAAGGCCGTAGTGCACAGGATCTCAGCGACGCTATTAAGCTTGCTAGTCCTAATGGCATTGACGTGTATTTTGAGAACGTTGGTGGTACCTGCTTAGAAGCAGCGCTAAGTCAACTCAATGACGGTGCACGCATTGCCGTATGTGGCATGATTGACAGCTATAACGCCGAAGCACCAACACCAGGGCCGAGCAACCTTTCCCAGCTGGTGGTACGCAAAGCTAAGATGCAGGGATTTATTGTCGCCGATCACTGGTCTAGCTATCGCTACTTCCTCAACGAAGTCTCTCCTCAGGTAGCGAAAGGCAATATAGCCTATAAAGAAACCGTCAAAGAGGGTCTTGAAAGCACACCGGATGCCTTTTTAGCGCTTTTTGAAGGGGGCAACACCGGCAAAATGCTGGTGAAGCTCACTGACTAAGCCATGCTTACGTCAAGTTAACCCCACATTGCCTACCTCACTATTTCCTACCCCAATAACAAGCCGCGCTACGGTAACAGGCGCGGCTTTTTGGTTTATAGCACTACTTAGCAAGCAAATGATTAGACCAAAAGTGAATTGATTATTAAAATTACCCATAATCAATGTGTGTTTTAACCCATCATCACTGCCAATGGGTTAGGGCACGTTGCAGATCTGTCGCTTTTCTAATTTTACCAAGCGGCTTCAATTCGTTGTTAATAGGGGTTTTCTCATGGATGGACACACGCGTGCCCACGGCAAATGGCCAGCGCTACTGCTTGGCCTGCTACTCACGGTAGCTGGTGTTGCACTGACCATTGGCGGCGCTAAGCTGCTTAGTTTAGGTGGTAGCGCCTACTACTTAATCGCTGGGGTCAGTATTTTTGTTGTCGGTGTACTGCTGGCAATGCGCAAAGGCATAGCCTTATGGCTTTATGCAGCGGTACTTTTTGCAACGCTGCTATGGGCACTCAGGGAAGTTGGCTTAGACTGGTGGCAGCTGGTCCCCAGGGTTGCCATTGTCTGTTTAATTGGCATCATTTTACTGCTTCCCTGGTGGCGAAAACCGCTACACTCACGCGGCGGCAGCCTAGCGCTAGTGGCAAGCATTGTCGCAGCGATTATTGTGGCAATTGCTAGTCAATTCACCCATCCAGGTACTGTGGCAGGCACGATGGAGTCTGCCAATAATAAAGAGGTTAACCCAGCCCAGGCTGCAGGCGATGACTGGCCTGCCTACGGCGGCACTAATGCAGGGACGCACTACTCCTCGCTTAGTCAGATTACTCCTGAAAATATAGGCGAACTGGAAGAGGTGTGGCGTATTCAAACCGGTGATGAACCCGGCCCCAATGCACCGCCTGAAATCACCAACCAAAACACGCCGTTAAAGGTCAACGATAGCCTTTATATTTGCACATCGCACAGCCGTGCGATGGCACTGTCGCCCGAAACCGGCGAGACTCTGTGGGCGTTTGATCCCAACATTAGCACCATGGGCGCAGAGGACTTTTCCGGCTGGGCGCATATGACCTGCCGTGGCTTGGCGTATTACGATGCAGCTAACTATTTCAGCAGTTCTGAAGATTCCACCATCGATAAACCAACACTGTATGCCGATGGCAGCCAGTTTGAACTCGACCTATCCTTCTCGCTCACCTCTGAAGAAGACTCCACTTCTGAGTTGTTAAGCGCCACCGATGTCATGTGCCCACGCAGACTTTACCTACCCACCGCCGATGCCCGCCTGATTGCACTCAACGCCGATACCGGAGAGCGCTGTGAAAGTTTCGGTGAAAACGGTGAGATCGATCTGACGAACAATATTGGCGAGTTCAGACCAGGGGGCTATTACTCAACATCGCCCGCTACTGTTACTGAAGACTTGGTGATTTTGGGTGGCCACGTTACCGACAACAGCTCAACCGACGAACCTTCTGGCGTAATACGCGCTTTTGATGTGCACACTGGCGAGCTGGTGTGGAACTGGGACAGCGGTAATCCCGAAGACACCACACCATTAGAAGAGGGCGAGACTTACACACGTAACTCACCCAATGTGTGGGCGCCGATTAGCGTCGATGAAGAGCTTGGCCTCGTTTACCTGCCCATGGGTAACGCTACGCCGGACCAGTACGGCGCTAACCGCTCTGAAAATGATGAGACCTATAGTGCAGGGCTAGTAGCGCTTAATTTGGACGACGGCCAAGTGGCCTGGGTGTACCAGTTTGTGCACCACGACTTATGGGACATGGACACACCCGCACAACCCGTATTAATTGACTTGGCGACGACAGATGGCAGCCAGCCAGCTGTCATTCAGCCCACTAAACAAGGCAGCTTGTATGTATTAAACCGTGAGACTGGCGAGCCGATTGTGCCCATTGAAGAAGTGCCCGCTCCTCAAGGTGCTATTGAAGGCGACTGGACGGCAGAAACTCAACCTCGCTCAGCGCTGAATTTGCTGCCACCGCCGCTGACTGAGCGCGACATGTGGGGCGCATCACCCTTTGATCAGATGATGTGCCGCATCCAGTTCCGCTCGCTGCGTTATGAAGGCCAGTACACACCGCCTTCGCTGGAAGGCAGCATTATCTACCCCGGCAACGTTGGAGTGATGAACTGGGGGGGTGTTGCGGTAGACCCCGAACGCCAAGCACTGTTTACCGGCGCGAAGTACTTAGCGTTTGTTTCCAAGCTGATTCCACGTGATGAAGTTGAGGATGGCCAAGGATCCGCTAGCGAGCAAGGTTTGCAGCCCAACACAGGTGCCCCTTACGCAGTCAAACTCGGCCCGCTGCTATCAGTACTCGGCCTTCCCTGCCAAGCACCCTCTTGGGGGGATGTGGCAGGAATCGACCTACAAAGTAACGAGATTGTGTGGAAGCACCGCAATGGCACCACCCGCGACAGCATGCCCTTTGATCTGCCGATTGGTCTGAACGTCGGCGTTCCTGCGCTAGGTGGCCCGCTAACGACTGCGGGTGGCGTTTCATTCCTAAGCGGCACTCTGGATCAATACCTGCGCGGCTACGACATCACCACTGGCGAAGAGCTGTATAAAGCTCGCTTGCCTGCAGGTGGCCAAGCAACGCCGATGACCTACACCGGTGCAGATGGCCGTCAGTATGTAGTCGTTACCGCCGGTGGTCACGGCACCTTCGGCACCAAAATGGGTGACTACGTGATTGGTTACGCGTTACCGGAATAGCCATCACTCAGCGTAGTAATAAATGAGAACGGGCGCCCCGATGGGTCGCCCGTTTTTTGCTAAGGAGCCTCTGATTAAAAACTCAGCTCCACGCCGCCATAAACACTTCGCCCTGGGGCTGGCTCATAAAAGCGGCCAAAGGTGCCGTTTAAGCGCACATTGGCATAGTGCTCTTCATCAAGCAGGTTGCGCAGACCAAGATAAGCGCTTAGTCGCGTACCTTCACTTAACTGCCAACCATCACCCACTCGGAGGTTGAGCAGCCAATAGCTATCTACCTCCGTCGCATTAGCGTTATCCGCTACTAAATCACCGATGTATTCGGTTTCCAACGTAGCGAAACGCTGATCAAGGTTTTCCCAGGTTAATTGATTGACCCACGCCTGCTCTGGCAACCCAGGAATCCGGTTGCCATCAAAGCGTTCACTAGGTGTTGCAAACTTATCGAATTCATAACGCGCGAGGGTTAAAGCGCTATCCAGACGCCACTGGTCGGCAAGCTGCCAGCCCAGCGCCAGTTCTAGGCCATCGCGATTTGTGTCGCCTGCATTCTGATAGAAGGTACGGCCACCCTCATCATACGGCACCAGCTCATCGCGAACGCGGACCGAAAATAGTGCGAGATCGTAATCCATCGCCAACGGCTCAATGTAGCCACGCAACCCTATTTCGCGATTCCATGCTTTTTGCGGCTCAACAGCGGGGTTGAAACCACCGCCGGTCGGGTTGGCAAACTCAGAAAACGTAGGCGTCTCAAACGCGGTGCCGGTATTAATATACGCTTGGTGCTGCGGACGATAGCGATAACTTAGCCCCGCCGAGCCACTCCACTCGTTAAAGGTACGCTTCCCGCTTTGATCTCCATCATCAAGAAACGTATCGTCGACGTCTAGCGCCACCCGGTCAAATCGCGCGCCCAACGAGAGCGTGACCTGTTCCGAGAGCGCTAAATCCCCTTGGGCAAATACGCCAGCGGCAGTCGCCGTTTGGGTTTCATCCGCTAACTGCTCGCCGACAGTCCCTTGGGCATCGACATCGTTACGAAAACGCTCATCCTCTTGGCGCGCCACATCCACCCCAACGATATAACTCAGCGGCAGGCTCCCTAACGCCACCTCGTGATGATATTCAGCGTTTGCGCCCATATAGTCACGCTGATAGCCCAAACGACTACTACCTACAAAAGGCAGTTGCTGTTCAAAATCACGCTGAGCAATAAAGCCCTTGAGATACAGCTCGCCATCACCCGCCGCTAAGTCCTCGTACTGCAAACCCAACAGCTGCTGATCGACGTTTTGCCCAGCATCTAGCGCTAGCGAATTGGGCGCGGCCTGATCGCGCCCAGCGGCAACTTCACGGGCATTAAGTGCACCGGGATCTTCCGAACGGGGGTTATCCAACAGATTAATAATCGCGGTAACCGCCTGCCCACTACCGAGTTCTCGACGCAACTTTGCATTCAGCAAATACTTCTCGGTTGAGCTTTGTTCACGATAACCATCAACGTTAAGCGCCGTCAGACTGATATGGTGAGACCAATTGCCCTGAACACCGCCATTTTGCAGTGCAACTTTTTGATAGCCATCACTACCTGCGCCCAACCGCAGCCGAGTACCAGGATTATCACGTCCATCGGCAGTGGTCACATCAATCACCCCGCCAGCCGCATTACCGTAAAGCACTGAAGACGGCCCGCGGATCACCTCAATGCGCTCGGCGCTGTCTAAATCAATGGCATCCAACTGCGCTTGACCATCCGGAAGTGTGTAAGGAATGCCATCTACCACAACGGTAATCCCACGCACACCAAATGGAGCACGTGCGCCAAAGCCGCGAATAGCGATTCGTTGCCCTTGGGCGAAGTTATCGCGGTTTTGTAAAAACACCCCCGGCACTCGGTTAAGCGCTTCATCCAACCTCACCCGCTGCTGACCTTGGGCAATTTCTTCACGCTCCAAGGTAGAAACGGCCGCTGGCGTGGCATACAGCTCGCGGGCTAAGCGCGGAGCGCTCACCTCTACTGTAGGCAGTACCGCGTCCTCACTGCTGGGTGCCTGCGCCCACGCAGAGCTGGCTAAAACGACACTCGCAAGTAGCAGTGATGGCGGCAAGGTGTGAGTCATGGCATCCTTTCCTATTCAGTATTCGGCGGGATTTTGTAGACACATTTACTTAGGCATGTGAACGATAAAGAAGAAACAGCATCATACCTAAGTCGTATTGGTTCGCTAAGCGTAACTGTTGTGACTACACTCGCAGTAGTACCAGCAACGCATTGTTATCAAAGCAGCAATCAGAACACAGACTATGTAAGCAAAGGAGGCTTCATGGCGTTTACCGCAACTGACCCAATCAAGATGATCTTTGCCGTTATTCTGCCACCGTTAGGGGTGTTTTTTGAGGTCGGTTTCAAAGGACATTTCTGGCTGAATATCATTCTCACGCTGTTTGGCTTTATCCCAGGCATCATTCACGCCTTCTATGTCATATTGAAACACTAGGCATAGTGAAGCACTGATGCTCTTTTTTGCATCGATTTAACAAACGCCACCTTGTCGAGCACAAGGCGGCGTTTGTCTTTATGGGCCATGCATTGCTTACCGAGCCTTGCCAGACAATTAATACCCAGCCCTTCAAAACCCGGCCCTGATGTTATGCATGCAAGCGGCGATGCAAGGCATGGACTTGCTCGTCCAGCCCAGGCACTGGGCCATCAACAGTCAAACCAGGCACCACCTCATTAATCGATAGCGGAGCGACAGGCGGTGGCGCTACGCCAAGTGCAGCCAACCATGCTCCTAACTGCTCAGAAGAACTGACGTAAACGATACGACCTAGCCCTACCCACCCATGAGCCGCTGCACACATTGGGCAGTGCTCTCCAGAGGTATAGACGGTCGCTTTCGAGCGCTCTTCAGGCGTCATATGATTCGCTGCCCAGCGGGCCAGCGAAAACTCTGGATGCTGAGTAGAATCCCCACCGGCAATGCGATTTCGATCCTCGGCTAATACCTTACCTTCAGCATTTACCAGCACACTACCAAATGGCTCATCCCCTGCATTTAAAGCCTCCTCTGCTAAAGCCACAGCGCGCTTTAGATATGCCAATTCATGTTCGGCAATCATTGGACTCTCCTCGTTTTGATAACGTGCCTTACCGACCGGGTTGTCGTTTCAAAAGTGCTGCGCCAAAGATACCATTTTTAACATTGAAGGTCTGACTCACCGTAAAGCCCCAAGCACCTGAAAAGTGGGGTGGAAGTAACCGCGGCCCTGACACCACCCCCAGAAAATATTCATAAAAAAGCTTTGACCCGAAGAAAAAATCATGTCACTGTAGCGTCAGTTGGTTAGCAAGCAGCATGGTTTCAGAAGTGTACGATCTATTTCGGCAGCCTGATATTGTATTCCTTGTTTCACCCGCTACTATTCATCTGGGTAATACCAGGAACTTTATTACGGCGCATTAGCGCGAAAGGATCTACATCATGGCAACTGGCACAGTTAAATGGTTTAACGACACTAAAGGTTTTGGTTTCATCGCTCCTTCTGACGGCGGCGACGACCTTTTTGCTCATTTCTCTGAAATTCAGTCTGACGGTTTCAAAACCCTTCAAGAAGGTGCTAACGTTTCTTTTGACGTTACCCAGGGTAAGAAAGGCCTTCAGGCTTCTAACATCAAGCAAATGTCCTAAGCCTTAACGGTTTAAGAGTTTGCTCGAACCTTAACGGGTTCGGATAACAAGGCCCGCTTATGCGGGCCTTGTTGCGTTTGCATGTTGAAAATGAAAGACAAAGTGAAAGGCAGTTGTAATAAAGATGCAGAAAGAGAGTATGGTCGGATTTTTACCCCCCTATTTACGCTCATACACCATTAGTTTGGCATCCACCGTCAGGGTAAGCTCATCAAGTGCCGCTGCACGTGCCCGCCCCTCCTGACTGGCACGGTAAAGATGGGGCGTCATCGTTAATAGATCACCAATTAATGCCTGCCCTTCCAGCGTTATTTGATAGTTAAGTGACTCGGTGTGCAACTGGGTAAAGCCCTCAGGCACTTCCCGTTCACTTGTCGTGTCTGGCTTAAGCGTGGGATAAATCACCTCCCTCAGCTCACGCAAGTGCCCCACTCCTGCCTCAACCTGCACCAACAGGCCACCCGGCTTTAATACCCGCGCAAATTCGTGATGCACTGGAAAGCCAAACATACACAGCACGCTGTCGAGCGTCTTCGCTTGAACTGGCAAGTGCGCATTGCTCCCGACGACCCAACGACAAAGCGGAGATTTTTTATCATCTTGCCTGGCCGCCGACAGCACTGCCCACTTGGAAATATCTAATCCCAGCAGTGAAAGTGGCCGCGAATTCGATACAGCACGAGATAGCTCACGCAAGTAATAGCCTTCACCGCAGCCAGCATCCAGGCAGCTAAATAGCGAACTAGCAGGTTGAGCCTCAGCATGGCTTATCAGATGTTTGCTTACCGCCTGGGCAATGGGCTGATAGTAACCAGCCTCAAGAAAACGCTGCCGCGCCGCCACCATCAGTTTACTGTCACCAGGGTCAGCGGAGCGCTTTTGCTGTACCGGAAGCAAGTTGACGTAACCTTGCTTAGCAACATCGAAGCTATGCCCAGCAGAGCAGCGCCAAGTACTGCCTGCAAGATTAAGCGGCTCGCCATCTAACGGACAGGCTAGTAATTGAAAAGGAGTGCTATTCATAACAATGTGAACTCATAAAATATATGCCCATAAAACGTTGGTTTATAAAATTTTCTTTTGCCTATACGACCCGCGGGCGACATCTTTAAACAGCGTTGACTGCCACTGACGCACAGCCAGCACCGAGGTGGTGCCAAAGCGCTGATGAATGGGCAGCCCGCTTTCGCGTTCACACAGGGCGTGAAACTCTTTTGCCAGCCGCTGCATCGTTTGTTGCCATTCAGCATTACCCGCATGAGAAAGCAGGCCATTCAGCACAATTAGCTTTTCGTTGTCGCTATCGAAACGGGACTGAAAAAACTCTGTGGCAATATATTGCTGGAAAAAACGCTGAATGGGGCCGCCAGGCCGCCAACGAAAATTCGCAGCCACACGCCGCCGGATTCGATTACCCGGCAATAGGTCAATCAGCTTTAGCCGTTCTAGCGCCAGCAGTTGCCGAGTGCACTGCGCCTCGCTGAGCTGGTACTGGTGATGAATTTCATCAAATCGATAGCCGTTAATCACACACACAGCGACCAAAAACAGCTCACGATCATCGACAATGCTCTGCTCCTGCGCCTGGGTCAGCTCCTGCAAACGGTGCTCTTCCTCTTGCATGGATTGCACCAACTCAGCAAATTCCAGGTTAAGCTGATCGCAAATACGCTCTAGCCGCTCTAGGGTGATGTGCTGCTCAGCGAACAATCGCTTGACCGAGGCCTCGCTCAACCCAAGCCATAACGCCACATCAGCGTAGGTTTTCCCCTGGGAGCGCAGCTGGCGTTTTAAGGTATCAATAAGCGCGCTTGTCTGAGACACACAACCTCCAGACATATAAAGTAGCGTATAACGATACCGTAAAGCCCAAATAACACAACTTGAACCACCAGAGTTGCAACATTAACCCCATTTACCGAAAGTGCCCTAACTTCTGGTTTATAAGGCGTCATTTCATGCAACCTTTACTACGCATCACGGGTGTTTGGCCCTATCTGATTGCCATTTTCTTGAATGCCTTTGTGGATTTAGGACATAAAATCGTCATTCAAAACACGATTTTTAAAAGCTACGACGGCGAAACCCAGGTGGTACTGACGGCGTTGGTCAATGGGCTTATCCTTTTGCCGTTTATTTTGCTGTTTAGCCCCGCAGGTCATGTGGCAGATAGCTACCCCAAAGTTCGCATTCTCCGGGGTTCCGCCTGGGCCGCTGTCGCTGTTTCACTGGGCATCACCGCCGCTTATTACCAAGGCTGGTTTTGGCTGGCGTTTGCCATGACGCTAGTGCTGGCAATTCAGTCAGCCTTTTACTCCCCCGCAAAGTATGGCTTGGTGAAAGGGCTATTTGGCAAACCCCGCTTGGCAGAAGCTAACGGACTTATCCAGGCCGTCACCATTGGTGCCATTTTGGCCGGCACCGTGGCCTTTACCGCGCTGTTTGAAAGCTGGATCTTACCCAGCGCCCAAACACCCGGCGAGCTATTGCGCAGCATTGCGCCGCTGGGTTGGCTGCTGGTGTTGAACAGCGTTATACAAGTGATGGCACTGTATCGCTTGAAACCGGATAACGCACAGCCCTCGACGACCCCGCTCACCTGGCAGCGCTATATCAAAGGCAGCGCACTTAAAGACAACCTGAGCATTCTGGGCCGTCAACCGGTGCTGCGGCTGTCAATTATCGGTCTTGCGACTTTCTGGTCGGTGGGCCAGGTGCTGCTCGCCGCTTTTCCCGCCTATGCCAAAGATGCACTCAGCATTGATAACACCTTAGTGCTGCAAGGAATTCTTGCCGCTAGCGGTATTGGGATTGCATTAGGGTCATTGCTTGCCAGCAAACTGTCTCGTAACCGTATTGAAACCGGCTTGATTCCATTAGGCGCTGTCGGCGTTGCGGTGGGTCTGTGGTGCCTGCCACTGCTCACTACCCCCATCAGCCAAGCGCTGAACTTTGTATTTATTGGCATGATGGGCGGGTTATTCATTGTACCGCTCAATGCACTGATTCAATTTCATGCGGCAGACCATGAACTAGGCACTGTGCTGGCTGCCAACAACTGGATTCAGAACCTGTCTATGCTGGGCTTTCTGGCGCTTACCGCGCTGTTTGCCCTGGCAGGTGTGGATAGCCATTACCTGTTGCTGCTCGTGGCGACCGTTGCCATGGTGGGCGGTGGCTACACTATCTTCAAATTACCCCAAAGCTTGGTGCGCTTTCTACTCAGTTTTCTGCTCACCCGCCGCTATCGTGTTGATGTCCAGGGGCTGGAAAACCTGCCCGCCCAAGGCGGTGTGCTGCTGCTTGGCAACCATATTAGCTGGGTAGACTGGGCAATGGTGCAAATCGCCTGCCCTCGCCCCGTGCGTTTTGTCATGTTGAAGGATATTTATCAGCGTTGGTATTTGCGCTGGTTTTTTAAGGCGCTGGGCTGTATTCCTATCGAACGGGGCGCAGGAGCCGATAACGCCCTAGCCGCCGTTGCCGAACAGCTGAATAACGGTGAAGTGGTATGCCTGTTCCCCGAAGGCGCGATTAGCCGCAACGGCCAGTTAGGCGAGCTGCGCCGAGGCTATGAACGCGCGTGTAAGCTGGCCAACCCAGAGGTACGTATTGTGCCGTTTTACCTGCGCGGGCTGTGGGGTAGCCAGTTTTCTCGCTCATCCAGCAAGCTAAAAGAGCTGCGTAACGCACCTCTACATCGCTCAGTCGTCGTGGCGTTTGGTAAGCCGCTTTCTAAGGACACCCCTGCCGACGTGCTCAAACGGCGCATCTTCGAACAAGCAACTAACTCGTGGCAACATGCTATCGATGAACTGCCTTCGCTGCCCGACGCCTGGATTCGTAGCGTGAAGCGTAACCTTGGCGCACAAGCACTCACTGATACCCTTAGCCACCCGCTGACGGCAGGCCAAGCACTTACCGCCAGTCTGCTTATTGCAAAGCGCATCCACACGCTAACCCCTGGGCAAAACGTGGGCCTACTGCTGCCTAATAGCAGCGTGGGTGCACTAGCCAATATGGCAACACTTCTGGCTGGAAAAACACTGGTTAACCTCAACTATCATTTTGACGACAGTCCCAATGGCACCGCGAAAGAAGACACGTTTTCTGCGGCACTCGCCCAAGCCAACATCGACACGGTGTTTACCTCGCGCCACTTCGTCGAAAAACTCCAGCAACAAGGGTTAAAAATCAGCCAGCGGCTAGCAAATACTCAGACGATTTACCTGGAAGATCTGCAAGCCAGCATCCGCCGTCATGAACGCGTCAGCACTTGGCTTGCCGTTCGCCTGCTGCCTACGTGGCTGCTTCAACGCCTTTACTGCCGCAGTAGAGATGCCAATGCCACCGCCGCCATTGTGTTTCCAAGCACAAGCGAAGGACAGCCTAAAGGCGTCATGCTGAGCCACCGCAACCTGATGGCCAATATTAAGCAGACCTCCGATGTGCTTAATACCCAATATGACGATGTGGTGATCGGCTCGCTGCCTCTGTTTCATGCCTTTGGTCTCACCGTTACCCAACTGCTGCCACTTATCGAAGGCCTGCCGTTGGTCTGCCACGCGGACCCCAACGACACTGCTGGTATTGCCAGCTCTGTCGCCAAGCACAAAGCCACCCTGATGTTCGGCACATCAGACTTTCTACAGCACCTAAACCACAGCCCCAAAGTGCACCCACTCATGCTAGAAAGCCTACGGGCAGTCGTTGTCAGTGCCGAAACATTGGATGAGCAGGTATGCAGCGACTTCGTCCTAAAATTCCATAAGCCTATTTATAAAGGCTACGGGGCAACCGAAACCGCTCCTGTGGCATCGGTCAATCTACCGGATTCGTTGGGCGCTCATTACCAAACAATACAGCAAGGCAGTAAAGCGGGTACCGTCGGTATGCCGCTCCCCGGCACCAGCTTTAAAATCGTTGAACCGGAAAGCTTTGCGGAACAGCCTACCGGAGAAGCAGGCATGATTTTGATCAGCGGCCCTCAGGTGATGCAGGGCTACTTAAACGACCCGAAACGCACAGCCGCCGCCATTAAAGAACTCGATTGCCAACGCTGGTTTGTCACCGGCGATAAAGGGTTTATCGATGAAGACGGCTTTTTGACACTTTGTAAATAAACACTGAGCGATAGAACTGATAAAAGCAGCGGCGCTTGCCGCTGCTTAGTTGACTTCTATTCAGGCGGTTTACCCGCAGAACTATTCGCGTCCTGCGAACGCTTGCCTTGCCCTTCTCCGCGTGCAATATCCTCATGGCTGATAACCATGATTTCCCTTGGCCACCACTCTGGATGGTTATCGCGGATAAAGGCCAGCATTTTTTCACGAATGTTCATCTCGGCAGTCCAGCCTGCCATGGGGTCAGATGTCATTAAATAGCAGGTGATAGTCTGGGCCGTCCCCGTTTGTGCCGTCACGTAACAGAGCAGCTTATGGTGTTCAACAACGTTCTCCTCCTCTTTGGCGAATTCGAGGAATTTATCTCTTAGCAGCCCTATATCGGCACTGAGGTGAAGCGTCAGCACCAAGGATCGGTACATCTTGGTGCTCTTCACTGACAAATTATCGAAAGGCTTGGAGGTGAAGTAGGTTACGGGCACTATCAAGCGTCGTTCGTCCCATGATCGCAGTCGAATATAGGTATAAAAGATCCCTTCGACATAACACCACTCCCCTTCAAAGATCACCAAGTCGCCGATACGGATAGGCTTGGCAAGCGATAGCTGAAACGAGGAGAGAATATTGCCAAGAACCGTTTGCCCCGCCACACCCACTAATACTGCCAATACGCTGGCAGACGCCAAAATAGACAAGCCAAGGGTTTCGAAAAGCTGAACTTGGCCTAGGATGTAGATAGATACACCGGTCACGGTGATCAGAATAATGGCCCGGCGCAATGCGTATAGCGAGGTTAGCAGCCGTCGCTGATCTTTAGGCTTCGTGTCGTCAATTTCCCCTACCAAGCGTCGCGTTAAACGCAGCATAATCGTGTCAACAAAACGCAGCGCAATAGTACCTGCGCCCCAGGCCATGATAGAGATCAACAGCACGCGGAACGTCGTCGTCGCAATAGCGGAAAACGATACAACGTAGTCCAGTAACATCTGTGTTACCAGCGACATAACAATCATCGCCATGGGCACGCCAATTTGATCGGCAAAAATAGTAGACACGCCAGAGGGCAGGATGCGTGCCACTAGCCCAACAACGTAGTAAGTAACCACTCCCACCGTACCAATGGCGATTAAAAAAATCGGGATTGCTAACCACTCCCAGATTTTTAGCATGCCAAACGATGCTTTTAACCGTTCGGGAATATAGCGTTCCAGCATTGAAGGCCCGTACTCTTCGTAGAGAGCCGGAATAAACGACACGCTTTCTGGCATCACTAACCACACAGGGTCTTCTTCACCTACGCGGTAGCGCCCCAGTCGGACATCGTAGGCTTGGCCATCTACCTTTAGGGCAGCCAGCTCAATATTGCGCTGTGGCTCTCCTGCCAAGGGGTTCTGTCCGGAAGGATCTTCTATCACCGCATCTTGACGGCCAGACATATTAGACGCATTCAACCATTCACCACGTTTTAGTACCTCCGCTAACTGCCTAGCGAGCTCGGCGCCCTGAGACTGCTGCTCGCCTGGGTCAATATCGTTGAGGTTCAGCATATGCGCCGCTGTGGCGTAATCTTCGCTTTCGGTGAACGCTAAAAAACTGCGAACCATTTCCCGTGGCGACATCCGCCCAACCTCTTCGGGCACATCGCCTAGCCCTGTGTTAAGCGAGTCAATAGCGAACCACCGCTCATTTTCGCTCTCATCTCCTTGAGTTTGCGCTATGCATGCGCTGGAAAACACCAGAGTGACAACCAGCGCAACCCGCACAAGCCACGAGCTGTTCTTTTTCATACCAACCTTGTCATTTAAAGTAAGTGAGCCAAACAACCAGTCACCAACTGGCGAAAAAAGCCGCCAGCCCAGCGCTGAACACTGAGCTTCCATGTCAGTGATTGACCAAAGTACAGTCTACGTTCTTCAATCAAGCAAGCACCTAGCGTTCCAGCACTGCAACACTGAGTCTCAGCTGCACTATCTATTACTTGCCTCACCTAACACGTACCCTTCTTAACCAGCAACGTACTCTTTAAGGAGAAACGATGAAAAAGTTAGTAGGTGTTACCAGCGCTCCACGCCCTCACTGGGTGGGTGACGGCTTTCCGGCGCGTTCGCTGTTCTCCTATGGCCCACGCTCCGAGCAGTTGAGTCCCTTTTTGTTACTGGACTATGCTGGGCCCGCCGACTTTACTCCCACCACGCGGCCACGCGGTGTCGGGCAACACCCGCACCGAGGGTTTGAAACCGTCACGATTGTCTACCAAGGAGAAGTGGCGCACCGCGACTCAACGGGCAAAGGCGGCGTAATTGGCCCAGGCGACGTGCAGTGGATGACGGCGGGTGCGGGTATCCTGCACGATGAGTTTCATTCGCCCGCATTTACAGAGCAAGGCGGCACACTTGAGATGGTGCAGCTGTGGGTAAACTTGCCCGCCAAAGACAAAATGGCCGCGCCAGGCTATCAGGCAATTTTTAATGCCCAGATTCCTGTGGCAGCGCTACCTGATCAAGCTGGGAGCGTCCGCGTGATCGCCGGCAGCTATATAGATGACAACCGCAAGGCCCACGCGGGCCCAGCACAGACGTTCTCACCGATGAACGTATGGGATGTGCGGCTAAACGGTGGTAAGACAACCACGCTGACGCAGCCGGATGGATGGACAACCCTGCTAGTCGTGCTTAAAGGTACGGTTCAAGTCAATGGCGAAGAGGTACTGCGTGACGCGCAAGTAGCCGAGCTTTCTAGAGCAGGTGACGCACTGACGCTTGAAGCCAATAATGACGCAACCCTGTTGCTGCTAAGTGGCGAGCCGCTCAATGAGCCAGTGGTAGGTCATGGGCCGTTTGTGATGAATAGCGAACGTGACATCATTGAAGCGATAGAAGACTTTAACAACGGCCGCTTTGGCCACATGCCAAGCTAATGACATCGCTATTTAAGTAACAACTTTTCAAGCAACTACTGTTGAAGTAACAATTGGGCTGGCTTAATAGCCAGCCCTTCCACTACGAATTAATTACGCTGCTGGCCTGGAAAGGGAATGAATTCTTCATCGTCCCCCGGCGGCAATTTAAATCGCCCATGCTCGAAGTCACCTTCCATCCACGCCTGCTTAGCAGCCGCTAATTTTTCCCGGGAAGATGCCACGAAGTTCCAAGAGATATAGCGTGGCCCATTGAGCGTTTCGCCGCCGAGCAGCATTAGCCGAGCTCCGCTTTCGCCCGCGGTTACGGTGATGGGATCACCCGGACGGAAAACCATCATTTGTCCCTCATCGAATGTATCCCCTGCAATACTAACGCTACCCGACGTTACATAGAGGCCACGATCTTCGTGGCCATCGGGCAAAGGAAGCTTAGCGCCGGGTTGGAGTACCGCATCCGCATAGAACATCTCCGAAAAGGTCTGTACAGGCGCCTGTTCACCCCATGCCGTACCAAGAATCAAGCGAACCTCTTTACCCTCACCTTTAAGCAGCGGCAATGTCTCCTGCCCATGATGCGCAAAGCTGGCGGGTTTATCTTCGTATGCTTCAGGCAGTGCCACCCACGTCTGAATACCAAACAGGGAGTGCTTATTCTGACGTGTAGCGGGGCTAGTACGCTCGGAATGGGTCACGCCATTACCAGCAACCATCCAATTAACCGCTCCAGGATGAATCATCTGATTAGTCCCCAGACTGTCACGATGCTGGAACTCTCCCTGGTACAAGTAAGTGACCGTAGCAAGTCCAATATGGGGATGAGGACGAACATCGATACCATCTTCTCTAAGAAATTCAGCGGGCCCCATCTGATCGAAAAAAATAAACGGGCCAACCATCTGGCGCTTAGGCGCGGGAAGCGCACGTCGTACTTCAAAGCCACCTAGGTCGTGTGCACGAGGTACGATCAGTGTTTCAATATCGTGTAGGTTGCCTGCGGAAGGACATTTAGGCTCAATATCGGGCATCCAGCTCATAGGAGTTTCTCCATAAATAATGAACAACGGAGCAATGGCATCATCGATAGTTTCTATTTCACAAAGCTATTTATTTTTACAAAGCCACCGTCTAGCCAATCACTTACCTTTAATAAATAGCTCAAAAGTATTAAAAAAACCGGAAGCTCACTCACTTCCGGTCAAAACACGGTTTACTTCTTGTCAGAGTCCTTATTCAGAGCCCTTGTCAGAGTCCTTAGTCAGAGCCCTTTGTCAAAGTACTGTAGCTATTCATTAAGTTGCGATAGTCGGGGATATGATTAGAGAAGAGCGCCCCTAGGCCTTCAATATCATTTCTCCAATCACGATGAAGTTCGCAGGCAGCACCAAACCAGGTCATTAACTGGGCACCAGCGCCGGACATACGGTCCCAAGCAGCATCGCGGGTAAGTTCGTTAAAGGTACCCGATGCATCGGTGATCACGAACACATCAAACTCTTCTTCAAGTGCGGAAAGTGCCGGGAAAGCCACACACACTTCTGTCACCACGCCCGCAATAATCAGCTGTTTCTTACCAGTCGCCTTAACCGCTTTTACAAAATCTTCGTTATCCCAGGCATTAATTTGTCCAGGGCGTGCTATGTAAGGCGCCTCTGGAAACATCTCTTTTAATTCAGGCACCAGCGGCCCATTAGGCCCATCTTCGAAGCTTGTGGTAAGAATCGTTGGCAGACCAAAGTATTTCGCCAAATCCGCAAGCGCCAGTACGTTATTTTTGAATCGATCAGGGTCAATATCACGAACTAAGGACAACAGCCCAGTTTGATGATCTACTAAAAGAACGGCGGCGTTATCTTTATCGAGACGAACATAGGGGTTAGCCATGACATACTCCTTTATCTATTAGCTTGAGTGGGCTTTTGGAAAACAAAGATCCAACAGCTGTTGCGCATGCCATAAAGAGTTTAGTAGTTCGCTTACTTGATGATTAGATGGGAAATTAAGACACAGCGTTGCATAGGGAGAACAGAGGGAGAACACATGACGCCCCCTAATCTGAATGATCTTTATTATTTTGTGAAGGTAGTCGACCATGGAGGTTTTTCTCCGGCGGGCCGTGCCTTGGGTATTGCTAAATCAAAATTAAGCAGACGGGTGGGAGAATTAGAAAATCAGCTTAACGTGCGCTTGATGCACCGTTCGACCCGCCACTTAACTCTCACTGATATTGGCCAACGCTACTACCAGCACTGCAAAGCCATGTTAGTGGAAGCTGAAGCGGCCCAGCAGTTCATCGAAGAAACCCAACAAGTGCCCTGCGGTACTATCCGTATCAGTTGCCCTACGGGGCTATTGAGCTTTCACGTGAGTGCAATATTGGCGGATTTCATGGTGCTCTATCCAGAGGTCCAGGTACACCTGGAAGGAACTAACCGCCGTATAGACCCTTTTGTTGAAGGCTTTGATATTGCGCTCCGAGCCCGCCCTCTTCCATTGGAAGATAGCGAGCTTATTCTGAAGGTACTATCGGATCGCGGGCAATGCTTGGTAGCAAGCCCAACACTGATTGAACAGCACGGCATGCCATCAACACCTGACGACCTTTGCAAACTGCCCAGTTTAAGCAGGACAAGGCCGGAGGAAGCTCACGTTTGGCACCTTCAGCGCGACGGTGAAGAGCGCCGAATTGAACATTCTCCACGGTTTATTACCACTGATATGACCGCACTTTATAGAGCCGCATTGGCGGGTGTTGGCATCGTTCAATTACCAAGACTAATGCTGGAGGATTCACTAACATCAAAGGCACTTATATCGGTATTGCCCGAGTGGGAGCCTCGACGGGAAGTCATCCACGCTGTTTACCCCTCTCGCCGCGGTTTACTTCCCTCAGTAAGGGCGCTGCTTGATTTCTTAGCCGAGCGCTATGCGGCAATGGGTATTGAACACTGATGCAACGCATCACCTTTCCATCTCTCCCAAGCGGTTTAGCGATTCATCGTATAGCGCCACTAGCAGTAGCTCGCCGTGCTCGTTGACTCGGAACTGGCCGTAGCGGGCGGGCTCAAAACGCTCGGCGTGTCCTTCCTGAAAGAAAAACGCATCCGTAGCAAAGCGCACGTCCCCATTGCGCAGCCGATAACGTAAACGCCTTTCGTCGTCACCTAGCGGCGTGCCATCATCCAAGCGCTGGAAGTGTGCGATTGATGCGTCATCCAAACGAACCACCACGCTGTCATTGGCTGCCGTTTGCATGGCATTTCCACCCGCCTCTTCGTGGCGATCCATTGCGCGCTGCATGCGAATACGGTTAGCCAACGCAAAGTTTAGCGCCATGTAGTCGCCCTGCATTAACGAGCGCGGATCAACCGGGGCAAGCTCCAAATAAACAATCTCACCTTCGGCCAGATGATGCTCTTTCTGCCAAATAGTCCAGTTAACCACCGCTAGCACAACGACAGTGGCGGCAATCACTATCCAGCGGTGTCGCTTCACGTTACTGCTCATTGGCATCTCCTAGCGGCGCGGGCTTATGCACTGTTAGCCACTGGTTTAGCCACCAACGCTTCAATAACCAGCGAATGGATAACAGTAACGCCCCCATTGCCAGCAACATGAGTGATTTCATCAACAGCGTCACGTCCAGCCAGTAGTAGTAACTGCTAGCCGCCATCAGTAGTAACAAAATACCGCTTCCCATCAGCACCCGATGGCCAATCGTAAATCCGAGCAGTAGTAAGGTAACCCCGGCGCCAAGCCCCGGCATATAAACTGATACCACCGCCACTAGCGCGACTGCGCCGTAAATCGCCAAGCGTTGCGCAATGGCAGGCTGAGAATGCTGACGAAATGCCTGAAGGATAACGCACACTAAGGCCAACGCCACCAAAGCAGTGCTCAGCCAACTGGCGAGCCATGGGCCAAACCACTGAGCCCCTGAATCGTAAAGCCAAGCAAGCTGGTTAGAGTATGCCTGCCCTTGAAGCACCAATAACCCTACTAACAGGCCAGCTCCCCATGCCTGAACCGCCCCTATGCGCCCTGGCCAACGACATTCATTCAACCAGAGCAGTGTAAGCACCAGCACCAACAAACCAATCGCCACCGGTGCCAGTCCATTGACTGCCAGCGCCATCGTTAACGCTAGGCTTGCTAAAAACGCCGACATACTACGGTGAACCTGGCTCGGCATGATCAGCGCCAGCGCGCACTGTAGCGCCAGCAGTACCCACCATAGGCTTGCGGAAATACCCCACATTTCGACCGCTGGCCAGGCCACTAATAATTGCCCAGCTAAACTAAACGCCAGCGCCATGTGCTCCAACACATCGCTTCGCGCTGCGCGTAGTAGTGCAAATGCCCCGCCAATCAACAGGCTGCCTACAACAAGAGAAGCCACTGAGCTTTCCAGTACAAATACCACTGCCGTGGCAATAAAGCCCAACAAAAACAGCGCAGCTAACCAGCCGGAAAACGCCTGCAGAACCCGCACGAACCAAGGTGATTCCAGCGGCGCTGTTGATGAAGGCTCATTTAGCGCAATGCCCGCCTGAGTTAATCGCTGCTTTAACGTATTCATCGGCTGGTTCATGGTGCGCCCTCAGCGTTTAAGCGTTTCAACCACGTCACCGCTGCCGCCCCCATGGCAAAGACAGCGCCTGCCAGCAACAGCAAGCTGCCTTCATTCCACTGACCTTCCCATAGTACATAGCGTGCAAGCAGCAATGTGACCACCGCAATCATCGAGACGCAGCCCCCTGCCAACATAAATAGCTCAAGCCGCCACTGACGATAAACGCCATACAGCACTGCCAACCACACGGGGTAAACCGACACAATCGGTGTCAACGCATGCGTTTCCCCACTCACCCACGCCATCATTAGTAGTGTTAGCGGCACGCCGCTACCCAGCGCCAACAAACAAATTGCCCAACGCCCCGGCCAACCTCGGCGCTGCGCGCCCCACTCCCAGACGACTTGAGCCGCTAAGTTGATAAGCACCAGCCACCATAAACCGGCGTTATCAGTAAAGAACACGCTGCCTAAAATACCGCCCCAGGTGCTGCTATACAGCCACACGGATAGGTTCAAAAGCCCTATCCACGCTACCCAAAGTGCATCAAAGCGTGCTACCCATACCAACGGCAAAGTGAGCAGAGACCAGAGGAAAAACAGCTGCCATGGGTCTGCGCCAGTTTGGTAAACCTGTCCCACCAGCGCCAGTAGTACGCCTATCAACAGAAACGCCGCAGTTAACGCTACGCGAAAAAGCATCACGCTCGCGCTACCCCATACCGCAATGCCTGCCGACAACACCAGCGCGGCCTGCACTAACGCAAAGCGCGGCAGGCGGCCCATGTCCGACCAATTGAAAGCCACGAAGAACAGCACCGCGCAGGCCAGTGCCAGGCCACCCAGCCACAGCAGCAGCCGGTCAATCAACAGCGCCCAGGCGTGGGGCGACGGGTGTAGTCCCGCCACTTTAAACGCTAACGGCACTTGTTCAGGAGGTATCACTCCCTGCTCGATTAACGACATGAGTTTACGGCGTGTAGTAGCCATGGGCGCTCTCCTTGCTGAAACACACTTATTGAAATAAGGGGAGGCGTTAATGCAGACATCGCCCTATCGTTAGAGTCCCCGTGACACATTTGTGAACTTTGCGCGATACACTCTATATCACCCCGTGACACCCCCGTAATGGTGTACATCGAAGATAGTCTCGAATCTTCCGACCAATGAGTAGGAAAATATCACGAGCATCCAAGCGCCTAGAGCCATAAGGCAAAAGCACAAAAGAAGATAATGCGACGACCTATGACACGAAACGTACTGATTATTGAGGATAACCCGGGTATCGGTGAGCTCGTCCGCATGCATGTGGCCGAGCTTGGCATGAACCCTATTCTTTGTGAGCGGGGTGATACCGGGCTTGAACGTTTTCGTGAAGGGGGTATCGATCTAGTGATTCTCGACCTGATGCTGCCCGGCTTAGACGGGCTGTCAATTTGCCGCGAAATCCGCTCCGGCCCAGGTTACGTTCCAGTACTGATGCTTACCGCTAAAAGCACTGAGCTGGATCGAGTGCTGGGCCTGGAAATGGGGGCGGATGATTACCTCACTAAGCCCTTCAGTGTGGCTGAACTATCGGCAAGGGTGAAAGCCTTATTCCGACGCGTAGATGCCATGGCATCTGCCACCGTCACGCAACCCAGCCAGCAAGAATTAATCACGGACGGGCTGCGCATTGATCCGCTGCGTCGGCGGGTGTTTATAAAGGATCAACCAGTCGAACTCACCGCTAGGGAATTTGACCTGCTTTGGCATTTTGCCACGCATCCCGGGCGAGTATTTAGCCGTGCCCAACTGCTTGATACCGTGTGGGGCTACAGCCACGAAGGTTATGAGCATACCGTCAATACCCATATCAACCGCTTACGGGGCAAGATCGAAGCAGATCCCGCTGACCCGGCCTTTATCCAAACCGTTTGGGGGGTGGGCTATCGCTTCCGCGAATAAGTTATGCTGAAAACACTCTATACTCGGCTAGCCTTTGGCTTGTTTCTGTTATTGCTCGCCGTCGGCCTGCTATATACCTTCATCAGCCTCTATTCGCTGCGTGAATACAACGCTTCGGTCAATCAGGCGTTACACCAGAATCTGGCCAAAAATCTAGTATCAGACAGAAATCTGGTCAGCAACGGACAACTGGATAGTAGCGCTCTAGAAGAACTGTTCGCACTCTACATGGCCATTAATCCCAGCATCGAGATCTACCTGCTAGGACTGGATGGCACCATTCTGTCTTATTCAGCAGACCCAGCGAAGATTAAACGCAAGCAAGTCTCGATGGCTCCTATACGCAGGCTGATGGATGACATGAGCCTTTATCCGATACTTGGCGATGACCCCCGCAGTCACGATCGGCAGAAAGTCTTTTCCGTTACCCCGGTGCCAACAGCAGACAACCCCGAAGGGTACCTTTATGTGGTATTGCGGGGTGAAGAGTACGACGCAGCGGAAACCATGGCCCGTGGTGGCAAACTACTGGAAATGAGCGCCTGGGCGTTGCTGGTCAGCCTAACCGTGGCGATGCTCGCAGGGCTAACCATTTTTCGCCTGCTTACCCGCCGCCTGAGATCATTAACACGCCGAGTAGAAGCGTTCGAGAACAGCGACATGAGCCAGCCCCAACTCGACAACAGATGGCACGACAAACAGTCTGTGGTGCGCGATGAGATCGATTATCTGGACGCTACCTTTGACGACATGGCCCATCGAATTGCCACCCAGATCGAACAACTGACAGAAAAAGATGCCCAGCGCCGTCGTTTGATCGCCCAGGTATCCCACGATCTGCGTACTCCACTAGCCTCCATGCAAGGCTATATCGAAAGCCTGAAATTAAGGCGTGATCGTCTCAGCCCCCAAGAACAGGATCGCTTTCTCGACATTGCACTCAAAGAGGGCCGTCGGTTAAGCCGCTTAGTGGATGAGCTCTTCGAGCTTGCTGCACTTGAAGCAAGAGAGAAACAGCCCGTGCCAGAACCCTTCCCGCTAGCGGAGCTGGTCCATGACGTGGTGCAGAAACACGACCAAGCTGCACGCGACAGCCACTTGGCGCTAACGTTAAGTGGCAACCCAGCATTACCAACCGCGTATGCCGACCTAGCGATGACCGAACGCGTGCTGGACAACCTAATCAGCAACGCCATTGCCTACAGTCCCGCTGGCGGCCACATCAACGTTGTGCTTAGTCAAACGAATGGAGAACCACAGGTTTGCATACAAGACAGCGGCCCAGGTATTGCGGAACAGGACCTGCCGCATATATTTGACCCGTTTTATCGTGGCGAAACCTCTAGTGGCGCTGGCCATGCTGGGCTAGGGCTGGCTATTGCGCGCAGAATCATGACGCTTCAGGGCGGTGATATCGGTGTCGAAAACCTAACCAGTGGCGGAGCATCGTTCTGCATACGGTTACCCACCGCCCCCTCGCCCGCCAACGTTATAAATACGTAATAACCTAGGGAGTTGGTTGTGATAACTCTCATGCAAACTGGTCACAGTATTTATCACCCTTTCCCCGTAGCGAGTGGAGACACCACATGCTTATAAAGATTGCCAAACCGAGTGATTTACACGAATCCGATGTAACACCGGAATCTATTTACCTCTCCCGACGGCGCTTTATGGGCGGCATGGCGGGCTTAGGCGCGGGGCTTGCCCTCTCCGGCCACGTCCGCGCCAACGAAGATTATTCTGATGTGCCGGAAGGCGATGCCCCAGCCTGGCTGAAGGAAAAAATCAGCGACACCCAATGGCGAGCCATCACCCCCAGCAACCCCGAGAAAGATAAAATCGCCCCTTTTGATGATGCCAGCGGCTACAACAACTTTTTTGAGTTTGGCACCGATAAACGCGACCCCGCCCGCCATGCAGGCAGCCTGGAAACCCAGCCCTGGAGCGTGGTGGTCGATGGTGAAGTAAATAACGGCGGGCGCTTTGCCCTAGAAGACTTCGCTAAGCCTTCGCAGTTTGAAGAGCGCATTTACCGACTGCGCTGCGTAGAGGCGTGGTCGATGGTCATTCCCTGGCTTGGCATCCCCCTTGCGGAGGTGATTCGACGTGCCGACCCCACTAGCAAAGCCAAGTACGTGCGCTTTGAAACCCTGGTGGACCCAGAACAAATGCGTGGCCAGCGCTCTTCGTTCTCAATAATCGACTGGCCTTACGTGGAAGGTTTACGCCTAGACGAGGCTATGAACCCGCTAACACTGCTCGCCATGGGCATGTATGGCCGTGAACTGCCCAACCAAAACGGCGCACCCTTGCGGCTGGTGGTGCCCTGGAAGTATGGCTTCAAAAGCATTAAATCGATTGTGCGTATCTCACTGGTGGAAGAGCAGCCGGTCAACTCCTGGCAACGAATCGCCGCCGATGAGTATGGTTTCTACGCCAACGTTAACCCACAAGTTGACCACCCACGCTGGAGCCAAGCCACCGAGCGGCGGCTTCCCAACAGCCTGTTCAACGCTAATACCATTGATACCCAGATGTTCAACGGCTATGCCGACGAGGTTGCCGAGCTATATGCTGGTATGGATTTAAGGAAGCACTACTAATGGCTGCGCCACGGGTATGGTTACTGTGGCGGATAGGCGTTTTCCTGGCGGCGCTCGCGCCGCTGGTGTTCTGGGGCTGGCAGGTAGCGATTAACGCCGCAGGCCCCGAACCAGGCAATTACCTGCTGCTGAACATCGGCATTGGCGGGCTATGGATGCTACTCCTCACGCTAAGCCTTACGCCGCTCACCAAGCTCACCCGCTGGAAAGGCTTTGCATTGATCCGTCGTCAGCTTGGTCTATGGACACTCGCCTACGCCACCCTGCACATGCTCAGCTACGCGCTGTTTATTCTAGGGCTTAACTGGGCACTGTTGGGTAGCGAGCTGGTCAAACGGCCCTACATCATTGTCGGCATGATCGCACTGATCGGCCTTGCCGTATTGGGTGCTACCTCTAACCGCTGGTCAATGCGCCGTTTAGGCAAACGCTGGAAGCCGTTACACAAATTTGCCTACGTTATTTTAGGGCTAGTACTGCTGCACTTCTTTTGGGTGGTGCGCGCCGACATGCAAGAGTGGGCCATGTATGCCGCCATTGCCACGTTAGTCATGGCAACCCGTTTGCCGCCCGTCGCTCGCACACTGCCAAAGTTGCGCTACCGCTTGAGTCGGTGAACATATGTCGGTAAAAGTTAAACGGCACAGCTAACATAAAGACACCCTCATTAGGACACTCTCATAAGGACAATGATGATGCCCAACGCCCGCTTACTTATTGCCTCAGTTGGCTTTTTGGCTGCTGGCTTCGCTGCCAATACCCACGCACAAGATGACTCTTGGCGTTTCCAGCTAACCCCCTATGTGTGGATGGTAGGGCTGGCTGGCGACGTGCGGCCACTCTCCAACGCCCCGACTATCAGCACCTCACGCTCTTTTAGTGATGTATTGAGTGACCTAGAAGGTGCTTTTTTTATGGCCGGCAGCGCCCGTAAAGACCGCTGGGTATTGTTTGGAGATGTTACCTGGGCATCACTGAGCCATGAGAGCACGCTGCTACCCGGCGTTGCGATAGAAGGCAACCTACGTCAGCGTTCGATAACTGCAGCAGCAGGCTATCAAGTGCTCAACACCCCGACCCAATACCTAGATCTATTAGCGGGTGCACGGGCTTGGCGAATAGAAGCTGACGTGAGCGTGCCCGCCTTAGGCGTTAGTGCCAGTCACACTGAACGCTGGGTCGATCCGCTTTTAGCTGCCCGACTGCGTTCAACGTGGACACCTAAGTGGTCAACGTTAGTACATGTTGATGGGGGCGGCTTCGGCATAGGTGCCAGTAGCACATGGCAAGCGGTCGCCACCGCGAATTACCAGGTAAATGATGCTTTTCACCTTTCAGCAGGCTTTCGGCACTTGGCAGTAGACCGCGATGAAAACGGCACCCGCGTTGATGTATCGATGAGTGGCCCATTACTAGGCGCGACCTGGATGTTTTAGTAACACGTCTCCCACGACATAACGCCCCACTCGTCGTGGGAATAACACCCAACAGGCCTCAGCGGTTGACTTCCCAACTGAGACTAGCGATTTTTCTGAAACGCATCACTTAATGCCGCCGCTAAAATCCCCGTGGGCATCGCGATAATCCCGATGCCCGCCACCGCCGTCAATCCCGCAAAAAACTTACCTAACCCAGTGATAGGAACCATATCGCCATACCCTACCGTCGTCAGCGTAGTAACACTCCACCACAGCACACGGGGCACGCTGCCAAAAGCACCCGGTTGGGCTGAGGCTTCCGCCAAATAAAGACAGAAAGAGGAAAGTAGCAGCAATAGCATCGCCAAACCCGCACTCAACCACAGCTCATGAGAACGAGACTTCAGCGCCTCTGCCAGTGCTGCCCAAGCCTGGCTGAATCTACCTAAACGGGTTAGCCGCAGCATTAACCCCAAACGCAACATGCGTAGTAAGAAGCCGTTGTTTTGAACCATAAACCCCAGGAAGTAAGGCAAAATCGCCAGTAAATCCACCATGGCCCAAAACGAAAACACATAGCGCAACCGGCCTTTTATCCCGCGGTAACGAGGATCTTCACCGACAACATACAGACGCAATAAATACTCACCGATAAAGATCACCACAAACACAGTTTCTAAGGTAGGAAAAAGGCGTGGTGAAAGCGCCCGCAGCATTGGCTCCGTTTCCAAAATAGCCACCAGCGATGCCAGCAAAATCAGCACGCAGATGACTCTATTAATGGTCGACAACCCCTGCCGCAGGTGCGTTTCTAAGGCTAACTGCCGGTAAAGCTCAGCTCTATTTATGATCATTTCTTCAAAAAACTTATTAGTGAATGCAGCGATCTAAAACCCCAACAACCGCTTACGTATAGGACGAATAGAGAACAGGACTAATGCGCCTAAAGCCAACCACTCGACAGATGCAGGTAGCAGCTCCTGAACTTGGCTGGCCTGCTGAACCGGATCCCATCCCGTCATTGCTAGCCCTTTATCAAACACCCAGCCGATCAACACCGTCACCAGCAGAATGCTGACGAGATAAACCGCTAACGCTTGGTTTCCAAACTCACGCCGCAGAATAGCCAGGGTGGCTAGGCTCGTTACAGGACCAGCAAGCAGAAAGACTAACGCCATTCCCGGTGAAATGCCCGCCAATAGTAAACCAGCAGCAACGGGGGTGGCTGCAGTAGCACAGATATACAAGGGAATGCCGATGACCGCCATAAGGATTAGCGCCAACAAACCACCCGAAAAACCTACCAGAGTTTCTGGCGGCACAAAGGTAACCAGCACCCCCGCCAACAATAAACCGGCAAACATCCAGCTACTGATGTCATCCAATAAATCACTGAAGGCATACTTCAACCCTGCAATTACCCCCGTCGACTCAGTGGCATGTGCGTTAGCACTGTCAGCGTCACAGCCTTTTGATGCACAGCAGCCGCTAACAGGGGTGCTTTTCGGCAGCGCTGTTTGGCCGGTAAAGCCCACTAAAATGCCCGTCACTATCGCAGTTACCAAGGCTCCCAACACTCGCGCCAGCGCCATTAAGGGGCCTAACAGCACACTGGTGATGAGCATTGAATCCACCCCAACGCCAGGTGTGCTAATCAGGAAAGACGTGGTTGGCCCACGGCCCGCCCCACCCCGATGCAACGCCAGCGCAGTGGGAATCGCCCCACACGAACACAGCGGCAACGGCATACCAATCACCGCCGCCCGGGTAATGCTACCCAGCCCGCGGCCACCCATCCAACGCTGTAATAAGTGTTCCGGCATTAAAGCCTTAATTAATCCCGCAATCACCAACCCCAGCAGCAGCCAAGGTGCGGCGCTTAACGCAATACTCAACAGCTCATTGATCAAACTCATCGTCGGTTACCTGCTTGTTAGTCAAGAGAATAACGACTAGCCTAAACCCTGTAATCGTTACAGGGTCAAGCTTATGAAACGCTACTATCGTATCGGGGAAGTTGCCAGCCGAACCGGATGCTCGCCGGAAAGCATTCGCCACTATGAAAAGCTGGGATTACTGGCACCGCCACAGCGAGGAGAACAAGGCTACCGGTCTTATGATCAGGCGGCATTAGAACGCATTGGCTTTATTCGCCATGGCCGTAGCCTGGGATTAGATCTGCACAGTATCCAGGAGTTGTTAGCACTTTCCGACAACCCCGACACCGACTGCACCGCCGCCGATAATATTGCCAGCCGTCATCTAGAGCACTTAGAAGAACGCATCGCTGCCTTACAAGCACTGGCAGGCGAACTGCGCCAAGTGGTTCACCAATGCCGAGGCGGCAAGGCTGCTAACTGTCAGATCATTCAAACGCTGTATGACCACCAACCCACCTGCACCGAGCGGGGATGCGGAGAAGTAACGGCGTAAAGGCTGCCCCCTGCAATATCGCAGTTCAGTATCGTAAAAAAGGAACACCGCATGATTGAGACAAGGGAACAACTCGATGCCATTAAAAAGTCATGCTATTCGATGGTGACCAAAAGCGCAGGGATTTCGGCGGGTACCGCTATCATTCCCATACCTGGGCTGGATATCGGCTCTGACGTGGCTATCTTAATGCGCATAATTCCCAAAATTAACGCTCAGTTTGGGTTATCGCCTGAACAAATCGAAAGCCTAGATACCGAAACCAAACTCTTTGTGATGACCGCCATTTCCAATACGGGAAGCAAGTTAGCCGGAAAATACATCACCAAGAAGTTAATCATAACGCTGCTGAATAAGATGGGCGTTAAAGTCGCCGCCAAAGGGGTTACTAAGTTTGTTCCCTTTATTGGCAGCGCCGTGGCAGGCACTATTAGCTTTACTGCCATGAAGTACATGGGCAACAGCCATATTGAGGATTGTTACAAGATTGCCTTGGCAACTCTGGAAAACAAGCAGCTACCTCCAGTGGCAGAGCCTGCGACCTTTATCCCGGCTGACGATTCCGCTAATTCTCATTAGCGGATTATCGACTGCACCAGCCCTGGCCTGGCCTGTCACTGCGATGGCAGCGTAATTACCCCTTTCAAGTAAGGCGCAACGCGGCCTTTGATAATCACGCGGTCGCCTTCTATCTCGCAGCTCAGCGCACCTTTGCGGGCACCACCCTGGCGTGCAGTAAGCTGCTGTTTACCCAGTTTTTTCGCCCAGTAAGGCGCAAGCGAGGTATGCGCCGAGCCAGTAACGGGATCTTCTTCCACACCGACTTTGGGGCCGAACCAACGGGAGACAAAGTCTACATCGCTGCCTTTCGCAGTAACGACAATGCCGCGCCCAGGAAGGCGCTTCAATTGCTGCATGTCCGGTGCTAGAGATTCAATCAACTGCACATCGTTAACTACCACCACGATATCGTCCGATATCAGCAGCGCTTCGATCTCATTAATCCCTAACCCTGCCTTTACCTCAGCTTCCATCGCCAAGGGTTCGACTACCTTTGCGGGAAAATCCATCGCCAGCTCGTTACCGTCACGCTGTACTAAAAGCTGCCCACTGCGGGTCTCGAACTGCAGTGTTTCAGCGCTATCGCCCAGCACATTAAAAATCACCCACGCCGCCGCCAGCGTGGCATGACCACACAAATCCACTTCCACTGAAGGGGTAAACCAGCGCAGGTGATAGCCAGACTCAGTCGGCACAAAAAAGGCGGTTTCAGAGAGGTTGTTCTCCGTGGCTATCGCCTGCAACAACGCATCATCCAACCATGTTTCCAGCGGGCAAACCGCCGCAGGGTTACCTTCAAACGGTTTAGAGGCAAACGCATCTACCTGGTAAAGATCAATATTCATTACAGCCAGCCTTTTCTAACGTCATGGATCATTATGTTTTGGATAACACGTGGCTTTTGGCAAGGGTATTTTAGCAACAAGTGAGTAGGGCCTGGCCTAGTCCGCCTCAACAGCGGCCCGCCCTTTGATGATAGAACGGGCAAGCATCAGGTATGCCACCGAGCCACAGGCGGCCATGGCCAGGATGACCGCTTCAAGCGTATGCGGCAACATGGCAGACAGTGCGCTCAGCAGCCCGGCAACACCGAACTGAGCGGCGCCCAAAAGCGCTGCGGCCGTTCCGCCACTGGTGGGAAAGTACTCCAAAAAGCAGGCCTGAATATTCGGCGAGATCGCCCCTACCGCACCGATGGTCAGCATCATGGCGGGCAGGAAGGAGTACAGCGGCCACTCCATAAAGGCAGCCACCACCAATAACAGTATTCCAACACCCTGACAGCCCGTTGCCAGCTGCAGGATACGCAGTGACGATAGCCTGGAAAGCAACACTCGATTGAGAATATTGAAGATAAGCATCGCGACGATATTCGCCGCAAACAGCATTGAAAAGGCTGATGGAGATTTACCGAAATGCCCCTGATAGATAAATGATGCATAGGTGATAAACATCATCAGAGTAGAAAATGAGGCAGCCTGCCAAACGATGAACGGAAGGGCCGGCTTTGTCGACAGTACCATTTTGTAACGCGCCATCAGGCTCATCTTAGGGCTTTTCGCTCGAGACACCTTGCCCGTACCGGTAAAAAGCACCCGCACCAACAACGGCACTAGAAGCACCGCGTATACCGCCAAAGCGAAAAAGATATAGTGCCAGGAACCCAGCGCCAGAATCGCGCTACCCACGCTCGGCGCAATGCCAGGCGCCAGCACCATGATAAAGCCCATCATCGAAAACAGTTTCGCGGCGTCGCGGCCCGCCACCCGGTCGCGCACCAGCGCCGGCACAGATACCAGAGTAAAACCGGCGCCAAGAGCCTGAACTGCCCGCCCGACGAGCAGCGTGTTCAGAGAATCCGCCATACCAATGACAATGCTTGAAAGCGCAAAAATCGCCAGGCCGCTCATCAACACCCGCTGGCGCCCGAAGCGGTCTGAAAGCGCACCGCCGATTAACTGACCAAACGCCATCGCGAAGACATACACTGAAACGCTCAGCGACACCGCCTGCTGAGAAACTCCCAGCGATTCGCCAATAACCGGAAAAGCTGGCAGGTACGTATCCATGGAAAACGGGCCCAGCATCATGGTCAATGCCAAGCTCAGCACCACAATGAACGGCGTTTTAGATTGGGTCATAGAAGCTCGCGGTAAAGGGGCGTAATGATGGACAACACCCACAATATGATACCGACAGTTGCTATCAAGGCAATCGAATAGGTTGGTGGCTTGCTAATGGGGCTTTAGGAGCTGGGGTTCGAGAGTAAGGTTATGAGAGCAGGGGTTTGAGAGTAAGTGGACAGCGCCCAACCAACAACAGGTATGATTGCATAGCGCATTTAATACCAACGAGGAGAGCCGAATGCCCGCCTACATCGTACTAACCCGTGAACACACTCACGACAACGAAGAAATGAAGCGCTACAGCGAAAAGGCCAAAGCTGCCCGCGAAGGCCACGACCCACAGCCGCTGGCCTTTTATGGTGATTTTGAGGTACTAGAAGGAAGCGCCATGGAAGGTGCGGTGATTCTACGCTTCCCCGACATGACCGCCGCCCGCGCCTGGTACGAAAGCCCCGCCTATCAGGAAGCCCGCAAACACCGTTTCCAGGGTGCCGACTATCGCGTTTTTCTAGTGGATGGAATAGAAGAGGCTTAATGGGCAAAGCCCCTGCGGTCGCCAGCGAGGGGTACAGCTATCGCAACAAGATGAAATGTTCGATCAGCCGAATCATCAACGTTTTCTGATCCGGTAGGCTTTCCGCCACCAATAGAGCCAGGGCCACTAGGGTATTGTCATTAATCAGTTGCTCTACTGGCTTTGCCAGCAACGCGGCGTTGCGGCGCAGGTACCACAAGAATAGAAACGAGCCGCAGCGTTTGTTGCCATCGGCCAGAGGGTGATTCTTGATCACAAAGTAAAGCAGGTGCGCGGCGCGAGTGGCGACGTTAGGGTAAAAAAGCTCATCCCCAAAGCCTTGCTCAATGGTGGCCAGGGCGGACGTCAGACCGTCACCCCGCAACTGACCGAATAGCTCGGTGGCCTCCCCCTTGCCAATCAGGGTCTGTTTCAACTCACCGATGGCCTGAAGTGCCTCTTCCACCCCTAAAGGCTGCATACCTGGCTGTTTGATGCCCACTTCCGCCAACTGCTGCTCATCGTAGCCCTGTAGCAAACTCCAGGAGCGGGCGTAATCGCTAATCACACGGGCAACCGCTTCGCCTTCGGTTGAAACCAAGCCTTGATTGGTCAGGGTTCGGCTGAGCAAACTCACCGCCTGCTCAAACTCTATGCCACGCTCGGTTAGGCGGCGTTGATTTAAGGTATAGCCTTGTACCAAATGTTCTTTTAATACTTGAGTTGCCCACTTTCGGAAATGAGTGGCACGCTTCGAACTAACCCGATAACCAACAGAAATAATGGCATCAAGGTTGTAGTGTTTGGTGCGGTATCGCTGCCCATGCTCAGCCACATGTTCCAAAATGGAACATGTGCTGTCTTCACTCAGCTCTCCACTCTTATAAATATTACTTAAATGTTTGGTGATTGCAGGGCGCTTGGTGCTAAACAGTTCAGCCATCTGCGCCTGGCTTAACCAAACGGTATCTTGTTCCAGCGTTACCTCGAGGTGTGATTGCCCATCTTCGCTGGTGAATATCTGTATTTGCTGATCATTCATGAGTGCTGCCTCCCAGGTTTACATCAAACGCTTTATGTCTTTAAAACAAGCACCTCCCAAGCAAGCAGCACTCAATACGGCAGTAGTCACCTTTCCATACTAAAAGAGAGATTCAAGCGCGCCCGCAATCAGAGATTAAGTAAACCTTATCACAAAAACTGTTCATTTATACAGCAAAATATCGCCATAATTCTGCCAAGCAAAATTAGACGCTTCAACGCACAAAAACCATCACCACCAGCACCATGGTTAGCAGTAGCAGGTATACCCTGGCATGAATACGGTCAGGGATACTCCCGATCCAGGTCGACGCCAAGCGGATGCCGAGCCATGAGCCCACTGCGAGTACCAGCAAGGCGCGCAGATCCACATAACCGGCATACCAGTCCCCCAGCGCTGGGTGATTTGACGACAGCAACACATACGTCGCGGTGCCACTTACCGCCATGGGCAACGATAGCGGATTGGCCATGGCGGTGGCTGCCGTCATGCTCGCGCCTCTCCGGCGCATAAACGGAACGGTCATCACACTGCCACCAACGCCCAGCAAGGCGGCCACCGCACCAATCAGTGTCCCCGTCATCGCCGTTACCCCACGACCCATAGGACGCACATCACTCTCCGCCTGATGCAGAAAACCGGGCCGCAGAACGGCATCCGCAATCGTGAGACCCAAATAGCCGATAAATGCCCAGCGCACCCATTCGCCACTTAACGACACGGCTGCCGCCGCGCCCAGCACAGCCCCCATGGCGATATAGCCCACCAGCGGACGCACCAGCTGCCACTGCACGGTCTGCCGTTGATGGTGACGCCATGTGGACAGCGAAGCAGCAAATACCATCAACGCCGTCGAGGTAGCCACCGCGATATGCATGGCCGCCTGACCGATGCCACTATTCAGCCCATGGACGGCCATCAGCAGGGTATACAGCAAAGGAACCACCACAAACCAACCGCCGAAACCGAACAGTACGGTGGTCACTCCGGCCAAACCACCACAAAGCAGCAATACGCTATACACCGGCACTCTCCTGATGAAACGAAACAGCAGGCACTATATGCTGGCACGGATTGGCCGACATTCGTCATTCGGACAACCATCAACGCGTTTCAGCCAGGTTAACGCTAATGCTCAATACGCCTCTTTCAGATGTGGATCATGTGGCACGGCCCATCGTGGCCATCGGTACTGACTACCGCCCCGGCACCCTCCTTGATTTTCATACCCATCGGCGTGCCCAGTTTCTCTATGGCATGAGCGGCGTGATGGAAGTCAATACGGATGACGGCACCTGGATGGTGCCACCCTACAGCGGAGTCTGGCTGCCTGCGGGCAAGCGCCATCAGGTGCGCATGAACGGGGTGAGCACCCGAAGCCTGTATATCGAGCCCCACGTCGCGCCACGCGCTTCGCCCAACTGCGAGGTGCTGGTCGTAACGCCTCTCCTGCACCACCTACTGCTGGCGTCCGCCCACATCCCCGCGCGCTATGACGAAAATGGCCGCGATGGTGCCCTGGCGCAACTACTCCTATACGAACTGGAACAGGCTCAGGCCCTGCCACTGTTTGCGCCCCTGCCCCACGATCCTCAACTCGCCAGCCTGTGCAGAGCGTTTCTCGGCCAGCCAAATATTCACACGCTGCCTGATGAATGGGCCCAGCAGTTGCATTGCAGTCAGCGCACCTTCAACCGCCTGTTCCGTCAGCAGACCGGGCTCTCCTTTGGCGTATGGCGACAACAGGCCTGCCTGATGGCGGCTATTCCCAAGCTACTGTCCGGCAGTTCCGTTACCCAAACAGCGCTGGAACTCGGCTACGACAGCCCAGCCGCTTTCTCCAACATGTTTCGCAAGGTGCTCGGCCAATCTCCCAGCGCTTTCGTCCGGGAGGCGTTAAAAGAGGATGGCGCCTTAAAGTGATATATTCGGATCACAAATTGAGCCGAATAGGCTTTTTTTTCGGCTCAAGGATCATTTGGGAAGGGGATATGATTTAACAGGTTTATCGCCGTGCCGCCTTTGAACGCGAAGATACCCTTCTTGGCGACAAGCACTTTCTTGAGTAGAGCTTTGTTATGTGCACTTGTAGTTTAAAAATTAGCACTTTACTAAAGAGTCAGCCCTGCGCTCTTTGAAAAATTTAAATAGGGTGTACTTTGAGTTAACAAAATATCTAATCCTTAAGGATTTCAGGCATTTTGCATCTTCTTACTGGGAAGTAGGTGCAACGCCCCCACCACCACCGAGCCCACCAACAAGCCAATCACCGCAGAACACAGCGTATTGAAACTCCAGCCCAGCAAGCCACCCAAAACACCGGTTGCCTCGGCAATGCCATGCTCGACATGGTGTACCCACGCATAGGGCGCGTTGAACCAACCCGTGCCATCGGCACCCAGATTGGCCATCAGGATATGCCCACCCACCCAGAGCATGGCGACGGTACCCACCACCGATATGGTCGCTAGTACCTTGGGCATGGCAGTCACCAAACCACGGCCCAGGGCCTGGACTCCCGAACTATCCCGCTGGGCAAGTTTCAGGCCGATATCATCCATCTTGACCAACAGCGCCACCACGCCATACACCAGTAGCGTGATGACAAACGCGACCACCACCAGGCTAGCCATCTGTGACCAGAACCCCTGATGGGAGACAGTGGCCAGCGCGATCACCATAATTTCAGCAGATAGAATCAGGTCGGTGCGAACGGCACCACTCACGATCTTTTTCTCGGCTTCCGGCCCCTTCTCTACCGCTGGTTTATCGTCGTCATGCTTACCGGATAGCTTATGCCAGACCTTCTCCGCGCCTTCAAAGGCAAGGTAAGTGCCACCCACCATCAGGATGATCGGCAAGAGCGCGGGCAGAAAGTAATTCAGCAGCAGCGCCACCGGCAGGATAAAAATCAGCTTATTGCGGATCGACCCCAGCGCGATCTGCTTCACAATCGCCAGTTCACGCTCCGCTGTCACCCCCTGCAAATATTGCGGCGTCACCGCCGTATCATCCACCACCACCCCGGCCGCCTTCGCCGTCGCACGCCCAGCGGCGGCGCTCACATCGTCCAGTGATGCTGCGGTCAACTTCGCCAATGCGGCAATGTCATCCAGTAATCCTATCAAGCCACCTATGGCCATGGATGCTTCCTCCGTGAATAACAGGTGCAGATAGTAAAGCACATAGCGGGTGAGTTACCTTCAAAGTGCTTTGAGGCAAAGGCATTCACTTGCTATAGGTCGATTTTCATTGCAAGCGATATAGTCTCACTGACCAAGCCCACTACTTACTGCGTGCCTTCATAAACTTGCCCAAGTAACACCGTATAGCGTGTACTGCGCCCACCGCCGGGAAGCTTGGAAAGGCAGCCTTTTTCCAGTAGCTCGGCCAAATCCCGCGTTGCGGTGGCTTTACTCACTTTGGCCAACGATTGGTACTTACGAGCATTGATGCCCTGCTCAAACTCCTCCCCTGCTGTATCCAATAAGCGGTTCAGCACCTTGATTTGCCGTTCGTTCAGCACGGTGGTGGCATGTCGCTGCCAGAAGGTGGCTTTTATTAACACACGGTCGATTCTTAACAGCGCCTGCTCGAGTGCCTCTTTCAGCGTGTCCAGAAACCACAACAACCACGGCGTAATATCGAGGCTGCCTTTCTGAGCGCTTTCGAGGTAATCATAGTAAGCGTGACGGCGCGCCATAATGGCCGCGCTCAAGGAATAGAACCGGACGGATTGACGCTCTGCTTGTGCAAGCGCCCGGTCGGTGACTGCACGAGTGACGCGCCCATTGCCATCATCAAAGGGATGCAAGGTAATCAACCATAGATGGGTTATGCCAGCGCGAACCAACCTATCAAGCCCCTGAGGCGGCTGATTGAACCAAGTAATAAAGGCATCCAGCTCAGCCTCCAATTGCCCACGGGGCGGCGCTTCAAAATGGACGGTAGGCCGATCAAGTCGCCCTGAGACTACCTGCATGGGGTGATCACCACGCAACTCGCCCACACGTACCTGACTAATCAAGCCAGGGCCTTGCACAAACAGCATGGACTGCCAAAGGCACAGCCGCTCATGGGTAAGCGGCTCATCCAACTGATGCGTGGATTGCAGCAATAGCTCGACCAGCGCTTCAGATTCAGGTGTTGTTCTAGCAGAGACACCAGCCTGCTCTAAACCTAACTGGCGAGCAACGGAAGACCTCACGGAACCAACATCCAGGCGCTCACCTTCAATTTCGCTGGTACGAATAGCATTCTGAATCAGCGCATCCATCTCCACATCCAGATCCGCTTGCCCAAGAGCGGCCTCGGTTTTACCCACCACGCGGCCCTGCAGTAGCCGAATGGCATCCAGCGTAGGCCGAAGAAGGGCTTCATCCCACTCAAAATGCGGCCAGTTGCGCTGCTCCCAGATATACATGAGCCGATTGCCCCGCCTATTCAGATCATATTGTGAGCCGATTATGGATTATATTCGGCTCATAGGCTAGTGAGAAGTGTTCTTGGAATTCAGGAATCCAAGTCAAAGGCGAGTCGCTTCGGGTAGATATTTCCCACTGACTATATGAATGCTTTAAGCATCACTAGGTACTCTTCTAGACAGCGGCATATCCCCCAACACCGTCACGATAAGGTTAACCACACAGTTACCAAAGGCGTTATTTCCTAGCGACCTGCAGCCCCCTTCAGTTGATGAGCAAACTCTGCGAAAATTTAGTAAAAAATATTTAAATTAAGTAAATTTCCAGCTAAGCTTGAATCACTTATCAAATTGGAGGTCGCCATGAACAGTAAAGCATTCGTTGAACTCGCTCTGCATATACTGCAATGTAACCAGAAACAGCTGGCTGGGCTGCTGGGCGTCTCGCCAACTCAAATTACGAAATGGAAAAATGGCGAACATATATCGCTAGTAATGCAGAAAAAATTTCGAGAGCTGACAAATATCGGCGAACTGGATCCCTCCGATGTACTCTTGTGTGGGTCCGTAGAAAACTGCATGAAGTGGAAAATACTGATTCAAAACTTGGCCGAGCTAGCTCGAGAGGGTGCTGAAACTGGGTATTACACACAACCCTTGGAAGACGATCTTGATCTGCTACTAGGCAGCACGCTAAATACGTTAACTGACATGGGCGTTACCATTCCCAAGGAATTTCCAAAAGGGCTGAATGAAAGCTTCATAAATGAAGACGACGACGAGCCTAAGTTTCGAGAGTACTCACTGGCTTCGTTGATTTACGATATGTACTCATCTTTAAACAGCGTCTATGGTTTTTACGCCGCCTATATTGACCATATCATTAATGATGACAGGCTCGATCTGTATTCATCACCTGCCGAAAACATAGAACCTTGCTTGCTTTCTTTGGCCGCTACCAAGGTTAAAGTAGATCAAGAGTTAGCACCAAACTTCAATAAGTTTCGACATGAGGTTATTAGCGATTATGAAAAGTGGATGCTCATTGTAAAAGAAGCAGCCTTTCAAGGTCGAGTACCTCTAAAAGCCGAACTGATGGACATGGTGTACGGTTCACCTAACGAGCTAGATCACTCAGCCGAAGCAGAAAGCTTGGGTGTCAATGTGGCTCAGTTACACCCCGACATATATATGAACGAACTATTAGTAGGCATGAGGACGATTCACCAGGTCTTACCAGCCATTCTAAAGAAGCTGGATATCGAAAAAGAATTCGAACTCGACATTTCGGAACTTTCAGTTAATAGCCGCGCAAGAAAAAACTCTTAAAAGATTTAAAAAATCTTACAGCAACTCTCTTGATTCAGTCATATTGAGATGAGCCATTTTACGGTTGAACAATGGTGCGATTTTTAAATCGCACCAACATTCTTTTATCAACAATAGTCTCTAATACGGTAAGCCACTCACACCAGGTTTCATCAGCGCGCTCTTGAGGCTTTGATAAAAAGCCGCCTTGAACGTTGGATCCTGGGCGTGGAGTTTGTACAACTCCATTTCTTCCTTGCGCCGCTTCAACATGACTTCTTTCATGATTTTTTCGAATGCTATTTCACGCGAGTACGGATCAGAGTTATCGCTGAACTTCTGCTCAAAATCTGGATGTGCTCTCACACTATCCAGAATATTCAGAAACTTCACGCGCTGCTCTTCTGGCGTTGCCCCCCAACCTTGAAACCAGCGTTCATTAAAGCTGCGAATGATTTCTTCCAGCGGATCTTTCTGGGGTTCTTCTTCCCGATATCCACGCGGATTAGGATTCTGTGGATCGAGTGTTGCTTCCTCAGCATCCAGCGCAATCGCGTGATTTAATCGGGTGCGACCCAAACCGTAGGATGAAAGGTCGACAGCTTCAAGTAGCTCATCAAGTTCATCCTGGTCGGGGTCTTTGATTTTCAGTTTCGGGATAAGAAACTTCAGGAACCAAAACAGCTGCTCCCACGCCAATACCTCAAACGGCATGATTGATGCCATCTGCCCGTATATCTTCACAAACTGCTTGGCCTTGATCTTGTAATCAATCTTCTGAGTATCTTCAAGCTCCAGGCTCTGGTTGAAACGCTCAGCCGCCGTATCAATTAGCGGACTTAGCTTCTGTGCATCTTCTTGATCAAAGAAGCGTTTGCAGAACTCTTCAACCTCATCCCATTCATAAACGCCCTCATCATCAAGGCTCTCTTTCAAGTCATGCAGAACATTGACGTCGGTGGCCTGCGATAGCGAGGTGACGGTAAAGAAAGGATCGAAAGCTGCTTTGATATCTTCGGTGGAGTTGAAAAAATCGAGTACGAACAGATCTTCGGTTCGCTTACATAGTTTAGGAGCCGAGCGGTTCAAGCGAGACAACGCTTGTACGGCAAGCACAGACTGCAGCTTCTTATCAATATACATGGCGCAAAGTTTCGGTTGGTCGAAGCCCGTCAGGTACTTGTTCGCCACAATCAGAAGTCGAAAGGTGTTCTCGACATTCTGGCCGTTCACCATCATCGGCTTGCCTTTATCATCATAGCCATCGAAATAGAAACGCGTCTTGTCCTCTGGAAACCCATTTATCTCGGCTTCCGTGTACTTGATGCCGTCGATTTCCTTTTCGCCCGAGAAGGCAATCAGCACCTTGAATGGGTTAGCGCGTTTTTCCAGCTCCCGCTGTACTGCCTGGTAGTAACGAATGGCCATCTCGATATTCTGCGTGATGATCATTCCCTTACCCTTGCCACGCAGCTTCTTTTTGTTCACCACGTTATCGACAAAGTCTTCCACCATGACTTCCGCTTTGATGTTGATCGTCTGCTGGCTGCGTTCAACGTAGGCACGCAGCTGCTTCTGCGCCTTGGCGGTGTCAAACAAAGGGTTGTCGTCGATAGACTTCTGTATCTCATAATAGCCCTTATAGGTGGTGTAATTGGCCAGCACATCAAGGATGAACCCCTCCTCAATGGCCTGTTTCATGCTGTAGAGGTGAAAAGGCTTGAAGCTGCCATCTGCTTGCGGCTCACCAAACTTTTCCAGCGTGCTGTTTTTCGGCGTAGCGGTGAAGGCGAAGTAAGAAGCGTTGTCGCGCCTTTTCCTCGCCCTCATCGCCTTTAGCACTTTGTCCTGATTGTCTTCGGTGTCAGCATCTTCGCCACCGCCCATAGCCTGGTTCATTCTGTCGTGGGCAAGGCCGCTCTGTCCGCTGTGGGCTTCGTCGATAATCACGGCAAAGCGCTTGTCGCTCAGGTCTTCAATACCGTCGATGATGAAGGGGAACTTCTGAATCGTGGTAATGATGATTTTTTTACCGTTCTCAAGCGCTGATTTGAGATCCGCTGAGCGCATGGCCGGGGCGACGATGTTTTTCACCTCAGAAAAATCGCGGATGTTGTCGCGCAGCTGCTTATCGAGCAGGCGTCGGTCAGTCACCACAATCACGCTATCGAATAGCGGTGCATCCAACGCTTTTGCGCCAGGCAAACCCAGCTTTTGAGGGTAACTTTCGATTAGCTGATAGGCTGCCCAGGTAATACTGTTCGATTTACCCGAACCGGCAGAGTGCTGGATAAGGTAGCTGTGCCCAACGCCATGGGTGGCGGTGTGGTTAAGCAGTTTCCTTACCACATCAAGCTGTTGATAACGCGGGAAGATAAGGCTCTTTTTGGATAGCGGATCACTACTTTTGCCTTCCAGCAGCACGAAATGCTGAATAATCCCAGCGAGGCTTTTCGGCTGGAAGACCTCTTCCCAAAGGTAAGCAGTTTTGTGGCCATTGGGGTTAGGCGGGTTGCCTGCACCCTGGTTATGGCCCTTGTTGAAAGGCAAAAAATAGGTCGAATTACCGGACAGCTTGGTAGCCATCCAGACGTCGTCGGTGTCGGCGGTCATATGCACCAGCACACGGCCAAACTGCATCAGTGGCTGACTGGTATCCCGATCGCGGTACTGTTTCTGCCCATGGTAGCGGGCCGTCTGGTTCGTCCAGGCGTTTTTCAGCTCCAGCGTGACGATAGGCAGCCCGTTAACGAACAGCACCATATCCACGGATTCATTCGGGTTCGCCAGCGAGTGGTGAACCTGACGGGTCACGCTCCAGATATTGGCAGCGAAGTTATCGTGAACCTTGGGCGATGAGCTGGCCAACGGCGCGGGATACATCAGTGTGAAATGGGCATCTTCGACGGGCAGGCCCTTTTTTAACAGATGCAATATGCCCTTGCGCTTCACCAGTTTGTCGAACTGCCCCAGAATTTTGGCCTGCCAGTCAGCGGGGTTGCGGGTTTGCAGCTTTTCAAGCGCTTTGCCTTGGGTCGCTTTCAGAAACGTCCAAAACTTAACGGTATCCAACGCCAGGGCAGGGTCAAAATCGGCGGTATGGCCAATGCGGTAAGCGCCTGCGCCATAGGCGACGGCTTCCGTTATACCCTGCGCCTGCGCTTCTGCAGTGGTACCAGCCAAGTATTTTTCGATGGCCTGTTCCAGCGCGATTTCCTTGGTGTTGCTGACCGCATAGCTCATCACTGCTCCTTAAATCACCTTGATCTTGCCCGTCACCGCCGCATTGATAAGGCTGGTTTTGTATTCCTTGAGCTTGGCGATCTGCTCTTGCTTGATTGAAATGGCGTGGCTGACTTTCTCTGAAATCTGCTCAGAATACTGAATGATTTCTTTCTGCTCCGCTAGCGGCGGGAGGGTAGTCATCAAGTCTCGAAAATCATCCCAGTAGAGGCGTTTTCGGAAATCTGCAATACCCTTTGAACCAGCATCCATTTGTCGAATAAAATTTGGAGTTCGGTATAGGAGTTCAAAGTAATCGCCTGCCAAGTAACCCACTGGGCGTGCCACAACATAGGCAGGGCTGACCATCCCGTGAGTATGTACTGCTCCAATGCCACCCTGCCAAGCACGCATCATGTTGTAGGCGATATCGCCTGGCAGAACTTCCTTATAGGAGCTGCGGTTTTCGATCTTCACAATCGAACGGATGTTCTCTTCCTCAGATAGTTCCTCCTTCGAGACGCCGCTGTGGATTGAGACGGAAAGTACCGGAAGATCAGCGTTGCCTAGCTGCTTGATTTCTCGAAAGAGCGCAAAGTTTCGCCGCACCTCCCAATGCGCAGGAATCTCACCAATCCAGTCGATACCGCTGTCCTTCATGGTCGCATAAGGGTTCAGACCGCGAGTAACGGCCTGCTGGATCAGTACCTGCCTGCGCTCGCGCAGGAGTTTGATCTGCGCTTCCTTGATCCGCACTGCCTTGTCGATCTTGGCGCATTTGTCATCCAGGAATGAAGCAATAGCGCGTTGTTCTGGAATTGAGGGGAGCAAAAAGTCGATATCTTTAAGCTTACTCCGAGAAAGCTCGACAAATGTTGTTCCTTGTCCTGCCGCTTCCAACCGCACCTTCTGGGCAAGTGTTAGCCAATAGGCAAAATCGCCTACTATATCCTCGTTTGGAACAAGCCCTTTGCAGCCCTGGTTAAAGCAAAGCTCATTGCCAGCGATTGCTACATGTCCGATTGGAGCACGCGCGGAAAGAATGATCGTTCCTTCTGGTACAAGTGTCGTTCCGCAACTTTTGTATCCCGCCCGCGTCAGGTTTCTTTCTCCATGATTGATGATTCGTGATGTGAGCTTCCCCAGATCGGCTGGCCCCACCCATGGCACGTCACCATCCCAGAAGTGCTCAGTGCCTGATGCTGGAGTGGCACCATTCACGATATCAAAGCAATTCCAGATCTTGCGCTGTTCCCAGCCATTGGCTTCGGTTCCGTTTTTCATTCCACCGACTCCAGCTTGGTCGCCACCTCAACACCGAGAATATCGGCAATCAGCCCGTCGGCCTTTTGCTCCAGCGCCAGAATATCTCGTGTCACCTCATCAAGGTTACGCAGCGGCTTATGGCGATAAAAGTATTTGTTGAAACTGATCTCGTAGCCGATTTTGACGCTATCAAGGTTGACCCAGGCTTCCTCTACATGCGGTTTCACTTCCGCCAGGAAATAACGGTGGATGCTGTCCTTTAGCGGCACGCTTTCCGCATCGCGCAGGTCAGTGGCGCTCTCATAGGTCAGGTAGCTGCCATCCGGCTGGCAGTAGTAACCAAAGTCTGCCAGCTGCTCCACTGTGCACCCAAAGCGTTCGGTAAGGCCTGCCAGACCCTCTGCTGAAAGCTGATAGCGCTTGCCAATGACCTTCTCCGCTTTTTCGTCGTACCAGCTAACGGCATTCAGAATGACGTTTTTCTCGGTTGCAGAGAGCTTGGTTTTGCGCGCTTTGACTGCTCTGGTGACGGCATCGCGGAAGGCGTTGAAGTCGGCGGTTTCCTCGGTGCCAATATCGTCCATCAGTTGAGTGGCGATGTTCACCAGGTCGTGTAATTTCGTCCAGTATTTCGTATCAATCAGTTTGCCACGCTGCTTGGCGTTCAGGGTAATGCCCTGCTCCTCGCACCAGGCAGTGATGGCCTTGGTCTCGCCCTTCAGAAAACCCGCTTCGTAGACCTTTTCTCCATGTTCCGCCCAGAGCCACTCCATCGGCTCGCGCAGGCTTTTATCAAAACGCAGCGGTGCGATTCGCTCGGCACTGAAGCCCGCACGGCGGCGATCAGGGCGTTCGATAGTCACTTTGTGGTAGCCGAAATCTTCGTTGTCGAAGAGTTTCACGGCAATGCCCACGGGGTCATTGTTGGCGTCAACCTTACGCTCGATAGGCGCAAAATTTAGATAGGCATTGGTAATCTGTTGGACGTGCTCGTCGGAGAACTCGCAGTTCTTGTCGCCCAAATTCTTGCGCAGTTTGCGGAAGAGCAGGTTAGCGTCAATCAGTTGAACACGGCCTTTGCGTGCCTCGGGCTTGGCGTTGGTCAGCAGCCAGATATAGGTGGTGATACCGGTGTTGTAGAAGAGGTTATTCGGCAACTGGATGATGGTATCCAGCATATCGTTTTCGATGATGTAGCGGCGGATATTGGACTCGCCGCTGCCCGCGTCGCCGGTAAACAGGCTGGAGCCGTTATGAACACTGGCAATGCGCGAGCCAAGAGGGCTGGTGCCAGCAGGCTTCATCTTGTTAACCATCTCCATCAGGAACAAAAGCTGACCATCCGACGAGCGCGGGGTGGCATCTACGGTCTCTTTATTGCCCCAGTAATCAGCCAGCTCGACCTGAAAGCGAGGATCAATGACGTCTTTGCCGTCTTTGATATATTTCACCTCGCTGTTCCAGCTTTTCCCGTAGGGCGGGTTGGAAAGCATAAAATCGAAACGCTGGGCCGAAAACTCATCGGTAGAGAGCGTAGAGCCAGGGCGGATGTTCTCAGGGTTATTGCCCTTGATCATCATGTCCGACTTGCAGATCGCGTAGGTCTCATCGTTGATCTCTTTACCGTAGAGATAGACGTCTCCTTTCGCTTGGATCTGCCCTTCGGGGTCTTTGATATAGTTCTGTGCTTCCGTCAGCATGCCTCCTGACCCGCAGGCTGGATCATAAATCGTCATGAGCGGTGGGAGCTTACCCTTGATCGGATCGAACATCAGGTGAGTCATAAGGTGAATCACCTCACGCGGGGTGAAGTGCTCCCCCGCTTCCTCGTTGTTCTCCTCGTTAAACTTACGGATCAGCTCTTCAAACACATAGCCCATGCCAAGGTTCGACAACCCCGGCAAGACGTTACCTTCGGGGTCTTCAGCATCATGGGGTGTCAGGTTGATACGCGGCGAGACAAAGTTCTCAATGACATCCAGCAGCACTTGCTTGTTCGCCATATGGCGCATCTGCTCAAGGAGCTTGAAACGGGTGATGATCTCTTTGACGTTGTCGCTGAAACCATCAAGGTAATCCTCAATGTTCGCCAGCAAAATTTGCTGGTTGTTGGTCGCGGTGCTGTGCAGCTTTTTCAGCGTCCACTGGCTGATGTTGTAAAAAACGTAGCCTGAAGCATCTTTCAAAGGCTCGTCATCAAGTTCGAGCGCCTTCATATCCTCTTTCTGGTAACGAACTTCTTCAAGAACCGTCTCTTTGGTTGGCTCTAGCAGCGTGTCCAAACGGCGTAATACCACCATGGGCAGAATGACATCGCGGTATTTGCCACGGACGTAGACATCACGCAGACAGTCGTCGGCAATTTTCCAAATGAAGGAGACAAGGCTGTTATGAGAAGCGTGATTCATTGAATATTTATAACCTTTTGATTATTAAATAATTTAAATAGTAGACAGTTCAATATTTAAGGCATGGCATCTTAACATGGGGCAGCGCATCGTTAGGCAAATTCACCAATTGGCATGCTTTACATCTAACACAGTGAGTCAAAAGCACCCAACACGTCGAAATGCATCTGATACGCTTTGATTGCACCACCTGACCACCTTTTAGACTAGGTAACAGGCACGACAGCCCTGCGAGGTTACTGCTATAATAACTACTGGTCTGCCTAGGAGCATTGTGATGGTTCGTAAAACCCCAACTGATAAAGTCACTGTTTCACGCGAGCGTATTTTGCGTGCAGTGGCTAGCTCAAGCGCAATTGAAACAGGCGAGCGCACAGCAGTGATTGAGAAGCGTCTCAAATCTCATGCGCGTCGTTTTACCAAGTTAACCCTAGCTCTCTGAGACTATCAGCTCGTTCTCACTGTATTTCCAAAACATCTCGAACTAAGCGTTCAACAAACTGATAATCACCGTCACGTCCGGCTTGAATCGCTTTGAAGTAGTAGTCTTTATGCTCGTTCCACAGACTGTAATCGAGTGGTTGAGCACCTGCTTTGACGGCCATCACATCCAATAGTAAACGCGATATTCTCCCATTACCCTCTCGGAATGGGTGAATCAATATGAACTCAACATGCATTTCGGCAAGAAAGGCCACGAGCTGTTCGTCGTCCATTTCCGGCAGCTTAGCAAAGCGTGATAGATAACGATCTTCGAACTCTTGTGCCAGCTTCTGGATCTGTATAGGCGACGCAAACCGAATATTCGGTTTGGACATATCAACGGTTCGATATTGCCCCGCCCAACGATAAACGTTGCCCAGCCAGGTTCTATGCCACTGGCAAATTGTTTGGAAAGTGAGCGTTTCAGGGAAGTCGTCAAAAACCTGTATATAGAGATCTTCAAGCAGCTCCGTTTCTGCAACATTCATCTCTGTTGGGTCAGTGATTTCTACGAGATTTCCCAGCACCCTATTTTCCGAGCCGGTTTGGTATTCGCCTTCGCTACCTGAAACAACGTAGCGACTCATAAGGCTGAACTAACCCGCCGCCTCTTTGTATATCGCATGTCTCAGTTCCCCCCCTATTCCGTTTGATCTCAATTTGCTCGCCATGCAATTCACAATGAGCATACTCACAAAATACAAAAGGCCGCTCGATACGTCGAGCGGCCTTGATGAGTCTAGCCAATCATCCACTAAGTGGAGACGATCACTCCCACTCAATAGTAGCAGGCGGCTTGCTACTCACGTCATAAGTCACCCGCGAAACACCTTCCAACTCATTGATAATCCGGTTGGATACCTTCTCCAGCAGCTCGTAGGGCAGGTGCGCCCAGCGGGCGGTCATGAAGTCGATGGTTTCTACCGCGCGTAGCGCGATAACCCATTCGTAGCGGCGGCCGTCGCCTACTACACCTACCGATTTCACCGGTAGGAACACGGCGAAGGCTTGGCTGGTTTTTTCGTACCAACCGGCGGCGCGCAGTTCTTCGATGTAGATGGCGTCGGCATCACGCAGGATGTCGGCGTACTCTTTCTTCACTTCACCCAGAATGCGCACGCCCAGGCCGGGGCCAGGGAACGGGTGGCGGTAGACCATATCGTAAGGCAGGCCGAGTTCTAGGCCGAGTTTGCGCACTTCGTCTTTAAACAGTTCGCGCAGCGGCTCGACCAGCTTGAGCTTCATGGTTTCCGGCAGGCCACCAACGTTGTGGTGGGATTTGATCACGTGCGCTTTGCCGGTTTTAGAGGCGGCGGATTCGATCACGTCCGGGTAGATGGTGCCCTGGGCCAGGAAGTCGACGCCTTCAATTTTGCTGGCTTCTTCATCGAATACGTCGATAAAGGTGTTGCCGATAATCTTGCGCTTGGCTTCCGGGTCATTTTCGCCCTTCAGCTTGCCGAGGAACAGGTCTTCGGCGTCGACACGGATCACCTTCACGCCCATGTGCTTGGCGAAGGTTTCCATCACTTGGTCGCCTTCGTTTTTGCGCAGCAGGCCGTTATCGACGAATACGCAGGTCAGCTGGTCGCCAATGGCTTTGTGCAGCAGCGCTGCTACAACTGAGGAGTCGACACCACCGGAAAGGCCAAGCAGTACATGGCGGTCGCCCACTTGCTCGCGTACGCGCTGTACTTGGTCTTCGATGATTTGTGCCGGCGTCCAGAGTTTTTCAGCGCCGCAAATATCCAGCACGAAGTGCTCAAGAATGCGCTGACCTTGCAGGGTGTGGGTCACTTCCGGATGGAACTGTACGCCGTAGAACTGCTTCTCTTCCCAGGCCATAGCGGCAATCGGGCAGCTCGGCGTGGAAGCGGTCACGGTGAAGGTGTCAGGCACCTGGGAGACTTTGTCGCCGTGGCTCATCCATACGTCTAGCAGGCCTTTGCCGCTGTCGGTATCGATGTGGTCCTTGATGTCTTTGAACAGCGGGGTGTCGCCGTCGATTTGAATCTGGGCGTAGCCAAATTCGCGCTGGTTAGAGCCTTCAACTTTGCCGCCAAGCTGCTCGGCCATGGTCTGCATGCCGTAGCAGATACCAAACACCGGCAGGCCCATTTCGAACACGCACGCCGGTGCTCGCGGGGAATCCAACTCGGTCACCGATTCCGGGCCACCAGCCAGGATGATGCCATTAGGGTTGTATTCGCGAATTTCTTCTTCGGTGATGTCGAAGGCGCGGATTTCGGAGAATACACCGATCTCACGCACACGGCGGGCGATCAGCTGGGTGTACTGGGAGCCGAAGTCGAGAATCAGGATCTTATGGGCGTGAATGTCACTCATGGCGGGGTCTCGGTTAAGCGGTGTGGGTGCCGCTGTTAAGGCCAAAAAGCAAGCGGCGGGGCAATGCCCGCCGCGCCATTTAACTAAACGTGCTGGTTAGCTCACCCGGTAGTTGGGAGCTTCTTTGGTGATCTGCACGTTGTGAACGTGGGATTCGTTAAAGCCAGCGCTGGTAATTTGTACAAATTCCGGCTTGGTACGCATTTCTTCAATACTGCGGCAGCCGGTGTAACCCATGGAGGCGCGCAGGCCGCCCATCAGCTGGTGAACGATAGCGCCCATCATGCCTTTATAGGGTACGCGGCCTTCAATGCCTTCCGGCACCAGCTTCTCGGCACCTTCGCTCTTGTCTTGGAAGTAGCGGTCGGCGCTGCCCTGGCTCTGAGACATGGCACCCATGGAGCCCATGCCGCGGTAGGCTTTGTAGGTACGGCCTTGGTAAAGCTCAACTTCACCCGGCGCTTCTTCGGTACCGGCCAGCAGGCCACCGACCATTACGGCGCTTGCGCCAGCGGCGATGGCTTTGGCTAAGTCACCCGAGAAGCGAATGCCGCCGTCGGCGATCAGCGGAATATCGAACTCTTTCAGCGCTTCCGCCACGTTAGACACCGCGGTGATTTGCGGAACGCCAACGCCTGCCACAATACGCGTGGTGCAGATAGAACCGGGGCCAATGCCCACTTTAACGGCGTCTGCGCCCGCTTCAGCCAGCGCTTTGGCGGCAGCGCCGGTGGCAATGTTGCCGCCAATCACTTGAATGTTGGGGAAGTTCTCTTTGATCCAGCGTACGCGGTCGATAACACCTTTAGAGTGACCGTGGGCAGTATCAACAATGATCACATCGACACCGGCTTCGGCCAGCGCAGCAACGCGATCAGGCGTTTCCGGGCCAGTGCCCACGGCAGCACCTACCAGCAAGCGGCCGTCGCTGTCTTTGGCAGCCATCGGGTAAGTGCGGGCTTTTTCGATGTCTTGGAAAGTTACCAAACCGCGCAGATGAAACTCGTCATCCACAATCAGCATTTTCTCGATGCGGTGTTCGCGCATTTTGGCTTTGCTGGTTTCAAGGTCGGTGCCTTCCTTGACGGTAACCAACCGCTCGCGGGGGGTCATGATGTCCGCTACGCTGTCGCCGTGGTTAGGCTGGAAGCGCATATCACGCTCGGTCACAATACCCACCAGGGTTTCGCCTTCTACGACGGGAAAGCCTGAGAAGCCGTTCTCACGCGCCATCGCCAGCAGGTCATCCAGCTTCGCCTTAGGGCTAACGGTGACCGGATCTTTTACAATCACGCTTTCGTGCTTTTTAACCTTACGCACTTCAGCAGCTTGCTGACTCATGGTCATGCTCTTATGGATAATGCCGATGCCGCCTTCCTGAGCCATCGCAATTGCTAGACGCGCTTCGGTAACGGTATCCATTGCAGCGGAAAGCAGCGGGATATTGAGTGAAATATTGCGGGTCAGGCGGGTTTTGAGGCTGACATCCTTGGGCAGAATATCGGAGAAGCCGGGAACGAGGAGTACGTCATCGAACGTAAGTGCTTCTTGGGCCATACGTAGCATAGCGGCAACACCCTGATAGAAGAGGAAGTGGGGCGTGGAAAGTTAATCCCCTATTATAGCGTTTTGAGGGCCTTTCCAGCAATGTGAAGAAGGTTTTCAATCCAGACCAATGGCTAATAAGCTAGGATTCTTGCGAAAGCTACCCGCTCGCTCATTCTCTTTTTAAGGTTGCTCTATGCCCGATACACCACAAGCGCTTTCTGTTAGTCAGTTGAATCAGCGCGCCAAACAGACCCTTGAGCGCGATGTGGGCGAAGTGTGGGTAGAAGGCGAGCTTTCCAATGTTTCCCGCCCGGCGTCTGGGCATATTTACTTCACCTTGAAGGATGACCGCGCGCAGATTCGCTGTGCGCTGTTTCGCCAGCGGGCGCGTTTTGTGGCGGCACCAATGCGTGATGGCGATCAGGTAAAACTGCGCGGTAGGGTCTCGCTGTTCGAACCGCGCGGCGACTATCAGTTGATTGCCGACGCCGTACAGGCGGCGGGCCTGGGGGAACTGCTGGCAGCGTTTGAGCGCCTAAAAGCGCAGCTGGAAGGAGAAGGCGTGTTTGCCAATACGCGCCCCCTGCCCTTTCCTCCCCGCAAAATTTTGATATTGAGTTCCGCCAGCGGCGCAGCGATTCGCGATGTGTTGGCGGTACTGGCGGCGCGCTGGCCACTGGCAGATGTCACGCTGATTCCGGTGCCTGTACAAGGCACCGAGGCCGCCCCTGCAATGATTTCGGCGCTGGGGTTACTGAACCGACAGGCGCGCTTAGACCCTGACCAGGATGTGGTGCTGATCACCCGCGGCGGCGGTAGCTTAGAAGACCTGTGGGCGTTTAATAACGAGCATCTGGCACGGGCGATCTTTCACTCCCGCTTGCCGGTGATGTCGGCGGTGGGTCACGAAGTGGATGTCACCCTGGCGGATTTCGCCGCCGATATACGCGCCCCTACCCCATCAGCAGCGGCCGAGCGTTTAGTGCCTGACCAACATGCACTTAAGCAGCAATTAACACAGCTAGAAAACCGCTTACAGCGTGCCATGCAGGCACGCTTAGAGCGGGATAGCCAACGGTTGGATACTTTGCGCGCCCGCCTTCGCCACCCAGGCGAGCAGCTTGAGCGTCAACGCCAGCACGTTACCGCCCTTTGCCAACGGCTGCAGCGCGCCATGCAGCAAACCGTTCAGCAGCAGCAAGTGCGGGTCACCCAGTTAAGCAAACGCTTAGCCAGCCAAGACATGGTGCGCCTGCACCGCGTAGAGCAAGAGCGTGTTAGTCAGCTCCAGCGCCGTTTAGCCAGCGCTATGCAGCGGGCGCTGGAAGTGCGTCAGGCACGCTTGAGTAGCGCCGCCCGTGAACTAAATGCCATCAGCCCGCTTGCGGTGTTGGGGCGCGGCTATGCCATTGCCCAGGATGAAAAAGGCCATGTCATCCGCCGGGCAGAGGACACCGCGCCAGGCCAGAAGCTCTCGCTAAGGCTAGGCGAAGGCAGGCTAAACGTGGAAGTAAAACGGCGCTACAAACAGTAGCGCCGCAGGAATAACGCATTGTTGAAGGGCGGTTACTCTTTCTTAGAAGGCGAGCTTTTGGAAGACGAGTCGCCGTCGCTATCGGGATTGACGTGATGCGTGTCGGGCATCGGATTGGCGTCGTCTTGGTCGTCGTCGCGTTGATCTTTCTTCTGCTCTTTCTTTGCGTCGTCTTTATCGGGCTGCTGCATAGTGCCTCCTAATCCTTGGTGGTCGCCGTAGGAATCACGTCAGCTGCTAACGTGAACAGGCCTCACTCACTATAGTCGCTAGCCGATGACTTACCATGGTGTAAAACTGCTAACACCAGCGCTATCTCACCACTTTGATGCAGATAAAAAACAAAACAATCACTTGGAGGCTTTAGCTCTTAACGCATTTCAATATCCAGCTCGGTGATAAAGCGGTCCCGTCGCGAAATTGCCTTACCTGCTTCATCTCCTGACAGCGTGGCACAGGCATTAATCAGGCACTCCATGGCGGCAAAATAAGCCACCATGCTGTTGGAAATAAAGCTGCTTTCATGGGGCACCAGGATAGATACCTGGGCATACTCGACCAATGCGGAGCTGGCGTAGTCGGTTACGGCCAAGGTTTGAATGCCATGAGCCTGCGCCATCCGGCACACATCCACCACTTGGCGCGTATAGGGCTGGCAACTGGCGGCAATCAGCACGTCACCTTCCGATAACGACGCCAGCCCTTCCGCAACCCCATTGGTGGCGTCGCTAAGCAGCGCTACATCAGGGCGCAGCATGCCTAACCCGTAGGCTGAGAAACTGCATAGCGCATGAAACTGACGTACTCCGTACAACCGAACCCTGGGCGCACTGATCACTGTTTGGGCGAAAGTTTCAATATCATCATGCTTCACCCCTTGCAGAAAGCGGTCGATATTGTGCTTATTTTCAGCGCATAACTGCTCCGCCTGGACATGCAAACTGTGCTTGTCTGCTGCCAACGCGCTGGCAGCATGGTCGCGGTAAAAAGAGGCAGAAGAGGTAAAGTTCGCGCTCAACAGAACTCTTTGTAGATCGCTGAAACGGGCATAACCGAGAGAGCGTGCCAAACGAGAAATACTCGATGGGTTGACCTCTAGCCGACGAGCTGCCGAAGAAATAGACAGCAGCACCTGATCCCCCTGAAGGTCGATCAGGCGTGCCAGCACTTCCCGCGATTTGGGGCCAAGACGTAGCTCGCTCTCGCCCCGGGCAATGCTAAGCGCCAGTTCACGTAGGCCATCAACGGTTTCCGGGGGCTGGCACTCAGCTACCGAGTGTTTAGAGGGCGAAGAGTCAACTTGCGAAGAAGAGTTTTCCGTCATAAGCCGGTGGCGCTCCAGGGCGATCATAAAGTTGCCATGCTACACCATCCACTTCAAGACGCATGACCGCCGTGACCAGAGTATTCTCGTGATCAGGGTCGTCAGCGCTCAGTCGCAGAATGGGCAGACCGCTGGCTTGTTGATCATGCAAGATGGCCAACGGCGCAGTCTCTCCTTCCGCTAGCAGCTGATCTCCACGCTGCTGTCGGTCTCGTGAGGAGTCAGTAATCCATTGAGATGCCAGACCACTGGGGTGATACAGCGCATGATTAGCATGCACGCTGGGGGCATTGAGTACTAGCTGGGCAGCTTCCCCACCACCAAACTCAATACTCATCACCTCTCGCTGCCCGCATTCGGCCAGCGAAAAATGAAAGCCACCGCACTCATTGTAACGCTGCAACAGTGCCACGACGCCGGCCACATTGGGTTGGCTTAATGCCGCCCGTCCTAACACCATTCTTGGCACCCTGGGCGTAACATTAAGCAAACGCAAATTATTGACCGCCTGCACCCAGCCCTGGCGGGTAAACGCCAGCGTGTGGCCCGGTATCGAGCCGGGGTAGCAGAAAGCGGTAAACCCCTCTCCCATTGCTGATGTCACTTCAGCCATAAAACAGTGGCCACGGAAGAATGGCAGGCCATCCTCATTATGCGCCACCAGCGGTGTTTCTCCGGAGAGAACCAAAGTCGTGCAGCCGTCCGGTGCATGGGCCAACAGGTCACCCCGGCAGTTCCAGGCAAATACCGCTTCAATGGGCAGGTTAAGTCCTTCCGCAAGTCCCTCTAGCTCTTCCCACACTTGAGGAAAATCACGCTGCGTATTGGCTGCCATGGTAGCAACAGCGTTCCGGTGAATTGGGTCGTTAATTTCAGCCCAGATAGCGCTTGGCAGCAAAAAGCGATGCACCGCATCGCGGCCTGCGCGCCCAAGGGCAACGCCGATGTCGCGTGGCTGCCCATTGATAATCTGCCAGCCAATAGAGCTCGTTTGTTTAGACATGGCGCAGAAAATCCTTCATCCGGTCATTAGGCGGGTTATCAATGACATCAACAGGGTTGGCATCAACCGCAATTTTGCCGTGCTCCATAAAAATCAAGCGCGTGCCAACCTGCTTGGCGAAGGACATCTCATGGGTCACCACCACCATGGTCATCTGCTCTTCTGCCAGTTTCTGCATAACATTCAGTACTTCCTGCTTGAGTTCAGGATCAAGCGCTGAGGTAGGCTCATCAAACAGCATTACTTTGGGTTTGATCGCCAACGCCCGAGCAATAGCGACCCGCTGCTGCTGCCCACCAGAAAGCTCATGAGGATAGTGTTTCGATTTATCCCCCAGGCCGACTTTTTCCAATAGTTCCTGGGCACTATTATCAGCCGCCTTACGTCCCATTTTGCGCACATGGCGTTGGCCAAAGGCCACATTTTCCAGCGCTGTCATTTGTGGAAATAGGTTGAACTGCTGGAAGACCATGCCCGCTTCCTGGCGAATTTCGCGTAGCGTTTTGTTGCCACCCTTAACGCTCATGCCGTCAACGAGAAGGTCACCCGAAGTGATCATTTCCAGCCCGTTAATACAGCGCAGCAAGGTGGATTTTCCAGAACCGGACGGTCCTATTAGCACGACCACTTCGCCACGATTGATATCCAGGTCAACCTTATCAAGTACCTTAAGCTGGCCAAAGTGCTTGGACACATTCTTGAACTCTATGATGGCGCTCATAAGATCCTCATCCGCTTCTCAATGATACGCAGCAGCAGCGACAACGTGCCGGTCATAATCAGGTAGAACACGGCAACTGCCGTCCATATTTCGACCGCGCGGAAGTTAGCCGCCATGATTTCCTGGCCGGTGCGCGTCAGTTCGCCAACACCGATCACAATAAACAAGGAGGTATCTTTCAGGCTGACAATGCACTGGTTACCCAGCGGCGGAATTAAGCGGCGAAAGGCGAGTGGACCAACGATATAGACCACCACTTTCCAGCGTGGCAAACCAATGGCGCGTCCTGCCTCGGTTAATCCTTTTGAAATTGATAGCACTGCGCCACGTACAATCTCAGCAACGTACGCCCCAGCATTAATGACAATCGCAAGGATTGCTGTCGTCATCGGGTCAATGCGGATATCCACCAGCACCGGCAAGGCGAAGTACAGAAACATCACCTGTACAACAATCGGCGTGCCTCGAATGATTTCGACGTAGATAAACGCCAGTGTATTGAGAATATATCCACCGTAGGCGCGCATCAGGCCAATAACAGCCCCCAGTGCAATACCACCGATCAACCCCGTTACGGTGATATACAGCGTGATTTTTGCGCCATTGAGCAACGCGGGCAAAAATCCTATAACAATCGACCAATCGATATTCATCTAGACTCTCCTGGCAATGCAACGTCAGCGGAGGAAGCCCTCCGCTAGTAAATAAAACTTCAGGAGATTATTTGCTGGGCGCTTCGCCGAACCACTTCGCATAAATTTCGTCGTAGCGGCCATCTTCCCGCATAGCCGCTAATGCTTGGTTAACTGGCTCGACCAGCTCGCTTCCCTTGGGGAACGCAATGCCATACTCGTGCGCCATCATCTGTTCACCCACGGCTTTTACCTGGCCGTCACCAGCGGTGGCAATGTAGTAGAGAACATTGGGCGTATCATGCATCGCGGCATCAACGCGGCCGGTGCGTAACTCCAGGTAGGCATTGTCGATATTGGGGAACTGGCGTAGCTCGGTGTCGGTGAAGTTTTCCCGTGCATAGTCAGCAGCAGAGGTGCCGGTGCGAACGGCCAGCATTTTACCTGCTAAGTCTTCTGCACTTTCGATATCACTATCAATTGGCACCATGATGCGGAAGCCGCTTTCGTAGTAGCCATCCGAAAAATCAATCACCTCAGCACGGTCTTCACGGATAGTAATCCCCGCCAGGGCAACATCTAACTGGCCAGTCTGCAGGCCGGGAATAATGCCATTGAAATCCATTGGCCTTAGTTCGAAATCCAGCTCAAGCTCTTCGGCAATCATTGTCCACATATCGATATCAAAACCGACATATTCACCGTCTTGAGCAAACTCAAAGGGCACAAAGGCAGTATCAGTGGCAACCACTAGCTTGTCTGCGGCGGCAGTCGCTGCAGTGAGAGAAAATGCAGTAGCAGCCATTAACGTGGTTAGTGTTTTCATGGAGAAATCCTCGTGACGTCGATGTTATTGGTTATGTGTGAGTGACGTAGCGTGTAGATAACGGTGTTGTTATTGGTTTGGTTTAGATGGGCTTGGATTGGCTTTGCCGAGTTTATCTACAAGCGCATCTGCAAATATAATTGCACAAATTAATAAAATGACCAAATATTTGCATTTATTTTTTACACGCATGCGAAACCGGGTGTCGCAAAGACACCCGGCTCATCTAGATATTTCTCTTTAAGTAAGCGTTTTTAGGCTAGATTTTTCACCAACACCTTGGATTTTCGGGCGTGGTTGTAGGCTTCGCGTTTTAACGGCGGCAGGTCATCTAGGCTAGCGGGACGGAAGCCGTGTTCGACAAACCAATGGGCCGTGTGGGTAGTTAACACAAACATTTCGGAAAGCCCACGCTGCCGGGCGCGGCGTTCTAATGCTTCCACTAAGCGCTCGCCGCGCTCACCGCCGCGATAGTTACCGTGCACCGCGACACAGGCCATTTCCCCCACCGTGGTGTCTGGAAAAACATGCAATGCTGCACAGCCAATCACCATGCCGTCACGTTCGATGACCATGTAGTCGTCGATTTCGTGCTCTAGTCGTTCCCGCGAACGAGCCACCAACATGCCACGTCGCTCCAGCGGCTCCAGCAGCTCTAGTAGGCCAGCGACGTCATTCAACGTGGCTGGGCGCAGTTGCTCGTAGCGGTGCTGGGTGATCATGGTGCCAACGCCGTCACGGGTGAATAACTCCCCTAGCAGTGCATCATGGTTACGCCAGGAAAGCAGGTGGGTGCGCGCTACCCCTTCCCTGGCGGCGGTGCAGGCGGCGTTCAAGTGGCGTGCCAACTCACTGCCCGGTAACGCCTGTTGCAGGCGCGGCTCGGCCTCTGCCGGGGAAAGCTGGCGCAATAGCGCGCCCTGCTCGTCTTCAAGCCCTTCCGATTCGCCTAATAGAATCAGCTTATCCGCTTTCAGCGCGACGGCAGCATGTTGTGCGACTTCCGAGGCATCTAAATCAAACACTTCACCTGTGCTGGAGAAACCCAGCGGCGGCAGCAGCACTAGCGAGCCTTTTTCCAACAGCCCTTCAATGGCGCTCGAGCGCACTCGGCGTACTTCACCACTGTGATCAAAATCGACGCCTTCGCGCACTCCTAATGGCTTAGCGGTCACCAAGTTGCCGGAAATCACGCTAAGCTCTACACCGTGTAGTGGCGTGCTAGGCAGCCCCAAGGAAAGACGAGCTTCTAGCCATAAGCGCTGGTGCGCGGCCACCTGTTCCACGTGGGTCATCACCGCTCGGTCAGCTACCCAACGGCCATCCACCCGTGTTGGCTCGACACCGGCAGCCGTCAATGCGTCATGCACTTGTGGGCGAATACCAAACACCACAACTAGCCGCACCCCCAGGGTGTGTAGCAGCGCTAAATCCTGAATCAGCTGCTCTCCTCGGCCAGACGCCATGGCTTCGCCCTCAATTAAGATGACAAAGGTTCGTCCCCGGTGCGCGTTAATGTAAGGGGAAGCATTACGAAACCAATCAACAAAAGGGAAGCGTGTGTCCAAGGGCCGCTCTCCGGCAGCAGGTGAATGAAAGTATCAGCGTTTACTTTAACAGAGCATAAAAAACAGCGGCACCTTCTTGTGAAAAAGAAGATGCCGCTGTGCGTTTGGCCAAGCAGTAACGTATTGGGCTGGGTTATCCCTTGCTGTTAACCAAACATGCCTTTGAACATAAAGAAGAACAGAATAGCCAAACCAGCCCCGGCAGGTAGCGTAATCAGCCATGACATGGCGATGGTGCCAATGACACGCAGGTTAAGTGCCGCCATACCCCGAGCAAGCCCTACACCTAATACCGCCCCTACCAGTGTATGGGTGGTTGAAATCGGCAGACCCGTACCGGAAGCTAATACCACCGTGGTCGCTGCTGCCAGCGTGGCGGCAAAACCACGACTGGGAGTGAGTTCAGTAATACCGGTTCCTACGGTGGCAATGACTTTGTGGCCGTAAGTTACTAAGCCCACCACGATGCCACCACCGCCCAGTACCAATACCCACCAGGGCACTAGCGCAGAGCCTTCAATTTGGCCGCCAGTTTGTACCACGCTAATGACCGCCGCAAGCGGACCAACCGCGTTCGCAACGTCGTTAGAGCCGTGAGCAAACGCCATGGCACATGCAGTAAAGATCATTAATACGCCGAAGACGCGCTCAACGTTGGCGTATCCAAAGTGGTCGTTGGCATTTTTCTCGAACTTGATACGACGCTGCATCAACAGGCCAATACCCATGATCACAAGCCCTAACAAAATCGATAGCAGCAGGCTTTGACTAAAGGTCAGGTCCAGCCCAACGTGAGATAGGCCTTTGGTTAGCGTGACCATCGCCACAATAAAACCAACCAAAAATACGTAGCCCGGTACATAGCGTTTGGCAGCAGCAAATGGATTATCATTTTCAAAAATCAGGTGATGCACTGATTTAAACAGCACAAAACCGATAGTACCTGCCAACAGAGGAGAAACGACCCAGCTTGCCGCAATGGTGCCAACAGCGCCCCAATCCACCGTAGAAGCACCCAATCCCGCTACGGCAAAGCCCACAATGGCACCTACAATGGAATGCGTCGTGGAAACCGGCCAACCTTTCATCGATGCTGCCAGTAGCCAAGTACCCGCTGCCAGCAACGCTGCCAGCATACCGTACACCAGTAACTGCGGGTCTTCCTGGAGCAACTCTGGGTCGATAATGCCTTTACGAATGGTGTTGGTCACTTCACCACCCGCCAGCCAAGCACCTAAAAACTCAAAGACAACCGCAATTATAATGGCTTGTTTGATGGTGATCGCTTTTGACCCCACCGAGGTTCCCATCGCATTGGCAACATCATTCGCACCAACGCCCCAAGCCATAAAAAAGCCAAACAAACAGGCCAGAATGATAAAAATTTCACCGTGCTGGGCAATAATCTGCATAGGTATCCCTTAGCGTGCGGTCAAAATCTGTAGGCGGCTGCCCACGCGTTCAGCGCGATCAGAAACTTCACCGACCCACTCAATGATTTTGTAAAGGAAAATCACATCAACAGGAGGAAGTTGGCTTTCAAGCTCAAACAGCTGGCGACGTATCGCGATCTGCTGGCTGTCAGCTTGGTGCTCAAGTGTGTGCAGCTCACGGATCATATTCTGCATAACATCGGAAACATTGCGTCCAAAACCGGACTCAAGCAGCTCTTTCAGCTCTTCAAGCGCTTGGCGAGCCTGGGCCACACACGCCACGCTGGTACGCATATAATCGCGCATGGGATCGGCCAGCTCATCGGGTACGCGCATTTTACGCCCCAGCATAATGCCGGTAATGTCGCGCACCTTGTTGGCGATCTTATCCTGCACGCTGATAAGGTCGAGCAAGTCGGACCGCGAGACGGGAAGAAACATCGTATTGGGCAGGTTAAGCCGAAGCTCTGTTTTCAACGTGTCGGCGTCATGCTCTAAGCGGGTAACGTTTTCACGCAGTACAGCTGCGGTATCCCAATCACCGGCAAGCGATGCCTCGAAGAACGGCAACAGTTGGTCGGCACATTCATTGGCCTTGACGATGTGGGCCAGCAGCGGCTGGAATGGCGAGCGGCCAAACATCGCGGAAAAAGGGTTGGAGGTAACCATATAGCCTTTAGCCTGTTTTCGGGGAGCCTGGAAATGGCGGCGCCAGTATAAAGAGTGCGCTCGCCGCCGTCATGAAAAGTTCACAATGTCATGTAAAATTAATTGAAATGTCACAATACAAAGGTGGCTAATGTCATGAAAAATTCAACATCTACTGCTGATTCTGTTTCAGCGCCTACCGAAATAGAGCTTAAACTCGCCCTTGCGCCAGCTCAACTAAACACGCTGCTGTGCCACGCGGCACTAGCCGAAACACCCCAACGGCAACATTTGTCGAACAACTATTTCGATACCCCTGCGGGCGATATGGCGAATGCACGGATTGCCGTGCGCTTACGCCAAGTTGATGATCGCGTGCTACAAACGGTGAAAACTGCCGGTCATGGTGGTGGCGGCCTCTCTACCCGACAAGAGTGGGAGTGGCAAGTTCCTAGCCCACAGCTTGACCAGCATGGCTTAGCTACCCTACCGCCATTCAAAGGTTCACTAGGCACCGTCATTTCCGCGCTACGCCCTGCGCTGCGCACCGACTTTACCCGGCGCAGCTGGCAAATCAACTGGCAGGGAAGCCGTATAGAGCTAGTGTTGGACGAAGGAGAGATTGTCAGCGGTGGTGCTCAAGCGGCAATTTGCGAGGTCGAGCTGGAACTCAAAGCGGGTGAACCAGAGGCGCTTTGGGCGCTAGCATTAACGCTCGCGGAAAGCGTACCGCTGCGCCCTTCTGATACCAGCAAAGCCGCTCGCGGCAATGCATTAGGCGTGCAGCAGTGGGCACTACCTGAAGCTGACGCACCGGCTGAGTGGCTACACAGAGCCACAGTGGCGCTGGACGCCTACCACGATAGTGGTCTTGCGGAACACTTAACTATCGCACAGCAAGCGTTAGCCACACTGGCGACCCATCCCCAGTTAGATGAAAGCTCCCGCCGCGATGCTCAAACACTGACCACAGCACTGAATAAAAATGGCCATCCAACGTCCGCTTATGGCGCTGCTGCGTTAACCCTGGCGCATCGCTTCGCCTATCAAACCACGCTACGCTAGAAACATTCAGCCCACTTCAGGATGTCGCGATGAGTTTTCAATTAACTCCCGGTGCGGAAGGACTGCGCACACGGCTTTTCCATATTATCTTCGAGTCTGATACGCCGGGAGCCAAAGGGTTTGATATTGCGCTGATTATCGCCATTCTAATCAGCGTGGCGGTCATTTTGCTGGACAGCGTAGATAGTTATTCCGAACGCTACGGGCACATTTTCTACTATGCAGAATGGCTATTTACGCTACTTTTCAGCATTGAACTGGCGGTGCGGATTTACTGTTTAGAGCGCCCAACGATTTACCTCAAAAGCTTCTACGGCATTGTCGATGTGATCGCGATTATCCCAGCTTGGTTAGTACTATTGATGCCTGGTGCGCACGGACTCGTCATCGTAAGGATACTGCGAGTGCTACGCATCTTCCGGATTCTGAGGTTGATGGAGTTTATCGGCGAGGGGCGTTTACTGCTCGATGCGCTTAAACGCAGCCTTCGTCAAATCCTGCTGTTTTTTAGCAGCATCATGATGGTCGTCATACTGTTTGCTGCGCTGATGTACACCATCGAGTCGCCAGAAGCCGGCTTTACCAGTATTCCTATGTCGATGTATTGGGCGATCGTCAGTATGACCACGGTGGGCTACGGCGATATTGTCCCAGCCACGTCGTTAGGCAAAGCGATCACGATGATCCTGATGCTGTTGGGGTATTCGATTATCGCTGTGCCTACCGGGGTATTTTCCGCCCAGGTTATCCGCTCTATTCGTGAAGACCGTTATTCAGAAGAAGCCTGCCCCGGCTGTGGCCATGACCGCCACGAAAAGCGCGCTCGTTACTGCCTGCGCTGTGGCACCTGGCTGGATGAAGACAGCGAAGACCCACGTAAGAAAGAAGCAAACAAAAAAGATAGTCACGAGGGAGACGAAGACACAAACACGCCCCAGGACAGCTAAACAAAATAGCCAAACCTAGGGCGCGCAGCGTTCATTTAGAAGGGAGTTGCGTGGTTAGCTAGGCCGCTACGTTGATCAATCGGTGCTCAGGTCGGCCTCGATAATAAACAGGCGGCCGCCATCCACAGTGTTGGCGTCCAGCATTTTCTGCTCGAGTTGACCCTCAGTGGACCAGGTGGCGAAGTCATCGTCGTTCAGCACCCCCAAGCGTTGGTCATCAATCACCCATAGACCTTCCATTTTATCGTGGGGATAGTTGACTTCCGCCACCATACCCACCACCAGAGACTTGCTCACTGGCTCAATTCCAGCGCTGGCCAGAGCACCCCATCCCTGCTCTAGAACCACTTCTTCCAAGGTTTTGCCTGCCAAGGTTAGACCCAGTTCGGCATCCTGTTTCAGGTCGCCGTTGGCTGAGACCGTTTCAAGATTGGTGCCTGAGGCAAGGTCAATGCGATAAACCTGCTTCTGAGCATCGGGTGTCGCTGCCTCAGTGCCATCAGGACCACCGTTCAGAAAACGGCCATCTCGTTCAAGCACCAAAAACTCAGTGGCGCTCAGGGCAACAAGCTCTGAGTTGGAATTCTGGTTTTGCTCTTGGCGGTAGAGATACTGTCCAGTCTCGCCCGAGCCCAGGTCCACTGTGACGATGCGGGTGATATCCAGGTCTTTCACCGTGCTGCCCGGGTTGTACAGAGTGGACTGCATAATACCTACCAGCGTTTCCTCATCCGGCGTGATAGCCAGCCCTTCCATACCTCGGTTAGCACGCCGGTTGGCAAACTCTGCCGGCAGGTTCATCTCGACCCGGTCGTCGTCGGCAAAGGGGTTGATACGGCCGATTTCACGACCTTCAGCATCGAAGTGGACCATGTGCGGGCCATACTCATCGCTAACCCAGAAGGTGCCGTCCGAGAGTGCCACCAGCCCCTCGCCATCCAGACCATAATCATCCAAGCGGATCGGATTAGTAACTTCATTATAGGGCTGGCTATCGTCCACCAAGATCGGTTGACCATTGGCATGGTAAGGAGTTTCACCCGTTCCGCCGAGTGCCAAACTGTTAGGCAGGCCACTGATCTCGGTTCCATCGGGGCGCTTGAGCAGAATGGTAGTAACCTGTTCGATCACACCGTTCGCTTGAACCTCAAACAAGCCGATACGGGGCGTATAGTCCGGTGTCGGAAATATTTTTCCCTTGCCATAGTCACCAACAAAATTGGCATTGGGGCCGCGGTCAGTCAATGCATAGAAGCGCGTTGAATCCGTGGGATGAGCCGTCATTGCCGACCCAAAGCCACCATTACGGATCTCAAAAGCCTGCTGAGATTTGCCATCTAGTAGATCATCCCGTAATACGCTGTGGGGAAGAAACACACCAGCGGCGGGGAAGTTGTCGAACACGGAGGCATTGGTATCATCAGCGTTAGCGTTATCACCGCAGCCCACCAGCAGAGAGGACGTCAGTAAGGATGCCATAAAAAGCTTATGACGGTTCATTGGTTGGTTTCCTTATTGAATACAGGTTGACGCCCGTTGGCGTCTCAGCCGCCTCCACAGGCACAATTTCCACCGTGACCCAGGGCAAGGCAAGTTAAGAAAAGTCTAGTGGCAGGAATATCCAATGGGGGTGGAGCCGTCACGGTTGTCTTAATGAAACGCGCTCACACCGACAAGGTTCGATTTGTTATGGCATATCGCTATGTTCACGGCCACCAAGATAATTTAGTGACAACCAATGACAGGTGAATGACATGTTAGTGACTAGCGGCACGGGGACAACTTGCGGGGCTAATAAGGAAAACGCCCTGGCTATTAACCAGGGCGTCTCCTATATAGTAACGGCACGATGGAAGTGGTTACATTTTATTCGCTTTCAAACGGAGCTTCCCACGCGTTAAGCTCCGCGTCGCTCCAGCTTCCGTAACTGGCATTGGGGAAAACAATCCAGTCTTGACCAAAACGCTCAGCGTGGTCGTTAACCAGGTCGCGCTGCTCTTCAAGGCTTGCGCCGACAAAATCACCCGAGAAGTCATGCAGCGTATCGCCCAACTGCATCACTAATGTATGACTGTCTTCGACGATAGCGCGGCGCTCGGTCTTCGGTGGGCCAAGTAGCATGACGCGTTCGTCAGATACCTGGGGAAGCTCTAATGCTTCCATAGTGGCCAGCGTGTCCGCTTTATTTTCTTGGTAGCGATCCGACACATAGTAGATCGACACACCTTGCTCATCGGCAAATTCGAGAAAGTCTTTTGCCCCTGGGATCAAACGTGGCTCGCCCTCGCGCTCCCAATGCAACCAAGTATCCCAAGTAGTGAAGTCGTGGCAGGCCTGCATATCGCGCACTAGCAAAGCGCTGTTATCGATGAGCGTCTCATCCACATCGGTAATGATGGCCAAATCGGCACCCTCACCATGCACCTCAATCTGTTTTTCCAAGCGATAGGTCGCCAGTTCAAAGCCTTGGCGCTGTAAAGCAGTTATTTCTGCGGATTGCTGTTGGTAACGAAGCCCCATGGCGTACTCAACTTGATCACAAGCGCTAGCGTCGTCGGCTACTGCGTTCCCTGATAAAGGAAGTAGCGCCAAGCTTGCAAATGCGGTTGCAGTAGCAGCGTTGCGGTATCGAGATATCATCATTAAGCAATCTCCTGTCAGTGATGGTTATTAGGTTAAGAGGGGAATCCCACACCATCCATCATTATTAATTATCAATAGTAAGCATAATCATCATAATTTATTTTTATTGATCATTCAAATAAGAAAGATAGCGCGCTAAATGAATAAGTTGATACGCATATCATGTTTAATGTTTTTTGTGGATTTTGGGTGATGGAGAGACAGGCGGGACGACAGCAACCCCCTCGAGACTTTTCACCAAGGGGGTTACCAATACCAACTAGAGAATGGTGTTAACTCGTAAACGGCGTAATATCGCCGCGGCCTTCCCGCACAATTTTGGGCGGCAGCTCGCGTAGGTCAATCACACTCGTGGGGTCAAGATGGCAGGCACCGCCGTCGATAATGGCATCAAGGTGTGCCCCGAAGCGGTCGCGAATCTCCTCAGGATCGCTCATTGGCAGGGTCTCTCCTACCGGAATTAACGTGACGCTCATCAACGGCTCACCTAACGCATCAAGCAGCGCGTGGGTAATGTGGTGATCAGGCACACGCACGCCAATGGAGCGGCGCTTCGGATGCAGCAACAGGCGCGGCACCTCTGTGGTAGCATCCAAAATAAAGGTGTATGGGCCAGGGGTATGAGCCTTCAGCAGCCGAAACACTGCGTTATCCACTTTCGCGTAAGTGCCAATCTCGGAAAGATCCGAACACATCAGCGTGAAATTGTGTTTATCGTCTAACGAGCGCAGCCATTTGATCTTCTCAATGGCTTTCTTTTCACCTAAGTGACAACCCAGTGCATAGCCCGAGTCCGTCGGATACGCGACCACACCACCTTTGCGGATAATATCTATCGCTTGATCAATCAAGCGTTTCTGCGGGTTTTCGGGGTGAATCTGAAAATATTGACTCATCGCTTGCTCCTGCCCTTGGGCATATCGTTGTCCATTTAGTTTCTAGGTTAGCCGATATGCGGTTTAAGACCCAGGACCTAACATACCACTGGGCGCATCGCGCAAATGAACTAAGCGCGGATGCTGCCAAATCGGCGGCGCAGCAGTGCGCGGTATTAAGCTCATACTGCCGGGGGCGGCGTGGCTGCCAGGAAAATGAAAATCGCTGCCCATGGAGGCGTATAAGTCACGCTCCACTAATTGCCGAGCGAGATCGCGAGTGCTGTCTGGATTCTGCTGACCACTCACCAGCTCAACGCTCTGCCCACCGGCGGCTTGAAAGGTATCCATCAGCAAACCTCGCTTGCGCCGGGTAAGCCCATAGCGCAGCGGGTGCGCCAGCACTGCCACACCACCTGAGGCCACCACCCAGGCTACTGCATCACTGATTTCCGGCCAATGAGCTTTTACATCGCCTTTTTTACCACTGCCTAAATAGCGCTTAAACGCGCCTGCCCAGTCATCAACCACTCCTTCAGCGACCAGCGCGCGGGCAAAGTCAGGCCTGCCTAAGGGGCGGTCGCTGCCTGCCTGGGCGCGTGCCTTTTCGAGCGCATCAGGTAAGCCCATTTTTTCCAACCGCTCGGCGATCACTTCAGCACGTTTGATCCGTGCTTCGCGCTGCAGTGCAAGCCCTTCGACCAGAGGCCCTTGCAAGCCGCCGGGCATAAGCGCCACTACATGGATATTAATTCCCTGCCAGCGCGTGGATAACTCACAGCCAGGCACCAGGCAAAGCCCAGCTTGCTGAGCCGCGATGCCCGCTTCTTCAATACCTTCCATGGTGTCGTGGTCTGTCAGCGACATGTGGGTAAGACCACGTGCAGCGCACAGTTTTACCAACTCGGTAGGGGTCAGCGCGCCATCTGACGCGGTAGAGTGCATGTGTAAATCCACCGTATAACGCTGGTCGGCATCAAACACGCGGGGCAGATGGTTTACAGGAAGATAGTTCGCAGGAAGTAGGGGCATAAGCATGACGCCGTGTGGCGAGTTTGTCAGAATAGGGTGGTGTGAATAAAACAGGCACCCTGTTTTCCCTTAACGGTATACAGGCGCTCACCATGGTGCGCGCTTACAGGGGCGCGGTCAATTCAGTACGGAACAACCGCCCTAGCATTCAAGGAGTTATCCCCATGCTTTACGCTATTATCAGTGAAGATGTATCCAACAGCTTGGAGCGCCGTCTAGCGGCACGCCCGGATCACCTTGGTCGCCTGGAAAAGCTGCGTGATGAAGGCCGTTTGGTTCTGGCTGGCCCCCACCCCGCTATTGATACCGATAACCCAGGCGATGCAGGCTTTAGCGGCAGCTTAGTCGTTGCCGAATTTGACAGCCTTGAGGACGCGCAAGCCTGGGCTGACGCCGACCCGTACATCATTGCTGGTGTCTATGCCAAGGTAATTGTTAAGCCATTTAAAAAAGTAATGCCTTGACCGATAGAGGCGAGTGTGAAGAGTCCGCCTTCTTTTTCACAGAGCCTGTGGAAAACTCTGTGAAAACTCGGCGGACGCTTTCCCCAAAGCTAGAGCTGATGCCCTTATCAACAAGTTGATCAATTTTTAACCTATCTTTAACACAAACTTCATCAGTACGGGGATACCCGCGTGACTCAACGCTCTACTGCCCTGCCCCCGCTCGCGGCGTTAACGGCTCCTTTACTCACTTGGAACGAGGCATCCCCCCATTCAGAGGCCTTCGACGATGTGTATTTTTCCAGGGAAGATGGCCGGGCTGAAACCGAGCACGTTTTTCTGGGGGCGAATCACCTTCCTAAGCGCTTTGCGGACTGGAGACACAGCCGCGCTTTTGTGATTGGCGAAACAGGCTTTGGCACCGGGCTTAATATGCTGTGCGCGTGGGACTGTTTTGAACAACACGCACCGAGTACTGCACGTCTTCATCTGTTATCCACCGAGAAATTTCCGCTTGACCGAGTATCTCTTGAGCGCGCGCTAAGCGCCTGGCCTTCATTAGCACACTATGCACAAGTGCTATGCGCCCAATGGCCTGAAGCCGTCAGCGGCATTCACCGCCTTCATCTCAACGAGCGAGTGACTCTCGATCTGCACTTTGGCGACACCACCGAACGACTGAACCTACTCGACGGTCAAGTCGATGCATGGTTCCTAGATGGCTTTGCTCCTGCTAAAAACCCCGAAATGTGGCAGCCTGAGCTGTTCGAAGCCATGGCAGCACGCTCTCGCCCTGGGGCAACATTTGCCACGTTTACCTGTGCCGGCGTCGTTAAACGAGGGTTAAAAGCAGCAGGGTTTAACTGGCAGAAGGTGCCTGGGTTTGGGCGCAAGCGGGAAATGTTAGCGGGCTATATCGACGCACCGCCCAAAGACAATCGCCGCCAGTCAACACCATGGTTCACGCCGCCTGCGGCAAGGCCAGCTAACCATGTGGCCGTCATTGGAGCAGGCATGGCCGGTTGCAGCGTGGCCGCAGCGTTAGCCAAGCGTGGGGTTCAGGTAACGGTCATTGAACGCGATACCCCTGGTGCCGGTGGCTCCGGTAATCGTCAGGGAGCGCTGTATGTAAAATTAGCTGCGGAAACGAACAACCAGAGCCGGTTCTATTTATCAGGCCTTCTCTACAGCCAGCGCTGGCTTAGCCAGCGGGCTTCAGCAACACCACGGGAAGCGCCGCTGTGGCAACCATGTGGCGTGGTACAACTGGCGTTAAGCGACAAGGAGGCCGTTCGCCAACAGCGCTTTATGGCACGCCACCCGCTGCCAGAAGCGGTGGTGTCCGCTCAAACCGAGACGCTTGGCGAGCTGGTGGGTGTTCCGATCACAGCGAGTCACGGACTGTTTTATCCCCAGGCAGGCTGGGTGCACCCCAAATTACTCTGCGAACAGCTACTACAGCACGCGAATATCACCTTGCACCAGGGGGAAGTAACAACCCTTCAGCCCGACGGTAAAGCTTGGCAGATCGTGTTGGCCAACGGAGAAACGCTGACCGCTGATCACGTTGTGGTAGCCAATGCGTCTCTGGCTAACCGCTTTGAACAAACTGCAGCGCTACCGCTACAGCAGGTTCGCGGCCAGGTGAGTGAAATGAAGCTGCCCGAGGGAGTTCAAGGCCCGCAACGTGTGGTATGCGCTGGTGGCTATGTGTCGCCGCCAGTGGAGGGCGTACTGACGTTTGGAGCCAGCTTTGTGCCTAATAACGCCACGAACGACGTTACAACAGCAGACCATCAGCGCAATATTGATGAACTACGCCAAACACTGCCTGAATGGGTCGCCACCCTTGAAACGGCGGGCGTAACGCTAAGCCCCGACACGCTAGCAGGTCGTGCTGCGGTAAGGGCAGCCAGCCCTGACAAAAGCCCCTACGCGGGGCCTGTGCCCAATGCCGACGCATGGCAGCAGGATTACGCGGTGCTGCAAAAAGATGCTTCGAACGTGCCAGATACCCTAGGAGAGCACCATTCAGGGCTGTGGATATCTAGCGCGCACGGCTCTAGGGGCCTTTCCAGCGCTCCGCTCTGCGCCGAAATCATTGCCTCGCGAATGTGTGATGAGCCGATGCCGCTAGAGCTATCGTTAGTGGATCACTTGCACCCTGGGCGACGGATTATCAGTGCGCTAGTACGCGCTCAGTAATCGCCCTCTTCCTCATCATCGGCAAGATCTCGCCCAAAGGAGCGCCATTGGGCGAGAGTCATCACCTCGGTCATTTCTAACTCAAGATCGTGGGCAATAATCAGCTCGTGACGTTCAAGCTGCTGTTTAAGCTCGGCTACCCAGCCGCTCATACCTGCGCCAGTATCGGTTGTATCGTATCCTTGGCGTGTCACAAATGCTTCAAGCAAAGCATCCAGCGTTTCCGGCGGCAGCATGCGTGCTGGCACTTCGATAAAACGGCTCATTCACTCTGCTCCCAGGCAGCTAGACGCTCGATAAAGGTGGCTTCATCGATCACTTCAACGCCCAGTTGCTCTGCTTTGGTTAATTTACTGCCTGCGGCCTCGCCTGCCACAAGGCAGGTGGTTTTCTTGGAAACACTACCCGCCACTTTAGCGCCTAGCGCTTGCAGCCGCGCCTTACCTTCATCGCGGGTCATGGTGTCCATCGTACCGGTAAGCACCCAGGTCTGTCCCTCTAAGGGCGTCGGGCCTTGCGTCACTTCACTCTCTTGCCACATGATGCCAGCATCAAGCAGTGCTTTCAGCGTTGCCAGATTATGGGGTTGACGGAAAAAAGTGTGAACATGGGCGGCGACAATCGGACCAACATCATTCACCGCTTCCAGCGCCGCTTGATCAGCTTCTTGCAAGGCCTGAAGTGTACCGAAGTAGCTGGCTAAATTTGCCGCTGTGGCTTCGCCTACTTCGCGAATACCCAAGGCGTAAATAAAACGAGCCAACGTGGTGTGCTTAGCCTTATCCAGGGCATTTACCAAGTTGGTCGAGGACTTTTCCCCCATGCGTGGCAGCGTCTGAAGCTGCTCAGCGGTGAGATGAAATAAGTCTGCTGGCGTTTTCACCCAGTCCAGATCCACCAACTGCTCAATCAGCTTCTCACCCAGCCCATCGACATCTAGCGCTTTACGGCTGGCGAAATGCTTCAGCGCCTCTTTACGCTGCGCGGCACAATAAAGCCCACCCGAGCAACGAGCGACCGCCTCGCCTTCCAGCCGTTCAATATCCGAACCACACACCGGGCAGTGCTCGGGAAAGGTAATCACGCGCGCCTGGGCAGGACGCTTGTCGATATCGACTCGTACCACTTGGGGAATCACGTCGCCTGCCCGACGAATGGCCACCGTATCACCAATCATGACACCTAAGCGGGTGATCTCATCTGCGTTATGCAGCGTAGCATTTGATACCGTCACACCAGCAACGGTGACAGGCTCTAGCCTAGCAACTGGGGTAATCGCGCCAGTACGGCCTACCTGAAACTCTACATCGTTAAGGGTCGTGACTTCTTCCTGAGCAGGAAATTTAAATGCTACCGCCCAGCGTGGCGCCCGTGCCACAAAGCCAAGCTCTCGCTGGTGGCGCAGATCGTTTACTTTAATCACGACGCCATCGATGTCGTAACCCAATTGGTCTCGCTTTTCACCCAGTTGCTCGCAGTAATCAGCCACCAGCTCAGGACCATTGACAGTGCGGAGCTCCGTGCTGGAGCGAAAGCCCCATGCCTTTAGCCTTGCCATTTGCTGACTATGAGTTGTCATTGGGCTACTGCTCAGCTCACCATCGCCAAGGTTCGTCATATCGAGCCGGGCAACTTGATAAGCATGAAACTCTAATGGGCGCGTTGCGGTAATCCGCGGATCGAGCTGTCGCAGGCTGCCAGCCGCCGCATTACGCGGGTTAGCAAATACCTTGCTGCCTTCTTCTCTGGCTCGATCATTCAGCGCTTCAAAGCCCGCATGGCGCATAATAACTTCGCCGCGTACTTCTAATAATGCAGGAATGTTGTCGCCCATTAGCTTTAACGGAACAGACCGCAAGGTGCGCAAATTCGATGTAATGCCTTCTCCGGTTCGGCCATCACCACGGGTTGCACCACTAACCAATACGCCCTGCTCGTACACTAAAGAGACTGCGGCACCGTCGAGCTTTGGCTCACAGCTAAACTCAACGCTATCAGCCTGACACTCCAAACGTTCAGCGACACGCTCAGCAAAGGCGGTAATATCATCACGGCTAAATGCGTTATCCAAAGAAAGCATGGGAATCGCATGAGCGACTTCAGGGAACCCTTCCGCTGGTGCAGCCCCCACGCGCTGGGTAGGGGAATCCGATGAGACTAAATCGGGGTATTCGGACTCCAATTGCTTCAACCGCTGCAGCTTGCGGTCGTAATCTGCGTCGGTCAGCTTAGGCTCATCTAATATATAGTAGCGGTAGTTTGCATCATCAAGATCGGCGCGCAGTTGGCTAATCTCTTCCAGAAGTTTTTTCTCAGGCTGACTCATTCAGATGTTCCGGCATACAAAAAAACAGGTGTTTAGTAACAAAAACACCCGCCTTCTTTGGGAAGGCGGGTGTTAACGAAACGCGACGCTTAACGCGCTTGCAGTTGGCGATGCAAGCGATGGCGACGTTCAAAGTCATGAACGCGCTGCCTTGCAAACTCAATGGTTTGCGCCGTCATTACGCTACGGTTTTCATCTTTAAGCTCACCGCCCATATGGCGTACGACAACCATCGCCGTTTCGACCATCGCTTCAAACGCTGCTGAACTATCTTCGGCGCCGGGCAGCGGCATCAGGAACGTAATACCAGGGGTCACAAACTCATCCATTTCTTCAATGGGGAACGTACCAGGCTTAAGTACATTCACCATTGAAAATTGCAGTTCGCTATCGAAGCTTTCTGTTTCAAAACGGTGAAAGACACCCATTTCACGGCTATATCGAAGACCGCAGGCCATGATTAGCTCAAGCAATTTACCGCCATCAAAACCTTCAGGCTCCCGCGAAAGCACACTGATCACGACCATTTCAGAAGCGTCGGTGAGCGCATCTCTAGCCCGCTCACTATTAACATCGTGACGTAACGCTTTTTCTAACGTGGGGTGTGTACGTACAACGTTATCCCGATGTCCCGTTTCAGGCACATAATCATCGTAGTCATCAACATCGTGATAACTCTCATCGTGCGCAGAAATCGTCGGCTCATTATATTGCGCAGCCTCTCGCTCCGCGGCAGCGGTCATTGCAGCGGCCTCACGCGCTTCGGCTTGCTCTTGAGCAATACGCGCTTTTTCAGCGTCGGCTGCCTCTTTTGCTTCACGCCGCTGCTGCGCCTCAAGCGCTTTACGCTCGGCTTCAAGTGCTTTACGTTCTGCTTTTTGCTTGGCTAGTGCTTCCGCACGTTTCGCCTTCTCTGCTTTCTTACGCTCTTTCTCTTTACGACGCTCAATCAAGCGACGTTTAAAGGAACGCCCAATGCCTTCGAAGTCGACCAAGCGGTATTCATCAACCTCGTCGTCATCTAGCTCTCTGTCTCCACCGACGGTATCAGAACGCAATTGACGCCGCCTGGGCGTATCAGCTGCATGTTGTACTGCATCTTCAGGTTCAACTCTTAGCGTCGGCTCTGCTTCTGCAGTCGGCTCAGCTGCAGCACTGGGTTCTTCTGACGCTTTTTCGATTGAAGCCTTTACGGTTGATGCAATTTGTTCACCAGTTCCAACTGATACCGCCTCTAGGCGGCTGTTAGCTTCAAGATTAGCAGCTTCTTCGTGTTGAGCCGTTGGCTGTTCTTTCTCAACATCAACTTGCTGACCGCTAACGCCTGACTCGTAATGCTCGGTGGGTTCAGGTACTGACTGTGAATCGTGGCTGTCAGGGCGACGGGCTTCAGCTGTAGCGGCAGGCTGGCTACTCGTCATTTGGTGAGTAGCGTCTGTGTGCTGAGTTTCATTGCTAACTGTATTGCTGGGATTCTCATCAGCCATAAATATGCTAGGCTCCCGGCGCTCGGGTTCAGGAATTGCAGACATGCCTAACGTGTGCTCGGCTGAAGCAGTATCTGGCTGAACGGATGTATGGCTCGTCGACGTGGGATGCCCGACAGCAGAAGACTGTTCATGTTTTCGAGGCTCATTTTTACGAGACCACGAAAAATGCGCATTGGCTTTTGACTTGGCCGAACTGGCAGAGTTGGAAAAAGAACGGCGAAAATCAGACAGTACTTTGGAAGGCCCTGGGTGCTCTTGGCGTTCCAGCTTAGGTTTTTGACCAAGGTTGCTGTAGTCAGCAGGCTTGACGACCCGGGCACCACCGTTAGGCAGTTCCCAGTTTATTTCCGCTTCTTTGACTTCATCATTAAATTCTTCGAATTTAGCGGCTGGCAAGTCTTTAACTGCTTGATCCAGACGGGGCACACGGCGTTGGCGCTGAAGCCTTCGCACACCGTCAACTACGATGAGCGAAACCAGTGCCAGTCCTAGAATGATTAACCACTCTCTTAATTCCATGTCGAGCATTCCATGGGTCAATATACCGGTTGCAAAGGCGCAATGCCTAATGACGTAACATATCCGAAATTAGCTAATTATCATCAAGCATAGCGCGGTTGCTACGAAAAGGGCCACTTTTTGCAGATTTTCACGCTTTAACACTCCTACAAGGTGGTTTTAGGCCAAATCTTTGACTATATCAACCAAGAAAAGTGCCATTTTAGCGCTAATTTATCCCGACAGGACACATCGTCACATCATCGTCTGCTTTCTATAGGGAGAAATTTCGCTCCCTTGGCTCGCCTTCTCACACCGTAACATGACAAGCCCACATTCAAACTTACGTAACGTAACGAAACGCCACTGCTCTTCTGCTCAATTGCCCAGCCAACTGCTGTTCGATCAAAAGCTATTCTGCTACAAACCTATCTATTACAAACATATCTATTACAAACCTATCTATTACAAACCTACGTCACCAAAAATTCCGTCGTAACGAGTAGTATTTAATAGCTAATGAAATCATAGCATATATGTTTTAAACCCTTAACTAACGCTATACAAAGGTAATGAAAGTTCACATTTCAGATTTGTCAATTTTAGATAGATGAACATGCTTAACTGCACGATACGCTTTAGCAGGAGCAGCCCTCAGCGCCCATGATCAAAGCAGTTAATCAGAAACCTAGAATAAATATAAATCATTGATAAAAAAGGAATTTTATAATAAAAAAATGAAGAAATAAACGCTATCAATAGCCACTAATGAACCTAATCTGGGATAGCTAAGCAAAAGCAGAAAGACTCACTATCGGTTCAGCACACAACCCGTCATAGGCTTGCTCTACCGCGATTTTTACATATTTCCCGAGGCTTTTAATGGGTGAAAACTCGTTTAGTTCACCACCATTGAAGGCGTCAAATTTGCTGAGAAAGCACTTAGTCAACCAGTGCTGCAGCCTCATCAATCCCTACCGAAACAAGCCTAGACACACCAGGCTCCTGCATGGTGACACCCATCAAGCGCTCAGCAGCCTCCATAGCAATTTTGTTATGGGTGATATAGATAAACTGAACGCTTTCAGACATTTCTTTAACAAGTTTGGCGTAGCGCCCTACGTTGGCATCATCCAGCGGCGCATCGACTTCGTCCAACATGCAGAAAGGCGCAGGGTTCAACTGGAAAATTGCGAAAACCAGCGACAGTGCTGTTAGCGCCTTTTCTCCCCCTGAGAGTAGGTGAATAGTGCTGTTTTTCTTACCAGGCGGCCGCGCCATAATTGCCACACCGGTTTCCAGCAAATCATCCCCGGTGAGGGTTAGCCAAGCAGCTCCCCCACCGAAAACCCGTGGAAATAGCGTTTGTAGACCCGTATTAACCTGGTCAAATGTTTCTCGAAAGCGAACGCGAGTTTCCTGATCGATGCGTTTAATCGCCCGCTCTAACGTTTCCAATGCTTCCGTAAGCTCAGCATGCTGAGCTTCCAAGTAGTTACGCCGTTCAGCTTGCTGATCGTACTCTTCGATCGCGGCAAGGTTAATGGCGCCTAAACGGCGAATCTTATCTGTGGTGTTTTCCAACCGCTCCTGCCAAGCAGTTTCACTGGCGTCGCTAGGCAAGTGCTCTGCTAAAGCATCGGGATCATGGCCTAGCTCAGCTAATTGTTCATCTTGGGTTGCCGCTTTCAGCGCCAGCGCTTGTACATCCATACGCCGCTGTTGTAACTGTTCACGACTCTGTTCCAAGTTGCGCTCGTGCTGCTGGCGAGCCAGCTCGTCGTTGCGCAGTTGCTCTGCCAATGCCTGAGCTTGCTGGCGGGTATCATTAAGACGCCGCTCCTGCTGCTCGCGCTGGTGTAGCAACTCCTCTAATTCTTCAGCAGCCAGTTCGTCTGGCTCTACCAGCATTTCCCGTGACTCTTCTAACTCAGCAATACGCAGCGAAAGGCGCTCTTCACTATCGCTACTACGACTTTGTTGGGCTCGCAGGCTATCCCGCTCAGCATTTAATCGCTCTCGCTCTAGCGCCAATGCCTGCTGACGCGCCTTCATGGGAGCATGTTGTTGATTTAACTGGTCACGCTGCTCACGTTGGCGACTACGCTGTTCAGCACTGGTTTCACGGGCTTCGGCAGCAGCTTCTAACTGCTCCATCGCTGCATGCCAGCGCGCGCGCTGCTCTTCTAAAGTGAGCGTTAACTCCGCCTCATCCTCTTGTAGTTGGGCGAGCTCATCATCCAACTCAGTGGCGCGGCTCTCTAAATGTTCTAGGCGCTGAGCTAGTCGCTGCTCTTTCACCGCAAGCTGTTGGAGCGAAGCGGCGTGGGCACGCTCTTGCTCAGCCTGCTGCTCACGGGTTTGCTCTAGCACTTCAATGGCTTCGCTAGCGGCTTCGCACTGCTCATCCAGCAACGCTAACGCGTCTTCATCCTGTGTAAGACGGGCGTCTAATTCGTCAAACCGACGGCGTGTCACCAACAGTGCATCAACACCTTCACCATTGGCCTGTTGATGCAACCAGCCGCGTCCACGCCATACGCCTTCGCGGCTGACAACACTCTCTCCAGGCGCCAAATTACCTAGTAGCGTCTCAGCATCTTCGTTCGTTTCTGCGAAGTGAATACTCGCTAACCATTCGCCTAACGCACCTGCCCCAGACACCAGAGAATCCAAGCGCTGCGCGGATGTCGCTGGCCGCTCAGCCTGGTCGATTAAGCACCAATCAGTGGCTAGGGCATTAGGCAGCGCGTTTAGCTGGTTCGCTGACACTAAACGGGCGTTTAACCACGGCGCAAGCAGCCAGGAAATCACTCGCTCCCAGCCAGATGCAACACTAATCGCTTCACCAAGACGTGGCGCATCGGCTAAGCCGTGAGCCACTAATGCATCGCTCAGATCTGGGTCGTGATCAGCTAAGGCGGCATCAATTAACGCCTTCAATGACGCGAGTTCGCCTTGATGTTGACTTAGTTCAGCACGCTGCTGATCTCGCGCCTGGGTGGCCTGCTGATAAGCGGCTTTGGCATCGCTATAGCGCTGCTGCCAATGGTCACGTTCGGTTTGAAAGGCTTCAGCACGCTGCTCAGCCTCTTCCCGCTGGGCTTGGCATTCGGCGTGTTCATTGCGCAGTTCAGTGACATCGGCAAGTTCGCCACGCTGCTGACGGCGGCGCTGGTTCTCCGCCTGCATGCGCGCAATACGCTGCTCTAAATCGCGTAATTGGTCTTGGCTACGGTCCGCTTCCCGACTAGCATCGCGCCAGTGATTTTCTGCATCGGCCCACTGCTGTTCGGCAGCTTCAAGAGCGGGGGTCGCATCCGCTAAGGTTTGCTCAAGCGTCTCTAGCTGCTCTTCAAGGGCTTCATGCTCTGGAAGCAAGTCCTCTAAACGAGCCTCTATCGCGACAAGTCGCTCTTGATCGCCTTCGCTGACTCGGCGCTGCTCATCAAGGTCGCGGCGCGCCGTTGCTATATCGCTCGCCAATTGAGCTTCACGACTGCGGCGGTGCGCTTGATCCTGCTCCAGGCGGGCAATACGGGTGGTGGTTTCAAAGAACTGTTGCTGGTGGCGTTCTAGCACATCGGCAAGTTCATCGTGCTGTTCACGCGCTTGTTCCAGGCGCGTTTCACACTGACGTACGCCAAATACGTCTTTCTCAACCGCAATTTCCAGCTCGCGCACTCGGCTTTCTTGGTGAGATTGCTCAGCACGCAATGCGCGTCCGCGTACTAACGCCAGCTCACCTTTTAGCCGGTACTCCTGCTGCTTTAACTCTTGGTAGCGCTTGGCTGCTTCTGCCTGACGCTTAAGGCGTTCGAGCTGTTTGTCCAACTCTTCACGGATATCATCCAGGCGTTCCAAATTCTCCTGGGTGCGGCGCATACGGTTTTCGGTTTCTCGGCGGCGCTCTTTATATTTTGAAATACCCGCGGCCTCTTCCAGCGTGGCACGCAGGTCATCGGGGCGTGCTTCGATTAGCCGTGAAATCATCCCCTGGCCGATAATGGCGTAAGAACGCGGGCCTAAACCAGTGCCCATAAACAGATCAGCGATATCTCGCCGACGGCACTTTTGACCATTAAAGAAGTAATTGGATTGGCCGTCGCGGGTGACTAAGCGCTTTACCGCAATTTCTGAGTACTGCGCGTAAACGCCCCCCATGCCTCCATCGCGGTTATCGAACTTGAGCTCGATAGAGGCTTGGCTGATCGGCTTACGACCGGTGGAGCCGTTGAAGATAACATCGGCCATCGATTCACCGCGCAGGGTTTTAGCTGAGGATTCCCCCATTACCCAGCGCACCGCATCGATGATATTAGATTTGCCACAACCGTTTGGCCCAACGATGGCGGTCATATTGCCATCGAAGGGCACCGTTACTGGATCGACAAAAGACTTGAACCCAACAAGACGAATAGAGGTTAAGCGCATTACGACCCTTAGCTGCGGTTGTTTGCGTGGACGTTATTCAAAAACGCGGTCAATAACAACATTTGCCGCATCATCCTCACTAATAGGTCCAACGCTTACGCTCTCTAGATCGCCAAACAGATCACCAGGCTGAGGGGTTGCCTGACCAGATTGCGAAACGCGAACAACTAAGCGTGCTTCGCGCACCTGGGAGATTTGCGCTTGGGGTGACATAGCCGCGTTGTCATCCAGCACAACAGTCATGGGAAGCTCTGACACTTGGGCACGAATAACAGCCAACGGCGGCAGCTCGCCTTTCATGTCTCGAGCAGTGATAAACACGCTAGCATCGTCACTGACGTTATCCATCAGTGCTTCGTCTAATGAGACAGTCACACGCACGCCCTGGCTTTGGGCGGCCTCAACCGCCGCTGCTTCAGGCTCTACCCCTAAACGCTCTTGAGCAACGCGAATACCTTCGCGCAAGGAAGATGCCGTTTCGGGATCTTCTATGTTTGCGACAGCACGACGCCAGCGGTCAATCGCTGTTTCATAGTCCCCATTATCAAACGCATGGATACCAAGCAAACCGAGCACTGTGGGCTGGCGTGGGTCTTGCGCTAGCGTCTCATCCACTAGCGACTGTACTTCGGGAGTCAGTTCGCGTTCCGCCATAAAAAAGCGCAGTTGAGCAAGTTGCGCTAACAGCGGAGGAATCCGCCCTTCAATAGCAATCAACCGCTCTAACGCATCGACAGCCTTGTCGGACTGACCAGTTTCACGGTAAAGCGGAAACAGTGAACTCCACACATTGGGGTTATTCGGCTGACGCTCGGCTTCTGCTTCCATGCGTTCTAAATACATGGCCAGTGAGCCATCGGGATCGTTTTGCACTTCTTGCTGAATAGCGTAAAGCGTTAAATCGCCTTCCGCGCCGTTTTGCTGATACCAAAACGTACTCGCCCCCACCACGGCTACCATAACCAAGGGAATAGCAAGCCTGCCCGCCGTCGCCGTTTTTAAGGGACGCTTAGTACGGCTGGCAGTGTCTTCCAACAGGCTACGCTCTAGCTCCAGACGGTCTTCTTTAAACCGCTCCTCATCCATATCGCCACGTTCGTGAGCAGCTTCCAACGAGGCCAAACGACGCTTAAAAATCGCCACGTTTTGCTCATCAGCGGTATCGTTAGCTTCGAAGTGATCTAGCTTGTCGCGTAGCGTGCGGGCATCGCGCATCGGCGCTATCAATAACCAAAGCGCGGGGAGTAATAGTAAAGCAATCGCAATCCACAGCGGTGTCATGAAGACCTCTCGCGGTTAATCAGGGCATCCAGACGGGCACGTTCTTCGGCGCTAAGCGCTTTCGCTGAGGCATTACGACGAGCGCGAACCATCATCACGACGACCACTACACCGAGCAGCACTAACCCTATCGGTAATCCCCACAACAGGTAAGTACGGTTTTCTAAACGCGGGTTATAGAGAATGTACTCTCCAAACCGCTGCACCATATGGTTAACAATCTCGATATCCGATTGACCATCCTGGAGCAATTGATAGACACGCTCACGCATATCAGCGGAAATTGGCGCATCAGAATCATCGATTGCTTGGTTCTCACATAAAGGGCAGCGCATCGAGGCAGTGAGATCATGGTAACGCTGCTCCATAACAGGATCGTCGAACTCACGTATCTCAATACCGCCGGCCAACGCGCCGCTAGTCAGTGTCAGCAGCGCGACGGTAAGCATTAAGCGTATTAGCGCCATTTTTCCACCTCCGGCAGAATGCGTTCACGAACGTCTTCCGGCGACACGTAACCTTTGTGGTGGTAGCGAATGACACCGTCAGCATCAACCAAGAAGGTTTCCGGTGCACCGTAAACCCCCAGATCAAAGCCAAGGCTACCGTCTGGATCAAACACATTAACTTCGAAGGGATCACCAAACTCGCTCAAGAACTCCAGCCCTTTTTCGCGAGTATCTCGATAGTTAATGCCGACCATGCGAATGCCCTGATCAGCCAACTCCAGCAACTGCGGCATTTCCTGCTTACAAGCGGGGCACCATTCGCCCCATACATTTACCAGGGTGACATCGCCAGTTAACAGGGTTTGATCAACTTGGCGATTTTCATCGCGCAGTGTCGTGGCTTCAAACGTAGGAAACTGCCTGGCCATTAGCGCCGAGTCGCGGTGCGAAGGGTCGCGCCCTAGCCCTTGATAAAGGAATAAGGCAATCCCCAGAAAGCCAATCGGTAGTAGTAAAAGCAATAGACGACGTGTCATACCATAGCTTCCTTCGACGTTGCAGACTCAGACGTTGCAGAAGCCGGGCTAGCAGGCGCTTTGCGCGATACGACACGACGGTACCGCTTATCAACTATCGCCAGAATGCCACCGAAAGCCATCAACAACCCACCGAGCCATAACCAGCGTACAAACGGTTTGTATTGAACACGCATCGCGTAGCTACCATCGCCAAGGTCTTCCCCCATGGCGACATAGAGGTCGCGGAAAAGCCCGGGACGAAGCGCCACCTGGGTCATGGGCATTCTGGTAGCGAGATAGAGGCGCTTTTCTGGGCGCATCACAAAACTGCGTCCGGAGTCGCCGCGCTGCACTTGAATGATGGACGTGTCCGCCAGGAAGTTCGGGCCGCGGCGATTGGTCAGTTCCGTCATGGTGAATTGATACCCCGCCACTTCAACAGTCGTGCCCGGTGACATCCGCACGTTGCGTTCGATGTTGTAATTGGAAACAACCGCCACGCCAACAATGGTAACCGCAATGCCCACATGACCAAGCACCATGCCCCAATACGCTAACGACAGCTTGCGCAGCCCAGCCAAAAAGGAGCTGGCATGGCGGACTTTATCGAGCACGTCACGCACGATAGGCAGTACGATCCAGAGCGCCGAAATAATGCCTAAAGAGACCCACAGATTCCATTCGCCGCCATATAGCAACGGCATAGCACTTCCCAGGACCAGCGCAGCAGCGCCTGACAGCCAAAGCTTACGCCACAGTTCACTGGCATTCATGCTTTTCCAGCGAGCGATCGGACCAAGTCCCATAAACATGCACATCACCACCGTTAGCGGTACAAAAAGTGCATTAAAGTACGGAGGCCCTACGCTGATTTTACCTAACCCAAGGGAGTCCAAAATTAGCGGGTAGACCGTCCCTAACAGTACGGTGACCGTCATAATGACCAGTAGAATATTATTGACCAGCAACAACGAATCACGGGATAACCAATTAAAGCCGACTTTGTGGCTCACACGGGGCGCGCGCAGCGCAAATACCAGCAGCGAAAGCGTTACGGTAATCGCCAACAGCATTAAGATAAAGAAGCCGCGGGAAGGGTCGTTAGCAAACGCGTGCACTGAGGTCAGGACGCCTGAGCGCACCAGAAACGTGCCCATTAATGACAGCGAGAAGGTTGAAATAGCCAGCAGTACTGTCCAGCTTTTAAACGAACCGCGCTTTTCAGTGACCGCCAACGAGTGCACCAGCGCCGTTCCTGTTAGCCAGGGCAGCAGTGAGGCGTTTTCAACCGGATCCCAGAACCACCAGCCGCCCCAGCCCAGCTCGTAATAAGCCCACCAACTACCTAGCGCGATGCCTACGGTTAGAAATGCCCAGGCCACATTAGTCCAGGGACGTGCCCAACGGGTCCAGGCAGCGTCTAAACGCCCACCTAGCAACGCAGCAATGGCAAATGCAAATACCACCGAGAAACCGACATACCCCATATACAGCATCGGGGGATGCACAACCAACCCGAAGTCCTGCAGCAGTGGATTAAGATCAGCCCCGTCTTGAGGCATATTCGGCAGTAGCCGCTCAAATGGATTGGAGGTCATCAAGATAAATAGTAGGAAGCCAACGCAGACCATCCCCATGACGCCTTGCACTCGCGCTACCATATCGCGAGGCAAATCACCGGAAAATACCGAAGCGGCATACCCCCAACCAGCCAGCATTAAGCTCCACAATAAGACCGAGCCTTCATGATTTCCCCACACGGCACTAAACTTGTAGTACCAGGGCAGTAGCGAGTTAGAATTGTTGGCGACGTTAGCAACGCTGAAGTCATCCAGCAGGTAACTGGCCGTTAGGCACAAATAGGCAATGGCAATAAAGAAGAACTGCCCTGTTGCCATGGGCTTGCCATAAGCCATCCATAGTGGACGCCGAGTAGCTGCCCCCGCCAGCGGCATCACAGCTTGTATCACGGCCATTAAAAGGGCAATGACCAGAGCAAAGTGGCCGATTTCAGGAATCATTTTGATGAACATGCGCGCTCCGAATTAGCAGTGGGCATAACCGCCTGCTTGACACGATAAGACATTAATAATCGCTTGCTTGGGGGGTGCCTTCCTGCTCCAAACGCTTACCCACCTCAGCCGCTTTTGCCTGATAATCTGCCGGGGAGTAACCTGCCTCTTCTAATGCTTGCGCCACTTCGGGCGGCATATAATTTTCATCGTGGCGGGCTAGGACTTTATCGGCATATAAGCGCCCATCTGTCTGAAGTTCTCCTACCACGACCACCCCCTGCCCTTCACGGAAAAGATCCGGCAGAATCCCGCTGTAGTAGACCTCCAAATCATCGACGTAATCCGTCACGGTAAACTCAACATCAAGGCTTTCAGGATCACGCGACACTGACCCCTCTTTAACCATTCCGCCCGCGCGAATCTGGCGTTCCATGGGTGCGTCGCCCTGAGCAATTTGCACCGGGCTAAAAAATAAATTGATGTTGGAGCGCAGCGCATAAAGTGTCAGCCCCACCGCTATCGCGGTTAATGAAACCAACCCTAAAATAACGAACAGCTTCTGTTTACGTTTAGGCGTCATTACGAACGTCCCTTTGAGCAGAGTTAACCGGTGCTTGCGCGGCCTGGGGATGGGCATTTTGGCGGCGCACACGGCGCTTCACGCCTTTCAGCAGTTGGCTGCGCTCGAGGCGCGCATGCCAAACTATCACCAGCATCAACAACGCAGTAATGCCCCAAGCAGCCCACACATAAAGCCCGTGGCCACCCATGGCAAAAAATTCATTAAGTGAGGAAAAAGCCATTATCTCACCTCCTCTACTAGCTCTTGCACCCAGCGCTTATTGGTTTCACGGCGCAGTATTTCACTGCGCGTACGCATCAGGGTTAACGCTATAAAAAAGCAGTAGAAACCGAGTACCATAATGAGCAGCGGTGCCCACATTTCCATGGGCATTGCCGAACGTCCGGTAATCGTAAACGAGGCAGGCTGGTGCAGGGTGTACCACCAGTCCACCGAATATTTGATGATCGGAATATTAATCACGCCCACCATCGCCAGCACTGAGGCTGCACGAGATCCGCTATCGCGACTACTGAAAGCGCCGCGCAGTGCAATGACACCTAAATACAAAAACAGCAAAATCAGCATGGACGTTAAACGCGCGTCCCACATCCACCAGGTTCCCCAGGTAGGCACGCCCCATACTGCGCCTGAAAAAAGTGCTACAAAGGTCATCGCCGCACCTAATGGCGCCATCACGGTGGCAGCCATATCGGCTACTTTGATTTTCCAGACCATAAATACCAAGCCTGAAATTGCCATTGAGACAAAAATGGATTGTGCTAGGAAAGCGGCAGGAACGTGGACATAGATAATCCGAAAGCTATTGCCCTGCTGATAATCCGCGGGAGCAAATACCAGCCCCCAAACGCTTCCCAGCAGTAACAGGAGCACCGCCGCTGCCCAGAACCAGGGCTGAAGCTTGGCGCTAATCGCGTAGAACCACTTGGGTGATCTCAGTTTATTTATAAAGGCCCACATGGTGTTTTCGTCCTTTAACCGTTGATGCTGATGCGTAGCGAGGCGGCAATAGCCCAAGGTGCTAGCATTAACGAAATCGCTAAAAGTGCGCCCAAAATAGCCAGATGCGCCGCGATACCATCGCCTAAAATAGCGGCCTGCACGGCGCCAGCACCAAAAATAAGCACTGGAATATAGAGCGGCAGCACCAGCAGTGACAGCAATACACCGCCGCGAGCTAATCCGACGGTCAGCGCGGCGCCAATCGCACCAATCAAGCTGAGGCTTGCGGTTCCTAATGCCAGCGATAGCGCTAAAACCATGTAACTACCGGCAGGAAGTGCCAACATGATACCTAAAATCGGCGCCATAAGTGCCAAAGGCAGTCCTGTCAGCAGCCAGTGAACAGCAACTTTGGCAAGGCTAAGCGCCGCCAGCGGCTGAGGGGCTAACAGTAGCTGCTCCAAACTGCCGTCGTCGTAGTCGCTCCGGAACAGACTATCCAGAGAAAGCAATGCCGCTAGCAATGCCGCCACCCACAGCAACCCAGGCGCTATTTCTGCCAGTAACTGGGGATCAGGTGAAATGCCGATCGGAAAGAGCGTAATCACTAAGGCAAAAAACACCAATGGGTTAAGCACTTCACCACGACGACGTAGCAACAGCGTTAGATCTCGCTTAAAGGTGGCACTAATGGCAACCATGAGCCCACCGGAGGGCGCATGCATCGACATTTCTGGGATGCCTGTCGTGGCGTGTGAGCTTGGCAACACTGTCTCCTTCTACCCCAGTTGAACGCGCCTAAGCACGGATGATGCGGTTAACTCATGATGTGTCGTCACTAACACACAGCCTCCCGCGTTGGCATGCGCAACAAGCTGCGCTTCTAGTGCTGCCACTCCGTGGCGATCAATTGCTGTAAAAGGTTCATCCAGGACCCACAATGCCCGCTTAGTAAGCGTCAGTCTCGCAAGGGCAATTCGCCGCTGCTGTCCAGCAGAAAGCTGCCCTGCGGGTACATCCTCAAAGCCACTCAGCCCAACCTGTTCCAGCGCTTTTTCACGCTGACAATCGTCGCCTTTTTCGCCGCTAAGCGCTTGGTACCACGCTAAGTTTTCCAGCGGAGAAAGACCCGCTTTTATGCCAGGGGCATGTCCTAAATAGAGTAGATTGGCGAGAAAATGTTCACGCACCTTGCGCATTGAGTCGCCATTCCAATAAATGTCGCCATGGTAGTCGCTCAACTGGCCTGAGAGAATTTTCAACAGTGTCGTTTTTCCGCTCCCGTTAGGGCCTTCGATGCGCACTATTTCGCCACGTTGAATATCAAGATCTAGCCCCTCAAACAGCCAACGATCATCGCGTTCACAGGCTAGCTGTCGGGCTTGTAGGCAGAGGCTCAAGGATATCTCCAGGCACGTAGATTTTGCGTCGAACTCTACACGGAAAGCCCCTTTCTCGCCAGTCGCTCTCTGCGGTCTGGGGTCGCATCACATTTCAACCAATCTTCGCTTAAGAACAATAGACAATGCAGAGCACTAGCACTGTATGCAAAAACAGGTCTATACTACAAACACTGTATGAAAAAACACTACCGATTATAAACACAGCAATCTGCTCAATTACACGCCTAGGGAGCGGGCGCTGCATTGGAGAAAACTGCATGACGATGACAATGCCAACACCCTTGAACATAACTCAACATGCGCTATCTCAAACAGCGTCGAATACAGGTCGCCCTATTTATTCGGCACCTCGTGTAACGCGGCGCAACACGTATGCGCTTCGCGTGCGTGGCAACAGAATGCGTGAATGCAATCTATTCGACGGCGATGTCATCATTATTCGCCGTTATCAGCACGGTAGCCATCAAGAAACCGCTATCGCGACGATTAACCAGCGAGAAGTTGCCCTAAAGCAACTTTCAATTAGTCGACTTGGCGTTCACTTATGGCCCGAAGATGCAGCCATGCCTGCCGTCTTCCTGCATAATTGTGATATTCAAGTGCTGGGAATGGTGATGGGCGTCGAGCATGGCGCTAACAACACTCGGCACCACTAATTCGCCACCCGCTTTAGGGAGCATCGATTGCGTTACCGAGTTCCAGACCTAGCACCCGCCACATGGCATACCGCTGAAATTGAGGTTGAAAAAAGTCGTTTCCTCACGTGGATATGCCATGCACCCAGCACAGCTGACTATTATGCAATGCTGCAGGCAGCAAAAACCGCTCATCCCAACGCAAGTCATCACTGCACGGCCTTTATTGCGGGCCCGCCAGGAGAGCAAACGCACATAGGGTTCTCTGATGATGGTGAACCCGGCGGCACAGCAGGCAGACCCATGTATCAAGCCTTGCTCGGTAGCCAGATGGGTGAAATAGGCTGCGTGGTGATTCGTTACTTTGGCGGCACCAAGTTGGGCACTGGTGGTCTTGCCCGGGCTTACGCACAGTCGGTTAACGCTGGGATTGAAACATTACCTACACGCGAAGTCGTCGAACGGGATAACTACCAACTGCGTGTCAACTTTGCCCATGAAGCAGTCGCGCGCGCTTGGTGTGACGAGCAGAAAATCCCCATCCAACAGGCAGAGTACGATGGCAGCGGCGTATGCCTCACGATTGGCTGGCCAAGAGATGAGGCCTTAAATTTCGCTACGCTTGAAAATCGCCTAAAGACAGCACTCGATATTCAAAAAGTGCCGCCACAATAAGATCATTGGTATCTCTGACAAAAAAACGCGACTTACGCGAGCAATTGCTCGGTAAGCCGCGTTTTAGTCGCTAACCATCACGTAACAATAACTGCGCAATGGCACTGCTAGCGGGTTCTAACCTAAATATTTAATCATCACACCCGCCGCAACGGCAGAACCGATAACACCTGCCACATTAGGGCCCATGGCATGCATCAGCAGGAAGTTATGCGGGTTCGACTCCAAGCCAACCTTATTAGCCACTCGCGCGGCCATCGGCACTGCCGAAACACCTGCGGCACCAATCAGCGGATTAATCGGCATTTTGCTGACCAGGTTCATCAGCTTCGCCATCAACACGCCTGCGGCCGTGCCAATACCAAACGCCACAATACCCAAGCCCAAGATACCCAGCGTTTCGAATGCCAGAAAGCTATCTGCCATCAGCTTGGAACCAACCGATAGTCCTAAGATAATCGTCACGATATTGATCAGAGCGTTTTGCGCTGTATCCGATAAGCGCTCAACCACACCGCACTCTCGCATCAAATTACCAAAGCAGAACATCCCTAATAGCGGCGCTGCATCAGGCAGGAAAAGCGCGACGGCAATCAATAACATCAGCGGGAAAACGATCTTTTCCAGCTTGGATACCGGACGCAGTTGCGTCATCTTAATTTGACGCTCTTTCTGGGTGGTCAGCAGACGCATAATCGGGGGTTGAATCAGCGGCACCAACGCCATGTAGGCGTACGCCGCCACTGCGATAGCACCCAGCAACTCAGGAGCCAATACGCTTGATACATAAATAGACGTTGGACCATCAGCACCGCCGATAATACCAATGGCAGCCGCTTGATTAAGCGAAAAGTCCATCACCCCCAGCGAGGTCAGCATCACAGCACCAAACAGTGTGGCAAAAATGCCAAACTGAGCAGCCGCTCCTAAAAAGAGCGTCCGCGGGTTAGCCAACAACGGGCCGAAGTCGGTCATGGCCCCCACGCCCATAAAGATAATCAGTGGCGCAATACCAGAGGCAATCGCTACTTTGTAGAAGTTATAGAGCATCCCATCGCTATAACCTACGCCAACCGCAATATCCTTTGCCGCACGTAATTGATCGGGAGCCGCTGCGTCGTGGGCAATCGCTTTAAGCGACTCTCGCCAAGCTTCCACACCACTTAATGGATCAAGGGTAGCGCCCAGTACGGAAGCTATCTGCTGCAGCACAGCAGGTTTTGCCACCTCAATCGCTTGGTCGAGCGCTGAGATTGCCAAGCCCGCCTCAGGGATATTGGCAAGAATGCCGCCAAACCCAATTGGCACCAGCAGCAACGGCTCAAACTTCTTGTGAATGGCAAGATAGAGCAGCCCAAGCCCTACCAAAATCATGGCCGCCTGACCAAGCTCAAGGTTATAAAGCCCCGAGCCCTCCCATAAGGTAATTAGTTTTTCCATTGCCAAATGCCCTTAAAGCTCGATCAGCGAATCGCCAACGGCGACGCTGTCACCCTCGCTGACGTTAACTTTCGATACGGTACCGGCACTACTGGCGCGCACTTCGGTTTCCATTTTCATGGCTTCCAAAATAATCACCACATCGCCATCCGCTACTTGGTCACCAGGGCGTACATTGACCTTGAAGATATTGCCAGCAAGCGGTGCATCAATGCTTTCTCCACTAGGTGCAGACGTTTCCTCTTTGGGTGCGTTAGTACTCACTGCCGCCTGTTCCTGCACCGCGCCTATCTCGCCACCTTCAGACACTTCCACTACAAACGCTTTGCCATTGAGCTTAACGGTGTACGTTTCCGGGCCACTCGAGACCACTGGCGCTTTGCTTTCGGCTTTTGCTGGTACGTTAGTGCTTTTCGCTTCAGCCACTTGGGGGGCAGGTTCGAAGGCATCCGGGTTGTCACGGTTTTTAAGGAATTTCAGACCAATTTGCGGGAACAGTGCGTAGGTCAGCACGTCGTCTACTGTCTGCTCGCCGCTGGCAATACGAATGCTGTCTGCGCTCGCCTTCTCTTTAAGCTCGGTCGCTAGTCGGTCCATTTCTGGTGACAGGTTATCTGCCGGGCGACAGGTGATCGGTTCACCACCTTCGAGCACGCGTTTTTGCAGCTCTGCATTAAACGGCGCGGGCGCGGAGCCGTACTCACCTTTTAGCAGCGCCTGAACTTCTTTGGAGATGGACTTGTAACGCTCACCCATCATCACGTTCATCACTGCTTGGGTACCCACAATCTGGGAAGTTGGCGTCACCAGCGGAATAAAGCCAAGGTCTTCGCGTACGCGGGGGATTTCATTCAACACATCGTCAAGCTTATCGCCGGCGCCCTGCTCTTTAAGCTGGCCTTCCATGTTGGTGAGCATGCCGCCAGGCACCTGGGCAATCAAAATGCGTGAGTCAATACCGCGCAACGAACCTTCAAACGCCGCATACTTTTTGCGCACTTCACGGAAATAGCTGGCGATATCTTCCAACAACTCCAGGTCAAGACCGGTATCGCGATCGGTATCTTTGAGCATGGCCACGACAGATTCAGTCGGACTATGGCCATACGTCATGGACATGGAAGAGATCGCAGTATCGACATTATCGATCCCCGCCTCGACGGCTTTCAAAATTGTCGAGGTCGACAACCCAGTAGTAGCATGACAATGCAAGTGAACGGGAATAGACAGCTCTTTTTTCAACCGCGTGACAAGGTCATAGGCAATATAAGGCGTCAGAAGCCCCGCCATATCCTTGATAGCCAGCGAGTCAGCACCCATTGCGGCAATGGTTTTAGCAAGCTCTACCCAGCTATCCAGGGTATGTACCGGGCTAACCGTATAAGAGATAGTGCCTTGCGCATGTCCACCTACTTGGCGAACCGCTTTGATGGCACGCTCAAGATTGCGCGGGTCATTCATCGCGTCAAATACGCGGAACACATCAACCCCGTTGGTCTTGGCGCGCTCGACAAACTTATCAACCACGTCATCGGCGTAGTGGCGATAGCCTAATAAGTTTTGGCCACGCAACAACATCGCTTGAGGTGTATTCGGCATAGCTTCTTTAAGTGCCCGAATACGCTCCCAAGGGTCTTCACCCAAATAGCGAATGCATGAATCAAACGTTGCTCCACCCCAAGTCTCTAATGACCAATAGCCAACATTGTCGAGTTTTTCGGCAATCGGTAGCATGTCATCAAGACGCAAACGGGTGGCAAACAGCGATTGATGGGCATCGCGAAGAACAACATCAGTGATCCCCAGAGGACGTTTTGTTTCATTCATGGTCGTGGCTCACAATTTTTACGTTATGGATTTGTAGTAAATTTAACAAAATAATTAGCAATTGAGCGGTAGGATAGCTACAAAACTAGGGCCTTACTTGCGGCGCGAAGAACGATAACGGTGCACTGCAGCACTAATCACTGCCATGACTTCATCATCCTGGCCTTTCGGTGCAGATGGTTTTGCATTATTTCGGCCGCTTGGCGCTGCTACAGGAGCAGGCTGGAAACGGCTAATCAACTTCGACATTAGCGTAACGCTAATTACCAAAACCGTAAGAAAAACAAACACAAAACCCATACCCAACCCCATAAGGGCAAGCCCTTCCTGGAGCAACTCTGACTCTTGCATACCGCACTCCCCCTCTTTCAAATGCTTTTCGGCACACCAATAGCCTCTAAAGGCGCTTGGCGCAGTGAGGCTAATACACTAACCTGCCACATCCAGGATAGATTGCAATCGCGCCATAGTGGAAGTCATGGTTGTTAATTTACTACATAAAGGCAGGATAGGCCTAGCGCCTATGGAAGGTGTCATCGACGCCTTAACGCGTGATTTACTGACTCAGCAGGCAGGTTTTGACTGGGCAGTGACTGAGTTTGTCAGGGTGGTCGACGCACGACTCCCACCTCGCGTGTTCTATAAACATTGCCCCGAACTGTCAGCAGGCAGCGTCGCCACCCCTAGCGGCGTTCCTGTGCATTTACAGCTTTTGGGATCAGACCCTGTGGCACTAGCCAGCAATGCGCAACAGGCACTCTCGCTGGGCGCTATCAGCATTGACCTTAACTTTGGCTGCCCCGCCAAACTGGTCAATCGTCATGATGGTGGTGCATCACTACTTCGCCAGCCAGATCGCGTTTATCGCGCCGTAAAAGCGGTCGCTGAAGCATTAGACGGCGAAATTCCAGTGACGGCTAAAATCCGCCTTGGCTTTTCTGATCGTCGCTTAGCAGTCGCTTGTGCCCAGGCCACAGAAGCTGGCGGCGCTGCACAGCTTGTTGTCCACGGCCGCACACGAGATGAAGGCTATCGCCCGCCTGCGCACTGGGAGTGGATTGGCAAAGTTCGCCATCAAGTATCGATCCCTGTCGTTGCGAACGGCGATATTTGGACATTAGAGGACTACTGGAAGGCTCGCACTCTATCAGGTTGCGAGGATGTTATGCTTGGCCGTAGCGCCCTCTCGGACCCATGGCTTGCAGCTCGCATACGCCACTGGCAGCGCACAGGAGAGCGCCTCCCTGACACTACCTGGACAATGCGCGCCAACGTTCTAAAGCGATACGCCGACTTACAGCGGCGACAACTGCCAGATCGAGTAGTCGTGTCACTCGTCAAGCAGTGGCTAGCACAAATGCGCCAAGGCAATAGCGAAGCGAACCAACACTTTCATCGCCTGAAACGCCTTACGGATCTCGACACGCTGCTTAACAACCTGATTCCCAGCACATCACTTTGCTGCGAGCCCGCATAAGTCGTTTTCGGCATTAGGTTAGTAGCACAAAAAAAAAGCGCCCGACCGCTGTGCGGGGACGCTTTAAACGATCTCAAGACCAAAGCACGAGCTACTATGGTCAGGCTAGAAATAAGAAAACCCGCTTTCTGTTGAAAGCGGGTTTTTCGAATTTGGCGCGCCCGGGAGGATTCGAACCTCCGACCCCCTGATTCGTAGTCAGGTACTCTATCCAGCTGAGCTACGGGCGCTTAACAGTTTTTAACATCACTTACATGAGCAAAAACATAGTAACATCAATAACTTCTAAATTCAAGCTGGCGCGCCCGGGAGGATTCGAACCTCCGACCCCCTGATTCGTAGTCAGGTACTCTATCCAGCTGAGCTACGGGCGCTTATCCAAATTGATGTTGCTTTATGCAGTTGGCGGAGAGAGAGGGATTCGAACCCTCGATAGGGCTATAAACCCTATACTCCCTTAGCAGGGGAGCGCCTTCAGCCACTCGGCCACCTCTCCTCAACGGCACGGCGCGAATATTACCGATTTTGATGACTGCTGTCCAGTCTTATGCCGATTTTTTTCGCACCGCCCCGCAGTTACCGCTTAAGCGCCCTGTAATGAGCGCAGCACAAACGGCCATTTACTCAGATTCGCTTTCGCTGTTGCGTTCACGCTGAATGCGCTGGTAAATCTCTTCGCGGTGAACCGCCACGTCTTTTGGTGCGTTAACACCAATGCGCACTTGATTACCTTTCACACCTAGCACTGTAACGGTGATTTCATCACCTATCATCAGTGTTTCGCCGACACGGCGGGTTAGGATGAGCATGGCTGATCTCCTTCTCAGACGTTTTATACAACGGGATGTGTCCGCTCAAAGCGGCACCACGCTATTATGCGGCATGGTGCCGCCACCACCAATGGCTCAAGCCCCTATGACACCTTAACCTCCCGTTGAAAGGAAGCTCACCACCACACGGCAGCAAGTCCTCTTCAGCGTAGAAGGTTTAGCGCATAATTGTTATTCAGATTCGATATCAGACTTATCTAAACCGAATGCTTTGTGCAAGGCGTTAACCGCAAGCTCCATATGCTTTTCATCAATGACAACGGAAATTTTAATTTCCGAGGTTGAAACCATACGGATATTGACGTTTTCATCTGCCAAAACACGAAACATTTTAGAAGCAACACCGGCATGAGAGCGCATACCAACCCCTACAAGCGATACTTTTGCAATGTTGTCATCGCCACGTAGTTCGCCGCCGCCCAAGTCAGGAATTACTGTCTCTTCAAGCAATTTCTTCGTTGCTTTGTAATCGCCTTTGGCTACCGTAAAGGTGAAGTCAGTGTAATCACCAGCAGGTGCTACGTTTTGCACAATCATATCGACTTCGATATTGGCATCGGCGATAGGACCAAGAATACGCGACGCTACACCTGGCACATCAGGCGTATTCAACAGGGTTAATTTAGCTTCATTTTTAGTAAAAGCGATACCGGAGATTAGCGGTTCTTCCATAGAGTCCTCGTCTTGGTCTGCGTCTGCAACAATTAGAGTGCCGGGGCCATCTTCAAAGCTCGACAGCACGCGAAGTGGTACGTTGTACTTACCAGCAAATTCGACGGCGCGAATCTGTAGAACTTTGGAGCCTAGGCTTGCGAGCTCAAGCATTTCTTCGACGGTAATGCTCTCAAGGCGCTGAGCCTTGGAACACACGCGAGGGTCAGTGGTGTAAACACCATCAACATCGGTGTATATCTGGCACTCATCAGCACCAAGCGCTGCAGCAAGCGCAACACCCGTGGTATCTGAACCACCGCGTCCAAGCGTCGTAATGTTGCCGTCTTCATCAACACCTTGGAAACCAGCCACCACAACTACTTTCCCGTCATCAAGATCAGATTTCAGGTCATCAGTTTCAATGCGCTGAATACGCGCTTTGGTGTAGGCGCTATCGGTATGAATGCCGACTTGGGCACCCGTATGGGAAGTGGCAGAAACACCAATTTGCTGAAGCGCCATTGCCAACAGCGAAATAGTTACCTGCTCACCGGTAGAGAGCAGCATATCCATTTCGCGTGGTGCAGGGTCTTCATTGATTGCGTTTGCCATATCGGTCAGGCGATTGGTCTCTCCGCTCATCGCGGACACCACCACTACAACTTGGTGGCCTTGGTCGCGAAAGCCTTTAACCTTTTCCGCCACGGCCTTGATACGGTCGACAGAGCCCACCGAGGTGCCGCCGAACTTCTGTACGTATAATGCCATATGCCGTTTTTTCCTATAGGTTCGGGAATGGAGAGTGAGTATTGTTATTACTATTTAACAAAATAGCCGATAGCAAATAGTGCCACCGGCCTTTGTAATTAGCTAAGCGTATTTTCCAACCAAGCCGGTACGCTGCTTAATGCCGCAGGCAAGGCATCAGGTAAACTTCCACCCGCTTGAGCCATATCTGGGCGGCCACCACCTTTACCGCCTACTTGCGAAGCGACATGATTAACTAGCTCACCTGCCTTAACGCGACCCACTAAGTCTTGGGTAACCCCGGCAATCAAGCTCACTTTACCTGCCGCAGTATCCGCAACCCCAAGCAAGATGACGCCAGAGCCAAGCTTGTTTTTCAGCTGATCAAGTACGCCACGCAACTCTTTACCGGAAACACCGTCAAGTTGGGTGACTAGTAAATTAATACCGTTAATTTCTTGCACCTGGCTAAGCATGTCACTGCCCGCAGCGCTTGCCAGCTTCGCTTTCAGTTGCTCAAGTTCTTTTTCCAGCGCACGGTTACGCTCAACCAGTGATTCAACCCGAGCTTCCACTTGCTCGGGTTTGGTTTTCAGTCGCTCACCTAACCGCTGAACACGCGCCTCCTGCTCACGGAAATAAGCCAGCGCATTTTCACCGGTAATCGCCTCAATACGACGCACGCCAGAAGCGATACCCACTTCGCTCACCACATGGCAACAACCAATATCGCCGCTTCGGTTCACGTGAGTACCACCGCACAGCTCGATAGAGAAGTCGTCAGCACCAATGGTCAATACCCGCACGTTATCAGCATACTTTGCTTCAAACAGCGCGGCAGCCCCTTTGGCTTTTGCTTCTGCGAGGCTCATCTGCTCTGTCTTGGTCGGTGCATTCGCTAAGATCTGCTCATTTACCAGACGCTCAACTTCCGCTAATTGCTCTACGGTCATCGGCTCGAAGTGGCTAAAGTCAAAGCGCAGGCGCTCTGCGTTTACCAGTGAGCCTTTTTGCTGAACATGGTCACCCAGCACCATACGCAGTGCTTTATGCAGCAAGTGAGTCGCCGAGTGATTACGGATGGTCGCGCTACGCAAGCTGGCATCCACCTCGCCTCGCACGTTAGCGCCGACGCTCAGCGCGCCATCGACCATAATCCCCTGGTGAAGGTGGTGGCCACTCTGTTTCTGCGTGTCGGTTACCTGGAAGCGACCGCCATCAACATATAAGTAACCGGTGTCGCCCACCTGGCCGCCCGATTCTCCATAGAATGGCGTACGGTCCAGTACAACGGTGCCTTTCTGGCCAGCTTCCAGAGCCGCTAACGCATTACCTTCGCTATCCACGATGGCAGTAACTGTCGCTTGGTCGGCCAGGTGTTCGTAACCGGTAAACTGGGTTTCCCCCTCCAGGTCAATAGCAGCGCTGTAGTCAGCGCCAAACTGGCTGGCCGCCCGCGCACGTTCACGTTGCGCTTCTAACTCGCGCTGAAAACCGGCTTCATCCAGTGTGACTTCACGCTCACGGCATACATCCGCCGTCAGGTCGAAGGGGAAACCGTAAGTATCGTAAAGCTTGAAGACGGTTTCGCCAGGTAGCACGTCACCCTGTAGCTCTTCAAGCGCCGCATTCAATAGCCCCATGCCGTGGTCCAGCGTGCGAGCAAACTGCTCTTCTTCTTTAAGCAGCACGCGGGTAATTTGTTCACTCGCTTCACGCAATTCAGGATAGGCGTCGCCCATCTCAGCATCTAGTGCGGTTACCAGCTTGTGGAAAAACGGCTCGGAAGCACCCAGTTTATGCCCATGGCGAATCGCCCGGCGAATAATCCGACGTAGCACATAGCCGCGCCCTTCGTTGGAAGGCAGAACGCCGTCTGTAATCAAGAAGGCACAAGAGCGAATATGGTCGGCAATCACGCGTAACGAAGGCGTCGTGGTGTCACCATGGCCTGTCGCTTCAGCAGCAGCTTTCAGCAGGTTTTGGAACAGGTCGATCTCGTAGTTGGAGTGAACGCCCTGCATTACAGCAGCCACCCGCTCCAAGCCCATTCCCGTATCGATGGAAGGCTTAGGCAGCGGATTCAATGTTCCAGCGGCATCACGATCGAACTGCATGAACACTAGGTTCCAGATTTCGATGTAGCGATCGCCATCTTCTTCAGGGCTGCCAGGCGGGCCGCCCCATACTTCCGGACCATGATCAAAAAAGATTTCAGAGCTGGGGCCACAAGGACCGGTGTCGCCCATTTGCCAGAAATTATCTTCATCAAGCTTTGAGAAACGCTCAGGGTCAATGCCGATATCATCTTTCCAGATACGCTCTGCTTCGTCGTCACTGATATGCACCGTTACCCAGAGCTTCTCTTTGGGCAGGCCCAGCGTTTCCGTCAGAAATGTCCAGGCAAAGCGAATGGCATCACGCTTAAAGTAGTCACCAAAGCTGAAGTTACCCAACATTTCAAAAAACGTGTGGTGACGCGCCGTGTAGCCAACGTTATCTAGATCGTTATGCTTACCGCCAGCACGCACGCAGCGCTGGGCTGACGTGGCGCGCACATAGGGTCGCGGGTCACGGCCAAGAAAAACATCTTTGAAGGGCACCATGCCTGCATTGGTGAAGAGCAGCGTCGGGTCATTGCCCGGCACTAGAGAGCTGGTGGGCACAATAGTATGCCCCTGCTTTTCAAAAAAAGATAAAAAGGCCTGTCTGATCTCTGCGCTTTTCATAGGGTATCCGTGACAAGAAAGCATGATGCCCCAGGGCGCTATCGCCGCCACCCGCTGGGGTCGCAAAAGGGGCATTATAACGCAGTTGTCAAACGACTAAAGCCGCAGTTAGTGGCAGAACTAAAACAGTGGGTGAAAAAACACCCGGAGAAGGCTTATATAAGGGGAGCTACAAGCAAGACAACGCGTAGCGGATTTGCTCAAAATTAAAGCCGCGTGTGGCGAGAAAACGTTCGCGTTTAGCACGCTCTTTGGGAGTATCACCTGGCGAGGAAAAGCGCCGAGCCAAGGTATCACGGGCTAGCTCAAACCAATCTACGGCTTCGCGCTCTTCTACTGCGGCAAAAGCCATCGTTGACGTTTCTTGATCTACGCCCCGCTGGCGCAGTTCACCCTTAATGCGAATAACCCCTTGCCCACGAAGAATCCGCGAACGTATAAAGCTTTCAGCAAAACGTTCATCGGACTGTAAATTCTGCTCTTCTAAGCTATTCAGACAGACATCAATCTCATCAGGCTGAAATGATTTTTGCTGCAACTTGCGCGCTAGCTCAGCGCGAGAGTACTCGCGCCGAGACAGCATTTGAATCGCCACTTCACGCGGCGTTAACTCACTACTGGGGGGGAACATACTGTTCTCTCAACGGTTAGAAGAGTGCGTCAATTCGCTCACTGATCAATGGCCAATTGGCGTCCTTTTCGGACACGACTGTGGGCGGGATAGGCCATTCGATCGCGAGACGCTCATCATTATAGCGCAAACCGCTTTCAGCCTCGGGATGATAGGCAGCCGACACCAGATAGCTAACTTCAACATCATCGGTCAGCGTCTGAAAGGAGTGCGCAAAGCCTGGCGGCACATAAAGCTGATACCGATTGGCCTCGGTCAGCTCGAACAGCTGATAGTGCAGGTAGGTTTCTGAGTCTTCACGAATATCCACAATGACGTCAACAATGCTCCCCCGGAGGCAGCGCACCAGCTTGGCTTCAGCGTGCGGCTCTCGCTGGTAATGCAGCCCCCTCAGAGTGCCTCTCTTGGCTGAGAACGAAGTATTCTGCTGTACAAAATCGCCCAGCAAACCATGGCGCTCAAACTCCGCGCGGCACATAGTCCGAGCAAAAAAACCCCGCTCATCACCATGAGCCTCAAGCTCTATCAGCTTGGCATCCTTGAGTTTCGTTTGATGAAATAGCATGGCTTACTCCACAAAAGTAGCGGCGGTGCCAGATAGGGGTTCCAAGGCAAACATGGCTTCTTGTTCAGCATACAGACGATCGATCAAGCGCAATGGTGGAATAACCACATCATCGAAGGTCAGTGCCTTGTCCTTTTCCACACGACCAGCCACCTGACACCCTAGTGCTAGACCGATAGGTAGTAGCCGTTCACGCCTTATCACCTCTATATTTTCAGCCATGCCGTAGACCTCGAATCCGCCGAGCTCTTCGATTTTATCGCCCTCATGCAAGGTCTTCTTGGCCATAGCGATCACACCCACCCTTGAGCCGCCTAAAGGAGATAAAACCGGATCACGGAACAACACTGCTCGCGCAACGGACGTAGGCACTTCAAAATGACAAAGGTGATAAGGCGTTGAAAAGCAGTAATACGGCCCTTCTCCCATTTTATAGAGCTCGAGATAATGCCGCTGACGGGGATTATCGATGGTACCCAGCACGAACACACCCGGCCCAGGCCGTGCTCCCACAACGTAATCCACCAGCCCCGGCCCTGCCGGATCAAGATAGGGCTCAAACGCTGACATCGTCTCCTCGATAGGTACTAAGGGTCCACCAGGCACACCACCGGAAAAATCAGGACCAAGCATGCCGCGTTGAGCGACTCGCATGCCGGTACCATTGGCGACAATCGCCTGTTCAAACGAAATCTTGGTGCCATCGGCAAAAGACGCCACCATCGCCGCCTTCTGTCCCCAGCGTTTAGCAAAACTTTCCTGGGTAGCCGGATTGCGATAAGGGTCATGCAGTCCCTTGATGTTGCCACACAGCACAGGCTTGACACCCAGCCCGGCGACAAAGCGATAGAGATTCATCTGTACGCCTGGTTGGTCACCATCGGCAAAACTATAGATAACGCCTGCAGCATCAGCCTTCACTTTTAAAATAGGGCCGATCGTGCCGTCGAGTTCCGCATTCATTTGAATGACGTCTTTACCACTTTCAAGTGCCGCCAGCACGACATGTGCGGCGAACTCCAACGAACCAGTTACCTCGATGATCGCATCCAATCCTTCCGCGCGAGCCAGAGCCACAGCATTCTCAGTAACTGCCGCTCGCCCCGCTGCAATCGCCATTTCAAGCTCCTGCTGAGTGTCACAGACGATTGGTTCAATATCGGCTTGTTGATAGACCTTGACCGCAGCATCCAGGTGACGATTGGCAATAGCGCAAAGACACATTCCCGCTGTTGCCGTCATAATCTGTAGGCCGATCCCCCTCGCTTGGAACCCGGCGCCTATCATTCCTACTCGAATGGGATTGCCTTGAGCTTCTCGCTTGGCAAGTGCTGTATCAACGATAATCATCGGAGATTCATTCCTTCCAAAGCTTCCAGGGAGCGCTTTCCGCCCAAGCGGCCTCAAGCACCATCTTGTCCCGCAGAGTATCCATGCTTTGCCAGTATCCGTTGTGATGGAAGTATCCCAACCTGCCCATTTCAATCATTCGCTGCATGGGCTCATTTTCCCATACGGTCTGGCTATCGTTAATCGTCTCGAATACTTCCGGTTCACAGACGAAAAAGCCGCCGTTGATCAGGCCACCATCTATTTCTCCCTTTTCGCGAAAGCCTTCCACCTGATTATTGCCTTCTTGCAAGCGCAGCGCACCATAGCGGCCCGGCTGCGTTACTGCCGTCAGGGTGCACCAATTTTTTGAGGCCAGATGAGAATCGATCAATGCTGTAATATTCAGGTCGCTCAGCCCATCGCCATAGGTCAAGCAGAAAGGCTCATCCGCCAGTAAATGCATGGCCTTCTTAAGCCGTCCACCTGTCATGGCATCGGCGCCGGTATCCAGCACGGTGACTTTCCAGTCATCGTTCACGCTTTGAAGCCAGGCGACTTTGCCTGTTTTCAGGTCAATGGTGTAGTCGGTTCGATTACCGCGATAATTGAGAAAGTAGTCGCGAATATACTCAACCTTATAGCCACCCAGCACGACGAATTCCTTCAAGCCGTGATGGGCATACATTTTCATGATATGCCAAAGAATCGGTCGCCCTCCTACTTCCACCATAGGCTTTGGACGAATCGCCGTTTCTTCACTCAAACGCGTGCCAAACCCTCCCGCAAAAATTGCAACTTTCATGGCTTAGCCTCCATTTCAGGCATCGAAGTAACCGAGGAAGAGCCCGGCGAAGCAGTGGGAGTCACTCCATTACGAATTTGCCAACTCAGGTTCTCGGACAGGCGCCCCTCGTCGATATGCGCTTGTAGCGCATGCAGACGCACATAGCGTGAGGTTCGGAATTGGGCATCAGTAAACTTCATGCCTTTTAGCCCATTAACCACCCCCATTATCGAATCCAAAAGTGTCATTTTTGGCTGATGTTCAGGTGCTAACTTAGCGAATAGGCTGAAATCTACTTGGTAGGAACGGCTGTCCGCCGGTGCTTGGGTATTGATACTCAGAGTGGTACCAGGAATTGCCTGGGCAACCGCCGTCGCTAGATCCCGTACCTGATGGTTGCGTTCGTTAGAACCGGTATTGATATTGAGGATGCGCCCCCCATTTTCGGGCTTACGCTGTATCGCCCAACTAATGGCCCTTGCCATGTCGGAGACATCGATCAAGGGTCGCCAGGGTGACCCATCGCTAAGCACGGTAATATGCTGCTGGCTAAGCGCGCAGGCGACAAAATCATTGAGCACTAAATCCAGGCGTAGACGTTCCGACATTCCACAAGCAGTCGCAAAGCGTAAACTAGTAATCACCATGTCCCCCTCGATGCCCGCCAAGGCTTCTTCTGCGGCAATTTTCGAACAGGCGTAGGCGGTAACCGGAGCCACAGCATCTGCTTCACAACGCGGCGCACCGAGAGCAATGCCATAAATACTGCAACTCGAAGCAAACACGAAGTTTTCTACTCCCGCTTGAGCCGCTGCTTTGGCCATGGCCACCGTAGCGTATTGATTGACTTCAGCCGTTACGGCAGCGAAACGGTCTCCCATAGGATCATTGGAGATAGCAGCCAGTTGCACCACGGCCGTGTAGCCTTCAAAAAAACCAGCAGGAATATCCCTAACGTCGCCCAAAAACTGTTGGGCGAGATAACGCTCAGGAAGGAAATCTGCTCCCGTGAGGCAGTGCGCGAAATAGGCATTGTCGTAACCATGAAGAGTGGCAGATGGATAGCGTGCGGCTAACTCTCTTACCAGTACGGAGCCGACGTACCCCATATTGCCCACGATCAAGATTTTCAAAATATCACCCCATCATTTAGCGCCTGAGCGTCATTAAACCAAGTGTTTTTATGACCCTGTCTTAAAGCTGCTTTTATTTTTTATCCTGGTTTTTTTCTTCACGTCAGCTTGCTCTTGGCATAGCTGGTCTAACCTCCACGTGGAAGTTTGCATTTTTTCGATAGGTGTATCTGCAGCTTCAGGCTCAGGATAAAACCACAAACTTTCTAACATTCCATGCAGAACTATCTTGGCCTTACGGATTTCACCTCTAAATAAAAGTATAAAAAACAACCGAGAAACTCGATAAACCTCTGAAATCATAAGGTAGCGATAATTAGGGAAATGGCGATACTTACGAGCGATATAAATTTTATTTCGAATAAAGTACCGGTATAACCTAAAACGCGCTGGATTAGTTTCATTAAGAATACTGATAGGACCATTTTCTTGGCGTAAATGTTGTACTTTACTCATACCAACAACATAACCGGGGCTGTCTTGAGTGACTCTTAAGGTAAATTCACTATCTTCCCCCCAGATGAACATCGCGGTTATTGGCAGGCCATGTTGCGCCAAGGTAGTCCGCGGCAGCAGTATTGAAACGAAAGTAGCGCGATGCACAGCCACTACACCCAGTTCAAGCAACTCGTGCCAGTCTCGATAACCAATGGCATTTTTCAAAGGACTAATAATAGGAGTATTAGTAACCAGCCCATTTTCAGTGAAGGCCTGAGAAAGAAGAAAAGCTGGTTTTTTTCCTTTATCTTTAAGCGCTTCATCGGCTAATAACAAGAAGTGAAGTGCGTCTGAATCAGGTATGACATCATCGTCCATTGTCCAAATAAAATCGGCACCCTCTTGATAGGCGAGATGCATACCTGCATTAAATCCCCCAGAGGCGCCAATATTATCCTTAAGCACATGTACCATAAGACCAGGGTAACTGCTTTCGGACAACATCTTTTGGGTACCATCACTGCTTGCATTATCAATGACGATGACACGATCGCAAGAGCGGCACTGGGAATACACTGCATCGAGACATCGCTTCAGTAGTTCCTTTCGATTATAAGTAAGGATTACCGCGAATACTTTATGCATAGCACACTTCCCCAAAGATGAGCTTTTTCTTTTCGCGATAAAGGTTAGCCTTTAAATTTAACCACCAGGCTCTCCATCATATGAAAAGTTATATTTCATTCTTTTATAATTATATAAGCAGCCCCTAACCTACAATCACCGAACGCTCCGTCATAGAAACGTAGTAGCAACGGCAAAAGTTACAATCTGAAACCTAACGACATTAAAAGTTACATTTAAAAATAAGCGACATGTTTTTTTCTGTCAAGCGCATGGCCAGATCAAAAATCTAGTTTGCAGTACCATTTTTCTCATGCAGAAAAGCAAAAGGGACACCTTTTTAGGTACCCCTTTTTTCATGCTAAAAACACAGGCTAGGCTTTCGCCAAATTTAGCTTGCTACTGCAGGCAGCAAGCTCATCAGGCTGAAATGTTTTTTTTGGTGTAACTTGCACACTAGCTCAGCGCGAGAGTACTCGCGCCGAGACAGTATTTGAATCGCCACTTCACACGGCGTTAACTCAACAGCTTAAAAAAACAGCATCATAAAGAGGCTTACAGCAAATCATCATCGCTCTCAGCTGCAACATCTGCCTCTGGGGCTTCTTCTTTTTTTGCATCCGGCGGAGCAAGCAGCTGAGCTCGGATTTGCGCTTCAATCTCTTCCATGGTCTCAGGATGCTCTTCTAAATACTGAGCTGCATTGGCTTTGCCCTGACCAATCTTTTTGCCTTTGTAGCTGTACCACGCGCCCGCCTTGTCTACCAAGCTGCACTGCACGCCCAGGTCGATCACCTCGCCCGCATGGTAGATACCCTTGCCGTAGAGAATTTGGAACTCTGCCTGACGGAATGGCGGCGCCACTTTGTTTTTAACTACCTTCACACGGGTTTCGTTACCAGTAACTTCATCACCCGATTTTACTGAGCCTGTGCGCCGGATATCCAGGCGCACGCTGGCGTAGAATTTAAGCGCGTTACCGCCGGTCGTGGTTTCGGGCGAACCGAACATTACGCCGATCTTCATGCGGATCTGGTTGATAAACACCACTAAACAATTGGCGTTTTTGATATTACCGGTAATTTTACGCAATGCCTGAGACATTAAGCGTGCTTGAAGACCAACGTGGGAGTCGCCCATTTCGCCTTCGATTTCAGCACGCGGTGTTAATGCAGCCACGGAGTCGATCACGATCACATCTACCCCGCCAGACCGTACCAACATGTCGGTAATTTCCAGCGCTTGCTCACCGGTATCAGGCTGGGAAACCAGCAAGTCGTCTAGATTAACCCCTAGTTTTTCTGCATAGCTTGGGTCCAGAGCGTGCTCTGCATCGACGAACGCACATACTTTGCCCTGTTTTTGCGCCTGCGCAATGACTGATAGAGTCAGAGTCGTTTTACCCGATGACTCTGGGCCATAAATTTCACATACGCGCCCAAACGGCAACCCGCCGATACCAAGCGCGATATCAAGCCCCAGTGAACCGGTGGAGACAGACGGCATTATCACGCGCGGTGCATCGCCAAGGCGCATAACAGTCCCTTTACCAAACTGGCGATCAATCTGGCTAAGTGCAGCATTTAGCGCTTTGGTGCGGTTGTCATCCTGAGCCATGCAGAAATTCCTCATTACAAACTGTATAATTAGCCAGTAGTATGCCAAAGATTAGCGGCTAAACAAATCCTCAGCACCATATTTAATGTTTATTTCTTTTCACTGCCTTGGGCCTGGGCCATCAAGCGCGCAACTAGGCCTGCCAATGCTTCACGTACGGCTTGTTCGCGTACCGCCTGTCGGTCGCCGTGAAAGTGGAAACACGCTGCCTGTTGGCTTTCTGCACTGCCCCAGGAAAGCCATACGGTACCAACAGGCTTCTCTTGACTGCCACCATCAGGACCAGCCACTCCACTGACGGCAACCGCTAAATCAGCACCACTTGCTAAGCAAGCACCTTTAACCATTGCATTAACTACTTGCTCGCTGACCGCGCCATGGGCTTCGATAAGCGCCTCGGGCACATCCAACATACGCGCTTTAGCAGCATTGGAGTAGGTCACATAGCCTGCTGTAAAATACGCAGAGCTACCTGCCACAGAAGTAATTGCGCTGGCGATACCACCGCCTGTACAGGACTCTGCTGTGGAAACTTCAACCCCAAGCTGCTGACACAGCCTTCCCAAGCGTTGAGCGAGCAGTGATAGGTCAAGATTCTTCAGGCTTGAAACGCTAGGTGCCATGGTGACTCCTTCATGTGAGACCTCAGTTCAGCGTAGAATACCGTGTTTAACTTTCTCAAAGAAATTGCTCAAAGAAATTGCCCAAAGAAGTCGTTTAAAGTAACTGCCAAAGAACATGCCGCAAGCTGAGACTGCTTGCGCAACGCTCAACCAGGACGCCCATGTCACAGGCCAGCCCCGCTCATACGCCAATGATGGCGCAATATCTTAAGATCAAACGCGATCACCCCGAGGTACTTCTGTTTTACCGGATGGGGGATTTTTACGAGCTATTTTTCGATGACGCCAAGCGCGCCGCAATGCTGCTGGATATCACCCTTACCCAGCGCGGCCAGTCAGGTGGCAAACCTATTCCTATGGCAGGCGTGCCCTACCATAGCGCTGAAGGCTATTTAGCCCGCTTGGTGTCAGCCGGTGAATCCGTCGCTATCTGCGAGCAAATCGGCGACCCTGCCACCAGTAAAGGCCCCGTTGATCGACAAGTAGTACGCATTGTCACCCCTGGCACGCTTCACGATGAAGCCTTACTGGATGCTCGCCGAGATAACGTGCTGGTCGCCGTTGCACCCGGCAAAGACGGCTGGGGCCTTGCATGGCTGGAGCTTTCCAGTGGGCGCTTCAATGTTTTGGAAGTAGAAAGTGAAGCCGAGATGCAGGCAGAGCTAACCCGCCTGTCGCCCGCCGAACTGTTAGTGCCCGAAAGCTTAACACTGCCCGACGCATGGTCACAAAAGCGCAGCCTGCGACGCCAAGGGGAGTGGCTGTTTGACTTAGACAGCGCCACGCGCAGCCTATGCGATCAATTTGAAGTCCAGGATTTACGCGGCTTTGGTTGCGCGCACTTAACCACCGCACTCATCGCGGCGGGTGTACTAATCGATTACGCCCGAGACACCCAACGTTCACGACTGCCCCACGTAACGGCCATTAGCGTCGAAAACCGTGATGATGCCGTAGTGATTGACGCGGCCAGTCGGCGTAATCTGGAAATTGATATTAATCTCGGCGGCAACAGCGATAACACCCTGGCCAGCGTGTTAGACACCTGCACCACCGCGATGGGTTCGCGATTACTAAAGCGCTGGCTTAACCGCCCGCTGCGCCAGCGTAACGTCGTGGAAGATCGTCACGCGGGCGTGGCGTTGCTCTCTATTGAAGCAGCCTACCTGCCGCTACGCGATACGTTGAGTGATGTAGGCGACGTCGAGCGCATCCTGGCTCGCGTCGCACTGTATAGCGCACGTCCCCGGGATTTGGCGCGCCTGCGCGACGCCCTGGTAACGCTACCCGCGCTTGAGCAATTGCTAAGCGAAATTGATAGCGGTAGCGCTATCGATAGTCTTAAACCTCACATTCGCCCCTACCCAGAAATAGCCGATACCTTAACTCGCGCATTGGTTGAGAATCCGCCCGTGGTGATTCGCGATGGCGGCGTGATTGCGAACGGCTTTGACGCCGAGCTAGATGAACACCGTGGCATGGCTGAAAACGCCGGTGAGTACTTAGTGCAGTTGGAGCTGCGCGAGCGCGAACGCACTGGCCTGGCCAATTTGAAAGTCGGCTATAACCGGGTTCATGGCTACTTTATTGAACTGCCTCGCTCTCAGGCTCAGCAGGCACCCGCCGACTACATCCGTCGTCAAACGCTAAAAAATGCTGAACGCTTTATTATTCCAGAACTTAAAGAGTTCGAAGACAAAGCACTCTCGGCCAAGTCCAGGGCCCTCACGCGTGAGAAATGGCTCTATGAGCGCCTGATGGGCGAGCTCAACGCGGCGCTTCACGCACTGCAAAACACCTCGCGGGCATTGGCTGAACTTGACGTGCTCTGCTCCTTTGCCGATCGTGCAGAGGCACTCAATTGGGTAAGGCCTCAGCTACGAGATGCCACTGGCCTTAGAATTACCGCTGGACGGCACCCTGTTGTCGAACATGTCAGCGACACACCCTTTGTACCCAACGATGTCACGCTAACACCTGATCAGCACATGTTGATTATCACCGGCCCCAACATGGGCGGTAAATCAACCTATATGCGCCAAACCGCGCTCATCGCACTGTTGGCTCATAGTGGCAGCTTCGTACCTGCTGATAGCGCTGAAATAGGCCCTGTAGATCGTATCTTTACCCGCATAGGCTCGTCAGATGATCTAGCGGGTGGTCGCTCTACATTTATGGTGGAAATGACCGAAACCGCTAATATTTTGCACAATGCTACTGAGCATAGCTTGGTATTAATGGACGAGATTGGTCGTGGTACCAGTACTTTTGACGGCCTTTCACTGGCCTGGGCAAGTGCTGAGTACCTAGCCGAAGCAAAGGCACTCACCCTATTTGCCACGCACTATTTTGAAATGACCGCGCTGCCGGAACAAGCAGAGGGTGTGGCAAACATTCACCTAACCGCCACTGAGCACGGCGACAGCATCGTGTTTATGCACCGCATCGAAGCTGGTCCTGCGAGCCAGAGCTATGGCTTACAGGTAGCCCAGTTGGCAGGTGTTCCCAACCATGTGATACGCAGAGCCCGTGAAAAGTTAATGGCCCTCGAGCAGCGCGATGTGGATGAGTTGCAGCGCCCAAGCGGCATTTCTACAGCACCGCAACAAAACGACTTGTTCGCCAGCGCACCGCACCCCGTGGTGGAAGCGTTAGGCAAAGCCGATGTAGACGATTTAACACCCCGCGAAGCGCTAGCGCTGCTATATCAGTGGCGAGAGCTACTGTAATGGTATGAAAGGAAAGCCATGAGCGCTTGCCGCCGCGTAAGGGCACCACTAGAATGTCGCCCATACTGTTTTATCTTATAAGAAACGGCCGATTTATAACCATTAACTATTGACCACGACCGGGAAGCTCCCGGTCCCGCAAGAGGGATAGCAAGATGACGTTTGTCGTTACCGAGAACTGCATCCAGTGTAAATACACCGACTGTGTTGAAGTCTGCCCGGTCGACTGCTTCTACGAAGGCCCCAACTTCCTGGTCATTCACCCAGACGAGTGTATTGACTGCGCCCTGTGTGAACCGGAGTGCCCCGCAGAAGCTATCTTCTCAGAAGATGAGCTACCGGATGGCCAAGAGCAGTTTATAGAAATTAATGCTGAATTAGCCGATGTATGGCCGAATATTGCCGAGAAAAAAGATCCGCTGCCCGATGCAGAAGAGTGGGACGGCAAAACAGGTAAGCTGGAAAAGCTCGAACGCTAATCTTAGAAGCCACGCATTTTCAGACCAGCGTTCGCGCTGGTTTTTTTGTGTGCCACGGGCTGTGCACACAAAAAAAGGCGGCCCGTAGGCCGCCCGCTCCAAGCACTTCCTCTGACCTCTCCCTGTGTCAAACTCCTCAGATACCATCCTTGCCAGAGCCCACATCACTGTGTCACCTAGCGTATCTGACCTGCATCCCGTTGCATCCTGCCTGAAGCATCCTTGCCTCCCCTGTCCTGAATGCATTGTGGCACAAAGCCATCACAACTCAAGCAGACCAAAACGGCAACGGGCGAGCCACTGCGGCTCGCCCGTTACAAAAAAACCATAAAAATCAAAAACATAAGATAAAATAAAAAAGCATTTGAGCGATTAGCGCCGGCATTTGTAAGATATCTCTTACAAAATCTTGAGACATCTCTTACACGCCGACGCTCATTTTCGCTTACTGCCCTTTAATGGCTTTCAAGCCAGGGTAAGCCACATCACCCAATTCCGCTTCGATGACGAGCAGGCGGTTATATTTCGCGACGCGGTCAGAACGACACAGAGAGCCCGTTTTAATTTGGCCTGCACAGGTGCCCACGGCCAAATCGGCAATCGTCGTATCTTCAGTTTCACCACTACGGTGTGAAATAACCGCGGTAAAACCAGCGTCCTGGGCCATTTTGATCGCATCCAGCGTTTCAGACAGCGAGCCAATCTGGTTGAATTTGATCAGAATTGAATTACCAATTTGCTCGTCTATACCACGCTTAAGAATCTTGGTATTGGTAACAAACAAATCGTCGCCAACCAGCTGTACTTTGTCGCCCAGCTTGTCAGTCAGTGCTTTCCAGCCCGCCCAGTCTGATTCATCCATACCATCTTCGATGGAAACGATCGGATAGTCCGCACAAAGGCCTGCCAGGTAATCGGCAAACCCTTCGGCATCGTAGCTTTTACCTTCACCGGAAAGATTGTACTGGCCATCTTTGTAGAACTCGGAAGAGGCACAGTCTAGCGCCAAGGTAACGTCTTTACCCAGTGCGTAACCGGCATCAGCAACAGCTTGCTTAATGACCGCCAGGGCATCTGCGTTAGATGCCAAGTTAGGGGCAAAGCCGCCTTCGTCACCCACGGACGTAGAAAGGCCTTTAGCAGACAGTACTTTTTTTAGCGCGTGGAAAATTTCCGCACCCATGCGTAGGCCTTCACGGAAGTTTGCCGCGCCTACTGGCTGTACCATGAATTCCTGGATATCAACGTTATTATCGGCGTGCTCACCACCGTTAAGAATGTTCATCATCGGTACCGGCATGCTGTACTGCCCCGGCTGGCCATAAAGCTCGGCAATGTGCGCATATAACGGCACACCTTTAGCATTGGCAGCGGCTTTAGCCGCAGCCAGCGACACCGCCAGAATGGCATTCGCACCCAGATTCGCCTTATTTTCAGTGCCATCCAGGGCTAACATTGCGTCGTCCAGCCCACGCTGATCACGCGCATCCATTCCTAACAACGCAGCACTGATTTTGCCATTCACGGCCTCAACGGCTTTTAAAACGCCTTTGCCAAGGTAGCGTGTCTTGTCGCCATCGCGCAGCTCGAGCGCTTCGCGGGAGCCTGTAGAAGCGCCGCTTGGCGCACATGCTTCACCTACGGCGCCACTCTCCAGGCGAACCATGGCCTGAACGGTAGGGTTGCCGCGGGAATCGAGCACTTCTAGTGCGCTGATTTCAACAATTTTGGTCATAACAGTGTCCTTTGGTTGTCAGTCTAATGGATGATTGTGGGTCCAATGTATACCATATTTGCCGTCGCGGTTAACGGATGGTCAAAGGCGTAAACCCCTTCACCAAGGCATCTAGCTGCGAAAGCTGAGTCAAAAATGGCTCTAATTGATCTAATGGCAGTGCGCAGGGTCCATCGCACTTAGCATTATCTGGGTCAGGGTGAGCTTCTAGGAAGATACCCGCCAAACCAACGGCCACACCCGCACGGGCCAACTCTGCCACTTGGGCACGACGGCCATCGGCACTGTCCGCACGGCCACCCGGGCGCTGTAAGGCATGGGTGACATCGAAAAACACCGGGTAACCGGTCTGTTTCATATCGCCAACGCCTAGCATATCCACCACCAGGTTGTTGTAGCCGAAGCTAGTACCACGCTCGCATAGCATCAGACGGTCGTTACCGGCTTCCTGAAACTTAGTGAGGATATGGCGCATTTCGTGAGGTGCTAGAAACTGCGGTTTTTTGATATTAATCGCCGCACCGGTGTTAGCCATCGCCACCACTAGATCGGTCTGGCGGGCAAGAAACGCTGGCAGCTGAATTATGTCAGCGACTTCAGCCGCAGGCTCTGCCTGCCAAGGCTCATGAACGTCGGTAATGATGGGCACGCCATAGCGCGCTTTAATATCCGCTAGAATCTGCAAACCTTTTTCTAGCCCAGGTCCACGATAAGAGTGGATAGAACTACGGTTCGCTTTATCAAAGCTTGCCTTAAAGACATAAGGCATTCCGAGCTTTTGCGTCACATTAACGTAGGCCTGCGCCACTTCATCAGCAAGCGTCGCTGACTCCAGCACATTCATGCCGCCCAATAACATTAGCGGCAAAGAATTGCCGGCGGTTAGGCCGGCAACGTTAATATGACGCTCTGGAAAGGATGATTGAGAAGTCGAAGACATATTATTCGCTCTCCCTCTTATTCCTGAGTCGTTGTATGAGCGCGCGTACGTGCCGTTTTGTGCTCTAAGGCAGCATTAACAAACCCAGAGAACAACGGGTGTCCGTCACGTGGCGTCGAGGTAAATTCCGGATGGAATTGACACGCCACGTACCAAGGGTGGTCAGCCAGCTCGACGACTTCTACCAAGGACTGATCGACGCTCTTGCCAGAAATGACCAGACCTGCCTGCTCTAACTCATCAATAAACTGGTTATTGACTTCAAAGCGGTGGCGATGACGCTCGACAATCTCATCAGCACCGTAGGCTTCGCGAGCTTTGCTACCGGATTTCAAGTGACAGACCTGACCGCCTAGACGCATGGTGCCACCTAAGTCAGATGCAGCGTCACGCAGCTCGATCTTACCTTCAGCGTTAATCCACTCGGTAATCAGGCCCACCACAGGGTGCTTGGTGTCGTGGGTAAACTCGGTAGAGTTAGCATCTTCCCAGCCAGCCACATTGCGGGCAAATTCGATGACCGCTACCTGCATGCCCAAACAAATACCCAGGTAGGGAATGTTGTTTTCACGCGCGAACTGAGCGGTAAGAATTTTGCCTTCCACACCGCGCTCGCCAAAGCCACCAGGTACTAAGATGGCATCTTTGCCAGCTAGCCGCTCGGTGCCGTGATGCTCGATATCTTCGGAGTCGATATAGTCAACATTGACCTTAATACGCCCTTGAATGCCTGCGTGAATAAGCGCTTCGTTGAGCGACTTATAGGCGTCCAGCAGCTCCATGTATTTACCGACCATGGCAATACTTACCGACTTCAGCGGATTCAATTTGGAATCCAGCACTTTGACCCATTCGGAAAGGTCGGCAGGCTCTGCTTCCAGGCGCAGCTTATCGCAAACAATGTCGTCCAGACCGTGCTCGTGCAGCATCAACGGAATCCGATAAATAGTATCGGCATCCTGTAACGGTACAACGGCACGCTCTTCCACGTTAGTGAACAGGGCGATTTTACGGCGCTCGCTCTCTTCAAGCTCTACTTCGCTACGGCAAATCAAAATATCCGGCTGGATACCAATCGAGCGTAGCTCTTTGACGCTGTGCTGAGTCGGCTTGGTCTTGGTCTCGCCTGCCGTCTTGATATACGGCACCAGCGTAAGGTGCATGTAAATCGCTCGACTAGCGCCAAGCTCACTACGAATCTGACGAATAGACTCTAAGAACGGCAGTGATTCGATATCCCCCACCGTGCCACCGATTTCTACCAGCGCCACATCAAAGCCTTCACCGCCAGCATAGACGCGCTGTTTAATTTCATCGGTAATATGAGGGATGACCTGAACGGTACCGCCCAAGTAATCACCACGGCGCTCTTTGCGCAGTACATTTTCGTACACGCGCCCCGTCGTGAAGTTGTTCCCTTGGGTCATTTTGGTGCGAATAAAACGCTCATAGTGCCCTAAGTCCAAGTCCGTCTCGGCGCCATCTTCGGTGACGAACACCTCGCCGTGCTGGAAAGGACTCATGGTGCCCGGGTCCACGTTGATGTAGGGGTCGAGCTTGAGCATGGTGACCTTAAGGCCGCGGGCCTCTAGAATCGCCGCCAGCGAGGCCGACGCGATGCCCTTGCCAAGAGAGGACACAACGCCGCCGGTCACGAAGATATATCGTGTCATGGAAAACCTGTCGAAACGTGATCAAAAGGCGTAACAGAAAGCCACACCAGGATGGGATGACAGAATAGCAGAGTACGCCTAAAGGCTCAATTTGAACTGCAGGTGGCAGAGGGGCGAAGACGCCCCTCACTATCAAAACTAAACGCCTAGGTAATCCAAAATCCCCTCAGCAGCTTGGCGGCCTTCGTAAATCGCGGTGACCACCAGATCAGAGCCGCGCACCATATCGCCACCAGCAAAAATTTTCGCATTGCTGGTTTGGTAGGCGTACTGGCCATGCTCTGGCGCTTTTACGCGATCACGCTCATCGACCTGGATATTGGCGCTATCGAACCACGGTGCCGGGCTTGCCTGAAAACCGAAAGCTACCACTACTGCGTCGGCGGCAATAATTTCTTCAGACCCAGGCACCACTTCAGGACGTCGACGGCCGTTTTCATCGGGCTCACCCAAACGGGTACGCACGACCTTAACCCCTTCGACCTGCTCTTCACCTACCACCGCAACCGGCTGGCGGTTGAACAGAAACTCAACGCCCTCTTCTCGCGCATTAGCAACTTCACGGCGGGAACCGGGCATGTTTTCTTCATCACGGCGATAAGCGCAGATCACGCTGTCGGCGTGCTGGCGAATCGAGGTCCGATTACAATCCATCGCCGTATCACCACCGCCAAGCACCACCACACGTTTACCTTCCATCGAGATAAAGTCGTTAGGATCTTTTTCAAAGCCTAAGCGACGATTAACGTTGGCGATCAGGAAATCGAGCGCTTTATACACGCCAGGTAAATCTTCGCCGGGGAAGCCACCTTCCATGTACTTGTAAGTCCCCATACCCAGGAAAACAGCATCGTACTCCTGCAGCAGCGTATCGAATTCGATGTCGGTACCAATTTCGGTATTCAGACGAAACTCGACGCCCATCTCTTCAAAGACGGCGCGGCGACGCTCCATCACGTTCTTTTCCAGTTTAAATTCTGGAATACCGAAGGTAAGCAGACCGCCAATCTCGGGATACTTATCAAATACGACGGGTTTGACGCCATTACGTGCCAGGATATCAGCGCAACCAAGACCCGCAGGCCCGGCACCTACGATGGCGACCTTCTTATCGGTCCACTCCACCTTAGACATATCCGGACGCCAACCCATCGCAAACGCGGTGTCGGTAATGTACTTCTCTACCGACCCAATGGTAACCGCACCAAAGCCGTCGTTCAGCGTACAGTCGCCCTCACACAAACGATCTTGCGGGCACACGCGGCCACACACTTCCGGCAGCGAATTGGTTTTGTGTGAAAGCTCGGCTGCTTCAATAATATTGCCTTCCACCACTAGCTGAAGCCAGTTGGGAATGTAGTTATGTACCGGGCACTTCCACTCGCAGTACGGATTGCCGCAGTGCAGGCAACGGTGCGCCTGACTCGCCGCATCGGTGGGCTTAAAGGGCTCGTAAATTTCAGCGAACTCTTTTGACCGTGTGTGTGCGGCTTTTTTCTGTGGGTCTTGACGACCCACATCTACAAACTGGAAATCGTTATTTAAACGGTTAGCCATGATCTCTCTCCTCGAAGCGTAGGCTCTGGCGGGTTATTCCGGCTGACGCCGAGATTGATTCAGCAAACTACCCAAGCTCGCCGCTTTTGGCTTCACTAGCCAGAAGTGGCGCGCGTAGTCGCCGAAGTCTTCCAGAATCGCCGCGCCCCGAGCGGAGCCTGTCGCCGCAACGTAGGCTTCGATCATTTCACGCAAATGACGGCGATACGCTTCCATCGCTTCGGTATTGACCCGGTGGATTTCGACCAGCTCGTGGTTGTACTTGTCCACAAAGGTACGGTCTTCATCCAGGACGTAAGCAAAACCTCCGGTCATGCCCGCGCCAAAGTTAACGCCCGTTTCACCCAATACGCAGACCAAGCCCTCGGTCATGTATTCACAACAGTGGTCACCTGCGCCTTCAATAACAGCAGTAGCCCCAGAGTTACGCACGGCAAAACGCTCACCCGCAGTACCTGCGGCAAACAGCGTGCCGCCCGTCGCACCATACAGACAGGTGTTACCGATAATGGCGGTTTTGTGACTTTCAAACTGGCTAACCTTGGGCGGCACAATCACAATGCTGCCACCGTTCATGCCTTTGCCCACGTAGTCGTTGGCATCGCCTTCGAGATAGAGATTTAAGCCACGGGCGTTCCACACCCCGAAGCTTTGGCCAGCTACCCCGGTAAAGCGCGCAGTGACCGGGGCTGATTCCAAGCCATCTTCACCGTAGCGTTTGGCAATCGCGCCAGAACTCAATGCACCTACGCTGCGGTCACAGTTAGTGATGGTGAAATCAAACTCTCCGCCAGACTGACTTTCAATGGCCTCTTTTAGTGCTGCCAGCACTTCCTGGTTCTTAGCGCCTGGATCGTGGGGCACATTACGACTCACCTTACAGAACTGCGGTGCATCTGCAGGCACAAAATCATTCGAAAGCAGCGGGGTTAGATCCAATTTACGCTGAGCGGCCGTATTGCCTTCCAACACTTCAAGCAGATCGGTGCGGCCAATCAGGTCCGTCAACTGGCACACCCCTAGCATCGCCATCAGTTCACGCACTTCTTCAGCAATAAAGCGGAAGTAGTTTTTCACCATATCGACAGTGCCGCGGAAGTGCTCGCCACGCAGGAAATCATCTTGCGTCGCTACGCCGGTGGCGCAGTTATTCAGGTGGCAAATACGCAGGTACTTACAGCCCAGCGCCACCATCGGCGCCGTACCAAAGCCAAAGCTTTCAGCCCCCAGAATCGCCGCCTTAACGACATCAAGACCCGTTTTGAGACCACCATCGGTCTGCAGGCGAATTTTGTCGCGCAGGCCGTTAATACGCAGTGCTTGGTGCACCTCAGGTAACCCAAGCTCCCAAGGGGAGCCCGCGTGCTTAATAGAGGTCAATGGACTTGCCGCAGTACCACCGTCGTAACCAGAAACGGTAATCAGATCCGCATAGGCCTTCGCCACACCAGTGGCAATAGTGCCAATACCTGGCTCAGAGACCAATTTTACGGAAACCTGGGCATCTGGATTGACTTGCTTAAGGTCGAAAATCAGCTGCGCCAAGTCTTCAATCGAGTAGATATCGTGGTGTGGCGGCGGTGAAATCAGCGTCACACCTGGCACCGCGTAGCGCAACCGGGCAATCAACTGGTTCACTTTACCGCCCGGCAGCTGACCACCTTCGCCGGGTTTGGCACCCTGGGCAACTTTGATCTGCAGTACTTCCGCATTGACCAAATAGGCTGGGGTAACGCCGAAGCGGCCAGAAGCAATCTGCTTGATTTTCGAACTACGGATGGTGCCGTAACGGGCTGGGTCTTCCCCACCCTCGCCGGAGTTGGAGCGCCCGCCCGACTCATTCATTGCTTGGGCCAACGCCTCATGGGCTTCCGGAGAAAGCGCACCTAGCGACATACCGGCGCTATCAAAGCGCGGAATCAGCGCCTCAATCGGCTCAACATCCTCTAACGGAATGGGCGTTGCAGCAGGTTTGAGCTTAAGCAAGTCACGAATAGTGGCAACCGGACGCTCGTTGACCAACTGAGCAAACTTTTTCCACTTTGCGTAGCTGCCTTCTTGCACCGCCGCCTGGAGCGACTTCACGACATCGGGGTTGTAGGCGTGATATTCGTAGCCATGAACATACTTCAGCATACCGCCTTGGGAGATGCCTTTGCGGGCAATCCAGGCATCCTTCGCCAGCAGCTCTTGCTGCATTTGCAGCTCAGCAAAGCCAGCGCCCTGAATGCGTGATGCCATGCCGACAAAGCAGGTATCCATGATCTCATCGGATAGCCCCACCGCTTCGAACAGCATAGAGCCGCGGTATGAAGCTAACGTTGAAATACCCATCTTCGAAAGAATTTTGAACAACCCTTTCTGCAGACCTTTGCGGTAATTCTCACGAGCATCAGCAGGGTTGCCAGTTAGCTCACCGGTGCGATGCATATCCGCCATCACTTGGTAAGCAAGCCATGGGTACACAGCCGTTGCGCCCACGCCAAACAGCACTGCCATTTGGTGGGCATCCCTTGCATAGCCGGTTTCCACCACAATGTTGGCGTTCGGCCGCAGCGCCAAACGACCAAGATGAGAGTGAACGGCTCCCACTGCTAAAGCCGCCTGGATGGGCAACTGCCCTTTGGGAAGGTCAGCATCGGTCAACACCAGAATCACCTTGCCCGCTTTTACCTGCGCTTCAGCTTCCTGGCAAAGCAAGGTGACTGCCCGCTGCAAACTGGTGTGCTCCGGGTCGTACCCGAGTGACAGCGTGTGGCTAGCAAAGGCAGGATCATCCTGGCTGACCAGCGCAGTAAATTTACGTGGTGACAGCACCGGCGTTGTCAAAATCAAGCGGTGAGCATGCTCAGGCGTTGCCTTAAAGACGTTCAGCTCCGCACCACAGCAAGTCTCCAACGACATAACAATCGCTTCACGCAAGGGGTCAATCGGCGGATTGGTCACCTGGGCAAACTTTTGACGGAAGAAATCAGTTAGCAGACGCGGACGGCTAGACAACACCGCCATGGGGGTATCATCACCCATCGAGCCAACCGCCTCCTGGCCACTTTCTGCCAACGGGCGCAGCACCTGATCACGCTCTTCAAAGCTCACCTGAAACATTTTCTGCTGAACATTAAGCGCGTCAGTGTCCATTGTCTGGAAACGCGCAAGCTCAGTCAGCGCTGACTCTAGGTAATGGGCTTCCTGCTTGAGCCAGCGCTTATAGGGATAAGCTGACTTCAGGCGGTTATCGATATCCTGGGTGTGCAGTACTTCGCCAGTCTGAGTGTCTACCGCCAGCATCTGGCCTGGGCCAACACGCCCCTTAGCGACGACATCCTCAGGGCGATAACCATAAGTGCCAATTTCAGACGCTAGCGTGATGTAGCCATTCTTGGTAATCACCCAGCGCGCGGGGCGAAGGCCGTTGCGATCCAGCATACAAACAGCTTGACGACCGTCGGTCATTACCACACCGGCCGGGCCATCCCAAGGCTCCATGTGCATGGAGTTGTATTCATAGAACGCGCGTAACTCGGCGTCCATGGTCTCAACGTTTTGCCAAGCAGGCGGCACCATCATGCGCACCGCACGATGTAGCTCCATACCGCCAGTCAGCAGCACTTCCAGCATGTTATCCATGCTTGAGGAGTCTGACCCAGTGGTATTGACGATTTCGTCAAGCTCAGCAATATCAGGCAAGCGCTCGTTAACAAAATTGGCTTTACGAGAGTTCGCCCAGCCGCGGTTGGCTTCAATCGTATTGATCTCGCCATTATGAGCCAGCAGGCGGAATGGCTGGGCTAGCGGCCAGCGCGGTGCAGTGTTAGTAGAGAAACGCTGGTGGAACACGCAAATGGCGGTTTCCAGACTTGGATCATTCAGGTCTTTGTAGAATGCCGGCAAATCTTCCGGCATGACTAAGCCTTTATAGGAAACAACTTCTGATGAGAGTGAAGCAACATAAAAGTCTTCATCGCTACGTAGCGCTTGCTCTGCATAACGGCGCGCCATAAACAGATCAACATCGAAGCGATCACTGCCTGAATTTCCACTACTAGCTGGCTGAACAAACAGCTGCTCAATGCGCGGCAGACAGTCCAGCGCCATTGGGCCACATACACTAGAGTCGGTGGGCACTTCGCGCCAGCCCAATACATCTAAACCACGGCTGCTTAGTTCGCGCTCAAGGGTTTCTTTAGCATGAGCGGCACGCGTATCGTCATCTGGCAAAAAGATGACGCCTACAGCAAAGCGCTCGCCAAGCTCCGCATCAAGCGCTTGCTTCGCGGCAGCGCGCATGAATTGCACCGGCATTTTCAGCAGTAAGCCGCAACCGTCACCGGTTTTGCCGTCTGCCGCAATACCGCCGCGATGGGTCATGCAGGTAAGTGATTCAATAGCAGTTTTCAGCAAGTCGTGGCTGGCCTGCCCTTCCATATGGGCAATAAGGCCAAAGCCACAGTTATCGCGAAACTCGCCAGGCTGGTGAAGACCTCTATTCATGGGCGTGCCTCTAGTCAGCGTATTTACTTAGCAGTGTTTTCATGTTATCGTAACGGGTTTTTCTTATTTTTGACTTCTTACTACCCATTAAAAACAGGGCATTTCCCGCTTCCACCGCTTCAAGAAAAGGTCGCTCAGCATAGCGATTTGCCTGCATGTAGCGCAATCACCCAGAACCAGCCAATCCTTAAAAAACCTTGTCAAATCTTACATTTGCATTCGCGCTTAATAAAAAAAACATATTAACTTCAACCACTTGCAAAGCAACTAAACGATTTTTAAACGATTTGAATACATAACTAGACTTTAGTATCAATTGGCTCAAAAAACCCATGCCGATAGCGCATAAGGCATACGGATTACATGCAGAACGATCATCACTTAACGGCCAGACAACAAAAAACCCACGCGATGGTGGGTTTTCTGTGCAGCTTTGTTTGTAAAACTGTTTAGCAATACGGTCTATCAGTACTATTTATAAGCACTGTTTATCAGTACCGCTTATCAGTACTGATTCCCCATACTGGCTTTTGATTGTTTATAGCCAATACGCCTAGGCATTTAGTCGCGCGGATAGTGATGAAGTAGCTCACGCAGCATATCAGGCGGCGTGGCGTCACTTACGCAGGCGTCACCCAGGGCATTGAGCAGCACCAAACGTAGACGAGTATCAATATTCTTCTTATCTAGCTTCATGCGGGCTAAAAAGTCATCTACAGACATTCCGGCAGGTGCGGCTAGCGGTAGTCCAGCGCTTTCAACAACCGCCTTAGCACGCGCGAGTGCATTGCTATCTATCCAGCCAAGCTGATGCGAGAGCGTTGCTGCCATCGCCATACCTGCACCCACGGCCTCACCGTGCAACCAGTTGCCATAACCTTGATGAGCTTCAATAGCATGACCGAACGTGTGCCCCAGGTTCAGCAACGCGCGAACGCCCTGCTCAGTTTCGTCATCCGCCACAATGTCGGCTTTAATTTGACAACTCTGAGCAATCGCTTCAGCAATCACTGCAGGCTCAACACTACGTAGTGCCTGCATATGCTCTTCTAACCAGCTTAGGAAGCGCTCATCACGGATTAACCCGTACTTGATCACTTCTGCCAAGCCTGCGGAAAGCTCCCGGCTAGGCAGAGTGGTCAAAGTGTCGATATCCACGATGACGGCTTTTGGTTGCCAAAAAGCACCAATCATATTTTTACCCAGCGGGTGGTTAACACCGGTCTTCCCACCCACCGAAGAGTCTACCTGGGATAATAACGTAGTAGGCACCTGAATAAAGGCAACGCCACGTTGATAAGCTGCCGCCGCATAACCGACCATATCGCCAATCACACCTCCCCCTAAGGCAATCAGCGTACAGCGACGATTGAAGCCGGCCTCTAACAGCGCGTCCCAAATCCGACTTACCTGCTCGATGGTTTTATACTGCTCCCCGTCAGGCAGCACTACCGTGCGAATGTCTAAATGACCAGGCAGACCGGCGCAAAGCGTTTCTAAATAAAGCGGTGCGATAGTCTCATTGGTGACTACCATCACCTGCTGACCCGCGAGATACGGCTCCAGCACATTGGCGCGTTTTAGAAGCCCAACACCAATATGGATCGGGTAGCTACGCTCACCCAATGCGACAGTTAGCGTACGCTGGGCACTTGTCATTTCAGTCATTGTGATACCTTTTTACTTTGAGCCCGCGCAATTTCTAAAGGGTCCACCATGCGATGGACACGACGCAGAATTTCGTTGACCACCGCACGTGGGCTGCGCCGATCCGTGCGCACCGTAATATCAGATGTTGCTCGATACAGCGGATCTCGTGTGGCGAACATGTCGTTCAGCACCTGTTCACGATTATCACACTGTAATAGCGGTCGATTTCGATCTTTGGCAGTGCGCTTTAGTTGCTGGTCAACGGTGGTCAGCAAATAAACCACGGCGCCTCGCTCACGCAGAGCACGTCGATTCTCTTCGCGCAGCACTGCGCCACCGCCGGTAGCCACTACCACACCAGATAACTGAGTGAGCTCGTCAATCATCTGGCTTTCGCGCTGACGAAAGCCGGGTTCACCTTCAACGTCAAAAATCCAGGGGATATCCGCACCACAGCGGTCTTGTATGGCGTGATCACTGTCAAAGAACGAGCGCGACAACTCAGCCGCGAGTAAGCGGCCTATCGTGCTCTTGCCAGCCCCCATGGGGCCAATTAAAAAAATATTGGGTAACTCTTGCATCAGCGAACCGCCAAACCATCATCAAGTAGTCGTGGAGTAATAAAGACCAATAACTCTACCTTTTCATTGCTCTCTTCGGTATAGCGGAATAGCCGCCCAAGCCAAGGAATATCTCCTAGCAGCGGTGTTTTCGCTATTTGGCTCAACTGCTCTGTTGTCAAAATACCGCCTAACACTACCGTTTGCCCATTATCGACCAACACTTGAGTCTCTATCTGGTTGGTATCAATCGGCGGCTCACCACCAAACTCACTTTCCCGGAAGCTATCGTTTTTAATCACCAAATCCATAATGATGCGGTTATCCGGAGTAATTTGTGGCGTTACCTCCAAGGAGAGTTCAGCCTCCTTGAACTCTGTATCTGGATTCCCTTCTGTATCTACGCTCTGAAAAGCCCGCTCTTCGCCTTGACGAATAATAGCTGTTCGTTGGTTAGCTGTGATCACTCGGGGCTGAGAAATCGTCTGGCTTTTGCCCTCACTTTCCAGCGCTCGCAGCTCAAGATCTAGCAGCACGTCCCCTGATAGATAACCAAAACTAAACCCCGTGTTGGCAGCAGCCACTGAACCTAGATCTACTGCGAGGCCACCCTGAGCACGGTTAATGTTGTTAGGGTTAATATTACGCCGAGAAAACGTGCCATCATCGTTTTCTAAAAAGCCGCGAGTACTCGACGCGCCCCAGTTAATCCCTAACTCCCGAGATGCAGTATCTCGGGCAATGACAATTCTTGCCTCAATTTGCACCTGACGGACGGCGACATCCAAGCGATCTAAAGTGCCGATAATAGCGCGCACCTGCTCTGCAGTATCTTGTACCAGTAACATATTAGTACGCTGATCAATACTGACTCGCCCTCGGTCAGTTAACAGCCCAAAGCCATCGCCACCACGTAACAGCTGGGCAAGGTCTTCGGCGCGGGCGTACTTTATCTCAATGAACTCAGTGACTAATGGCGCAAGCGTTTGGCGTTGATTGCGTGTTTCTATCTCTTGCCGTTCAAGAGCCGCTAGCTCGCTGGCAGGCGCCACTACGATCACATTACCCTGCTCCCGACTTGCCAGCCCTTGGCTTTGTAAGATCAGCGCTAGCGCTTGATCCCAGGGAACATCGTTCAAGTTAAGCGTAATGCGTCCAGCAACGCTATCACTGGCCACTAGGTTTAGGCCAGTAAACTCTGCCAGAGTAGCCAGCACTGCACGCACTTCAATATCTTGAAAGTTCAGGCTTAACCGCTCTCCGGTAAAAGATATTCCCTGCTGCTCTCGCTGCTGTTGTGTAGCTTGACTCACCGGCTGCACTTCAATCGTCAACGTACGCCCGCTTTGCGATGAAGCCATCGCGATGGGGCCGTTCGTTTGTAGCTCCAGCCGCACATCACGCTGTCCAAGATGAGGGGTAATACGGGTAACCGGCGTCGCAAAATCAGTGACATCGTAAACCTGGTTAAGCGCATCAGGCAGCGCCACATTACGCAGCTCCGCAATAATGCTGCCCTCACTACCTTCATGCACATTAGCGACCACACCAGCACGATCAAATGTCACCACGACACGCCCTGCACCATCACCTCCACGCCGGAAATCAATATTTTCAACACGCGGCCCCTGGATGAACGGGGAAGTCTGGATAGCGTTAGTCGCTTGGGGTGCCGGCATAGATACAGAACTACCTGATGCTAGCGTGACTCTTAACTGCTCACCGACTACTTGAGCGGTATAATCAAGGGATTCATTCGAATCAACCACGAGACGCGTCCGCCCACTGCCCTCTAACACCGTCACTTGTTCAACAACACCACTACTGACGCCGATACGGCGTTGGGCAAGCGCACTTTGTGTATCTGCCAAATCCAGCGCTAGACGAGGAGGTGCATCTAATCGATAGCCACTTAGCTGGGCAACGCCGCCACTGAACTGCAGCACTAGCTCAACGTCACCGCTATGAGTTTGGCGCACATCGACATTAGTAAGCACTGATGCCATGCAGACCGATGGCACTACCGCAATTAATAACAGCAACGTTCGATAACATATAGCAGCCATAAGCGATATCCATATCTGATAGCGAGTGAAGAAGCTATTCCTCAAGGGTGAGCGTTACCTGGCGTTGCTGCCACCCTTGCTGAGGGCTAAAAACACGTTCAACAATAGTGATTCCTTGTGGTTCAATCTGGTTAATAAGGCCATGGTTGGTGCCTAAATAATCACCTTCTCGAACACTAACAACCTCCCCTTCGGGAGGCTCAATCAATGCAACTTGCTGCGCCCCCATACGTAGCGTACCCACTAAGCGCAACGTCTGGAGTTGAAAACGCTCTAAAGGCTCTTGAGCGCGCTGCTGTTCGGGGGCAAACTCGCTCACTGCCTGCTCCACTTGCAATACGTTTTCGCGCACATCCTCCGGTGCTAAGAAGGGACTGCGCGCATCGCTAAAGCGATAATCGAGCGACTGATACGTTGGCAATTCCTCCACTACCTCGGGCGCTTTCCCATCAGCAGTACGGCGTATTTCTGCAAGGGTTTGATCTAACTGCCCCAGCTGAGGGTCACTGCAGCCAGCTAAGCCAGCAATACACAGCAGGCCTACCAAACGCTTCATGGTGCAGCCTTTTCGCTGTAAGTGCGTGCAAGCAGCGACATGCGTAGCGTGTCGCCACTCTGATCAACAGGCGCTAGTGTTAAATCGTGCTGGGTAATAATTCGCGCCAAACCGCTAATGTCCGAAACAAACTGCGCCAATGCATGGTAATCACCGCGTACCTGTATATCTAAGGGGTGCTCTATATAGTGCGTGTTACTCACCGTAGGTCGCAAACGGATAGTTTCAATGGTTAGTCGATTTTCGATAGCGGCATCACTGATGCTATCTAATAAAGAAGGAATTTCTGCACTGGTAGGCAGCATCGCCTGCATCTGCACCATTTGATTTTCAAGAGCAGCCAACTGACTGCGAATATCCGGCAGAAAAGCGGCTTCAGACGCTTTGCGTCGATACTCGACCAGCAGACGCTCCTCTTGACGCTGCTCTGCTGCAAGCGAATCGCGAGCCTCCCCCACCAGCCACCCGTTGATAGCTAATAGAGCAACTAAAAAAACAAGTACCGCTATCACGGCTTTAAGCAGCCAAGGCCATTCACCTGCTTCTTTGATATCCAACGATTGCCATTCAACGCTGCGCAGACGCAGCCAATCATTTTTTATGCGTTCACGGATAGGCGTCATGGTGCCGCCTCCATGGAAACGGCTTCTTCAGGAGACAGTTGCCTTACTTCAAACTGGAAAACACGCCGACTGTCATCTTGGCCACTAGCAACCTCGGAAAACAGCGGTACGCCTAACCCTGGTATAGCTGCAATTTGGCGTAGTTGCTCAGAGACCTGACGTTCATTACTGGCAACCGCTGAAAGACTGATTCGCTGTCCGCTACGTGACAGACGCTGATAGACAACCCCATCGGCGACGCTAGCAGCAATATCGTTAAACAGCCTCACTGTACTCATGCGTTCGTTATTAAGCGTGTGGAACAGCGCCAGTTGCTCTTCCAACCGCCCGATATCGCCCCGATAGCGTTGTACATCAGCGATTTCATTGTCTAACTGCTCAATACCAGTAGCGATATGGGCATTGCGCTGCTGCTGGGCAGCTAACTGCTGTTGATATACGTGCAATACCACAACGCCACACGCCACGCCCAGCAGCAACATAAACAACATAACACCGTAAAATTGCCGCGTCCGTCTCTCTCGCCACCCCTCACGCCAGGGTAAAAGATTAATATTAATGCTCATTGGCTAACTCGCATCGCCAACCCACCCGCCGTTAGCATCGCTGGGGCAGCGTTTCTTAACGCTTCTTCACTTAGCCGTTTGTTAATGCGCAAACGTTGCAATGGGTTGGCGATACTCACCGACATACCACTATCATCAGCAATACGCTCAGCGAGGCCTGGAATGACACTAGAACCACCCGCGAGTACAGTATGTTGCACCTCATACTGACGACCCGCGGTGTAATAAAGCTGCAGCGAGCATCTCCCCTGCTGCACCACCGTTTCTAGAAAAGGCGTGAGCACTTTCTCTTGGTAGTCGCCAGGAAGACCACCATGCTTTTTAGCAACGCCAGCCTCTTCTATGCTCATGTGGTAATACTCGCAGATGGCATCTGTTAGCTGGCGTCCGCCAAACGCCGTATCACGGCTATAAACGATATGCCCACCCCGCACGACATGGAAGGCGCTCATATTGGCCCCGATGTCGAATAGCCCCACACAAGCAGCTGAGTCGTTTGCCACGCTTGACTGCTTACGTAGCTCGGCCAATGCGCGCTCTAAAGCGAACGTCTCTACATCGACAGCGGCAGGTTCCAGCCCCGCACGCTCTAGCGTTTCGGTAAGCAGAGTCACGTCTTGCTGACGACACGCTACTAAAACAACTTCTTGCTGGCTCTCATCGAAAGGAGCAGGACCTAGGCACTGAAAATCAAACGCCACCTCACTGAACGGAAAGGGAATATAGCGGTCAGACTCGGCGGTTATTCGCTCTTCGATCTCCTCTTCGCTTAACGAAGCAGGAAAAGTAAGCGTTTTAGTAATGGCAGCGCTCGCTGGGACGGCCACTGCCGCTTTACGAGTAAAGGGCTTTGCATGCTCGACAGTACGCCGAAGCACACTCGCCACTTCATTAATGTCGCGGATGCGGCGCTCAACAACTGCACCTTCGCGCAGCGGTTGAACAGCGTAGCTGTCTACTTGGTAGCTATCGCTATACTGTTTGAGCTCTAACAGCTTGACGGTCGCCGATGTAATATCGACACCAATCAACCCTTTACCGGGCTTGAGTAAACGCATCCTGGGTTCGGCTCCGCCTGCCTATCGTGCGAATTTTGAGGTTACATGATTTTTAGTGAAGTCACACGCGAATGGCATTACGGCATATCAACACTGGTGACTGCTGCCTCGCCTTCCTATAATGGCAGCCAATTGCGTGATACGGTCGTTTAGTTACCGTGTCTATTCTCCTTTTCACGGGTGCACTCTGTTCATGACGTTTTTTCGAACCCTCATCCTGTCACTTTTTTCGCTAATCGTTGCGCTCATTGGCGCCACCGTGTTGGCAGTGGTGGGCGCCGCTATCTATTTTTCACCTGGCCTGCCTGATGTACGCCAGTTGCAAGATTTCGAGCTACATACACCACTTCGCATCTTCACCAATGATGGCAAACTCATTGGTGAATTTGGCGAAGAGCGCCGTATGCCCGTCGACTTCGCTGATATTCCAGAGGACATGATCAACGCGCTGATCGCAGCGGAAGATGCCAGTTACTTTGATCATGCAGGCGTTGATCCTCGTGGTATCGCCAGGGCGGCGGTTGAACTGGTCCAGAGTGGCGGCTCCATTCAGTCTGGCGGCTCGACCATTACCATGCAGGTTGCGCGTAACTATATGTTGACGCTCGACCAGACATTCACGCGGAAAATTCGCGAGATTCTGCTTGCCCTGCAAATGGAGCAGATTCTTGATAAAGATGAAATCTTCGAGCTCTACGTCAACAAGATATTTCTCGGCCATCGCGCCTATGGCATCGCAGCCGCATCAGAAACTTATTATGACAAGCCATTGGCTGAATTAACGCTGGCTCAAACAGCAATGATTGCGGGACTGCCTAAAGCACCCTCAGCCTTTAACCCACTGGCTAATTCAGAACGCTCGCTTATTCGTCGCAACTGGATTCTGTTCCGCATGCGCGAGCTAGGACATATTGATAATGATGCTTATCTAGCGGCTGTGCAGGAGCCGGTGACAGCCCGCCGGCACTACACCCAAACCGAAGTAGACGCGGCTTATGTTTCAGAAATGGCTCGCCAATATGCTATCGAACGATTTGGAGATAAGGCGTATACCGGTGGCTACCGAATTTACACCACGATTGATAGCGAAATGCAGCCCTATGCCCACCAAGCATTAGCAAATGGCCTGCTAGCTTACGACCTTCGCCATGGCTGGCGCGGTTCAGAACAGCAAGATATCGCAGCCAGCTTGGTAGAAGCTCAAGAGCAAACCGCTACTCAAGGGCTTGAAGAGGAACTTTCAGAATCACCGGAAATTCGTCAAACCGCTCGCCAAGCAGCTGAGCGTAGCCAAACACAAGTTGAGGGTGTCGATGGTGACGTCAGCAACTGGTTGCAAGTATTAGAGCGCACGCCCAACTATGGCCTGCTTCAGCCAGCGATTGTGGTTAAGAGCAGCGGCCGTGAAATGCAGGTACTTACTCGCGGTGGCGAACTGCAAACAATTGCCTGGAGCGGCCTAAACTGGGCACGCCCCTATTTGAGCCCACGCAGTCGTGGTGCCGAACCAAGTAGCGCGGATCAAATTGCTGTTCGCGGCGACTTAGTCCGCGTGATTGAAAACGAAGACGGATCTCTACGCTTGTCGCAGCGCCCCGACGCCGAAGGCTCTTTGGTTGCCCAAGATCCTCGCACTGGCGCTATTTTGGCCTTACAAGGCGGGTTTGATTTTAATGCCAGTAAGTTCAACCGTGCCATCCAGGCTCAGCGCCAATCCGGCTCCATCTTTAAACCGTTCATCTATCTTGCAGCCCTAGAAGACGGCGGCATGAACGCAGCAAGCGTGGTCAATGACTCCCCCGTCGTACTAGATGACGGTAGTAATTCATTATGGCGCCCAGTCAATTCAAGCCGTGACTTCCTAGGCCCGATGCGCTTGCGCCCAGCGCTTGCTCGTTCGCGTAACTTGGTCACCATTCGTGTGCTTCAAACCACTGGGTTAGACCATACTATTCGCTATCTAGAAGGGTTTGGCTTCTCTCCCGACCGCCTACCACGCGGGCTATCTCTCGCCTTGGGCAGCGCCAGTTTAACGCCCATGGAAATGACCAACGCGTATTCCGTTCTTGCCAACGGTGGCTTTCAGGTCGCACCATGGTTTATCGAACGCGTCACGCGTAACGATGATGAGGAGCTTGTGGATGAGGCAACGCCTCAGGTTGCTTGCCCTAGCTGCGCTGAAGGGCAGGAAACAGTTGAAATCGACGGCAAAGAGTACCCAGTGGCTACTCGGGTAGCTGACCCAGCTGCAGTCTATATTCTGCGCGACATGCTGCGTGACGTCATTACGTCTGGCACCGGCCGTGGTGCTCTTAGCCTGAACCGCGACGATATCGTCGGCAAAACGGGTACCACCAATAGCCAGCGTGATGCCTGGTTTGCAGGCTTTAACAGCGACTTAGTGACCACAGTATGGGTAGGCAAAGATAGCAACGACTCCATCGCTGAATATGGCTCTAACGCAGCACTACCTATCTGGGTTGACTTTATGGGCGATGCACTAGAAGGCACCCCCTCAGCACTCCCCGAACGCCCGGATACTGTTGTTAGCGCACGGGTAGACCCCACCACCGGATACCGCTTGGCGGATGGTCAGTCAGGGGGTATTTCTGAGCTCTTCCACCGTGACCATCTTCCCGGCTACCAGCAACGTCGCATTAGTCGTGAACTGGAAGAAGCTAGTGGCTCGCAAGGGTCTGGTACCGCAGAGTCCATTTTCTAAGCCGTACCTGCACAAAGCAAAAGCCCGGAGACCTAATGGTCTCCGGGCTTTTTTTATGGCGCACATTAACACCCTACGATTAGCCGCCCATAGGCAGACGTTCTCGCTTGCTGGCAAACCAGTTAGCACCAATCGCGGCAATCATCACCACCACGCCAGCCATTTCCGTTAGTAGATTTGGGTAGAAAACCCCGAAAATGGCAGCGCCAATCGCCAAGCGCGGTAACCAAGACATCTTGGTAAACAGATAACCTTCAAGCGCGGCAGCAAATGCACACAGCGCCAAAATAGCAATCAGCGCATTCCAAACCACCACGGGCACGGGGCCACCGACAATGATTTCTGGATTAAACACCATAAATAGCGGAATTAAATAGAGACCTTTGGCAAATTTCCAAGCTTGGAAGCCAGTCTCCATGGGTTTACTGCCTGCAATTGCTGCCCCCGCAAAACCGGCCAGGGCGATAGGCGGTGTCACATTGGAATCCTGGGAATACCAGAACACCACTAAGTGAGCAATCAGTAGCGGCACTCCAAATTCAGCGGTCAACGCTGGGCCCACCAGTACAATCAAGACAATATAGCTCGCGGTAACCGGCAGCCCCATCCCCAAAATCAAGCTTGCCAGCAGCACCATCACCAACGCCAACACTAGGTTGCCACCAGAAAAAGCCAGCATCATTGAGGAGAACTTCAACCCTAACCCTGTCAGACCCACAACGCCGACAATAATCCCAGCCACGGCACAAGCCATAGAAACCGCAACGGCATTCCGCGCACCCAGCTCCAACCCCTGAACCAACTTAACGAGCCCCGCCCACACCACACCTTTGGTGCGGCTCATGGTTACCGGCTGACCTTGCTTAGGAGCAATAAAGAAGTACCAAAGCGCATAGCGAAGAACCGCCACAGCGATGATGGTGACCACGGCGTAATACCCCACGCGCATTGGCGACATACTCATCGCTAGCAGCCACACTAGCACCGCTAGAGGAAGCAGGAAGTGCCAGCCATCTTTCATGACTTGGCGCATTTGCGGCAACTCGCTTTTCGCCAACCCCTGCATTCCCTGCTTCAATGCAATGATATGGACAAATAGATACACCGTTGCAAAGTACATAATCGCCGGCAGAATGCTGATCTTAACGATTTCCAAATAGGGCGTATTGGTATATTCCGCAATTAAAAATGCCCCCGCCCCCATTAAAGGCGGCATAATTTGTCCACCAGTAGAGGCGGCTGCTTCTATTCCTCCCGCCTGCTTTGGCTGATAGCCCAGCTTTTTCATCAGCGGAATGGTAAATGCCCCGGTGGTCACCACGTTGGCAATCGCACTACCCGAAATAGAGCCCATACCGGCTGAAGCCAGCACGGCAGCTTTCGCAGGGCCGCCCCGCTGGCGGCCAGTGGCAGCATAGGCCATATCAATAAAAAACTTGCCAGCGCCAGTGCTTTCCAAAAAGGCACCAAAGAGTACGAATATAAAGATGTAGGTCGCCGCAACTCCCAAAGGCAAACCAAAGATGCCTTCTTGTCCTAAATAAAGCTGCCCTGCGACGCGCTCCAAGGTATAGCCACGATGCTCTAAAATGCCGGGCATCCATTCACCTAGCCATGGCAGTTCACCCCTAGGCCCTGCAAATGCGTAGATAATGGCAAGCAGGCCGATCACCGTCATGCCAAACCCAACGGCTCGACGACTTGCTTCCAACACGGTAACCGTCGCAATACAGGCCACTAAAATATCGGTGTCACTCCAGAAGCCGGCTCGATTGATAATCTCATCTAAAAAGAGCACCAGATAGCCACCGGTAGTCAAAGCTCCAGCAAAGAAAATCAGATCAATGCCCCACCCCAGCACTCCACGTTTGCGCGTTGGCCCAAACACAGGAAACATCAAAAATGCCAGCAACATAATCAACGCTAAGTGAATACTGCGCTGATAGAAAAGCCCAAGGGGCTGGATACCAGCAGAATAGAGCTGGAAGAGTGAGAGCCCCACCGCAACCACGGTGATACACCACAGAACCATGCGGGGCTGCATCGCATTCGCGCCGGGCATCACAACCGGCGGTGGAGTGGATTCGTTCATGAACGTCCTCGGAAGCGTTAACTACTATCGTTTTTATTCACGCGGAGCGGTGCTAGGTGATAATAATTGGATAATCACACGTTGCCCGGCTGCGTACTTACTTAAACTCACCGGTGAATGCTCACCATTCGGCCACACCACTTGGTGATTGACGGCAGAAGAACCGACTCTTAATGCATAACGGTTATTTGCTACGGGCTCATCAATAGCATTAATCCAATAACCGCCCTCACCATCTGAGACTTGTTCTCCACGGCCAAAGATATGACCAAGCCCTGCGGCAAAGTCTGGTTGATGACTACGCTCAAGTTGCATAACGCCTGCCGCATTGCGATAACAATCCAGTACCGTAAAGTGCTCAACGGAGTGTTGCCACTGGATACACCAGCGCCCTTCTGAAGGCACCAGCGCATCCACTAGAGTATCGCCTTGTTCAGTCACCACAGCTAAACGCATAGACGCATTCACCGAAGCGGGGGAAGCCCCCACTTCGGTGAGCGGTAGACATGCAAAAAGTAGCGCCATCAGTCGTTGTTGCCACTGCATGGCAATATCCTTATGGCAATGTCTATGGCAAGACCCTTTAACCGTTAAGGGCGCAGACGATCAGGAATATCCGCTCCTACTTCTTCAAAGTAGCGAATCGCTCCCGGATGCAACGGCACAGGCGTAGAGTTCATGGTGAACTCAATGGTAGTGTCGTTGGCGGCCGGGTGAACAGCAATCAGCTCATCAGTGTTTTCAAACAGTAGTTGAGTCAGCTGGTAAGCGAGCTCTTCATCCATATCAGAATTCACCACTAAGACGTTAGGAACACCGATAGTCTGAACGGACTCGTCCATACCGTCATACATACCCGCTGCCAGCTCGTAAGGCGCGAACACTGCCTCCGCTTCCTGTGCGTTGGCAACTTCTTCATCGGAGAGGCCAATTAAGCGGATATCACGGGTAGCGGCAAGGTTAAGAATAGAACTGGTGGGAGGGCCAACGCTCCAGAAACCGGCGTCGATATCACCATCACGAATGGCATCTGCGGTTTCGTTAAAATTGAGTCGCTGAGGGGTAAAATCTTCATAACTAATACCGTTGGCTTCCAAAACGGCACGCGCATTTAGCTCGGTGCCACTGCCTGGTGCACCCACGGAAACACGCTTCCCAGCCAGGTCAGCGATGGTCTCGATATCCGACTCAGCCAGCGTTACCAACTGCACCGCATTCGGGTAAACAGAGGCCAGAGCACGGGTATTTTCAATCTGACGACCGTCAAAGTCGCCGCTGCCGTTATAAGCCTGATAAACCGTGTCGGCCAGCGCTAACGCCAAATCGGCGTCGCCACGCATAATCAGCCCCATATTTTCGACTGAGGCACCAGTAACCTCAGCAGTCGCCTGAGCGCCTTCAATATGGTTATTAATCATTTCAGCGAAGCCACCGCCGATCGGATAATAAACCCCGCCGGTACCGCCGGTCGCGATTGAAAGCTGTTGCGCACTGGCTGGAAGTGCAACAGCCAACATGGATGCTGCCACTGTATATTTTAGAGTTCGCATAAGCGGTTCCTCCGTCCTGTTTGGACTTATAAGTATGGTTGACGATAAGGAGGTGTGAAGTCCCAGCCTCTGGTTACCGTAAACGGCAAGCAAACGCGGTGCAATGACGTTAGCACGGCTTTAGCGTGAGATGCTAATGCAACGCTATTCGCCGATAACCCCCGTATAAATGTCGTTACCTGTGCTAAATGTCTAGAATTTATTGATAATAGCGATTAGTTAATGCAGATCGCCACGTCCAACGTTGGCCTAAGGAGATATCATGGAGCACGATGCGCCGCGCCCGAACCTAGCCATCAGTGCCTATCGCGCCCTGAAGCACGACATCATTCGCGGCCGTTATGCGCCTGAAGAGAAGCTTTTAATGAGCCGCCTCAAGGAGTATTACGGCGCCAGTACCGGCCCTCTACGCGAAGCGCTTTCCCAATTAGTTGCCGACCGCTTGGTGATTGCGATTAGCCAACGTGGCTATCGCGTTGCCCCCATGTCGCTGGCCGAGCTGAACGATATTTACGACGCACGCGCTCAGTTAGAAGGCTTGATTTTGCGCCTGGCCATTGAGCGCGGCGACGACGACTGGGAAGCCAACGTCCTCGCCACCGCTCATCGGCTAGCTAAAGTGACCGAGGTAAGCTCCCCCGATGAGCTGCTTGATGGCTGGGATTTGCGCCATAAGGCATTTCATACCGCCATTGCTAGCGGCTGCAACTCGCCACACCTGTTGCAGATGCGCGACACGCTGTTTGATCAGGTTGAACGCTACCGCCACCTGTGGCTGCAGGAAACGGTGATGTCCCCCCAGGCACTTGAAATCAAAAGACAAGAGCATGCCGCCTTGGTAGACGTCATCCTGGCTCGTGATACAGAGCAAGCGGCCAACCTCATGCGTGATCACTTAATGACCCCTGTCCCGATTATTACCCGTGTTCTCAAGGAACGTGGGATCAATTAAATTCTTTATTTTAAAATGTAGATATTTTAATAAAACGACGATACATTGAATCATATCAAAATGACTATGTAGGAGTTCACGCCATGACCCGTTTCAACTGGGACGACCCGCTGCTGCTCGAACACCAACTCACCGATGAAGAGCGCCAAATTCGTGATGCCGCTCACGACTACTGCCAGGAAAACCTGCAGCCACGTGTGCTGAGTGCTTTTCGTGAAGAGCGCTTCGATCGTGAGATCATGAACGAGATGGGTGAGCTTGGCCTGCTGGGTGCAACTGTCGCCCCTGAATATGGCGGCTCAGGCGTGAACCATGTGGCCTACGGACTCATTGCCCGCGAAGTAGAGCGCGTTGATTCAGGCTACCGCTCAGCCATGAGCGTGCAGTCATCACTGGTGATGTATCCGATTGAAGCCTATGGCTCTGAAGAGCAGAAGCATAAATATTTACCTAAGCTCGCCAGCGGAGAAATGGTCGGCTGTTTTGGTTTAACCGAACCTGACCATGGCTCAGACCCTGGTTCAATGATCACTCGGGCAGAAAAAGTTGACGGTGGCTACCGCTTAACCGGTGCCAAAATGTGGATTACCAACAGCCCGATTGCCGATATTGCGGTGGTTTGGGCAAAGTCCGCCGCCCACGACAATCAAATCAAAGGCTTTATTGTTGAGCGCGGTACCGAAGGCTTCAGCACACCCAAAATTGAAGGCAAGGTGTCGCTTCGCGCTTCCATCACCGGTGAAATCGTACTGGACAATGCCTTTGTCCCTGAAGAAAACCTATTGCCTAACGTTAGCGGTTTAAAAGGTCCCTTCGGTTGCTTGAATAAAGCTCGTTATGGCATTGCCTGGGGCGTTATGGGCACCGCTGAGTTCTGTTGGCATGCCGCACGCCAATACACCTTAGACCGCAAACAGTTTGGCCGCCCACTGGCTGCAAATCAGTTGATCCAGAAGAAACTCGCAGATATGCAAACCGAGATCACCCTGGGCTTACAGGCAGCGCTACAGGTAGGTCGCCTAATGGATAGCGGCAACTGGGCACCGGAAATGGTCTCACTAATCAAACGCAATAACTGCGGTAAAGCGCTGGATATCGCTCGCCAGTCTCGCGACATGCACGGCGGCAACGGTGTTTCCGATGAGTACGGTGTTATTCGCCATATGGTGAACTTGGAATCGGTAAACACCTACGAAGGCACTCACGATGTACACGCCTTAATCTTGGGTCGTGCCCAGACCGGTATTCAGGCATTTTTCTAAATAGCGACAAGTGAGGCACCTAATGAGCACAGCAGCCAAGCCACTAGCAGGCATCAAAGTACTCGATATTTCACGTGTACTGGCTGGCCCGTGGTGCGGGCAAATGCTCGCAGACATGGGGGCTGATGTGATCAAGGTAGAGCGCCCCGTCAGCGGCGATGATACTCGCCACTGGGGCCCTCCATGGCTCTCTGGCAGTTCAGAGTCGGCCTACTACCTATGCGCCAACCGAGGCAAGCGCTCGGTCACCGTCGATATGGCCAAGCCTGAAGGCCAGGCATTGATTAAGCAGCTCGTCGCCACCTCCGATGTATTACTTGAAAACTTCAAAGTGGGCGGTTTGAAAAAGTACGGTCTGGACTATGAGAGCCTGAAGACACTGAATCCTCGGCTTATCTACTGTTCAATCACCGGCTTTGGCCAAGAAAGCCCTTACGCACACCGCGCCGGTTACGACTTCATGATTCAGGCAATGGGCGGCATTATGAGCCTAACCGGCAAGCCTGATCATGAGCCCGGCGGTGGCCCCGTCAAAATCGGCGTTGCCTTTACCGATATTTTCACCGGCCTGTATGCCGCCAATGCCGTGCTGGCAGCGCTTTACCAGCGCCGCGATAGCAACGTTGGATGTCATATTGATATGGCATTGATGGACGTTCAGGTGGGCGTACTGGCGAACCAGGCGCTCAACTACTTAACCTCCGGTCAAGTACCTCAGCGGCTGGGGAATGCACATCCCAATATCGTTCCATACCAAGCGTTTGCCACTGCTGATGGCCATATGATTGTTGCCGTCGGTAATGACGAGCAGTTTAAGCGTTTCTGCCAAGTGATCGACCAGCCAACGTTGCCGCTGGACCCAAGGTTCGCCACCAACGGCGCACGGGTGCAGCACCGCACTGTATTGGCTCCTCTACTGGAAGCCGTATTACTAACGCAGAAAACTGATGGATGGCTGGCTGCCTTTGAAGCCGCCGGTGTGCCTAGTGGACCCATCAACACCTTGGATCGCGTCTTCGACGACCCCCATGTCAAAGCACGTGGCTTGAAGCAAACGCTTCCCCACAGCCAAGCCGGTCACGTCGACTTAGTCGCGAACCCTATCCGTATCAACGGCGAGTCAATCAGCGCCCAGACTCCCCCTCCCTCATTGGGTGAGCACACGCAACAGGTGCTTGATGAGCTTGGCATTACCAGCGAACAGCGCCACGCTCTGCAACAAGCAGGCATTATTTAACGCTCGTTATCCTCCCTCTTTTCATATCTCTACTAACGATTCATCTTAGCGCCCAGTTGGGCGCTTTTTTTGTCGGCTCAGCGCACCCAATAATTTCTATACAAAACCTATACGAAAAATTAACAAGCGACTAAACTGTTTTCGTCTATGATTAGATAGTTAAAAAAAATTTAAATTAACCGGCAATGGCTAACGTAAATCGGCCAGCGGGTAACTTGGCGCACTGCTATAGGGGGATTTCATGGGTCACTGCGCACGGGTAGACGGTAGCTGTAAACGATGCGAGGGGGACCTTCCTTTTGATTTCACGATGGCCTTTCAACCTATTGTGGACGTGTCACTTGCTCGCGTGGTGACACATGAGGCGCTTGTCCGAGGGATTAATGGCGAATCTGCCTGGAGTGTTATTTCTCAGGTGACTGACGACCTACTGTATCGGTTTGATCAAGCTTGTCGTGTTAAAGCGATTGAGATGGCAAGCGCTCTGAATATGCCAACGGCATTATCAATCAATTTTTTACCCAATGCTGTCTACGAACCGGAAGCGTGCATTCAAGCAACGCTTGATATTTCTCGACGCGTTGGATGGCCAATGGAGCGGCTAATTTTTGAAATCACTGAAACCGAACGCGTACGAGACCGCCAGCACCTGCGCAATATCATCGAAGCCTATCGCGAGATGGGCTTTAAAACGGCCATTGATGACTTTGGCAATGGCTATGCCAACCTGGATCTGTTGACTGGTCTAACACCGGATAAGCTCAAAATCGACCGCGAGCTGGTGATGAACTGTGACCATGATATGCGTCGCCAAGCGCTGCTCAGCTCCATCATTTTGCTAGCTAAAGAGTTGAACATGACGCTCATTGCTGAAGGGGTAGAAACACGCAAAGAAGCATTATGGCTAGCGCGGGCGGGCATTGCTCGCCAACAGGGCTTTTTCTACGCCAAGCCAGCTATTAATTCCTTAGGCCCAGATCTAACCTCTCGATTATTAGACTTAAGAGAAGAGGTATATGTAGGCTTAGAAGCATTAAGCTACTGATGCAAACCTATTACCTGCTGCCTATTGCCGATTGTCTTTTAACTACTCTCCATTAACTACTATCTTTTAACCACCGTCTTTTAACTACTGTCTGTCGCCTACTGTCCATTACCCCCGTTTTATCGTCTATATAACGAATTTGAAACAATGACGACCGAACCTGTCACATAAGCAGTGACACTGCACATTTCTCACAGGCAACATCCAACATCCAAAGGAGTTGAGCCATGAGCAACGCCGAGCTAAACGAACTGAAGCAGAAGTATGTCGCGGCGGGCGCCGCTAGCCCCGCCACTGCTTTTGCGGATCGCGCTGAGAATGCTGAGATCTGGGACGCCGACGGCAACCGCTTTATCGACTTCGCGGGCGGTATAGGCGTTTTGAACGTAGGCCACCGTCATCCTAAAGTGGTTGCTGCGGTGAAAGCCCAGTTGGATAAGGTCATGCACACCTGCCAAACAGTGATGCCTTATGAAGGCTATGTAAAAGTTGCTGAAAAACTTAGCCACCTCGTACCGGTTCGCGGCCACGCCAAAGTAATGCTGGCTAACTCCGGTGCAGAAGCGTTGGAAAATGCCGTTAAAATTGCCCGCGCTGCCACCGGCCGCTCTAACGTCATTTGTTTTGACGGCGGTTATCACGGCCGAACGTTCTACACCATGGCCATGAACGGCAAAGTAGCCCCGTATCAAACCGATTTTGGCCCGATGCCTGGCACGGTATTCCGCGCGCCTTATCCGGTGTCCTACCACGGTGTCAGCGAAGACGAAGCCCTTCGTGGTCTGAAAATGACCCTGAAAACCGACGCCAACCCAAAAGACACTGCCGCGATTGTCTTGGAGCCGGTGCTTGGCGAAGGCGGTTTCTATCCTGCATCGAAAAGCTTCCTGGAGAAGATCCGCGAAATTTGCGATGAGCATGGCATGCTGATGATCATCGACGAAGTGCAGTCTGGCTTTGGCCGAACCGGCAAAATGTTCGCCATTGAGCACAGCGGCGTTGAGCCGGACATCATGACCATGGCGAAAAGTATGGCTGACGGTATGCCAATCTCTGCGATTGTTGGCACCGACAAGGTTATGGATGCCTCTGGCCCCAACTCTTTGGGCGGCACCTATACCGGCAGCCCCACCGCCTGCGCCGCAGCACTGGCCGTGTTGGAAGTATTCGAAGAGGAAAACATTCTTGAGAAAAGCCGAACGCTGGGTGAAAAGCTAGCGGCTCGTTTTGGCGAGTGGCAAACCAAGTTCGACTGCATTGATAATGTGCGCAACATGGGCGCTATGGCGGCATTTGAACTGGTCTCGAATAAAACGGATCGCACGCCCAATCCAGAACTTGCCGCAGCGCTGTGTAAGAAAGCCCGTGAGGAAGGGTTGATCCTGCTCTCCTGCGGCATGTACGGCAATACGATTCGCTTCTTGATGCCCGTCACGATTGAAGACAGCGTCCTCAACGAAGGGCTGGATATTATTGAATCCTGCCTGGAATCGCTGGTTTAAGGGGCTCTGATTCAAAAGGCCTATAACAGCTCGTAGCGGGGGTCTTTTGCCATGGCCGGAAAACAGTTCCCGACTTTTCCGGCATTCCCACCATCCTTGGTGGTCAGATGGCAAAAGTAGCGCCCAGGGATGGGGTTACAGCGCCCCCGCCTAGGGCTGTTTCGGCCATGCCAGCTCTCTACTTACCGAGGGCGTCGATCGCCTTCGAGGAAATTAGCTGTAAAAACCGCTTTTCCATGAGTCTCAAACGACCACTTCATCACATCGCTTAAAGCGGCCATCACCGCATCGAATTCCCCGAACACCTGGGTACTCATTCGATTAGGGTGAACTTCTAACCCTGTGGCTTCCAAACGTTTTACCACCTCTTTCACCACTGGCTTAAAATCATCGGCCAGCGGGTAATAGCTTAGCTGTACGGAAAGATACATCCTGCCTCCTTATGCGCTTTATGCGCGCTTACTGGCTCCCTGTGAAAAGCGCTGCCATGCCGCCAATATGGCCGCCCGCGTTTCATCAGGATGCTCCATAGGGAACATGTGAGTACCGGGAACCTCGCTGATAGCTAACCCACGACGCTGAAGCCGCTTGACCCGTGTGGGAGTGAGTAAATGCGACTCCTTCCCTGCCACCAAGTGGATCGGCACACCGACTCGACGTGGCAATCCCGACAGATGATCCGGCAGGTGGCGAAATATCTCCACCTCAATACCTGGGTCAAAGGTTAGCTCAGCGCTACCGTCATCCAGCAAGCGCGTGCCTGCTTCAATGTAGTCGTTCAATGCCTCTGGGGTAAAGCGGCGAAATAACCCACGGCGGCGCAGCGAGTCAGCCATGGCTTCTCGACTAGGCCACACACTGCGCCGCCCCTGAGTTTTACCAGCAGGGGTGATGCGGTCCATAAAACCAAATCGCTTCGCCGCTTTCATCACCCAGGCATCCGGCCCCAGCATCAACGGAGGGTCAAGCATAATGACGCCGCAGAAGCGTTCTGGCTGTTTATCTGCCGCCATGGCCATCAGCGTACCGCCTAACGAGTGACCAACACCCAATAACGGTGTGTCTGTAACCGGCAAGTAGCTCAACAGTTCATCGACTAAATTGCCCCAGTTATGGTTCACCGGATAATCCGGGTGATGACCCAATCGGTCCAACGGATGGAGGTCAAACGACTCCGCCAGCGGCTCCAGCAGCGTGCGATAGCTTAAGCCAGGAAAGCCATTCGCATGGGCAAACACTAAACGAGGGCGTTGGGTGGCATGGGCAGACATGGTTAGCTCGCAGGGTAAGAAGACAGGAAAGCAGCGTGGCAGCAGCACCCACGCTAGCTAGCAAATAAACAAACTATCATACGTCTGTTTTAACGCGCCTTTGTATGAGCGTCAATCGACATAAGTATTAACAGGCTAATTAAAACAGCGAGAGTTGTTGAACCGTGGCTTCTTCTGCCAAACGATAGCCCACGCCTAATAGCCGAACTGGCCTCTCCCCTCGCGCCCAACCAATAGTTAACAGGGATTCGAATTGATCCAGGTTAGGTGCGGGGTCGGCGTGTTCAACCGTGGTTTGGGTAAAGTCGTTAAATTTTACCTTTACCATTAACCCGCGCACGCCGGGCGCTGGGTCTAGTCTGGCATAGCGCTGCTCTAAGTCGTTGAGTAGGTCGGGTAATTGTTGGCGACAGGCTTCCAGAGAGGGTAAGTCTTGGGAGTAGGTTTGCTCGGTGCTGATCGATTTCCGCTCACGATGGGTTTTCACTGGCCGCTCGTCGCGCCCAAAGCTAAGCTCAAACAGTCGATGACCGAAACGGCCAAACTGTTCGACCAGCTCAGTGAGCGGGCGAGCCCGCAAATCCGCACAGGTTTGGATACCCAACCCCGCCAATTTTTCAGCCGTGCGTGGCCCTACGCCGTGAATTTTCTTGACTGGCAGTTGCTGTACAAAGCCATCGATATCGTTCGGCGTGATCACAAACAGACCATCGGGCTTGCGCCAGTCGCTGGCAATTTTGGCAAGAAACTTATTGGGTGCGACACCTGCCGAGACGGTAATGCCTACTTCCTGCTTAACCCGTTGGCGAATCGCTTCGGCCATGCGGGTGGCGCTGCCGTTGCACAGGGAAATATCAGTAACGTCTAAAAAGGCTTCATCTAGCGAGAGCGGTTCAATCAGTTCAGTCACATCGCGATAAATCGCAAATACTTGACGCGCCACCGCTTTGTATTTGGCCATATCACCGCGGATAACGGTCAAATGTGGGCAGCGTTTGAGTGCTTGCGCCATGGGCATGGCCGAGTGGATGCCAAATTCGCGGGCGGGGTAATTACAAGTAGCGACAACCCCGCGCTGCTCAACGCTGCCGCCTATCGCAATCGGCACATCGTTAAGCGCTGGGTTGTCGCGCATTTCAACCGCTGCGTAGAAGCAGTCACAGTCGCAATGAATAATTTTGCGCACAGGTTGCCCTTGCCTCCGCCCTTACCTGTAAATAATCACAGTTTACCACAAGCGCGATGTGAGCTATTACCGCCGTGATGGCTTACTTTTCAGCTTGGGCAAATCAAGTACCGCAAAACGTTCTTAATACCTGCTCGTTTTCCGTTGCGGGAGCTGCAAGGCGGCGTGCTTCTGCGGATTCATCAAAGGGCTGGGTGACCACAGCAAGTAAGCTGTGAAACGGCGCAAAGTCGCCCTCGTAAGCCGCATTGATAACTTCCTGAATTCGGTGGTTACGGGGAATCACAACTGGATTAGCACGCCGCATGGCGGCTAAGCGCTCGCTGTCTTGGCTGGCAACCTGTACTGCTTGCCACTTATCTAACCATGCCGCCAACTCATTGGGTTGGGTCGTCAGCGCCAGCAGTGCTTCCTTATGCGTTTCACTTGAGGTGCTGGCGAAGTGTGTCAGCGCATCAAAGGTAGCGGTCATATCCATCCGCCCCTGGTGCATCTGACTTTCCAGCATCTCCATTAGCGTTACCGCTTGGTCGCTGTCTGCTGCAAGGCCAAGCTTATCCGCATGCAGGCGGCGCTGCTCGGCATCAAACAGTGGCCCAAAGCGGCGGATGATATCGGTGGCCTGCTCGACGACGGTATCGCCCTCTTCGCGCATCAGCGGCAGCAGCGTCTCGGCAAAGCGGGCTAGGTTCCATTGAGCAATGGCGGGCTGGTTATCAAAGGCATAGCGCTTGCCTTGATCAATCGAGCTGTAGACTTTTTGCGGGTCAAACTGCTCCATAAAGGCACAGGGGCCGTAATCAATGGTTTCTCCGGCAATGCTGCAGTTGTCGGTATTCATCACGCCATGAATAAACCCAAGGCTCATCCACCGCGCCACTAGCGCCGCTTGGCGAGCAACCACCGCCTCTAACAAGGCTAAATAAGGATCATCTGCACTAGCGGCTTCGGGATAGTGGCGCTCAATCACATGGTCGGCCAGCGCTTTCAGAGCAGCTTCATCTCTGCGTACCGCAGCAAATTGAAAGGTACCCACACGAATATGACTGCTTGCCACGCGAGTAAATACTGCGCCGGGCTCAGGCAGTTGGCGCACGACTCGCTCGCCGGTAGAAACAGCGGCTAACGCACGGGTGGTGGGTACGCCCATTGCAGCCATAAATTCACTGACCAGATACTCCCGCAGCACCGGCCCCAGCGGCGAACGCCCATCACCACCACGGGAAAATGGCGTGCGCCCGCTGCCCTTGAGCTGAACATCGCGCCGTATGCCGTTCTGGTCGACGACCTCCCCCAGTAACAATGCGCGGCCATCGCCCAACTGCGGTACAAAGTTACCAAACTGATGCCCAGCGTAGCCCAGCGCCCGTGGCTCTGCGCCCGGCGGCAGCTGATTGCCACTAAACCACTGGGCAAGGGTGGCATCATCAGGCTTACTCTTCAGCCCTGTCTTAACTCCCAGCGTTTCTGCCAGGCGCTCATTAAATACAATCAGCGCGGGCCGGCTCACTGGCGTGGGCTGACAGGCCATCCACAGTGGCTCGGGAAGCGTTGCAAACTGGTGTTCAAATGACAGCACGGGCGACTCCGCTGTTGGTGACAATCGTTGCCTAATACCCTAGCACTTTAGTCAAGTAAACGCTGCTGCAAACAGCCGACAGCATGCTCTAACACTGGCGTTAACGGCGCACGCCACTGATGGGTTAATAGCGCATCGGCGCGAGTGACGCCCAGCGACAGCGAGGCCACCGGCAAACCCATGGCGTGGGCATCACGGCAGAAGCGGTAGCCGGAATACACCATCAACGAGGTGCCCACAGCCAACACGGCATCGGCGTTTTGCAGCCCTGCTTGGGCAGCCAAGCGCCGCGCTGGCGGCACCACATCGCCGTAATAAACAACCTGGGGCTTTAAGATGCCTTGGCAGCGCGGGCAATCCAGCACCTTAAACGTCGAAAAATCGGTTTCTAAATCCGCATCGCCGTCGGGCGCATGGTGGGCACCTAGCGCTGCAAAGCGCGGGTTCATCCTGGCCATTTCGCTGTGCATGGCGTGACGCATGAGTTGATAACCGCATGTCATGCACGCCACCATGTCTGCTCGCCCGTGCAAATCAATCACCTTGCTGGAACCTGCCCGCTGATGCAGACGGTCTACGTTCTGTGTCACCAGCAGTTCCACGTAGCCCATGCTTTCAAGCGCCGCTAGTGCACGATGCGCACCGCTCACTTGGGCTTCACGCATAGCTTTGAAACCGATCAGCGCCCGCGCCCAATAACGCTGGCGTACGGCAAGTGAGGCCATAAAATCGCCATGCTGTACCGGTGGCGGTCGCTTCCACTGCCCGTCGGCATCGCGGTAATCAGGAATGCCGCTGTCGGTGCTTACTCCCGCACCAGTAATCACCCACAGTTTAGGGTGGCGCTCAATAAACTCCGCCAGCGCTTCCCCCGCCTGCGCGATGCTATCTATCATTTCCACGGCCTGTGTCAATGGATCACCCTATGCAACACTGCGACAAGTAACCGATACTGTATGACAATAAAGGGTCATGCAATATGCCCTCGTTATTCAACGTAAGGAGTGTCTCATGCAGTGGGATCACGAGATTATCATTGTCGGCGGTGGCATGGTGGGTGCCGCGCTAGCGGCCCGATTAGGACATACCGGCATGTCGGTTGGGCTGGTAGAACGCGGCAGCGCTCCCACCCCGCTCAGCGGCGATTATGACCTGCGCATCTCCTCACTTAATGCCCGTTCGCTGGCGTTTGTAAAAGCGAGCGGCACCGTGCTTCCCGAAGAGCGCTGCTGCCCGTTTCGCCATATTGATGTCGCCAATCAGGATGGCTCCGGCCATTCGCTGTTTTCTGCCCAGGACAGTGGCATGGATGACTTCGGTATTTTTATCGAAAACCGTACCCTGCAATATGCGTTGTGGCAACGCTTAGAGAATCTTCCCAGCGTGACCTGCTACACCCAGTGCGCACCGCTCAGCACCATGGCGGCCAGCACCGGCCGCATGCTGGAGCTAGATAACGGCAAAACCTTAAGTGCCCGTTTGATTGTTGGCGCAGATGGCGCGCATTCGACGCTACGAGAACTTGCTGGCATTACCGTTAGTAGCTACGACTACCATCAGCGGGCGATGATTATTAACGTGGAAACCGAGCTCCCCCAACAGGATATTAGCTGGCAGTGCTTCACCCCCACTGGCCCGATTGCCATGCTTCCCTTACCAGGCCATCGTGCATCGCTGGTGTGGTATGACAGCGACGAAGCCACCAAAGCCCGTGAACAGCTCTCCAACGACGCCCTAAAAACGGCCATTGAAACAGCCTTTCCCAAGCGGCTAGGCAAGCTAACCCGTGTGGTCGCAAAGGCGAGCTTTCCAATTAGACGCCAGCACGCCAAACGCTATATCGGTAAGCGCTTAGCCCTGATTGGCGATGCCGCCCACGTGGTGCATCCGTTGGCAGGCCAAGGGCTGAATATTGGCCTGCACGATGCCGATACCCTGGCAGAGCTGATCATCAAAGGCCGCGACCCAGGTGACTCTATCAGCCTGCACCGCTTCGAATGCCAGCGCCGCTTGGCCAACCAAGCCATGATTGCCGCCACCGACAGCTTCCATCACTTGTTTACCGGTGCAAAACCGCTACGCCAGTTGGGTGATCTCAGCCTGCATCTTGCCGAACGCGTACCGCTCGCCAAACGCATGATGATGCAACAAGCTAACGGGCTGAACCCCTTTAAAGTGCGCTAAAGCCGACTACGCTATGAGGGTGGCAACGCAGCCGTTGCCAACAATAATCATAACAATCCCTCATTTAAGGAAGGCGTATGGTTCTCAAGCAACGACACTCTTTATTGACCGTGGTGACAGTTACTAGCCTCGGATTACTTGCAGCATCACCGCTACTGGCCTGGGATGGCGTCGTCGAAAAACAAACCTTCGAGATGCAAGACTTCACTACCCAAGGCGGCGAAACAATTCCCGAACTTGCGGTGGGTTGGGAAGCCTACGGTGAATTAAACGACGCCCGTGACAATGCCATCTTAATCACCCATTTCTTCTCTGGTACCAGCAACGCAGCAGGCCGTTATGATCCAGATGGCGAGCCAACCGGCTACTGGGATGCCATCATTGGCCCCGGCAAACCACTGGATACCGACGAGTACTACATTATTGCGTCCGATACGCTGGTGAACCTCAACGCCCACGACCCCAATGTCACCACCACTGGCCCCGCCTCTATTAATCCAGCCACCGGCGAACCGTGGGGAATGGACTTTCCTGTAGTGACGATTCGTGACTTTGTCGAGGTACAGCGCGCATTACTAGAGAGCCAAGGCATTGAATCGCTACACGCGGTCATGGGTGCCTCGATGGGGGCGCTTCAAGCGTTTGAATGGGCCAGCGCGTACCCTGACAAAGTGGACAGGTTGATTCCCGTTATCGGTGGCGGCGTTACCGACCCCTGGTTGCTGGCAACGCTTAGCGCTTGGGCGGCGCCAATCCGCTTAGACGCCAACTGGAATGAGGGGGACTACTACGATGGCGAGCCACCCACCGATGGCCTAAAAGAAGCGCTCAAGATCGTCACCCTCAACGCCAATCACTGGCAGTGGGCCAATGAAACCTTCAACCGCGATTGGGCCGATGACGAGCGCGACCCCGCTCAAGATATCAACGCTCGCTACGCCATTGAGCAAACGCTGGATGACGTCGCCGCCGCCCGCGCCGAGCTTTCTGATGCCAACCACCTGCTATATTTGGTTCGCGCCAACCAGCTCTTTATGACTGGCCACGGTGACTCGTTAGAAGAAGGACTGGCCGCCATCGACGCCCCAACGCTGATGCTCTATAGCGAAAACGACCTCGTCTTCGCCCCCGAAGGCGTGCGCCGCACTGCCGAACTGATTGAAGCGGACGGTACCGAGGTGACGCTTGAAACCCTGGAAGGCAACCGCGGCCATTTAGATGGCGTCGTCGCTATCGACCAAGCCAGCGAAACGCTGCGAGCGTTTTTGAAATAACTTTTGAAATAGCTTTTTAGACCGTTTTTGGAAAAACTTGTGGAATAACGAAGTGAGCACTGGCTTCCCTGGAAGCCAGTGCTACTAAGCGGCTTCAATGTCAAACAAGTGGCATCATCAAAACGCAGCCGATTGTCAAAACCAAAAACGTACACTATTCTGTACATGAGCAACATCATGAACAGGAATTACCTATGGATGCCATTAGCTACACCGCGGCTAGAACCAATCTAGCGAAAACAATGCAACAGGTCTGCGAAGATCACGCGCCCATGATCATTACCCGTAACAAGGCGCAGTCTGTGGTCATGATCTCTTTAGAGGATTATGAGGCGTTGCAAGAGACCGCCTATCTGCTGCGCGTCCCCAAGAATGCTCAACGCTTGCTTGAGTCGATTGCCGAGCTAGAGCAAGGTGGCGGCCAAGAGCAGGAGCTTTTGGAATGAAACTCATCTTCGCTGAGCATGCCTGGGAAGATTACTTATACTGGCAGAAAACGGACAAAAAAGTGCTCAGCCGTATCAATAAGCTAATCAAAGAAACCCAACGAGAACCCTTTGGCGGCGTTGGTAAACCAGAGCCTCTTAAACACGGCTTGGCCGGTTACTGGTCTCGACGCATCAACGAAGAGCACCGAATGATTTACAAGGTGACTGACGATGCGTTGCTGATCGCCCAGCTTCGGTATTACTACTGATACACGCGCGGAAAAACTACTCGCCCACCACCTCAGAAAAGTAACCCGTTTTTTCCAAGGTGTATTCGCCAAAATCCCGCGCCAAGAAAAGCGAGCCTGAATAGGCACCCTCAGCCTCTTTGCGGATATCCTCAATGGACGGCGACGCATGGGAACTAAACTGATAACGAGGGCTGAAGTGCGTCAGCACCAAACTAGGTAGCTTTATCGATTCGGCAAAAGCAGCAACAAGTTTGGCGTAGCTATGCCCCACATCGCCGGCCTTCTCGGCCATCTCTTCGGTATAGGTGGCCTCATGTACCAGCACCTGCGCCTCTGCACACGCCTCGCTCAATAAGTCAGGCTGATCATTATCCCCAGCGATCACTACTTTCCTGGGCTTGTTCTTGAAGATTAGGTAGTCATGGCTTTTTAACTGCTCACCTGCAAACTCAATATCAACCCCTTGCTTCAACTGCCCCCACAGCGGCCCTCTTGGAATCCCCTTTTGCGCTAGCTTTTCCATGTCCAGGGCAGCATCAACCTTTCGCTCCGTAAACGCATAGGCATAAGACGCCACCCGATGTGAAAGGCTGAATGTCTCAACTGCGATGTTCTCAAACTCAACGCTTGGCAGGTCGTCTGAGGCGATAAACTCCAAGGCAAAAGGTAAGCATAGTTGCGTCACCTCACAGGTTGCCGCCAACCAAGTTTTGATACCTGCGGGCGCAACAATGGTCAGCGGCGCTTTCCTGCCACCCATAGCCGCACTCGCCAGAATGCCCGGCAGCCCATAGCAGTGGTCGCCGTGCACATGGGTAATCAAGATGGCTTTCAATGAATGGAACGATAGCTTGGTATGCAAGACCTGATGCTGGGTACCTTCACCACAATCAACCAGATACCAGCCCTTCCCTTTGCTTTCACGCAAAGCGATCCCGGTGACATTTCTTGTTTTGGTGGGTACACCGGCGGAGGTACCGAGGAAGAGTAGGTTCATCGCTTATTCTGAATGGTCTCTGAGATAGTCTGTGGAAGGCCCGAATCTAATAGTGATAACGACACAAAATAATCGTAATCGCATTATCATCAACTGCGTAGACGAATCGATTCGTATCATCTATACGTCGCGACCAAAAACCAGCTAAGTTTTCCTTTAACGGCGCTGGTTTGCCAGTGAAGGGAATCGCTCCAGGATTCGTCAGTCCATGACAGTAATCGGCGACTCATCCATCAAGTCTCTGCGGGTTACCTTACCTGCTTTGAATTGTTCAATTGAGCGATTCAAATGCTCAGAATTCGCCGATGAGCGCAGAGCGCCGATATTTTTTACGCAGCAAAGCAGATACAAAGGCATCCGAGTGCCACGCCTGGTTTAATGACTACCGTTCACCTTCAAGACCATGCCATACCCGGAGAACAATGATGGCAGTGGCATGGACTGAATATCGAACGACGTATTTTCCGAAAACCATATCTCGAACAGAGTCAGGCACCGGTGCCATTTCAACCGGTGCGCCCATATTGGGGAAGCCTGGAAGTAATTCGATTTTGCCAACAAGCTCGGCGGCAATCCTGGCCGCCGCAGACGGGTTGTGATCCGCAATGAACTCTCGGAGGCGTTTCAAATCGTCAATGGCTTCGGCCGTGTAAACCAGTTTCACTTACCTGACCCTGGCGCATCCTGCTCGTTTTCGGTTCCCCAGCTATTAAGCCAGCTGTGAACCTCGCTGGCATCAACAACCTTGCCTTGGGCAGCAGACTCCATTGCCTCTAACGTTTGTTTCCACCGCTCTTGCTCAAGCTGCTGCTTTGCTATGTATTCCGACAATGCCTGGTTGATCACCCAGCCTTTGCTCCGGTGTAACCTGCTAGCGATTGCTTCCAGGTGTTGTTCAACGTCTGCTTGAAGGCGGACTGTGGTGACGCTCATGACGATACCCTCAAATTTGGCGACTACAACGTATTACATCATAGTCTGCGAGGATGGAGCAAAAAACTTAACGCTGCGCTAATTCGCGCCGTTTTGCGGCGACGAATTGAGCGATTTGTTAGACGACTTGCCCGGTATGACTTCAACTTTTAATTCCTGAATCATAGGCCGGACCTTCGTCATTCGAGATTCTAGCTCTAGGGCATGAGACCGATACTCCTCAAGCTTTACCGGGTCATCGGGGCTATCATCGCTCAGCCACTTTAGCCTGCCAGGGATAACTGCCGCATACCGCGCCAACTCCTGCTCTATTTTGTCTAAACCATCAGGGAATCGGTACTCTTCACCTTCGTAATTGATGGCCATTGTTACAACTTGGTGAAGCTCACGCACCTCAAAAAGAACGCCGGAAAGAATAGTCCTGACATGCGTCCTTTTCTCTGCAGCAGCAGTTCTCCTGGCCAGTCGGGCTGAGTCAAAGCTGACCCAGAAGCTTCCCAACGATATTAGGAGTGCAAAAGCGGAAATGATGAGTGACATATACCTACTCGTCTAACAGTTTATTAATGCGCATGCGTATTTTCCTAACAACCAGCAGCCAAACCATCTACCTGCCATACATTGAAATTTATAAAAAAGCTCGCCTACGCGATACGCTTTGCTTAAAAATGGTTGTTGTCGCCCTCACCTGAATCTACCCCATTAATTCCCTTTAGGGAAAAGCCAATGTTGGCAAACTATCCAAACGTCGCGTATTTGCGAACTCGTTAACGGCCAAGTAAGGGAAAGCGTAAAATAGCGGGGTTGAGTGGCAGCCCTAAGGCAGTTTTTAACTGAGTGATATACACACCAGCTCCCCTCCGAACCATTGCTGTTTTAGCCCGCGCTGCTTTTCCAGCAGGGCTAAGTACGGGCGTAGGGGGTGGTGGCTGGGCAGCGTAACGTTCCGTTGGCGTAGGCGGCGTTGGAATGGCAGCTGTTCAGCGGGTTGGTGCAGGGGCGTGACGTGCTGGGTGAGCCATTCGATGTCAGGTAGTAGCAGGTGCGTGGCGCCGCTGTCTAGGGCTAGGGTCACGCCTTTGGCGTCGAAGTCACCGGCGTAGAGGTGTGGCCGATTGGTTTTGCGCCATGCTTTTGTCAGTTCGGCAAAGCCGCCGCCGTAGTGGCTGTCGCCACGATAGACCACCAGCGGGTTAGCGTAGCCGCTAAGCGCTGCTACCTCTGGCGAAAACGCGTAGAAGCTATCCAGGTTTTCCACCTGAACGAGCGCGCCAAACACCGCCAGCTTCAAGCCGCTTACATCAACATCGCGTATGCTGCGCGGCTCTGGAGCAAGCCATGCAGAGGGCTGCGGCGGCAAGTTGATCAGCACGCGTTTTGCACGAGGGCCTTCGCGGCGGCTTTTATCCTCCTCAACTCCTTCTGCTGCTTGAGCGGCACTACTTAAACCACTTAACGAGCGCCCTAGCGGTGCCAAACGATCACTCTCCAACATGCTGTTGATTTGCGCCATGAGCGTGGCGTCAAAGCGCAGCGCTTGGTTGGAAATCCGCATGGTTAGATCAATATCTTGCTGATGGCACCATGCCACTACATCTTCGACCCATTTACCTCGGGATTTTTCTACCACGGGCTGGCGGTTAAGCTCTCGAACAACACTGTTAAGCCCGGCACGGGCGCGGCCTGATAACGTCATACTGCCACCGCCAGTGCAACGTCATGAATCAGGCGCAGATCGTTAAATGGACTGGCCGGTGATTCGTCTTGGTGTAGGCGAAACGCCTGCTGCTCGCTACGCGGCAAGCCCTGGTATTCGGAGATAACCTGAAACAGCCAAATTTCATCGGGCCAATCGAGCTGGCTGTCATACAGATAAGCAAGCGCGCTAATCGGCTCGGCGGGGGGCTGATCTAACACCGCAAGATAAAAGCGTTCCACATCTTGTTTAAGCGCCTGCTGGCGCGCAGCGGCGAGGTTATCTTCCGGCGTGAACGCAGGCACGGCCGACTCAACGGTTTGCGCGGCATGGCGTGGGGTTGGCAATTCATGCAACAGTTCTGCCAGCACGCGGCTTTCCAGCGCGCGATCTAACGCTGGCGCAGCGGCGGCATTTAACGGCGCAGCATGGTTGAATAACGCTGGTACATCGCTGCGTTTGGCGTAATTACTCGGCACAAAGCCTGGGTGTTCGCGCATAAACGCGACCATGCCGCTGATCAGGCGGCTGCGTGCCTGCTGTTTGCGAAAGCGTGCCATTAGCTCAATTAACCGCCGCTGCACTTCCCGCAGGCTGGTGTAATGGTGGCTTAAGCGCTGCTGTAGCTGGCTGATGAGAAGCTTACGCAGGCTGCCATCGCTGCCTACTAACGCAATCAGCTCGTCGAAGTCGATCAGTGCAAGGCCATCCAACAACCTAACAATCTGCTTCTGGGCGCGGTCGTTCTCGCGGATCTTATCGCTCAACTGGCTAACAAAGCCGAAATCGCTATTGAGCCGCTGCCAAAGACTATCAATAGCATCGGCAAAGCGGCCGTTTAGATCGTCAATTTCCTGACGCAGGCGCAGCAGTTGCTGCTCCTGTCGCCAATGCTCACCTCGGCTGCGGGCTTCGCGGTAGCTGTGCACCAACGAACGCACCAGCTCAAGGGTTTCCGCAACATCGGCATTTACATGGCGGCGGGTTTCATCGGCCAGCATTTCAGCGATCAGGTCGCGCACTTTAGGAGAGAGCTTTACGCCGCTCTGTTCATCTGGCCGCCATAACACCCGAGCGGCCAACAGCTTGCGCAGCGCACTGTCGTTGAGTCCGTCTAGCGGCACGTCATCATGAGTGTAGCCCTGCATCAGCCGTTCGGCATGCTTGCCCAACAGCGCCAGCCGTTCAGCGCCGGTTTTGAGCAGGCGACTTTCCAGTTCGCTCACAGCAGCGCCTCCTGGGCACCCTCTTCCCGCTCCGCATCGATGGGCAAGTTTTCCTCATCGCGGATAAAGCGCACCACCTCGATCAGGTAATCAATTTTACCGGTGACCACAAACACCTGACGCTCAGTGTGGGGCTGCAGCAAGTAACCATGCTCTTTCAAGCGTTTAAATAACTGCTTTACTTGGGCATCCAACTGGTCGCTCTGGGAACCAAAGAAGCTGTCTGTGGCTAGCCGTTCCAAACGCTCACGCAGGCTTTGGTTGTCTTCGCACTTAGCGCTGAACTCAGCGGGCTTGAGCACATCGCCTGGGGCCGCCAAGGTGTCGCGGCCTAGCGCCTCTTGAACCAGCTGCAGCCATTCCAGCAGTGGTAACAGACTGTTGACCGTGTCACTCAGCTGGCGCGATAGCTGCTCCCGAGCAGCTTCATTAAGCTGTCGCCAAGCTAAAAAGTAGACACTGCCTTCATCATTGCTCGCCAGCCTGCGGTTGAGCGGGCGCAGGTAGTCATCAATCGCGTCGCGGGTCTCGTCATTTGTCAGGTGGCGGAAGGCATTTTCATCACTGACGGCGCAGACAAACTCGCCAGCAAGCAAGCGTTCCAGTAGCGGGCCGTGTTCGATCATGCGGTCACCTCTTGCTGACGCTCCTTAATCCGCTGTGCAAGCGGGCTAAGGCGCGGCTCAATACGTTTTAGCAGGCGCTGGTTGGGCTGGTTAGGGTCCCGCTCAATCAGGTAGCGATTAGCAAACAGCAGCAGCACATCCGATTCCGGGTTGGGGAAGGCACCGACAATGTGGATACGGTTGCTGTCACAAGCGTCGAACAACTTTTCGACATTGTGATAGGCCAGCGTGCCGATTTCATCAATCGGCCAATGAATAGCGATTTGCGCATCCCCCCGTAGCAGCCGCGTAAACGCCAGCAGAAACTTACACAAAATCAGGTAGGCCATGCCATGGCTGGAAGACTCCAACAACTGGCGGTCGTTTTTGATCACCAGGTCAGTGCCGCCTTCGTTTAGGTGCAGTTCAAGGCGCAGCAGGCTTTCAAAGCTGTACTGCTGGTCACTGCGCAGCAAATCGACCACATCGGCCAGCGCATTAAGGTAATCGTCGCTGGGCAGCATCTGGCCAGATTCCCGCCACGCTTTGTAGCGCTGGGCAAACAGCTTTAAAGGCTCCCAGAAACCCAGCTCATCGATCGTCGATTGAATGCGCACTTCCGCTTTGCTGATGCCTTCTAAGCGCAGGTCATCCGCCACTTCGTCGGAAAGCCGACGGCTTTGCGCACTGATACGGCGATTTAAGTCTCGGAAGACAATAAAGAATTTATCCAGGTCATCGCTTAAATTGCGCCCTTCCTGAATCAGCTGCTGCTGTTGATCTTCCAATAGTTTTAGCATGTCGCGCAGCAGCGGCAACACTAGTCGCGGGCTGTCGTTTGGTAGCTTCTCGCGTTCACTTTGCAGTGCATCGGCAAAGCCGCTACTGGCATCTTTAATCAGTTGGCTTTCTACCTCCAGGCAGCCCCGGCGCAGCTGCTCAAGCTGCTGATGGCGGCTGGTTAACGCTTGGCGCGCACGCTCTATGCGCTCCTCCATATCACCCACGGCCTCCGCTAAGGGCGACCCCTCTGCAACGATGTCCAAACTTTCTAACTGGGTCAGCAGCGGCTTAAGGGCTTCTACGCTGCCGTGGGCATTTGCGCGCTGAATTTTTAGTTCATTAACCGCTGCTTGATGCGCTTCACGTGCGGCATGGAAGTCATTTTTGAGGCGCGCTTTTTCGCGCTTCAACTGTTGATCAAGCTGAACCAGTTCCGCTTCCTGAGCCACTAGCTGGGGCTTGTGCTGGCTCCACTCCACGCGCATAAAGCGTTGATACTCGGTTAGTTCTTCCTGGCGAGCGGCGATTTTACGAATGCGTTCACTCTGCTGCTCTAAGCGTTTCTTCGTTTCCTGAAGCTGCGCGGGGTCCACGCCCTGCTCGGCAAGCTCCTGGCTGAAGGCGGCTTCCAGCTCACTACGCTGGCGCTGATGCTCAGCGTTGGCGTCGTTGAGCTGCTGCTTGTACTGGCGTAGCTGCGCATCCAGGCTATCCAGCTGGCTTTGCGCGTCGGCTTTTAACTCCAGCAACTGGCCCTGATGGGTTTCGGCAAGCTCGGCAAGCGCCTGGCGTTTCTCTTCGCGCAGTTCGGCCTGAGACTGCTCCTGACGAGCCAACGCCGCTTGGTGCTCCGCTCGGCGAGCCTGCTGGCGCTTGGTATGCCGCTCTTGCTGCTGGCGGCGAGCCTCAAGGGCATACTCCACTTCCTGTTCGGCCCGCTGATACCCCATGCGCGCCTGATCTTGGGCCTCGTCGGCCTGTTGCACCCGTTCGTTGTGCTGCTTTAGAGCTTTTTCGGCAGCGGCACACTCGGCTTGGGCGCGCTGTTTAGCGCCATCTGCCTCTTCAATCGCCGCCAGCAAACTGGCTTCATCCTGGGCGTAATCCGGCAGTGCAATGGCGCTTAGGTCCAGCGCTAACCCGAACAGGTCGTCGCTGGCTCCTTCAGCAAGCTGCGGGGCGAGGTCTCGGCGTTCAAGCAGTTCTGGCGCAATAACCTTACCGAGTTGCTGCTCCCAGCCGGGGCGGTGGTAACGCAAGAAGTGGCGCAGGCTGCCTTGTTCAGGGTCGCGCTGTTGATAGAGCGCATAGCAGTGCTGTTCGGCCCGCTCACGCTGCTGACGACACTGCACCAGTTGCTGCTCGGCGGCATCGCGTTCACGTTTGTGGCTTTCAAGCTCGCGGCGCAGTGCTTCCAAGGTTGCAGCGGCGGCGCTGCGTTCCTGCTGTGTTTGGTCTAAACGCGCTTGGGCAAGCTCGGCTTCCTGGGCTTCTTCAGCAGTTTGGGTGGGCATCGCCAGCTGCGCTTTTAGTTCGGCAAGCTGCTCAACACCCAGCTCTAACTGCGCTTGATACTCACCTTCTAGCCGCTGGCGCTCTTGCTGATAGCGCTCGTTATGCTGCTGTTCGGCTTGCCACTGCTGCTCTCGGCGTTGCGCTTTTTCCTCGACCAGGGCATCTATCAATTCCTGGTTTTCTTGGGTTTGCCGGGCAAGTGCTTCAGAAAGCTCGCGCAACCGACCATCTAAGCGCGCCTGACTCTCTTTTACCGCATCTTGCATAACTTGCAGGTGCTGCTGAAGCTGATCACGCTGTTCACGCCACTGGGGTAAGGCGTTGATGTCTCGCTCAAGACCGGTCATGTCGGCATCAGCGTAGTGCTCAAACTGGGTTTGCAGATCATTCAGGCGGCGTTGAGTGTGCTGCAAGTCGCTCGCGACTTCACTGTGGCGGTCGTTCAGCTCATCACGCTGCTGAGTGTAGGCATTTTCACGCTGTTGGAATTCGCGCTGGTGGCGGTTTAACTCACCATCTAGGTCCGCAATGCGCTGTTCTGCCTGTTGATGATCGGCGCTTAGCTGGGGTTTCAACTGCCAAAGCGTGGTCTCTAACTGGGCCAATTCGCGATCGATGCCACCAAGCTTAGTCAGCGAGGCTTGCAGCGGCTCCAGGCGCATGGACTGACGCATCTGGGCAATCCACTCCCGCGCTTTGGCACTGCGAATACGGGTGACCGGCAGCTCGACTCCATCCTCTTCGAAAATTGCCGCCAGCATGGTTTTGAGGGTATCCATCTTGCCCTCTTTCGCATGCACAGCAGAGACCAGTTTTTCGATATGACGGATACGCCGTTCAGGGTTAACCAGGCTAAACTGCGCCGCGATTTGGCGCAGCTTTAGGCCATCGCGACTATTACCGTGCAGCTGGGTAAAGTCGTTTTGGATCACCGAGCGGAACTCGGAGGTAGCTCCCAACTTAGAAGAGACAGCAATCCCGCTGCGGCGCAATCCGCTAGACCACTGTGGGTACTCCAGTGCCAAGGGGCCTTTTTCAGTTTCGATCAGATAGTCTTCTGGCCGATAAGGGGCACCGACAAAACGGTACTCCACGCCGCCTTCTTGCTTGCGCGTCAGCACTACTTGGCAAACATTGCCTGCTTCGCGGCGATATTCGTAAACGAGATAGCTTTGACGAGTGGGCAAATAGAAGGCATCAAACTTCATGCGGGTTTTCGGCACCACCTTATTGGGCAGCTCGCCGTAAAACACCGGCACTAACCGCTGAAGCGTGGTTTTGCCTGACGCGTTGGTGCCGCAAATATTGGTGTGGCCATCCACATTGAGTTCAACCACCCCTGACAAGTGGCCGTGAATCATAACGATGCGTAGCAAATGCGCCATGCCGTGTCCTTGATCGTCAAACGTCCGAAAACGCTATCTTGCCAGACCTAGAGCAAGGCGACATCTGTTCAGGTGTGAACTATTGATTTATCTAATGACAATGCACATTTAGATCGACTGCTAACACCATTTGTATTCCTACCTCTCACTCCTTCATGCGCTCTCTTAGTCACTCTCCCACGCTGCTCACCACAAAATCCCTAGCAACGCCTATATGGTAATCAATGGCCTCACGGCAAGCCTCGGAACTGCTGCTACCCAATGCATCTAGCAGCTTAAAGTGGCTGGTGGCAATGGTATCGGGGGCTTCGTGGGTTTTGGTAATCAGCGTAATGCACAGACGAAGTTCGTGAGTTAAGCCATCAAATGCCCGCAGCAACCGCTCATTGCCCGCGTAATGAATCATCAAGCGGTGAAACTGCAGGTCTTCTTCAATGCGGCGTGTTCCATCATTGCTGGCGGTCGCTTCGCATAAAACCTCTACCTGCTGTTTTAGCGCGCGCTCAGCGTCGCTGCTGTAGCGCTCCGATAAGCGCTGGATAGCATGGCGCTCAAGACATAGCCGCAAATCGAAGACATCCTCTAATTCAACGGCATTCAACGCCCTAACAAAAAAGCCGCGTCTTGGTTTTGAGATTAAAAGCCCACGACTTTCCAGTAAGCGAGCAGCTTCGCGAACCGGCGCGCGGCTGACGCCTAAATCTCGAGAAAGCTGCACTTCTGAAAGCCGCTCACCGGGCAAAAAGTGTTGCTGGATAATCGCTTGCGTCAAATAGTCGGCCACCTGTTCAACAAGGTTTTGCTGTTGAATAAAGCCGCCAGGAGCCACTGGGGAAGAGGCCATAGAGTTTACTCTTATTAGGTATTACGTACTTTTAGTATGACGCAAAAAAACATTCTGTCGACGGCCGATTGACGACTGTCGACAGTTTTACAAACCAATGCTATGTTCAAAAAGGCCTCATATAACGATCTATAACCACAATCCATAACAACAACTGGGCTGTTTTGTATCACGCCTCGCTCGCCTAACAATAACGTAAATCCATTACGTGACAGGCTTTGGCCTAGTAACCGAGGAGCAGAAACAAAATGAGAACACCTTTGGCTTTGGCAATTTCCGCTGCAGCACTCGCTTTTTCGTCGGCCGCCCTGGCAGACGACCCGAAACAAGGTGGTACGATTAACACTATTATTCAACCAGAACCGCCAGGCTTAGTGCTGGGAATGGTGCAAAACGCGCCTACACGCACCGTGGCAGGCAATATCTATGAAGGGTTGCTGCGCTACACCACGGATCTGGAACCCATGCCGCAGTTGGCTGAATCATGGGACGTCAGCGACGATGGCCGCACCTATACTTTTCACCTAAGGGAAGATGTTACCTGGCACGACGGCGAGCCCTTCACCGCTGACGACGTGGTATTTTCTGCCGATGTTTTCCACCGCGAACTGAACCCCAGTGCGCGGGCCGTTTTACAGCATGTGGAAAGCATCGAAGCAACGGATGACCACACGGTGGTATTTACCTTAACCGACCCCTTCGGCCCATTCCTGATCTCCTTTGAGGCAGGCACCTTCACCATGGTGCCTGAACACCTGTATGCGGACACCGACTTCCGCAACAACGAACACAACGATCACCCGATTGGCACAGGCCCTTTCAAGTTTGCTAACTGGGAACGCGGCACCGTTATCGAGCTGGTTAAAAACGATGACTACTACGAAGACGGGCTCCCCTATCTGGATGGCGTCAACTGGCACATCATCCCAGACGGTGGCTCCCGTGCAGTTGCCTTTGAGAATGGCACCATCGATGTACTGCCAAGCGGCACCGTTGAGAACTTCGATATCCCGCGTTTATCCGCTATGGATAACGTCTGTATGACAGAAGAAGGCCACGAATATTTCAGTCCCTTCGCCATGCTGTGGATGAACAACCGTGAAGGCCCCACCGCCGACAAACGATTCCGCCAAGCGGTGATGTATGCCATGGATCGTGAGTTTGCCAAAGATGTGCTGTGGAATGGCTTAGGCAATGTGCCGCTCTCCGCCTTTGGCTCCAACGCGCGCTTCCAACATGACGGTTTAGAACCCTACGATCACAACCCAGAGCGCGCTCGTGAGCTGTTGGCAGAAATGGATTACAACGGCGAAGAGATTACTATCCTGCCGCTTCCTTACGGCGAAACGTGGACCCGTTGGGCTGAAGCCGTACAGCAGAATCTGCGTGAAGTGGGTATTAACGTAAGCACCCAAGCCACCGACGTGGGCGGCTGGAACCAGCGTCTCGGCGACTGGGATTACGATCTCGCCTTTACCTACCTATACCAGTACGGCGACCCGGCGCTGGGTATTTCACGCACCTACCTTTCCGACAATATTGCCAAAGGCTCGCCCTGGAATAACGTCGAAGGCTACGAAAACGAGCGTGTCGACGAGCTATTCAACGAGGCCGCTACGGCTTTCCCCGACGAAGAGCGCGAAGCGCTTTACAGTGAAGTTCAGGAAATCCTGCACGAAGATGTGCCCGTTGGCTGGCTGATGGAACTGGGCTTCCCGACCCTGTACCGCTGTGATGTGCAGAACCTCGTCACTTCCGGCGTGGGTGTCAACGACGGCTTTAAAGATGCTTGGCTAGATCGCTAAACCCAAGCCACCCAGGTAGCGAGAGCTACCTGGGTTTTTTAGCTATGTCTTGAAGGTATTAGCCAGGAAACGACTTATGGTTTACGCGCGCCTCATTCTGATGCGGCTGTTTAAAGCCGTGATTGTGCTGTTTTTAATCGTTATTTTTAACTTCCTGCTGATTCAGTTAGCCCCCGGTGACCCGGCCGCGATTCTGGCTGGCGAAGCGGGTGCCGCGGATCAGGAGTTTCTCAACCAGCTGCGCGAGCGGTTTGGACTTGATCAGCCGATGTACGTGCAGCTGTGGCGCTACGTGTCGGGTATCGCCATGCTCGATTTTGGCTACTCCTATCGGCTTGGTGTGCCCGTCTTTGATCTGATTATGGATCGTTTGCCCGCCACGCTACTGCTAACCGGTACGGCGTTTGTGCTCTCGCTGGTACTCGGCATTGTGGCAGGTTCCATGGCGGCGGCGCGGGTTAAAAAGCCCTCTGGCTCACTGATTATGGCGCTAGCCCTGGTGTTTTATGCCACACCGCTGTTTTGGGTAGCGCTGATGTCGGTGGTGGTGTTTTCCGTCTACCTCGGCTGGCTGCCCGCTTACGGTCTTTACACGGTTGGCGCTGACCACACTGGCTTCGCGCTTGTGCTTGATGTCGCCACGCATTTAATACTGCCTGCCACCACGCTGGCGCTATTTTTTATGGCGATTTATACCCGCATGACGCGCACCTCGATGCTCGATGCAGCCCAGCAGGACTTCGTTAAAACCGCCCGTGCGAAGGGTTTAAAACCTAGCGTCATTCAGCGCCGCCACATTCTTCGCAATGCCTTACTGCCGATCATCACCCTGGCAGGCTTGCAGGCTGGGCAGATGGTTGGTGGCGCTATTTTGACGGAAACCGTGTTTGCCTGGCCGGGTATCGGGCGGCTGATGTTTGAAGCGCTACAACAGCGTGACTACAACCTGCTGCTGGGTATTTTCTTCTTCTCGGCGGCGTTAGTGATTGTCTTCAATATTATTACCGACTTGGTTTACCGCTTGGCTGATCCGCGCATCAAGGGGGCCTCATGAGCTTTTTCGCACGCTTTGCGCAAAACCGTGGTGCCCTGGTAGGGCTGATTATTCTGCTGCTCATTATCGTCATGGCGATTCTGGCGCCGCTGCTATTTCCTGAATCTCCCTGGCGCATGGTTCAGCGGCCCTTTTTACCGCCGCTATCCCAGGAAGGTTTCCTGCTGGGCACCGATACCATGGGGCGCAACGTGGCCGCTGGGTTAATGCATGGTGCCTGGGTATCGCTGCTGATTGGTTTGGTATCCACTAGCGTTGCCCTGCTGATTGGCGTGCCACTGGGGGCGATTGCGGGGTACTACGGGGGCCTGATTGACGACGTACTTATGCGCTTTACCGAGTTCTTTCAAACCATCCCCAACTTTGCCCTGGCAATAGTGCTGGTAGCGATTATGCAACCCAGCATCACCTCCATTGTGCTGGCGATTGCGCTGGTCAGTTGGCCCCCGGTTGCCCGTTTGGTAAGGGCAGAGTTTATGTCGTTGCGGCACCGTGAATACGTTGAAGCGGCTCGCTTAGTCGGCCAAACCAACAGCACCATTATCCTGCGCCAGATTCTGCCTAACACGCTGTCGCCGATTATTGTGCTGGCCTCATTAATGGTCGCCACCGCTATTTTGCTGGAATCGGCGCTGTCGTTTTTAGGCTTGGGTGATCCTAACGTGATGTCTTGGGGCTACATGATTGGCGCGGCACGTACGGTTATTCGCCAAGCCTGGTGGCTAAGCTTCTTCCCTGGTGTAGCGATTCTACTCACCGTTCTGGCGTTGAACTTAGTCGGTGAAGGGCTAGACGATGCGCTTAACCCCAAACTTTCCCGCGAGCGCTAGGAGCCCTTCATGACGGTCACTATTGATTCTAAAAAACAGAGCCCATCAGCTGAAACAGTGCTTAGCATTCGTGACTTAAGCGTGGCGCTCCCCAAAGGGGCCGACCGTGCCTTGGCGGTGGAAAACGTTAGCTACGACGTTAATCGCGGCGAAATCATGTGCGTGGTTGGGGAATCCGGCTCGGGGAAATCAATGGCCGCTAACACCGTGATGGGCCTGCTCCCTAAAGGTGTGCGCCCCGTTCAAGGTGAGGTTAACTTTCTCGGCCAAGACGTCATCACCCTAACCGAGAAACAGCATCGTGCCCTGCGCGGCCTTAAAATCGGCATGATTTTTCAGGAACCCATGACCGCACTTAATCCGTTAATGCGAGTGGGCGCCCAAATCGCCGAGGTGTTTGAAGCGCATGGTCAACTGACCCCGAAACAGCGCCAGGAACGTGCCCTGGAGCTGTTGATTGAAGTGGGTATCCCACAGCCAGAAAAAGCTATCAGCGCCTACCCTTTTGAGCTATCCGGTGGTCAGCGGCAACGCGTAATGATCGCCATGGCATTAGCCCTAGAGCCCGTACTATTGATCGCCGACGAACCCACTACGGCGCTGGATGTGACTACCCAGGCGCAGATTCTCGAGCTTATTCGTGACCTACAGCGCCGCCGTGGTATGGCGGTGATGTTTATCACTCATGATTTTGGGGTCGTGGCTGAAATTGCCAACCGCGTCTGTGTCATGCGCCATGGTAAAATTGTCGAAATCGGCGAAGCCAAAGAGGTGCTGAAAAATCCGCAAAACGCTTACACAAAAGCACTGATTGCCGCCATTCCCAGCAATGCAGTGCCGCCCCACCGTGAAACAAGCCAGGTGGCTCCGCTACTCGAGATCAAACAGCTTAATAAAGTCTTTCGTTCACGCGGGGGCTGGTTTAAGCCAGCCCGAGAAGTCCGCGCACTGGATGATATCTCGCTAACTCTGGCCCGTGGCGAGACCATGGGTATTGTTGGTGAATCGGGATCGGGGAAATCCACCCTTGGCCGCTGTGTGGTGCGCCTTGAACACCCAGACAGCGGTGAACTGTTGCTGGATGGCGTTAATCTTTCACAGCTAAAAGGCGACGCGTTGCGTCGTGAACGCCACCGCGTGCAGATGATTTTTCAGGACCCCTACGCCTCACTTAACCCACGCACTCGGGTCGGCATGGCGATTGCGCAAGGGCCGATGGCCAATGGCACACCCAAAGATATGGCGCTCAAACAGGCAGGAGAACTACTTGATCTAGTCGGCCTTGGCGCAAGCGCCGTGGAGCGCTACCCACATGAGTTTTCCGGCGGGCAGCGTCAGCGCATTGGCATTGCCCGTGCGTTAGCGCTAAACCCTGAGCTTATTGTGGCAGATGAAGCGGTCTCGGCACTGGATGTATCTATTCAAGCCCAGGTGCTTGAACTGCTTGAAGAACTGAAACAACGGCTGGCGCTTTCACTGCTATTTATTACCCACGATTTACGGGTAGCTGCGCAAATTTGCGACCGCATCGTGGTGATGCAGCATGGCCGTATTGTTGAGCAAGGCAGCGCAGAGCAAATATTCCTTCAACCGAAAGAGGCCTATACCCAGTCGCTGCTTGATGCGATTCCTGGTCGTCAAGCGCCAGTGGCTGCTACCGCCTAATCACTGAATCGTTAACCTCTTTACCAAGGAACACCCATGCAGATAACCCTGGAGGCGCTGCGTAAACTTGTTGGTTCTGCCCATGTGCTCACGGGCGATGATGTCACTAGTCGCCGTGTTGACTGGATGACCGGCGCGCCCTGCCAAGCAGGTGCCATCGTGCGTCCGGCAGACACCGAACAGTTAGCGGCTGTCATGCAGGCATGCCATGCGCTTAAACAGCCCGTCGTGACCCACGGCGGCTTAACCGGTTTAGTCCATGGCGCGGAGGCGGGCTCAGAAGAGTTAGTCATTTCTCTGGAGCGCATGACCGCTATCGAAGAGATTGATCAGGTCGGCGGCACGATAACGGTACAAGCAGGCGCCCCCCTTCAGCGAGTACAAGAAGCTGCCAACGAGGTTGGTCTTCAGTTCCCGTTGGATTTAGGCGCACGTGGAAGCTGTACGATTGGCGGCAATATCGCCACCAATGCTGGCGGTGTCAGGGTGATTCGCTACGGCATGATGCGCCAGCAAGTACTAGGGCTTGAAGCAGTGATGGCCGACGGGCGTGTTGTCAGTTCCATGAATCGCATGCTGAAAAACAATGCAGGGTTTGATTTAAAGCAGCTATTTATTGGCAGTGAAGGCACCCTGGGGATTATTACCCGCGCCGTGCTGCGGCTTCAGCCGCCTACCCCTAGCGAACAAACGGCACTGGTGGCGTGCCACTCGTTTGACGCGCTAACCGGGCTATTAAGCCATATGGGCAAAGCGCTTGGGGGTGGCCTGGGGGCGTTTGAGGTAATGTGGCAAAACCACTATCGCCTGCTCACCGAAACGCTGGCGAGGCACACGCCCCCGATTCCACCAGAGCACCCCTTTTATGTGATTATCGAATCGCTCGGCAACGATGAAACTCACCATGCAGAGCAGTTCCGCGAAGCGCTTGAACAGGCATTTGAACACGACTTAATCGTCGATGCGGTGATTGCCCAATCAAGCACTCAACGCGATGGTCTCTGGGCGATACGAGAAGATATTGAAGGGCTCATTAAGGGGTTGGCCCCCATCTTCACCTTTGATGTCAGCCTCCCCATTGCCGATATGCAGCGCTATACCGATGCATTAGAGAAGCAACTGGTACAACGCTGGCCAGATGGCCGCCTAGTGGTATTTGGCCACCTTGGCGATGGCAACCTGCATATTTCTGTTAGCGTTGGCAGCGATGCGCCAGAAGAGCGCCACGCGGTAGAAACACTGGTTTACGAGCCACTTAAAGCGCTGGGAGGCTCTGTTTCAGCAGAGCATGGCATTGGTTTGGAAAAACGCCCCTGGCTTAGCACCTGCCGCTCTCAGGCGGAAATTGAATTAATGCACACACTGAAGCAGGCGTTTGACCCACACCAGTTGCTTAATCGCGGTAAAATTTTGAGCTGAAAATTTTCACTATTAGGATATCGATATGCCCTCCTACCCCCATCATCTTACTGGTGAAGGTCCCCTTAATCCGTTTCCTGGGATTAAAGTTTTGGAGCGCCGCATTGGCCGCGAAATCCCTCATCGATTGGGCTCTAATGAAGGGCTGGACATGCCCCATCGTGCGCTACGTGAACATTTTGGCGATGCTGTCGCCGAGCATGTGTATTGTTACGGCGATGCGGAAGCTCTCGGCGTTCGCCAGCGGCTTAGCGCCCAGCAGGGCATACCGCTCGATCACCTGCTGGTAGATGCCGGCGCCGATAGCCTAATCGCGTTAGCGCTACGCACCACTTGCACACCGGGCGACACCGTGGTTAGTACGGCGGGCACTTACCCAACCTTTGGTTACTTTGCGAAAGGCCAGGGTTGCCACTTAGTAGAACCTAGCTATGTTGAAGCCCCTGGCCTACTGGCCCCTGATTTGGAAGCGTTAGCGGCGGCAGCACACCAGGAAAATGCCCAGCTGGTTTATTTAGCCAACCCCGATAACCCTAGCGGCCATCTGCATAGCGACAGTGCCATTCTCAAGCTGCGCGACGCACTGCCGGACACCTGCTGGCTGCTGCTGGATGAGGCGTATGGCGATTTTCGTGATGACGCCAACAGTGACTTCGCTGCCAAGGCACTTCCAGGTGTCATTCGCCTACGCACTCTGTCAAAAGCCCACGGTTTAGCAGGCTTACGCATTGGCTATGCGATTGCTGACCCTGATGTGCTCGCCTTGATGATGAAGGTGCGCATTCACTACGCGGTATCCACCTTTACCCAGGCAGCCGCAGAAATCGTGCTCGATCACCCAGCTGAAGTCCACCAACATATTGCGGAAGTAAAAGCACGCAGGGAACAGTTAGCGGCTCATTTCCAAGCACTGGGTGCCGACGTACTGCCTAGCGCCACCAACTTTATCGGCATTCGCTTACCAACTGCCGAACTGGCCGAGCGGGTAAACCGTGAGCTACTGGAAGCAGGCCGTTTAATCGCCCGCCCCACTCACCCAGCGCTTGGTCATGTCTTACGCATCACCGCCGTCGCGGATGCTCTGGAGCCAGGGCAGCTGGCGATTCTTGAGCAGGCCATTAAAGAGAATGCCTGACGGCTGTCAGGCATTCTTCAAACGTTAGCGAATAGCGGGCAATAAACCTAAGCGGGCGTTAACCAGTGCTTGAACGCGGCCAGCTCGCCACGCACCGCTTGGCGATACAGGCGCTTCAAGCGCGCGGTCACACTGTCGTCCGGTATCGGCGCGTCGACAGCCGGCGCACCCGCCCTTACCCCGATGCGGCGGCCATCCAGTTCACGCAGAGGAAGAATTTCCGCAGCGGTACCGGTTAAGAACGCTTCATCAGCGGTATACAGCTCATCGCGAGTGATGCGCCGTTCGCGCACTTCAATGCCCAGCGCCTCGCGGGCTAACTGGATCACGCTGTCGCGGGTGATGCCCTGCAAGCAGGACGTTACTTCAGGCGTGTGCAGTACACCATCGCGCAATAAGAAAACATTAGCGGCGGATGCTTCGGCCACATAGCCTTCCGGATCGAGCATGATGGTTTCATCAAACCCTGCTTTCACGGCGGTATTCAGCGCCAGCATCGAATTCACATAATGACCGCTGGTCTTGGCACGGCACAGGCTGATATTGACGTGGTGGCGCGCCCAGGAAGACGTCAGCGCACGTAACCCACAGCGAGTTGCCTGCGGCGACAGATACGGCCCAAGGTCCCAGGCAGCAATCATCACATGGGTGCTTAATCCTTTGGCCCGTAGGCCAAGGCCTTCCGCGCCAAGAAAAACCGTTGGCTTGAGATAAGCGTTCGTTAGCTGATTTTTACGCAGGCACTCCTGCTGAGCTTCGATCAGCGCCTCTTCGCTAAAAGCGATCGGAATATCTAAGGAGTGGGCGCTCTCTGCTAAGCGGCGGGTATGCTCAGCCACGCGAAACAGTGCCGCTCCTTGCTCCCCTTCATAGGCGCGCACACCCTCAAAGCAGCCCATTCCATAGTGCAGCGTATGGGTAAACACATGAACCTTGGCCTCTCGCCACGCCAGCCATTCACCATCCTGCCAAATCCAGCCATCACGATCATAAAGCGGTGTCATTGCGTAACTTGCTCCCACTGTTGGCGCCAGCCGTCGACTAGCGCTTGCTGGTGCGGTTGTAAGGCTTGATATCCCCAGGCAGCAATTTCATCGTTTTGCGGGTCGGGGACACTAATGGTGCTACCTGCCAAGGTTTGAATAACGCTATGTCCGCATAGCGGTACATAGCCTTCTGAGTAACCACCTTCATGGACGAAGACTAGCTTCCCCTGACAGCAACGGGCGGCAAGCGCCTTTAGTTGTGCGGTCATTTCGGCAAACGCCGCACTGTTGAGCAGCATCTTACCTAGCGGGTCTTTGGCACAGGCATCATAGCCACAGGCCACTACGATTAAGTCTGGGTTAAACGCTTCCAGTGCTGGCAACACCAGCGACTCCATCGCATAGCGATAAGCGCCCAAACCACAGCCCGGCGGCAGCGGTAGGTTAAGATTCGCCCCTAGCCCTTCGCCTTCTCCCTGCTCTTCAAAACTGCCTGTATCAAGGGGATAGTTCGCGGCTTGGTGAACGGAAACGGTGAACACCTCAGGCTCGGCGTAAAACGCCGACTGCTGGCTATTACCGTGGTGCACGTCCCAATCAAGAATCGCTACCCGCTTCACTTGCCCCAAGGCTCGGGCACGCATCACCGCTACCGGGATATTACCCAGCAAACAGAAACCACGCCCCTGATCTGCCTCGGCGTGATGCCCCGGAGGGCGGCAAAGTGCATAAGCGTTATTAACATGCCCAAGCGCCACGTCCTCTACCGCTGCGACGGCAAGCCCCGCGGAGTGCCTTGCGGCGGCCCAGCTACCAGGTTTAAAGGGCGCGCAGTCACCGCCATTGCCACCGCCACTCGCATCGGCTTCCGCAAGCATTTGCAGATAACGTGGGGTGTGAAAGCGCAGCAGGTCTTCCTGCGCGACAACGGGTGGTTTGACCACCCTCAGTTCATCTATCAGACCGCTGACTTCAAGAATATTCTTCAGTCGCCGCTTGCTTTCGGGGCTTTCCGAAGCAGGCTGCGGCTGCAGAAATTCACCGGAAGCAGAAAAAACACCAATTGCCCCCTGGTCGTGCCAAAAGCAGCGTTCGTGCCAGTAAAACCCTGTCTTACTCATTGAGCGTCTCTCAACTTCTCTGATAACCGCGCATAAAGGCGGCAAGGTTAGCGCTTAGCTGCTCAGTCGGATAGCCGCCCTCTTGAATCACCACGGTGGGCTGCGACAAACCGCTCAACAGCTCACCCAATGCCACAAAGGCTTCGGTTTCCACGCTTAACCCGGCAAGCGGATCATCCTTGTGGACATCCAGCCCCAAAGACACCACGACCGCCTCTGGCTGGTAACGGTTTAGTTGCTCAATCAGCGTGGCCACCGCGTTAAGATAGGTCTCGCCATCACTGCCCAATGGCAAAGGCAAGTTGACGTTGGCACCTTCACCCTCTTCGCACCCTATCTCGTCCACGCCCCCCCAGAAGAAGGGATAAAAAACGCTTGGGTCGACGTGTACAGAGCCAGTCCAGACATCCCCGCGGGAGTAGAAAATATCCTGAGTACCATTACCGTGATGCAAATCCACGTCAATGATCGCTACTTTGGCAAATTTCTCACGCAGCACGCTGGCAGCCAGAGCAGCGTTATTCAACAAACAGAAGCCCCCCGCGTTATCCGGCCCCGCGTGATGACCCGGTGGGCGGCATAAGGCATAAGCGCGAGGGGGATAGGTGAGCGATGCACCACTCATCACTTCCTCCGCTGCAGCCACGGCTGTCGCAGCCGAGGCTAATGCTCCTTGGAAGCTTGTTTCGCTTAAAGGGCAGGCCATATCGTGCAAATGCCAGCCCGCCTGGCCAACGGGGTGGCTCGGGTAGTGGCTCGCACCACCACAGGGGTGAACGTTCGGTGCCACCAGCGCCGCTGCATTAGGCAGTGCTTGCCAACGCTCATAAATCGTTTCCAAAAAGCGTAAATAGCGCGGCGTATGAATCTGCTCAAGACGTTTACGCAGCATCGGCGAGTCAGTTTCACTAGGTGCCGTCAGGCTCAAACCAGCCGCGGCCAACCCTTTGCTTAGCAGCTCAGCGCGCACCGGCCCTTCCGGTGATGGTGCTGGCTGTCCACGCAGCAGAAAGGTCGGCGGCGCATGGTAGTCCTGGTCAGGGTGGTAGAAGCACTTCATGTGTTGCACATCCGCCTTTTAAAGTAGTGAGGGAATCCAGGTTGAAAGCGCTGGAAATGCCGCTAACAGCACAATAACGCCAATAAAAGCCACATAAAATGGTAGTGATGCCACAATGGCCCGCTCATAAGGCACTTCGGCTATTCGGGCCGCCGTCATCAGCGTCATCCCTACTGGGGGAGTCACATTGGAAACGTTAAGCACCACAATCATCAATATGGCGAAATGCAGCGGGTCAAAACCCAGCTGAATCATGGCTGGCACAAGTACGGGCGCAACCACTACGAGCGCAGGTAACACGTCCATTACCGTACCAATCACCAACAGTAGTAAGCACACCAGCATTAACTGTAGGAAGGCGGCATCACTGAAGGTGGTAATAAGCCCGGCAGCGTCTCTGGCAATCCCTGAGCGTGTTACAAACCAGCCCAGTACCGCCGAGGTGGCAAGCAAGAAAAACACCACCCCAGAGAAGCGTACGGTCACGACCAGCGCATCCCAAATTTTTCGCCAAGTGAGATTCCGATAAAATACGACGCCAATCACGATGGCATACACCGCCGCAAACCCAGAGGCTTCAGTGATGGTGGTTAAGCCCGACAGAATGCCACCCAGAATAATCAGCGGCACCACCATGGCAGGCAGCGCAACCACAAACGACATCAGCGCTACTTTAAACGGCGTGGGCGCCTGTTTGGGATAACCCCGTTTCCAGGCTAGGAAAAAGCTCACGCCGAGCAGCGCTAAAGCCATCAACAGCCCAGGTACAATGCCACCCGCGAAAAGGTCGATCACCGAAATATCACGCAGCAACGTTGCATACACCACCATCACCACACTGGGTGGAATAATCGGCCCAATAATCGATGAACACGCCGTAACGGCGGCCGCGTACTCGGCGTCGTAGCCCTGCTTTTTCATTTCGGGAATCATGATTTTGCCGATTGCCACGGTGTCAGTAACAGCGGCACCGGTTAACCCGGCAAAAAACACCGATACCGAAATATTGACGTGGGAAAGTGCACCACGAACACGGCCAAATAACGAATTATTAAACGCAATCAGCTTATGGGTTAGTCCGCCCTGATTCATTAGTTCGGCGGTAAAAATAAAATAAGGCACCGCAATTAACAGAAACCCAGAGACCCCTGAAAACATTCGGTCAGCAATGATGCCGAGCATGCGTTCTCCACCCAGGGAGAAACCACCAGCCAGCCCGGACATGGCCATGACGACCGCCACGGGAGCCCCAATAAACAGCAACAGCACAAATACAATAATCGTAGGCGTCATGGTCGGGTCTCCCCTTCAGAACTCTCAAGAAGCTCATCGATCACCTCATGCTCGCTTGTAAAGTGCTCAAGCAGTGCAAAGCCATGAACGAGATGCAGCAACATAATCAGGCCGCTGATAGGAACAACAATGGCCGTCACTTTGCTAGGAATGCGGATTTGATCCGACACCATGTAGACCTGAGTCGCGTTGGTGAAGTAGCCCCAGCCATACCAAGTAAGCATGAGTGCAAATAAGCCGAGGACTGCCAGACACATCACCGCCGCTATTTTCACCATGATTTTGGGCAGGCTACGCACTAGCAGCGTCATCGCTACATGCTCGCCATAGCGAAGTGAAATGGTCATGGAGAGAAAGCCTATCCATGGCAAAAAAAGCCGAGCCAGTGAATAGGTCCAGCTCAGCGTGCTGCCGGTAAACAGCTTGTAGAGAAAGGCGGTAAAAGAAATACCCAACATCGATAAAATACAGCCAACGCACAATACAATCGCCGCCTGATTGATGTGATCGCTTAGGCGGCGTAACGGGGGTAAAACGCTCATGGTGATTCCTCACGCTGAGGCAGCCTTTCTACCCCAGCGTTTGTCCGTCGCTAAGTCTTACTGGCCGTATATGCGCAGATCATCATCTGCAAGCTGCTGACCAACCCGCTCGACTTCGTCAAGTAGCCCCTGCACTCGGGCTTCATCCATACCGAAGTCATCGACAATCCACTCTTTCCAAGCGGGTCGAGCAACCTCTGCCATGCGTTCCCGCTCGGCATCAGGCATCAGGTAGCAAGCTTCAAAACGTTCGCAGGACTCTACCCAACTGGCGGTGGCAAGCGCACCAGACATACCGTGGCTCAGTTGAATCGCTTCGCGGGCAGAGCTGATTAACGCCTGTTGATGCGTTTCCGGTAGCGACTGATACCAGGATTCACTGACGACCCAAGGAGCACTGTTGTACACATGCCCTGTCAGGGTGGTGTAGTCCGTTACCGCATCAAAGTTGAACGTGGTATTCAGCACAGGAGCGTTGAACTGGCCATCCGCTAGCCCCGTTTCAAGGGCAGTAATCAGCTCACCCCAAGGGAGGGGCGTGGCAGAAGCACCAAGTGAGCGCATGATAGCCACGTGAGCGGGGTTCTCTTCGGTACGGATATTGAGCCCTTCGAGATCCTCCATGGTCTCAATCAAGCGCACGTTGTTAGTGAAGGCCACAAAACCACCGCCATCATCGAACGTACCTAAGTAGCGCATATTGGCATCTTCAACGGTGCCGAACATGAAGTCAGCAAACCATTCGCTGTCAAAGAAGCTCCACGCTTGGCGCCAGCTGGTAAACAAGAAGGGTGCCGTTACCGCTTGGTAGTCGCCATAAAACGACGACATTGCACCCGCTGACATAATGGTCGATTGCAGGGTACGACCACCCTGCACTTCTGAGCCGTTTTCTACTTCAGAACCTAACTGACCACCACCAAAAATAGAGACCTCAAGGTCTCCATCGGTGCGCGCTTCCACAAGGTTTTTGAAATGCACCAGGGCAGGATAGATTTCGTTATTCTTCATATCCTCTGGAAGCTGTGTGGCGATGACCATTTCATAGGACTGCGCCTGGGCGGTGGCACTGGCAATAGCCAGTGGCAGAGCCGCCATGGCAGCGAATAAAAAAGACTGTGTAGGTTTCATAACTTACCTCGTTTTGGTTATTAGCTGGTTTGCGTTATGACTGGCGTTTCCACTCGTAAGCGATCGTTTTATTATCGTTATTGTTAAAGCCGTAGAAGGCGAACGTGACGGCTCCCTGTTAGCTACTCGGCTCCCTGTTAGCTACTCGGCTCTCTGTTAGTTACTGGCTGTTAGCTACTGGTTAATGGCCTCCCACACTTCAATGGCCGCGGCTAAGTCTTCAAGCGATGCGCCAACTGACTTAAACAGCGTGATGGCCTCTGCAGAGCGCCGACCTGGCTTAGTTCCCGCAAGCACCTCAGCAAGCTCTGCCTTGATATCCTCGAAACGGAACGCGCCTTCATCGATTGCCTGAAGAATATCGCCGGCTTCGCCCTTAGCCCCTGCATAGGTGTCCACAAATACGACAGATCGACGCAGGCACTCAGCATCGGTTTCGCGCATTTGGGGGCGGAAGGCGCCGATAAGGTCAACATGCGTGCCCGGTGTTAACCACTCACCTTTAATTAGCGGCTCTATGGAGAGCGTGACGCAGCTGACAATATCAGCCTGTACAACCGCGTCTTGCAGATCACTAACGACCTGGGTGTCAAATCGGTCGGCATAGGCCTCGGCGATAGCAGAAGCCTTTTCAGGGTTCCTGCCCCACACCAACACACGTTTGATTGGTCGAATGCTGGCATGGGCTTCAATGACCATAGGGGCCAACTTGCCAGTTCCCACCACCAATAGCGTTTCCGCCGCCTCGTTGGCTAGTGCTTGTGCCGCCAAGGCAGAGGCAGCAGCTGTGCGGCGGCGCGTTAGTTCGCTACCATCAATGCACGCTAGTGGTTGGCCGTGTTTACCTTCACTAAGCAAATACAGCCCTGAAATAGCAGGAATATTGTGCTGGGCGTTCTGAGGAAAGACGTTGACCATTTTGACGCCGATATAGCCTGCTGGCTCCCAGGCAGGCATCAGCAGCATGGTGGCTTCACCGTCGGGGCGATGCATCGCGTGATGATGGCGTGGCGGAGATTCAACGCCGTTCACAAAGGTGGTATGTAGCCGCTTAATCAAACCTTCCCAGGTTAGATAGCGTTCCACTTCCGCCGCAGACACAACCCGCATATCAAGCCTCCGGCAGCGCAGCAACAACCATGATTTCTACTTTCCACTCCGGCTTGGCAAGCTTGGCTTCAATCGCTGCACGTACAGGCGGGCGTCCAGGCACTACCCAGGCATCCCAAGCAGCATTCATTTGGTCAAACTCGGCCATGCTGGTGACCCAAATTTGCGCCGAGATAAGCTGCTCTTTCGAGGTGCCTGCCTGGGCTAACAGTTGGTCAATGCGCGCGAGCACTTGCTCGGTCTGGCCACGCATATCAGCCGTTGCATCGCTGGGCACTTGGCCAGCGAGATAAACGGTGCCGTTGTGAATCGCGACTTGGCTCATGCGGGCATTGCTGTCTTGATAGGTAACGCTCATGGTGTCTCTCCAAGGAAAATGAGGTTCCTCTTGAGACTACGATGATGATGAGCGGCGTGCTTGCCCGAAACTCTGGCAAATTTGCCCGTAAGTGTTGTAACTCATCGAGCAATGATTTCTGTTTGCCAAGCTAACGGTCTGAGGAGGGGGCAATCTCAAAGTAACGCCGATAGGCGCGAGAAAAGCTTCCTTGGTCGCGGAAGCCAACCAGCATGGCAATATGGCCAAGGCTTAGTGCGCTGTGCCGAACCAGCGTACGAGCGTGTTCAAGCCGTCTGCGCTGAACATATGCTAATGGCGTCACACCGGTTAGGTCACGAAAACAGGCATGAAAATGCCCAGGGCTTAGCGCACATAATGCGGCTAATTGCTCAACCCGAATATCGTCCGCCAAGTGCTGATCCAGCCACGCATCCAGCCTTTCCAGGTCAAGCCGTTCGCTGATACAGCGAACACCGATCTGGTCAGCAACTTGCTTCGGCTCATCTTGAAGGTACATATACAGCGCTCGAAGCAGCAGCACGGCAATTTCATTTTGCAGCGCGGGGCACTGCTCCAACTGGTTCGCTAAGGCATGGGTCAGCTGATTAAGCGCCGGAGGTACGGTAAAAAAACGTGGTTTGTCGAATAGCCGCTCGATTTCACTGCCTTTTTCCAACACCGCCAAGTGCTTAACAGGAATGTCCAACACCAGCGTGCGGTTACTGCCATCGCCTTGGTACTCATGGTGTCGAGAAGACGGGATCAAGCAGCCACGGCGTGCCGTGACACGCTCGCTCTGCCCTTCCATAGCAAGCTCAGTCACGCCACACGTTGCCAGAATTAACTGGTGAAAATCGTGTGAGTGGGATACCTGTTCGGGGGCTAAATTACGGTTATGCAGCTCAAACTGGACCATGGACGTACCGTTTGGTTCTACGTTGACGATTGCACTATAAAACGGCTGACCATAGAAAAGCGAGAGAACGCTAACGCTTGGCTAACGCTCTCTTTTTGCGTAAAGCAATTTAACTAATGGCTAGTTACAGATAACTACGCTGATCTGTAAAAAGCGGTAGCTGCTAAGCTAGTCCAGTACCGCTTTGGCAATGTCATTAGGTCATCGTGTTGTAATTGGTATTCCAGTTAACGTTGTCAAAGTCGCCAAGATTAATAGCCTCGAACGACGCTAGCGTGTCTGTATCAAACGCACTGTTTGAGAGTGCTTCCACACGCTGCAGCAGCGCATCATCGGCGATGTCTGGCGTATTGCCATCTCCGGCTAAGAGATACACCACGTCACCGGTTTCCAGGCCAAGTTGATCAAGCCAATCAACACCGCTTTCAAATTCAGCGGTCGTGAACACGGCGAAGGCGTCATTAACGTCTAGCGCTTGCACCTCTTCGCTGATCACAAGTCCAGTCCCCTCGCCGCGCAGTGCTGCGAACTCATCGGCGGTCAGGTCAACGCGTAACTCGTCAGCACCTGGCACATCACCGACGCGGAAGTCGGTGATGCTCATCACCTCGCCACCAGGCTGACCATCCACCGTAAAGGTTTGGGCAAGTTGATCAATGCTTCCTCCGACTTCAGCACCCGGCTGATGCTCGTAGCCATTGACCGTAAAGGCAATATTCAGATCCTGCTCATCGTCACTGTTAAGCGGGTCATCAATGACGACAATGCTTGCGGCATCATCGACTAGAAAATCAGCAGGAACCCCACCATTGCCTGCGACATTAAGGGTGTAGATATTGCTGTAGGTATCCTGCACTACCCATGAGGTTAGCGAGGAGAGAGGCACGTCGTTATTTACCGCGCCGTCCAGCAGTGTACTGGCGGTATCAAATAGCTCCTTCGCCGCGCGAACATCCAACAATCCAGCATCAAAAAATGCGCTTTGATCGGTCTCTAACGCGTAATTTTCAGGGATGCTTCCCCCGCTGATAGAGCGCTGTACCAGATCCGCTAGGGGGTAAGACACCGTTAGCCCTGTTTGGTCAAAGTTCTTTAGCTCGCTGAGCACTTCAAAATCTTGATAACCGATCTCATCAGTATTGACGCGTACACTGCTCGCCGCTAATAGTACGTCACTATCGATAGCGTCCATGAGCTGCTGGACACTATCTTCCACCACCCAGTTCAGCAACGTTTCGCGGTCCAGCTCAGCGGCATTGTTGGCACCTGCCATAATGGAGGCGACGGTGGCTAGCAGTTGCTCACCTTCCGCGACGGTTAACGAGGAGGCATCAAAAAGCTGGTCAGCCAGCACTTGGTAGCTACCCGGGCGCTCATCGGTGCTGGCAGGCAATACCTCTCCGGCATTTATTACGGCAACCGCTTCTTGTAAGGAGTAACCCACTTCCACGCTATCGAGCGTCACATTGCCTAGCGCGACAAACGCCTCGTACTGCTCGGCGCTCAGGAGCTCATCAGCTCCCAACTCCAAGCCGATAGTAGTAGCGCCCGTTACCCACGCTTCATCACTCGCCGCTAATAAATCATCCGCCTGAGCCCTGGTAATACTCCACGTTTGCAGCACTTCCACACTGACATCACGGCTGTTTAGCGCACCATCGACAATTGCCTGAACCGACTGATATCGGGCTTGTGCATCAGCAACCGTAGCAAGTGAGAAATTGGGTAGCTCACCACTGTTTGGGGAGATTTCATAGCTATTGGCAATGCTTTCAATCTGATTCAGCGTTAAGTTACTGGTTAAGATAAATCGCACGGGCGTATCGCCAAGCTCAAAATTATCTAACCGTTGTAAACGCTGTAAATCAGCAATCGCTAGAATGTCGTTATTAACTGATACCTGCTCTGCGCCAGTGATATGCAACGGGAATTCAGTGCCAGCCTGAGCCTCTAGCAAGGCAGCTGCCGTATCAACAACCGTCCATTTCAGTAGTGCATTTACTGCTGGCGTGGGCCCATTGGCATTTGCCAGTGCAGATAGTGCTTTATCCACCAACGGTTTAACGTCAGCAGCGGTGAAGGTACCCACGGACAGCTCTTCATCAGCAATGCGATAACCCACACTGTTATCGCTTGGATCTTTATTGAGACTTTCAACACCCTCTTCGTCAATGATCTCTAATGCTTCTTCTAGGGTATACAGCACCTCAATGGGGTCATCGGCATACTGATAGTTACCTAGGGTCGTCAACGACTGATATTGCGCGTAGGTGATTTGATCATCCGTAATCGTGACATTGCCAGCCAGCGTTACGTGGCTCTGATTGATCGCACGAATAACGTTGTCAGCTGTGTCGCTTACCGTCCAGTCAAACAGGGTTTGAACGGTTTCATTGTTATTTTCAAGACCGTTAGCCGCTTCCAATACCGTGCGGATATTTGCCAAGGTGTCGGCGGAGTCTACGACAGTTAAGGTTTCCACCCTGGCTGTCGTGTCATCTAGCAGACTAAAACGCCCTGCTGGTGCGAGCAGATCGGCCTCTTCGGCACGCAGCGCATCGCTAATATCGGCATAGGTTACTGCGGTCGTATCACCTAAGCTAAAGTTGTTCAGCGTCGTATCCAAACGCTCATATTGTGCTGCGGTTAAGGTGAGGTTAGTGACTTGAATGGTATCCGCAAGCTGCAACCCTTCAGGGAGATTAGCCCTTAACTGCGCCTGGATATTAGTGTAGCTATCAAGCACGCTCCAGGTATAAACGCTGCCGAGGTTCGGCGCGTTTTCGGCGCTATCTAGCAGTTGGCGCACAGCGGCCAGATCATTAATAGCAGACTGTGCAGTCAATGGCTGCGGGGCAAATAACGCGCCAGTACTGATGATGTAATTAGCCACGACATCGTCGATACCGACGCTAAACGCCTGTGCTAGCGTGTACTCCACCTGCTCGTCGCCACGCAGGTAGCCGACATTATCGCTTTCAATCGCTAACAGCGCATTGTATTCGCCGATGCTAATCGTTGGGTCGGTGACACGAAGTTCGTCAGCAAGGGCGATATGCAATGCACCCTGCTCAACGGCTAAAATCGCCTCAGCAGTATCATTAATCACCCAGTTGAATAGCTCGTCAGCGTCTAGCCCATCGGCGTTATTGGCGCCGCTTATTATGTCTTCAACACGAGCAAGCTCAGAACTAGCACCAGCAACGCTGAGCTCTCCTGGGCTGTAAACATCTGGTGCAATTTGATAGTTGTCCGCTAGTTCAATGTCGGTACTGATAGCACCTTCTAAGGTATAGCGAACAACCGTGGCGGCCAGTTCAAAGTTTTCTAACATGGCCAAGCGTTCGTACTGGGATTGATTAATTCCTACATTGGCGACACGCACCTGATCCGCCAACATCACGTGATCTTCAGCAATATCACCAATGATAGTATTGGCGTTATCGACCACTACCCAGCTAAATGGCAGGTTTTCGCTCAGTTCAGCACTATTTTCAGCGTTTTTCGCCAACTCGACGACCTGGGTATACGCGTCACGTGCGTCTTCCACGGTGACTTCGCCAGCCTCACGAATCGCCTCTAGATTGATCGCATAATTATTGAGCAGCGAATCACTATTGTCAGCAGCAATGGCGCTTGAAAGGGTGTACTCAACGGTTTCTCCGCTGCGTACGTAATTGCTCTGAAGTCCTGTTAGGGCTTCATACTGTGCCAAGGTAATCACACCATCGCTAACGTTGACGGCATTGGCACGCAGTAAATGGGCAACATCACCCGCATCCAAAATAGCGTCAACCGTATCAAGCACTGTCCAGTTGAAGAGTTGATCGACATTGGGCGTTTCTGGGTTCAGCGCATTCGCCAGAATGTTTTCTACGGTCGCGAGCGTATCTTCTGCTTCCAACACACTAACACTGCCCGCATTAAAGGGCGGCTGTTGGGCGATTTCGTAGTTATCGGCAAGCACGTCAGCAGCGATTGCTTGTGCCAGGGTGTAGCCTACAACGGTGTCGCCTAGCTGGAAGTTATCCAGCGTATTAAGCTGGTCAAACTCATCAACGGTTATAGCACGGTCACTAATCGTGACGGGGTTAGCGCCAGCGACGTGGCCATCGTTGATATCCGCAATAATGGCACTAGCACTATCACTGACGGCCCATTGAAATAGCGTCAGTGGCGGTTGATTGTTGGCACCTTCCAAAACACGCGAAACATCGGCAAAGGCTGAAGCGGCTTGTGCGACGGTCACGGTACCGACATTAAGAGGAGCATCGAGATCAATGATGTAGTTGCTGGCCAGCGGTGCTGCATCAAGAGCTTGTGCAAGCGTATAGCCTACTTCTGTGGCACCTAGCTCGAAATTGCTCAGCGCATCGAGCTGCTTAAATTGCTCTGGCGTAATGACGGCTTCTGTGACACTGACACGGCGGGCCTCATTAAGCTGCGGGTCAGCACTGGAAGCGTTTATCACGTTGTCAAAACTATCGAGGATGGTCCAGTTCAACAACATCTCACGTGTTAAACCATCATCCCCAGTGTTCAGCGCGCGATCCGTTAACAGCCGTGTTTCATCAATAAGCTCTGCCGCTTCACGCAGGCTTAATTCATTATTAACAAACGGCGTTTCTGGATCTAACGTGTAGTTTGCGGGCATTTCTGCCGTTTTCAGCGCCTCTTCAAGCGTGTAAGGCACCACGGTGCTGCCAAGCACAAAGTTATCCAGCGTATTCAAGTCTGCGAACTGGTCCGGCCGGATCGTTTCATCCGTTAGCGTAACGCGCTCAGCACCTAAAACGGCGGGGCGCTCCAAACCGCCAGTCACCAACACATCTTCGACGCTAGCGCGAATTGACCAAGTGTAAATGTCGGAAAGCTCGATAGGCGCCGTTCCAACATCGTAATCACCTGCTAAGATCTTCTCCACCAGCGCCAAGCGGTCGGCGGCAACGGTCAATCCCAACGTACCCGCAGAGAACGCCTGATCAGGGTTGATCAAGTACTGAGAGGGCAAGTCTCCTTTTTGCGCAAGATTAACCGCGGTTTGAAGCGTGAGATAAGGAAGATCAGCGCGAACATCAATCGTATTAGAAAGATCGCTGTTGGGGTTTTGAACCGCTTGTTGAGCATCGCGAAGTGGGTTGCTGTCGCCGTCCCGATAAGCATCAAGATTAACGTCTGCCCCGGCGTTATCAATAGCGTCTAGCGCTTGTTTTACCTGGCCGGCAATAGAAGGCAGCCCTAATGCATCAGCCATTTGCTGATTGGTCAGCTCACGCCCCGCTTCATTGGCTTGATTGAGTGCGTTGGCAAGTAGTGAAAGCGCGTCGCTACTGCTAATGCCCGCACTGTCGGCCATCGCTAGCAAGCCAGCAACTTTAACACCCGCGACAAGCAACTCAACGCTAGCGGATTGATCGCCCAGTGGATCGGTAGTCAGCAAATCAACGCGTTCATCTAATCCCAATGCAGTTTTAATGACACTTTGTGATGTGGCGTCGTTAATATCGAACTGCGCTGATAACTGAACCATCATGGTGGTCAACGGCGTGATCACCGTGGCATCTTCTGGCGCTCGCAACACCCCGTTGAACGGCAGCCCAGTGGCAATATCAACGCCACCTGTGGCCGTCAAGATACCGCTGCCCTGCAGGCCACTGAAGAAACCGCTATTGTCGGTTTCCACTTGATTAGCATTGACGGCACGAGTAACGGTGGCACCAGCAATATAGCCATCAATCACATAGCCGCTGGTCGTAGTTGGTTCTGGTGCAGGCGGTGTTGAGGAATCACCACCTCCCCCGCCGCCGCCGCCACCTGCTGCGGCCGCACCTAACGCCAACGCCCCACCACCGAGGTAAAGCCAGGGAGGAATATCGCCAAAAGAGCTAACTGGGGTGCTGCTACCGCTTGTGGCATTTGCATTACTTGGCGTGGTTTCGCTGCCGCTAACGCTAGGTGAAAAAGACGCACTAGGCACAAAGAGCAGCGTGCCAAAGTCAGTGCTTTCTGCCACACCTTGCTGCAACGCACTGCTCGGGCTGATTAACAAAAGATCACCCTGTTGAACCACGGCGCCACGCTCCACGAGCAACAGCGAGCCATCTGCGCGGGTAATCATTACATTACCATCAGGCAACAGCTCCCAGGTCTGCACATTGGGCAACTGGCTTAACGGCACAAGAAGGCCGCTGTCGGCATCCAACTTTTCCATGAGCGCTGTGATATCGACCACCACACGGCCGCCCTCAAGTTCAACATCGGCAGCCGCTAGATAAATACGTTGGCCGTTATCCATTACCAATGTCAGGCTGCCATTAGGCTGGCGAATAACCTCATCAACCCCTTGCAGGTCATTAACAGCGACCATGTCATCAGCCATCGCCTGCTGAGCCATCAGCGGCAGTACTAGCGTTGCCGCCATTCCACCACGCTTCAACACTTTTTGGTTTTTCGCCATCCAACGGCGAACGAAAGCAAGGCGTGCCTGCGGATCAGTCGGTATTTCTATGCGCGCCACACCCTCTTGGGTGTCAGCGAACGCTTGCCAGTCGCCCTGTGAGTCCACTGAACTCACCCTGACGCCATTGAGCAGGTGGCCGTTCATCACGCCAGGCTGGGTCGACTTAAGAATATCGGCTGATGATATCGCCATTGAGCACTTCTCCACTGAAAGTTCGCAGGCGCTTGGCGCCTAATCGTTTTTATATCTGGTTGGCGTATATCGCCCACACGCCTGCACGTACACTGTGCTTATCAGACGCATTAGAAAAATAGGCCTAAGTATTCCACAAAGAAGTATTAGCCAAACCCTGAAAAAGGCTGGTTATATAGCGGTAACAGAGCATTAGACGCATCGCCACCACTGAAACGCGGTAGCACGCAATGGAATCAGCCGAAAAGAACGGCCAGATGAAAAGAGATCGTAAAAAGCAGACTTCCCCCCCCTCATTAGCTCTCAGCCCGCTGCGATATGCTTTTGGGGAAGCGAATGTCGGCTTTTCAATGGGAGCTGTATTCAGCAAGCTTTCATGAATTACTATGCAGTAATGGCCAATTAACTCCGAGAGATATCGTCAATCACTAACCTGATTTGATCTCGCAACCAACTCAGTCCGACATCCTTGTCCGTCCATATCGCCCAATTCATAGTTACCGGTGGGAAATTAAGTGAAATCGGCATTTCACAAAATGCAAGCCCGAATAACGGTGCATACTGCACGGCAATCCTTCTAGGCACTGTTGCCACGACAGGTGCATTGCGTGCTGCAGCAAGCAGCGGCATAAAATCAGGCGCCGCTAAGATGACATTGAGCTCTATTCCCAATGCTTCCAAAGCATCACCAACACAGCCCGCGACATTTGCCGTCTGGGACAGAACAGCATGCCGTGCGCCAAGATAATCGTCACGCGATAATGGCGGTACCAATCGACAGAGATCGGCATTAAAGCAGCATGCTATGTTAGATTCGAACAGGATCTCTCCTAGATGACGAGACTGTTTACAGCCAATAGCCAAATCAATTTCGCCCGAATCCATCATCATATCCACTGTTTCGACCGTAATCGCACGGCTTAGCAGCCGAACCCCCGGTGCCGTTGATTGCAACCGATCCATCAAGGCAGGTAGCAGAACCATCTCCATTTCACTGGCAATACCCACCCGAAAAATCCGGTCTGCTGTTTGCGGCTCAAAACTATCCGATGACTGAAGCGCATTTTGCGCCTGTGTCAACGCTACTCGCACCGGCCCAGCCAGCGCTCGGGCTTTGGCCGTTGGCTGCATTTTCTGCCCGACACGAACGAAAAGATCGTCCTGCAATAACATCCGCAGTGTCGATAAATTATGACTCATTGCCGACTGACCAATACGGAGTTTCTCGGCAGATTTGGTGACACTCAGCTCTTGCATCATTGCGTCAAACGCGACCATAAGATTGAGGTCGAAGGAGCGTAAATTGAAATGATCAATATTATCCATGATTGGCATCGATTTGATTGCTGACCAATGGGAATATACCTTTTCCTCATGGCGTTACAAACCGCCGGTTGAATTCTGGCCTGTTGATTGATTGAGAGAGGGTGTTTTTATGCTGTCACGCAGAGATATGCTTAAAGGTTCGCTTGCTGCTATGGCCGTTGGTGCAGCCGCCAGCACCGTTTTCATCCCATTACACGCTGCAGCCAGTGCACCGCTAGTTGGCACGCAGGCGCCAGGCTATTACCGCTTAATGGTGGGTGATGTCGAAGTCACCGCACTCTCGGATGGTACGGGCCTGTTTCCGATCGCCGACCTTTACCTGAATATCACCCCCGAACAGGCTCGCACAGCACTTGCCAATGCGTTTCAAGGCACGCCAACCCATCTGTCAGTTAATGCCTATCTGCTGAATTTCGGTGATCGGCTGATTCTTCTGGATGCAGGAACCGGTGATCTGATGGGCCCAGCCTTGGGCAAACTGACAAGCAATATCATCGCATCGGGCTATCATCCCGATCAGATCGATGATGTGGTAATTACCCACATTCACCCCGACCATGTCGGTGGACTTGTCCTGAATGGCAACAAAGTGTTTGCCAACGCGATGGTCCATGTACCAAAACTGGATGCGGAGTATTGGCTTAGTGCCGAAAATCGTGACAAGGCCCCAGACGACGCCAAGCAGTTCTTTGATCAGGCGGTCTCGTCAACCAAGCCCTATATCGACAGCGACACGCTTAGAACCTACGACACGGATATGCCAGCCATTCCAGGCGTGATTAATTCAACCCATCGCCCAGGCCATACCCCTGGTCACAGTGCCTTATGGTTTGAAAGCAAAGGCGAAAAATTCGTCTACTGGGGCGATATCACGCATGGCGATGTCATTCAATTCGACGAACCAGGCGTGGCGATTGCCTTTGATGTTGACCCGGACCAGGCTGTCATCACTCGCGAAGCGGCCTTTGCCGAAGCGGTAGCGGAGAAGTACATGGTAGCTGGTTGCCATATCGCATTCCCAGGCATCGGATACGTGGTCGAAGACAGCACGATGTTTGACTGGGTGCCCGTCAATTATCGCGCAGACGTCTGATCTATAGCCATTATTTGCCCATGCACGACAAACGATTGGACGGCGCTGGGCAATGCGGTCACTGCTAAATAATTGCGATCATGCCCTAACCACAACGGTAAACAGACACAAAAAAGGGCTTAGCGATAAATCGCTAAGCCCTTGAATTTGGTGCCGGTGGCCAGACTCGAACTGGCACACCCGTAAAGGCGGCGGATTTTGAATCCGCTGCGTCTACCAATTCCGCCACACCGGCAATGGCTGCGCATTATACGTAGATAACCTCACAGGTCAATCACATTGACTGACTTTATCTATCTAAAGCGCTATCCTATGCCGCCTGTTTGACCACTGATAAGAGCCATTTCCATGCAGCGCGCGGATTTTCATTTCGAGCTACCCGACGAGCTAATTGCTCGCTACCCTTCTGAGCAGCGCAGCGACTGCCGTTTGCTATGCGTGGATGGCCAGAGCGGCGCGCTTGAGCATCGCCGGTTTCCTGATTTATTTGAACTACTCGAACCCGGCGACTTGCTGGTATTCAATGATACGCGCGTCATTCCAGCACGCCTGCACGGCCACAAAGCTAGCGGCGGTAAAGTAGAAATGCTGCTGGAGCGCCCGTTGGATAGCCACCGTGGTTTGGCGCATATTCGTTCGAGCAAATCGCCCAAGCCAGGCACCGAGTTGATCTTTGAAGGCGACATTCATGCGGTGGTTGAAGGCCGCCGCGATGCACTGTTTGAGCTGCGCTTTTTAGGCGACACACCAATGATTGCGCTGCTTGAAAAGCACGGCCATATGCCACTGCCGCCCTATATCACCCGTGACGATGAGCTGAGTGATCGGGAACGCTATCAAACCGTGTATGCCCGCCGCGACGGTGCAGTAGCAGCGCCTACCGCGGGGCTTCACTTTGACCAACCGTTGCTGGATGCCCTGGCCGAGAAAGGCGTTAACAGTGCCTTTGTGACCTTGCACGTCGGCGCTGGCACCTTTCAGCCAGTACGCGTCGACAACATCCTTGAACACCATATGCATAGCGAGTGGATTGAGGTGTCTGAGACCGCCTGTCAACAAGTGCGTGACACTCAGGCTGCGGGGAAACGGGTCATTGCCGTCGGCACTACCAGCGTGCGCTGCTTAGAAAGCGCTTGCCTGAAAAGTAGCGACGGCCAGATCGCCCCCTACAGCGGCGACACCGATATCTTTATCTACCCTGGCTACGAATGGCGCTGTGTGGATGCTCTGATAACTAATTTCCACCTGCCCGAGTCGACCCTGTTGATGCTGGTCTCTGCATTTGCCGGCTATGACCACATGATGCGGGCATACCGCACGGCAGTTGACGAGCGCTACGCGTTCTTTAGTTATGGCGATGCCATGCTGCTGACCCGCTAAACACGATACGTCCAGCGCCTTAACCGATTATTGACGAGTTATTTAGATGCGAAACGAATGTTTTATGCGCTTTGAGCGCCTAGCCGACGATGGCCGTGCGCGCCGGGGGCGCCTGCACTTCCCCCGCGGCACTGTCGAAACCCCGGCCTTTATGCCGGTAGGTACCTACGGCACGGTGAAGGGCATGACACCAGACTCCGTGAAAGAGATTGGCGCAGAAATCATTCTCGGCAACACCTTTCACCTATGGCTGCGCCCAGGCACCGACGTAATTGAAGCCCATGGCGACTTGCATGATTTTGCCCAATGGGACAAACCTATCCTGACCGATTCCGGCGGTTTTCAGGTTTTTTCCTTAGGCGAAATGCGCAAAATTACCGAGCAAGGCGTTCACTTCCGTTCACCGGTCGATGGCAGCAAGGTGTTCATGGGGCCGGAAGAATCCATGGCCGTGCAGCGCTCGTTGGGCTCTGACGTGGTGATGATCTTCGACGAGTGCACACCGTACCCAGCCACCTTTGAAGAAGCCGAAAAATCCATGGAGCTTTCGCTACGTTGGGCGAAACGCTCACGCGATGCTCATGGGGATTCACCTTCAGCGCTGTTCGGCATTATTCAAGGCGGCATGCACCCTGAACTTCGCGAACGCTCACTAAAAGGGCTGCTCGAGATTGGCTTTGATGGCTTGGCCATTGGCGGTCTGTCGGTAGGCGAACCCAAAGAAGAGATGATCAAGGTGCTTGATTATCTACCGACGTGGATGCCGGACGACACCCCTCGCTACCTGATGGGCGTTGGCAAACCAGAAGACTTGGTAGAAGGCGTACGTCGCGGTGTCGACATGTTCGATTGCGTGATGCCTACCCGTAATGCGCGCAACGGCCACCTGTTTACCTCAGAGGGTACGGTCAAGATCCGTAACGCCAAGCACCGCTTCGATACCCAACCGCTTGATGCCGAGTGTGACTGCTATACCTGTAAGAATTTCTCACGGGGCTACTTGCACCACCTGGATCGTTGTAACGAAATGCTGGGTTCCATGCTCAATACCATCCATAACTTACGCTACTACCAGCGGGTAATGGCTGATTTGCGCGCGGCAATCGAAGCGGGTACATTGACGACCTTTGTGGAAGGCTTTTATGCCCAGCGCGGCCTGCCAGTGCCTCCCCTAGCGAATTAATCGCCATCCGCCATTGGCGGGTGGTTTAATCGGTTCACCCATTGAGTTTTCTAACCCAGGAGTTCTCTGCAATGCTGGATTTCTTCATCTCACCAGCCCATGCCCAAGAAGCCGCTGCCGGCGGTGGCATCGCGCAAATTGTCATGCTGGTTGGTTTTGTGCTGATTTTTTACTTCCTGCTGTGGCGCCCCCAGGCAAAGCGCGCTAAGCAGCACAAACAGCTGGTTACTGGCTTGGCCAAAGGCGATGAAGTCGTCATCGGTGGCGGTCTTGTTGGTCGTGTTACCAAAGTTAGTGATGAGTTCCTAACGCTGGAAGTTTCTGAAGGCACCGAAGTTAACGTGCAGAAAAATGCCGTTGCTGCCGTACTTCCTAAAGGCACTATTAAGTCCATCTAACGCCTGCATCTCCCCCCTGCCGATCCAGTGCCAGCCACCCCGGCAGGGGTGACATGGTAGCCACGATGGTGAACTTTGCTGTGCGCGGTCTGTCCGTGCACAGCAATTCCGTTTGTAATTGAAGGCAGGGCTTGCATGCTCAACCGTTACCCCCTGTGGAAGTATCTGCTGATACTGGTCGTCCTGGTGGTTGGCCTTATCTATTCGCTTCCCAATTTATTCCCCGCAGATCCCGCCATCCAGGTTAGCGATGCCCAGGGCGACTCGCTGGATGAACGGCAAATATCCCGCGTTGAAGAAGCGCTCATTGATAGCGATATCGGCATTAAAGCCATTGAAGAAACGAATGGCCAATGGCTGATTCGCCTTCAGAGTGATGATGATCAGCTAGACGCCCGCGATATTGCCGCAGATGTATTGGGTAGTGACGCGACTGTCGCACTCAACCTCGCTGACGCCACCCCTGGTTGGCTGCAAGCCTTTTCCGCATCTCCCATGACACTGGGCCTCGATTTACGTGGAGGCGTGCACTTCTTACTCGAAGTAGATATGGATGCCGCCCTTACCCAGCGCTTGGAAGTGAATGCCAGCGCCATGCGTGAACTGCTACGTGGGGAGCGCATTCGCTATCGCAATACCACCATCGACGAGCGTTCACTTTCAATCGGCTTTGGCAGTGCAGAAGACCGCGATACTGCCCGGCGCTTGATTAGCCGCGACTTCCCTAATTTTGAATACAGCAATGAAGGCGATGGTCGTGCTTCCAACCTAGTCATGACGCTCAGCGACCAAACGGTCAACGAGATTCAGGACTATGCGATCAATCAAAACTTAACCACGCTACGCAACCGCGTAAACGAGCTGGGCGTCGCTGAGCCGATGGTTCAACGCCAAGGGCCTAGTCAAATCGTTGTTGAACTGCCCGGCGTTCAAGATACCGTGGCTGCAAAGCGCATTGTGGGTGCAACGGCAAACCTAGAGTTTCGCCTGGAAGCTCGCAACGACACGCCTGACACGGAAACCGAACGTCTAGAATTCCGTAACGACCCAGCACGCTCGGCAGAGCTGATGCGCGATGTCATTATTACCGGTGATAGCGTATCCAGTGCCAGCAATAGCTTTGATGAAAATGGTCGCCCACAGGTCAACATTAACTTGGACGGCACCGGCGGCACGTTAATGAACCGCGCCACGCGAACCAACATCGGTCGCAATATGGCGGTATTGTTCATTGAACATAAAAGCGAAGATCGCGTAGAAATCGACCCCGAAACGGGCGAAGAAACGATTATTCGCGAGCCCTACGTCGAACGCGGCTTGATCAGCCTTGCCACCATCCAAAGCGCACTGGGCAATAGCTTCCGCATTACCGGCTTAGACTCACCGACTGAAGCTGCTGAGCTTGCCCTTCTGCTCCGCTCTGGTTCACTGGCCGCCCCTATCTACTTTGTCCAGGAACGTACTATTGGACCAAGCCTGGGTGCCGAAAACATTGAGCGTGGCCTGCTATCGGTACAAATCGGCTTGTTACTGGTCGTGCTGTTTATGCTGGTGCGCTACAAAGTGTTTGGGGTATTTGCCAACATCGCCCTAGCGCTAAACCTAACGCTGCTCGTCGCGGTTATGTCGATGCTGGGCGCTACGTTAACACTACCAGGCATTGCCGGGATTGTGCTGACGCTAGGCATGGCAGTTGATGCCAACGTGCTGATATTCGAGCGTATACGTGAAGAATTGCGCAACGGCATGTCGATTCAGCAAGCAATCCATGCGGGCTACGAGCGCGCTTTCACTTCTATCGTGGATGCCAACATCACCACGCTGCTGGTAGCGGTGATTCTGTTCTCGATCGGTACCGGCCCAGTGAAAGGGTTTGCCGTTACGCTCTCCATTGGCATTTTGACATCCATGTTCACGGCACTACTGGTAACGCGCGCCATGGTCAACCTGACCTATGGCAGCAAGCCCGTCAAAAAGCTGTGGATTTAAACACATGGATCTAAATGGCATAGATTTGAAAAGCATGGATCTGAACCACGTGCTTAGCCCAGAATTTAAGAGGTGGTAATGAAACCCCTATCACAACTGCGAATCGACTTTATGGGGCGGCGCAACCTTGCGTTTATCGTCTCTGCCTTGATGCTAATCATCTCGATTGGCGCGATTATTTTTCAGCAGCTAAATCTCGGACTGGACTTCACCGGCGGCACCCTGGTGGAAGTGCGCTACGGCGCAGTCCCTTCCTTAGACGCGATTCGCCAATTGCTCGAAGACAGTGGTTTCCAAGACGTGTCGGTGCAAACGTTTGGCGCATCAACAGAAATACTTATCCGCATTCAACAGGCGTTCGATGCGGATGTCGGTAACGACGTTGTCAGTCTGCTACGTGCCAATGGCGATAGCGTTAATCTTGTGCGGGCCGAGTTTGTCGGTGCACAGGTAGGCGACCAACTTCGCGACCAAAGCGGCTTAGGCCTTCTAGTGGCATTGGGCGTGGTGATGCTTTACGTTGCCTTCCGCTTTCAATACAAGTTTGCTCTTGGTGCCCTGCTAGCCTTGCTGCACGATGTCATCATTGTTGTTGGCGTCTTCGCGCTGTTCAAGTTGGAGTTCGATCTAACGGTTCTGGCAGCGATTTTGGCCGTTATCGGCTACTCGCTAAACGATACGATTGTTGTCTATGACCGTATCCGCGAGACTATTCGAACATCGCGTATTGATGATATGCCGCAAATCTTCAACGAAGCGATCAATGCCACCCTGTCCCGCACGCTCGCCACCTCTGGTACTACGGTGCTGGTATTGCTGGCGCTGCTGCTATTAGGCGGCGACATGATCGAGAACTTCGCTATTGCGCTGTTAATTGGCATCGTGGTGGGTACGTTCTCATCAATTTATATCTCAGGTGCGTTACTGATTCCGCTCAAGCTTTCACGGGAAGACCTTATCCCCACCAAGAAAGAGACGGATGAAGAGGAAGAAGAGCTGCCGTAAACAGCCGCTCTATCGCGCCGACACGTTGATTGGCGCGTAAAAAAAGCCCCGCTGGCGAAAAAACCAGCGGGGCTTTTTAATTACATCATTTAATAACTACATCGCTTTTTAACGCTTAAAAATGCGGTGCCAATTGTTTAATCAAGGCTTTGTACAGACGCGGACCAGCGGCCATCAGTTGACCTTCAGCGTTCACTGTCGGCTTGCCGTCAGGCGTGCCCATCAACGCACCGGCCTCTTTCAGCAATAGCGTTCCCACCTGCATATCCTGCTCTTCAAGACCCAGAACAAAGACACTGTCCACACGCCCACAGGCAAGCTCGCAAATATCCAGCAGGCCGCTGCCAGATGCCAACATGGCTTCCACTTGGGGGGCTAATTGCTGAGTAATGGTCAGGTAAGCTGGCAAATGACTGGGGCGCAACCAGGTTTCTGGCAGGCTCATCGCTATCCGCGTACCGCTAATGGCGGTAGGTTTGCTTACACGCATGCGCTTATCGTTGTGCTGAGCACCGCGGCCGCGGCTGGCGATATACTCATCGTCAGAAAACGGACAGATAATTACCGCGTGTTCGGGGCGATCTTTGACGAGACACACCACTGAGAGAGCAAAGCCCTTACCTGCCACCGCTAAATTGGAATAGCCGTGCATTGGTTCAATTTTCCAGACGATATCAGCGCCTTCGCCTTCACCCGCTTTATGAGGCGTATAGCGGCCACTGAAGCCGTGCAGGGGATACCCACGCTGCAGTTGCTGAACAATGGTGGCCTCTGCTTTGCGAGCGGTGTCTTCTAGCAAGCGGTCGAGGTTAAATTCATCGTGAGCATTTTCAATGCGTTCACGAACACGTAAAAAGTGTTCAACAGCGCCACGCGCAGCGCGCAGCGTAAATTGGACCATAGGATTCATGATCGGGCCTTGTCACAGTGATGTTAAAGAACGGAGGCAGTGGCAGGACTGCTTTGGCGGGCAATTCTAACAGAGCCCCCTCGGGCATGCTATCGACTCATGCTAAACTGCGCGTTTTCCGTACTTGACTACCGAGCCCATTATGCTTGAGCGCATCCGTATTGTTCTTATTGGCACTAGCCATCCTGGTAATATTGGCGGCGTCGCCCGCGCCATGCACAACATGGGCTTAGCAGATTTAGCCCTGGTGGCGCCGCGCTGTGAAGTGATTACCCAAGACAGCATTTCCCGCGCCTCGGGAGCCGACCACCTGCTTCATCAGGCAAAAGTCCACGCCTCTCTTGAAGACGCCGTTGCTGACTGCACGCTTGCCGTGGGCGCTAGCGCTCGTTCGCGCACGCTGCCCTGGCCAATGATTTCCCCACGCGAGCTAGCAGAGCGCTTGCCCAGCGAATGCCAGCCCGACAATGCACGTGTCGCGCTGGTGTTTGGCCGCGAGGACAGCGGCTTAACCAATGCCGAGCTGCAGCGTTGCCATGCCCACGTGCATATTCCCACCAATGCAGATTTCAGCTCGCTAAACCTGGCCGCTGCCGTTCAGGTGATTGCCTATGAGTGCCGTATGGCATGGCTAACCCAACAGGATAGCGCCACCGCTGAAGAGACGGATGATGCGCTGGCTACCCATGCCGAACTAGAGCGCTACTTTGAGCATTTGGAGCGCACGCTGATAGCCATTGAGTTTCATGACCCCGCACAGCCGCGCCAACTGATGGCGAGATTGCGTCGCCTGTACCTACGTGCTCGTCCTGAAAAAATGGAGATGAATATTCTGCGTGGCATTCTTTCGGCAACCGAAAAAGCGACAGACAAACATCGTCCATAGCGCTGACCACCGCTGCGGCCTGGGCAACCGAAGCTTGAAGTCGCATCGGTGCGCCCCAACATCGTTTTTTTAAGCGCTGCATTGCACTAACTATCTATATTCCAAGCACCATATTCCAAGCACCATATCTCAAGAACTTATGATTGCCGCCCTTTAACGCCCAAGGATCACCCATGTTTCAACGCCTGCGTGAAGACATTAATAGCGTATTCGACCGCGACCCAGCGGCACGTAACTCTCTTGAGGTGCTGACCAACTATCCCGGCCTGCACGCCCTGCTGCTTCACCGCTGCAGCCACTGGCTATGGAAGAAAAATTTTAAATGGTTGGCGCGAACGCTATCGACGTTTTCCCGCTGGCTGACCGGCATTGAGATTCACCCAGGCGCCACTATTGGCCGCCGTTTCTTTATTGATCACGGCATGGGCGTAGTGATTGGTGAAACAGCGTTAGTCGGCGATAACGTAACCCTTTATCAAGGCGTTACCTTAGGCGGCACCAGTTGGAATAAGGGCAAGCGTCACCCTACGTTAGAAGATGGCGTTATTGTTGGCGCTGGCGCTAAGATTCTTGGCCCGTTCACTGTAGGCGCGGGGGCTAAAATTGGCTCTAATGCCGTGGTCACCAAAGAAGTGCCATCCGGCGCTACGGTGGTGGGCATTCCTGGCAAAATCGTTAAACGCGCCGACCCCGATGTCGAGGAAGCATTAGATGTCGACCCGGCTCGCCGCGAAGCAATTTGCCAAAAATTTGGCTTCGATGCTTATGGTGTAAGCCAGGATATGCCCGACCCTGTGGCACGCTCGATGCAGGCGATGCTTGATCACATGCACGCCGTAGATGAACGCATTGAGCGTATGTGCTCGACACTGCGTCAATTGGATGCCAGCTATCGCGACGGCCAACTCCCGGCTCTGCGCGATGAAGATTTCGCCGACATTCTTGATGAAAATGACACAGGCTGCCCAGGGGTTGGCAAACACAGTTCCGAGCCAAAAGCCAACGCCGAGGCGACCGAGACAGCAGCCGCCAGTACGCAGCAAACCGCTCCTGATTCAACGGCTAACTCGCCATCTGATGCAGCGGCTGATTCAACCTCTGACTCAACGACATCGCGCAATAGTTGACCAAAGCACTCAGGATTTCCATAATGGCGTTACATTTGCCGTAAGTGCGCTGAGGTTCAGCGTCGAGGTGCCTGTCATGCGCTTGACCACTAAAGGCCGTTACGCCGTTACCGCCATGCTCGATTTGGCGATAAATACTCCCCAAGGCCCGACCAGCTTGGGGGATATTTCTCAGCGTCAGGAAATTTCGCTCTCTTATCTTGAGCAACTATTTGCACGCCTGCGCCGAGCGGGTCTAGTTAGCAGCGTGCGTGGTCCTGGTGGCGGCTATTTGCTGGCTAAACCAGCCGAAGACATCAGCGTTTCCCAAGTGATTGATGCCGTTAATGAGACCGTGGATGCAACACGCTGCCAAGGGCTTTCAGACTGCCAACAAGGCGACACCTGCCTAACCCACCACCTGTGGTGTGATCTATCAGGGCAGATTCGTAACTTCCTTGATGACACCAGCCTTGCACAACTGATGCAGCGCCCCGATGTTATACGCATTGCCTCTCGGCAAAAGCAGCGCGTAGAAGCTGGCATTCTCGCCTCATCCCCTTAACGGCTTTCACTGCACGTTGGACTCTATGACGATGACCTCCTCCCCTTCGCTGCCGATTTATTTGGACTATGCCGCGACCACGCCGGTCGATACCCGTGTGGCCGACGTCATGCAGCGCTATTTAACCGTTGATCAGCTGTTCGCCAATCCTGCCTCGCGCAGCCACATGCTGGGCTGGCAGGCGGAACAGGTGGTAGAGCAGGCTCGCCGTCAAGTCGCCGATACGATTAACGCAGACCCACGTGAGGTGGTTTGGACCAGCGGTGCCACTGAGGCCAACAATCTAGCGTTGATCGGCTATATGCGCGCCAATCGTGAGCGCGGTATGCATCTGGTAACGTCCACCATTGAGCACAAAGCGATAGTGGATACTGCCAGCGCCCTGGAAAGCGAAGGTTTTGAAGTGACGTGGCTCACGCCTGGGCGAGACGGGCGCACCACGCCAGAACAACTGCGCGCTGCCATGCGAGACGACACGACACTCGTGTCATTAATGGCGGTCAATAACGAATTGGGTAGCATTAATGATATTGCCGCGCTGGCAGAGGTTGCCCATGAGTTCGGGGCTGTTTTTCACACCGATGCGGCCCAAGCTGTAGGACGCATTCCGTTAGATGTGGTGGCGCAACAAATTGATCTAATGTCGCTGTCTGGGCATAAAGTTTATGGCCCCAAAGGCGTTGGTGCGCTTTACGTCAAACGCCATCCAGATATACGCATAGAAGCACTTATCCATGGTGGCGGCCACGAGCGGGGCATGCGCTCTGGCACACTTCCGACCCATCAAATTGCCGGCATGGGTGAAGCGTTTGCGCTAATGCAACACCATCACCAGGAAGATCAAGCCCATATCGCCCAGCTACACGCGCGCTTCCTAAAAGGGCTAGAAGATGTTGATGACGTCTTCGCCAACTCTCCGCTGGAAAATGCCGTTCCCAATATTTTAAACCTAGCATTTAAAGGGGTAGACGGTGAATCTCTATTGATGGCGCTGCGCGATGTTGCTGTGTCAACTGGGTCTGCTTGTAACTCTGCTAGCGTTGATCCTTCCTACGTTTTATTGGGAATCGGCACACCGCGCGCCCTTGCACTCTCATCGCTACGTTTTAGTTTTGGGCGTTTCACCACTGACGCCGACATTGATCATGCGCTGACACTACTGCGCCACGCGTTGAGCGGACTACGCTCAACGCGTTAAACGGCTGATGCCACTGTTGGCAATCAGCCTACCGACTTCTTGAAGGAGGACGCCCGATGGCAACTCTCAACATTACCCCCGCTGCTGCTCAGCAAATCCGTCACGTTCTCGATGAGCGTGGCCAGGGGCTTGGGCTGCGCGTTTCTGTAAAACCTAGCGGCTGCTCAGGCTATAGTTACGTACTCGACTTTGCCGATGACGTAAGTGATGACGAAATTCGCTTTGAAGAGCACGGCGCCAGCGTGTATATCGCGCCAGACGCGCTAGAAATACTCAACGGCAGTGAAGTGGACTATGTAAGCGAAGGGCTGAATCGCTTTTTCCGCTTCAACAATCCCAACGTTAAAGATGAGTGTGGCTGTGGCGAAAGCTTCACGGTCTAAACGTTTAGCGCTGCATCACCGGTATTCATCACCCCCTTGAGGCGCTATAATCGCGGCCACTCGGCAATCGGTAATGCACAGCAGCCCTGCCGACTCTTTTTTCCTGCGCCGCCTCGGCTTTCCGGGGCGGCACTTCTGCTTTATGCCTCTTAAGGAGATTCCACCATGGCAATTGAACGTACTCTTTCTATTATCAAGCCTGATGCCGTTGCTAAAAACGCGATTGGCGACATCATTTCTCGCTTTGAAAAAGCAGGCTTGAAAGTTGTTGCTGCGAAGATGGTTCATCTTTCTGAAGAAAAAGCAGGCGGTTTCTACGCCGAACATAAAGAGCGTCCTTTCTTTAAAGACCTGGTTGGCTTCATGACCTCTGGTCCGGTTGTTGTGCAGGTACTGGAAGGCGAAGGCGCTATCGCTAAAAACCGTGACCTGATGGGTGCTACTAACCCGAAAGAAGCGGCACCCGGCACTATCCGCGCTGACTTTGCGGAAACAATCGACGCAAACGCTGTCCATGGTTCTGATTCTCCGGAAAGCGCTGAGCGCGAAATTAGCTACTTCTTCGGTAACGACGAAATTTGCCCGCGCTAAACCAAGCGTGCCGCCGATTCAACATCCGTTGCCGGCCATTTTCGCGGGGGCTATGCCCCCGCCTTTTCTCTGAACGCTGACCGCCATGACCACTACCGTAGCTCAACATACGCCTACCTCTATCTCCTCGACCAAAAGCGAACCTGCCGCCACTAACGCGCCAGAGCGCCAGAACCTGCTGGGCATGTCTCGCGAGCAGATGGAGGACTTCTTTTTGTCGATTGGCGAAAAGAAGTTTCGCGCTGCCCAGCTAATGAAGTGGATTCACCAGGAAGGTAGCGATGACTTTGCTGCCATGACGAATCTATCCAAACCGCTGCGAGAAAAACTGGCTCGGCTGGCTGAGATTCGTGGCCCTGGCGTCGTCTATGAAGGCACTTCCAGCGACGGCACACGCAAGTGGGTCCTGGAAGTAGAAGATGGCAGCTATGTGGAAACGGTGCTGATTCCTGCGGAAAACGGCAAACGCCGAACGCTATGCGTCTCTTCACAGGTAGGCTGCTCGTTAGACTGCAGTTTTTGCTCAACGGGCAAACAAGGCTTCCAGCGCAACCTGACCGCTGCCGAAATCATCGGCCAGGTTTGGGTCGCCCAGCGTAGCGTAGGCCCGCGCCGCGATACCGCTAATCGTCCGGTGACTAACGTAGTCATGATGGGCATGGGTGAGCCGCTGCTCAACTTTGATAACGTCGTGCCAGCAATGAAGCTGATGCTCGACGACAATGGCTATGGACTTTCCAAACGCCGCGTCACGCTTTCCACATCCGGCGTTGTGCCGATGATAGATAAGCTTGGCGATGAGATCGACGTGAGTTTAGCCATTTCGTTGCACGCTTCTACTGATGAGCTACGCAACGAGCTGGTACCGATTAACCGTAAATATAATATCCGCGCGCTTCTGGATGCCTGCCACCGTTATCTATCCAAATGCCCGGATAACCGTCAGGTGACTATCGAATATACGCTCATTAGAGATGTGAATGATCAGCAGGAGCATGCTGAGCAACTGGCGGCGCTGTTAAAAGAGCTACCCTGTAAAATCAACCTGATACCGTTCAACCCGTTCCCTAATTCAGGCTACGAAAAGCCCTCTCGTAACCAAGTGATGCGCTTTCAGCAATGGCTATACGATCTGGGTTATAACGCTACCGTACGCATTACGCGGGGCGATGATATCGACGCTGCTTGTGGCCAACTGGTAGGAAAGGTGAAAGACCGCACTAAGCGAAGTGCACGCTATATTCAGTCCGTACAGCTTGACGCAGACTAAACCGTTGTTATCTTGACTTCCATCGAGCGCGGCGCTTTGATGGACACATTTTCAAACCGCCACATACGCAAATGTTGTCACATAACAACGCGTCAAATCACTGCAAAATGGTTGTTATAAGAGGGTGTACATGATCAGTCACCGCTGGCGCTTTTACCCACCCCGGGTTCACATGCTGTGCGTGCTAGTAAGCAGCATGTTGTTAGCTGGCTGTGCCACGTCAGGCAGCACGTCTTCTCAGGCTGACGATGACGCTGCAGACGCTTACACCCAACTAGGAGTTGCTTACCTAGAACGCGACAACCTAACCCGTGCGCTCAGCGCGCTTGATCGTGCGCTTGAAATTAATCCACGCAATGCCGAGGCACTTCAGGCGCTTGCGCTGGTCTATCAACAGCAGAGTGAAAATGAGCTTGCAAATCACTATTTTCAGCAAGCGATTAACACAGCACCTTCTTTGACACGTGCGCGTAATAATTACGCGGCGTTTTTATATCAGCAGGGGCAGTTCAACGCCGCTTGCGAACAGTTAGAAATAGCATCTCACGATGCCCAATATGCCAATCGTGCCCAGCTATTTACTAACCTAGGGCAGTGCTATTTGGCAGCCGATGACATTGATGAAGCGCGCAAACGCTTATTGCGCGCAGTGAGCATTGATCCACGTAGCCTGCGTGGATATTTATTATTAGCCGAACTTGAAGTTTCACAGGGCAATTATGGTCAAGCCTGGGAGCCGCTGCAGCGCTACTTGCAGCTGGCCGGGCAAGATCCAGTCGCGTTGGAAATGGCGATCGATATCGCCCACGCCCGTGGTGATCACGCTGCGGCTGCGAACTACCAGCGCTTATTGAATATTGACTAACGGTGCCCTGACCACCTAATTATTGAAGGATGCTCAGCTATGAGCGATACACAATCACACGATAATGTTACGACCTCTAGCCCAACTGCAACACCTGGCGAGCTTCTCTCACGCCAACGCGAAGCACTCGGCGTACCGCTTACCGATGCCGCACGGGCGCTTAATTTACGCCCAGCGGTTGTCGACGGTTTAGAACAAGATAACTACGAAGAAATCCCTGTTGCCGCTTATCGCCGGGGCTATTTACGTGCTTATGCAAAATACCTGGGCATGGATGATCGTCTAGTACTTGAGGCCTACCAAGCTAACCATGGGAGTACAGAGACAGATCGTCGGGTGGCTCCAGTGTCAGTCACCCGGCCACCATCCCGTATTGGCGCTTGGTTATTTAAGCTAGTCACCCTGCTAGTGATTGTTGCCTTGATTGCCGTCACGGTCATGTGGTGGCAAAGCCGTGGCGGCAGCGAACCCCCCAGCATGGGAAGTAACCCTTCTGTAGAAGATGAGGGTGGTTCCACGGGTACGCCAGCCGACAATGCAACACCGACTGAACAAACGCTGGTTGCCACACCTCAGCTTCCGAGCACCGCAACAGCACAACAAACCGGCACAGCCGAGGGAGTCGATGAGGGAGCGGCTAACGCCGCAACGGCTGCCATTGAGTCGGCATCTGAGTCGTCTACGTCTTCCGAAGGGGCAGAAGCTGCTGAGCTCACCTCTGCAGATACAGCTGAACAAGCGGACTCCGCCACTGACAGTGAAGACAACACAGCTGAAACAGCGCCCGCAACAAACCCAAACCTGCTTGAACTTACGTTTAATGAGCAGTCGTGGACTGAGATTTTTGATGCCAATAACCAGCGAGTGTTCGTTGGTCTGCAAACGCCTGGCACCACAGCAAGTGTTGAGGGCGAACCGCCTTTTCGTTTAACTATCGGCAATGCCACCGGCGTAGAGCTGCGCTATGAAGGCGAGGCCGTTAACCTTGTCCAGCGCGCCGGTGCCAATAATGTTGCCCGCTTTACCCTGGGAGAGTGACCCGTCTTATGCACGCCCCTTCTCCGATTAAACGCCGCTTCTCGCGTCAAATTCACGTTGGCAATGTGGCTGTAGGTGGTGATGCACCTATTGCCGTTCAGAGCATGACCAACACAAATACGCTGGACGTCGATGCCACCGTGGCACAAATTCAGCAGTTAGAAAAAGCGGGAGCCGATATTGTCCGCGTTTCGGTACCCGATATGGACGCCGCTGAAAGTTTTGGCAAAATTAAGCAGCGTGTCGATGTCCCACTGGTGGCAGACATTCATTTTGACTACAGAATTGCCCTGCGTGTCGCCGAACTAGGTGTCGACTGCTTGCGTATTAACCCAGGTAACATTGGCCGCGAAGATCGCGTACGTGCGGTTGTTAATGCTGCCCGCGATAACGGCATACCGATTCGTATTGGCGTCAATGCCGGGTCGCTGGAAAAAGACCTACAGAAAAAGTATGGCGAGCCCACTCCCGCAGCGTTAGTGGAGTCGGCCATGCGCCATATTGATTACCTGGATCGTCTTGATTTCCAGGAATTTAAAGTCAGCGTCAAAGCCTCAGATGTGTTTATGGCGGTAGCAGCGTACCGCGACCTGGCTACCCGTATCGAGCAGCCACTCCATCTAGGCATTACCGAAGCCGGCGGCCTGCGCTCTGGTACGGTGAAGTCATCGATTGGCCTTGGCATGCTGCTAATGGATGGCATTGGCGACACGATTCGCGTATCGCTCGCCGCCGATCCGGTAGAAGAAATTAAAGTCGGCTTTGACATGCTTAAAAGCCTGCGACTGCGAGCCAAAGGCATTAATTTTATTGCCTGCCCCAGCTGCTCACGGCAGAATTTTGATGTTATCAGCACCATGAACCAGCTAGAAGAGCGGCTTGAAGACGTCATGACCCCGCTGGACGTATCGGTGATTGGTTGCGTCGTTAATGGCCCAGGTGAAGCGAAAGAAACCGATATTGGCCTAACCGGCGGCTCCCCTGCCAACTTGGTGTACATCGATGGCAAACCTGCTAGCAAGCTGCGTAATGACCACTTGGTGGATGACCTTGAAAAGCTGATCCGTGAGAAAGTACGCCAAAAACAGCAGCAAGAAGACGACATGATTGCGCGCAGCGTTTAAAAAAGCCGAGCAAGTGATACCCAACCTGGAGGCGGGCATAACCTTTTTCCCCGTCCCCAGCGTTGTCTCCCATACAAGGAGTTTTCATTGAGCAAGTCCGCCGCAAAAAAAATTCAAGCTATCCGTGGTATGAATGATTTATTGCCCAGCGAAAGCCCCCGCTGGCAATTTTTTGAAGCCAAGGTGCGTCAGCTGATGCATCGCTATGGCTTTGATGAAATCCGTACGCCCATTGTTGAACAAACGGCGCTATTTGCTCGCTCTATTGGTGAAGTCACCGATATTGTCGAAAAAGAGATGTACACGTTCGACGACCGCAACGGCGACAGCCTGACGCTGCGGCCCGAAGGTACAGCTAGCTGTGTACGGGCAGCGATGGAACATGGTTTGCTGCATAACCAAACGCAACGGTTGTGGTATCAGGGCCCGATGTTCCGCCACGAGCGTCCGCAAAAAGGCCGCTATCGTCAATTTCATCAGGTAGGCGTAGAAACGTACGGCTTTGATGGACCGGATATCGATGCGGAAGTCATTCTGCTTTCAGCGCGTCTATGGCAAGAGCTGGGCTTACTGGAGCATGTGACGCTAGAGCTTAACTCTCTAGGCTCCACAGAGGCGCGCGCGGCCTATCGCGATAAACTCGTCGCTTATTTTGATCAGCATCACGACATCCTTGATGATGACTCTAAGCGTCGCCTCACCAGCAACCCTCTGCGCATTTTGGATTCCAAGAATCCAGCGATGGCGGAAATGCTCAACGGTGCGCCGCAGTTGATGGATCATTTGGACGATGAGTCGCGGACACATTTTGAACAACTCAAAGCAATGCTGGATGCAGCAGGCATCGACTACGTTGTTAACCCGCGCTTGGTACGCGGTCTTGATTACTACTGCCGTACGGTATTTGAGTGGACGACCACGGCCCTAGGCAGCCAAGGCACGGTATGTGCAGGCGGCCGCTACGATGGCCTGGTCGAACAACTAGGCGGAAAGCCCACGCCAGCCGTTGGTTTTGCCATGGGTATCGAGCGCTTAATATTGCTGCTGGAAACATTAGACCTGATTCCAGAAGAAGCGCTAGGTGGCTGCGATGTGTATCTGCTCCCCATGGATGACAACGCTACTATTGTCGCCCTCACCCTGGCTGAAAAACTACGTAGTGAGCTGCCAACCCTTAGGCTGCAGTTGCACTGTGGTGGCGGTAGTTTTAAAAGCCGTATGAAAAAAGCGGACAAAAGCAACGCACCTGTTGCAGTCTTATTGGGCGAAGATGAGCTAGCAGAGCAAGCCGTAACGCTTAAGTTCCTGCGTGATGATCGCGAACAGTTGCGCGTGTCTCAGGCTGAGCTCACCGCGACACTGCAAAACCTAGTGCCCCACTAACCTTACTGCCTACTCTATTGGCAGACGAACACTCGCCAGCCGCCCTTGCGGCTGAGCTAAAGAACAGGAGGCCGCCCGTGGCGGAGCTGAGAAGCGAAGAAGAACAGCTAGAGGTAATTAAACGCTGGTGGAAAGAGAACGGAACCTCTCTCATAGCAGGGGCTGTTCTTGCTGCGGCGGGTGTGTTTGGCTGGAATGCATGGCAAAACTATCAAGAAGGCCAAGCAGAAGCCGCCTCCGTGCGCTATCAGCAACTCGTCAACATGACCGCTGGTAACACCTTGGCAGATGATCAGTTAGCCAATGCCCGTGAGCTCATTGATGAAATCACCAGTGACCATGGCAAGACTCTCTACGCAGAGTTAGCACAGTTGCTGGAAGCACGTTTAGCCGTTCAACAGGGTGACCTTGATGCAGCAAAAAGTGCGCTTGAGAACGTGGCTAGCAACTCCTCTCGCCGCTATGTGCAAAGTCTTGCATGGCTGAGATTAGCGCGCATTGAGATTGCAAACGACAATCCACAAGCAGCCCTGAGTTTGTTAGATGAGTCGATTACCGATGCTCTGGCAGCTCAACAGGCCAACGTGCGCGGCGACGCTTACGCTGCGCTAGACCAAACAGAACAAGCGAGAGACGCTTGGCAAACTGCGCTAGAACTGGCTCAAACCCAGAATCAGCCGCTTTACGGCGTACAGTTCAAGCTTGACGATCTCGGCGTCGAAGAGGTGACACAATGATCATGACCAGTCTTCCCAAATCGCTATTTTCAAAGCCGTCTGTGCGCATTACCGTCGGAGCCGTGGCACTCGCCTTGCTAGCAGGCTGTGCCAGTAAAGGCGAACCGGCTTACACGCCTAAAGAGCTGCGTAGTTTTACAGAAACCTCCTCGCTTGATGGCGTATGGAGCAAAAACGTAGGCGACGGTCTTGGTCGTGCCCGTTACCCCATTGCTCCGGCTCGTGAAGGCGATACCGTATTTGCTGCGGATGCCAATGGATTGGTCGCCGCCTTTAACGCCAATAACGGCAATCGCGAGTGGGAAATAGAGCTGGATACGCCTATTTCAAGCGCGCTTAACGCTATTGCAGGTCAGGTTTATTTAGGCACTCGTAACGGAGAAGTTATTTCCCTGGATCAGCGCGACGGTAGTGTCAATTGGCGCTCACGGGTTTCCAGTGAAGTGCTGGCAGCACCTCAAGCGAATCAACAGCTACTACTTGTGCAGAGCGTTGACGGCCAAATCACCGCACTCGACCGCGTCACTGGCGAGGAGCGTTGGGTATATGCCAGCTCACAACCTTCGCTCACCCTTCGTGGTACCGGCACGCCAATGGTCATTGATCCTGTAAGCTTTGTTGGCTTTGCTAACGGACGACTAGCAACATTAGACAACCGCAATGGTCAACCACTGTGGGAGTTACAAATTGCTACTCCCCGCGGACGTAGCGACGTCGACAGGTTGGTTGATCTTGCCGGTCAGCCGGTAGTAACGCCTGATGGCCGACTTTTCGTTACTAGCTATAACGGTAGCGTCGTAGCGTTGGAAGCAACCCGCGGTGGCGTTCTATGGGAAAGCAACTTATCTAGCCGCCATACCCCTATTTTGGTAGGTAACATTCTGCTAGTGGTCACTGATGATAGCCACGTCGTTGGCCTGAATGCCGACAACGGACAGGAATTGTGGCGTAACGATGACTTGGAAGACCGCCGGTTAACAGCACCTGCGTTTGCAGATGGCCGCGTGGTCGTCGGTGACTTCGAAGGCTACGTTCATCTACTTGATGCCCGCGAAGGCACGTTAGTAGGCCGTACGCGCGTGCACAAATCTGGCATCAGCGTGCGTCCTGCCACTGAAGGCAGCACCATTCATGTCCAGGCCAATAATGGTCGCCTGGAAACCCTGGAAGTAACTCCATGACACCCGTCATTGCTTTAGTCGGTCGGCCCAATGTGGGCAAATCGACGTTGTTTAACCGCCTAACCCGCTCACGCGATGCGCTCGTAGCGGACTTTCCTGGCCTTACCCGAGACCGTAAATACGGGAACGGAATGCTAGGCGGCAAAGCGTATACGGTGATTGATACCGGCGGCATCAGCGGTGACGAAGAAGGGATTGATGCGGCAATGGCCGAGCAGTCCCTGGCAGCCATTGATGAAGCCGATATTGTACTGTTTCTAGTAGACGCGCGCGCAGGGCTTAACGTGGCTGATGAAGCCATTGCGAACCATCTGCGCGTTAATCAGAAAAAAACCTGGCTAGTGGTCAACAAAACCGATGGTTTGGAAGAGCATTCGGCCATGGCCGACTTCTGGACCTTAGGTCTTGGCGACCCATGGCCGATTGCTGCCGCCCATGGCCGCAATGTCTCACTGCTCATTGACACAGTGCTGGAGCCGTTTCCCGAGCGCGATCCCAGCATTCCTGGGGATACCGGCACCAAAGGCATTCGTATCGGTGTTATTGGCCGTCCCAACGTGGGCAAATCCACATTGGTTAATCGGCTGTTGGGCGAAGAGCGCGTTGTTGTATTCGATGAGGCGGGCACTACCCGCGATGCGATTGAAATTCCGTTCGAGCGTCGTGGTAAGCCCTACGTATTGGTTGATACTGCGGGTATTCGGCGGCGTAAGAACGTTCGCGAGATTGCTGAAAAGTTTTCTATTATCAAAACCCTGGATGCTATCAAAGAGTGTCACGTCGCCGTGATGGTACTCGATGCACGCAGCGGTTTAGTTGAGCAAGATCTCCACCTGCTAGATTACGTGCTAACCACTGGCCGCGCGTTAGTACTGGCCATCAATAAGTGGGACGGACTGGAAAGCGAAGCGAAAGAGAAAATGCGCGCAGAAATTAAGCGCCGCCTGGGCTTTGCTGAGTATGCCGAGATGCATTTTATCTCCGCCCTACACGGCACCGCTGTGGGTGATCTTTATCCTTCGATCGAACGAGCTTTCAATGCCGCGAACGCTCACTGGTCGACCAACCGATTGACCACGCTGCTTCAAGATGCGGTCAGCCAGCACCCGCCGCCCATGGTTAACGGCCGGCGTATCAAACTGCGCATGGCACACCAAGGTGGTAGCAACCCACCTATCATCGTAGTGCATGGCAATCAGACTGAATCACTGCCGGAAGCCTATCGCCGCTATCTAACCAACACCTTCCGCAAAGTGTTGAAGGTTCGCGGTACGCCAATGCGCTTTGAGTTCCGTTCGGGTAGCAATCCGTTTGACCACATGGCAGGGGCAAGCGATAAAGAGAAAGCCAAAAAACGCGAGCTCAACCGTACTAAAGAAGCACGTAAAAGCCGCCGCTAATGCTAGCTCATTAATCTACCAAACGCCTGCTGACCCTCATCAGCAGGCGTTTTGGTTGATGGCCCCCATTATCGAGTAAATCTGCTTGACAGCTACCCGCACGAGCCCTCAAATAGCCGCGTTTTTCGGCAATCGCCACTCTGACATTTTGCACCTCTGAACCTTTGCCCTTCTTAGGAGGGATATTAATGCACTACGCAATTAAACGCGGGCGCGGTTTGCTCTTGCTGCTGATGACAAGCTTGCTAGCAGGTTGCCTTGCCCTGCCCCAAACAGGCTTATTTGCCTTTCGCTTGGCGGTAACATCGCTGGGCATTGAAGAGGTGCGTATTGGCCCTTATAACGTGCAAGCAGGGCTTGATACTAGCGACCTGACAAGTTTGCTTGCGTCTAGTCTTGGCGCTGGCAGCTTGCCCGTTCAGGCCACCTTAGCGATGGGCCTTGGTTTACCTACCGGTATGCCCGCTGTTGAGATGTCAGGTTTCCGTTGGATGCTCGATATGCCGGGGGTCGATCCAGTGCAAGGCCAATATCAAGAGGATGTAACGCTAACATCAGGGGAAGACTCAACGTTACGTCTACCGGTAGCGTTTGACATCCTGACGACCGACACTCAGCGTATGATGCCAATGCTAGAACTCGCCAGTCAGTTAGCCACCCAGGGCTCACTACCGCCTGGCAGTGAGCTTGCTATCACGCCAGGAGACCTGCGTGGACTGGGTATGACATTACCTGCAGGGCTTTTAACGCCGACCATTCGCCTGAACGTAGGCGCCGACGGCCAGTTAACGCCTGTGCGTTAAGCCTGACGACTTCCTTCATGAAGCCGTTTGCGGCCCACCCACTGGGCTGCAAACTGCCAAGCCGTTCGGCCACTGCGCCCTCCTCTTAGCGTTGCAAAGCGAACCGCTTCTGCCCGTGCGGCATCACTCCAATCCTGCTTATCACCTATACGAGCTACCCAATGCTCACAGACCTCTAAGTAAGTCGCTTGGCTGAAAGGATGAAAACCTAACCATAAGCCGAAGCGATCCGACAATGAGATCTTTTCCTCAACAGCGTCACCGTGATGCAGCTCTTCACCCACAAGACGCGTACCGCTATTGTCGTCCATGGATTCCGGCAGTAAATGGCGGCGGTTAGAAGTGGCATACAACAAGACGTTTTCCGGCGGCCCCGTTAAGGCGCCGTCTAAGACGCTTTTTAGCGCCTTGTAAGCATCATCATTACCTTCAAACGAAAGATCGTCGCAATACACCACGAAACGATGCGGCGTATCGCGCAGCTGTTCTACCAATATCGGCAGACTACCTAAATCGTGGCGATCCACTTGAATCAAGCGCAGCCCATCATTCGCCAACGAGTTAAGCAGCGCACGAATCACCGATGACTTTCCGCTGCCACGTGATCCCCATAGCAAACCATGGTTGGCGGGTAGCCCCTGCAAAAATGCACGGGTGTTATCGACTAACGCTAATTTTTGACGCTCGATACCTAACAGGTCATCCAGTGTCATCGTGTCGCGCGGTGGCACGGGAACCAATCGCCCACCTAACGGATGACGCTGCCAAATAGCCGCCACATGCTTGTCCCAATCTACCTGGATCGGTGCAGGCGGCAACCAATGTTCTACGTGGTCCAGCAACCGCGTTAAGCGTTGGCTCAATTCAGCATCCATGATTGTCCTCAGAGTGCGTTATGATATGAGTTGATTTACCACTGACAGTGGTTATCTTGTGTGCAAAGATCCCTACTCGTCTATAAGGAAACCGCTTATGCGCTGGCTTCGCCCCCTGGCTGTTGCTGCACTGTGTGCTTCTGTCGCAGCATGCTCCACGTCACCTACCGGTCGCTCTCAGTTGCTGCTGCTTTCAGATGATCAGCTTAATCAAATGGGCCAGCAAGCCTTTGCGCAGTATCAACAAGATATTCCCACCGCAGGTCAGGCAAGCCACCGCTATGTACAGTGCATCGCGGATGCCATTGTAGAAGTATTGCCAGCCGAACAGCGTAATCTTGATTGGCAAATCCGTGTCTTTGAATCTGAACAGCCCAACGCCTTTGCTCTGCCCGGTGGCTACATGGGTGTAAATACGGGCATGCTTGATATCGCCACCAATCAAAACCAGCTTGCCTCGGTTGTCGGCCACGAAATTGGTCACGTCATTGCGAATCATGCCAACGAACGCGCCTCAACAAAAAGCGCAACGTCACTTGGTTTATCGGTGCTTGCCAGCACCTCAGGCATGCAAACCCCGGGAGGCCAACAATTGATGGGGGTGCTGGGGATGGGAGCGGAATACGGAATTGCGCTGCCATTCTCACGTCGCCATGAAAGTGAAGCCGACGTTATCGGTCTCCAGTTGATGGCTCAGGCAGGTTTTGACCCACGGGAAAGCGTTACCGTTTGGGAAAATATGCAGGCGGCCTCCGGCGGTGGCGCCCCACCCGCCTGGATGTCGACGCACCCAAGTGAAGGCCAGCGTATCGAAGGGCTTCAAGCCAGCATGAATAACGCCATGGCAAGCTACGAACAGGCGCGTAATAGCGGCCGCACTCCCAACTGCCCACGCCCCTAGGCACCTTAATATTGAGGTTTGAATGATTCGACTTGGTTTATTGCTGCTTGTCTTACCGATTTTAGTGTTACTCGGCGTCTATTTCTGGGAACTTGGTGACGTACGCGCTTGCCAGCTCGACGGGGGGCATTGGGACTACCTGACAAATGCGTGTCGTGACACGCCGCAGCCCTTTGTATCGTGGCTCGAGCGCTCACCGCTGCTGGTCAACGGCGGCATGCTGGTCTCTGTGGTTGGTCTTGTTATGTGCATGATTGGCTTTTACACCAAATCTCGCTAAACACGAGAGAACACAACCAGCATTAACCGAAAAAGGCAGCCGCAAGGGCTGCCTTTTCTTTGTTGAGCACTCGAAAGCTAGCTAGTCACTGGCAACGTTCAACGATTGCCTTAACAGTGTACGCACCGGGGCTGTTTCGGGCCGCACGTTACGCCATAAAAAGAAAGATTCGGCGGCTTGCTCGACCAGCATACCCAGGCCATCGAGCAACTTGGCGCCGCGTGGCCCTGCCCACTGCAAAAACACCGTGGGTTCTGAGCCATACATCATGTCGTAGGCCCAAGCACCCTGGTTAAATAGGTTATCCGGCAACGGCGGCAAATCACCCGTAAGACTGGCACTAGTGCCATTGATCACCAAATCAAACTGGCCTTCTAACGTCTCAAACCCACCGCCATGAAGGGTGCCTAAGTCGGCAAATGCGTCTGCTAATTGGACGGCTTTTTCCGCCGTTCGATTGACGATAACAACGTCACGAGGTTGCTCGGCAAGTAGCGGTTCAAGCACGCCACGCACCGCACCACCTGCACCGATCACCAGCACGCGTTTATCCTTAATGGGTACGTGATGGTATCCAAGGTCACGCACCAGCCCAATACCGTCAGTGGTATCACCGTAGGTACGGCCATTGCCGCCGACAATTAGTGTATTCACTGCCTGAGCACGCTTGGCACGGTGGCTCAGGGTATCGCACAGCGCAAAGGCATCGCCTTTGAACGGTACGGTCACGTTCGCTCCACGGCCTCCTGTTGTCACAAACTCTCGCCAGGCACTGACAAAACCTTCCACCGGTGCAAGTTCGGCGGTATAGGTCATAGGTTGCTGAGTTTGGTTAGCAAACTCTTCGTGAATTAATGGCGACTTAGAGTGCTTAATCGGGTTTCCAAAGACACAGTAACGGTCGGTCATACAGGCTCCTTACACTTTACCCAACTGGGTGGCTTCGGCTAGCCAATCGCGTGGCACCAAGTACTCGTGCAATTTAGCCTCTCGGCTGCCCTCGGGTGGTGTAAATGCGTACTCCCAACGGGCTAGCGGCGGCATCGACATCAAGATGGATTCGGTGCGCCCGCCGCTTTGCAAGCCAAACAGAGTGCCCCTATCCCACACTAAGTTAAATTCCACATAGCGGCCGCGGCGATAAAGCTGAAAGTCACGCTCTTTTTCACCCCAGGCATCACCCTTACGGCGCTCTACAATCGGTACATAGGCGTCCAGAAAGCTATCGCCCACCGCGCGCTGAAAAGCAAAACAGTCGTCGAAACTGCCTTCATTTAAATCATCGAAAAACAGTCCACCAACACCACGCGTCTCGTCGCGATGCTTAAGATAGAAGTACTCATCGCACCACGCTTTGTAGCGCGGATAGACCTCTTCGCCAAATGGCACGCAGGCAGCCTGGGCAACCCGATGCCAGTGCACAACATCTTCAAACACTGGGTAGTAAGGCGTTAGATCAAAGCCGCCACCAAACCACCATACCGGCGCTTCACCCTGTTTTTCAGCGATAAAAAAGCGCACGTTTCCGTGACTTGTCGGCACGTTAGGATTTTCAGGATGGAGCACCCAGGAAACACCCACCGCATGAAAGCTGCGTCCGGCTAGCTCTGGTCGTGCCGCCGTCGCCGAGGGGGGCAACTGAGCCCCGTAAACATGCGAGAAATTCACACCGCCTTTCTCAAAAACAGCGCCTTCTTCGATGACCCTTGAACGTCCGCCGCCGCCTTCTTCACGCTGCCAGCTATCTTCTTTAAATGTCGCTTTTCCATCAGCAGCGGCAAGCCCGGCGCACAACCGCTCCTGCAGATCCAGAAGGTAATGTTTAACGTCGTCTAGGTGCTCGTGAGCCACAGTAACTCCAAAGAGGTCGAGGATAAGTGTGATTGGTAAGTAGTCAACGGCAGAGACAGCTCAAGGCGCTTCGCTATGAACGCATGACTTTGCCCGTCACCAAGTCTTTGATGGTGCTGGGTTTTGCGTTACCCCCAAGCTCACCCGCGACAATCGCGGCGACTTCCTCACCGAAAATGGCCGCGACTTCGTCAGCGCTCATGGCGGGTGGGTCGCCCGCGCGATTAGCGGAGGTAGAGACTAGCGGGCCACCAAAGGCCTCACAGAGCGCCTTCATCAGCGGATGGTCGGTCACCCGTAGAGCCACACTCTGATGGGCACCGCGCACTAACCCATGACTACGGCCATTGTCAGGCACTAGCCAAGTATTAGGGCCAGGCCAGCTGGCCGCTAAGGGCGCATGCAGTGCAACTGGCAGTTGGTTTAGCCAAGGCTGAAATTGCTGAATATTCGCAGCAACAAGAATCACCCCTTTGGCGGGATCACGCTCTTTCATACGCATCAAATGCGCCAGCGCTTCATCGTTATCTGGGTCACAGCTCAGCCCCCAGACTGCTTCGGTGGGGCAGGCGATAACGCCCCCCTCTTTTAATGCTCGTACCGCTTCTTTAACCTCAACAGCCGATTTCATAGATGCTCCTCGTTACAAACGCGGCCCCTCATCACCTGAGATTGATACATCTTCAGTAGATGAAAAACGGTTACTTACATCCTACCATGGCCGCGTCAAACGCACCCAGCCGCCCGCTTGCTGCGCTACTTTGCCATCAAGTTCCAGCATCAATAACCGTTGTTGGCATTCACTGACCGTAAGGCCCGCGCTCTGAACCAATATATCAATTGGCGTTGGCGTTGCGCCCAGCGCGCTTAGTACATTGTCCTTGGGCTCATCGTCCTCGATTGGCAAATCAAGGCTTGCGTTGTCAGTGATAGCACGTGGACCGGTTGGCATATAGCGTTCAGCCCAGTGCTGCAACTCTTCTAAAATATCGTCCACATGACGCACCAGCGTCGCACCGCTACGTAATAACTGCAGGCAACCACGAGCCTGCACGTTATGTAGCGACCCGGGCAGTGCAAACAGCTCACGGTCTTGCTCAAGGGCTAATCGTGCGCTTACCAATGAGCCGCTCTTCTCAGTCGCTTCGACCACTAACGTGCCTAATGAAAGACCGGTCACAATTCGGTTCCGTCGAGGAAAGAAGGCTGGCCGAGCAACGGTTCCCGGCGGATGCTCGGATAATAACAAGCCTCCTGGCACGCTACTTAGCTGTTCATGTAAATCACGGTGACGGGGCGGATAAATAACATCAACGCCACAGCCAAGCACCGCAATCGACTGCCCTCCTGCCGCTAACGCTGCGCGCTGTGCAATCCCATCAACCCCGAGAGCCATGCCGCTGACAATGCACCAGCCGTGATTAGCAAGCTCTCTGGCAAACGCCTGAGCATTACCGCTTCCCTCAGAAGTGGGACGCCGAGTGCCCACCATGGCCAGTTTTGGGCCATCTAGTGCGCTAAGATCACCTTGTGCCCACAGCACCACAGGTGGGTCCGGCAATTGATCGAGCAACTCAGGCCATGCGGGATGATTGCGATGGAGCAAATGGCGATTAGGCGCGGCCTCTAGCCATGCGAAGGTATGGTCGACTGCCTGCTGCAACGGGCTTCGCTCTGGCTGCGCTAGCCAAAGTCGCAGCGCACTCGCGGCATTACTGGGTAGCCCAGCAAGCCAGCCATGGGGCCATTGCGGCTGTTTGGCGGCCAGCGCTGCGGTGCGAAGCGCCCCCATGCTCGGTAGCTCATTCACCACTAGCCACTCCTTGGCATCCATACCTATCCCCTGTTAGTTGTGTGGTGTTTAGCGTATCGGCGTGTGTACCCGGTCTCCAACCGCTAAAACGTTCGATGCCTGCATCACCAACGCATAGCTCATCAGGCTATACGGCTTTACCACCATGACTCTTCCCGCCTCAGTGGCGGGTAGTTGCAGCAGCTCCTGGCTACGCGGGTCATTAACAAGTTCGCCCTGCTGGCCAACATGTAATACATGACCGGGCTGCAAGCCATCCTGAGTACCAATATCCAGTGCCACTATTTGTAAGCGTCCAATAAAGCGCACTCCGCCAGGTACCGCAATAATCTGGCCAGCGACATCGTTCAACGGTAAACGAGGCTGAAAGCTATTTTCTGACGACTGAGATTCAAACAACGGGGCGTCAAGCGGCAGCAAAATATCGTTATTACGCACTTCCTGGTAAGCACTGAGGACTTCTAAGCGGGCAATCTCTCCCTCTCTGCTGAGCTGGCGCGCTTCGCCAATATTGATTAACTCCGTACCCAACGGGATACCCTCAGCGGAAACATAACGCTCGCCCGGACGATAAATACCTAAACGCACTCTGGACGGCAGTACGCCGCGCGCATACAGCGTATCGCCTGCGCCACTCATCAAGCGTTGATTCTCACCGCCGACAACGTAGGCCAGTTCCCGGGTAGGCGCGTCCGGCTCTGCAACTCGGTGCGCTCGCAAAAACGCCCGGATCGTTTCCATCGGAAGCGGCGCCATTGCCTGTTGCTGAGGAACGGCGCGCATTTGGGGAGAAAGCTTTACCACCCGCTGCGGAGATTCCCACGCCAATGCGGCGGTCGTCATAAGCGTCAAACATACCAACGACACGCTATAATAAAGAAACCTTTTCGCCACTGCCCTTTTCACCACCATCCTGTTCTCTCTTGTCAGTTATGGGTGAAGCCGTTGAGGGGAGCTGCATGGCGTTGTACGTGCCCAGGAACGCTTACAGCATGATATAGTGGCCGATAGTAAAGCACTTAGGCCTGCCAACACAGGTGGCAAGGCCTGCTCATATTAAAGACTCAGCATAACGGTGATTGTAACGCCATGGCCAAACTTCCTATTCTCGAATTCCCCGACGAGCGCCTGCGCACCAAGGCTGCACCGGTGGAAACCGTTGACGATGAGGTCCGCCAGCTCGTCGACGATATGCTGGAGACCATGTACGACGCGCGCGGCATCGGCCTTGCAGCGACGCAAATCGATGTTCATCGGCGTGTCGTAGTAATGGATGTCAGCGACGATAACTCACAGCCGCTAGTACTTATTAATCCGCGCTACGAGCCGATTGGTGACGAAAAAGAGCCGCTTTCTGAAGGCTGTCTATCGATTCCGGAATACTACGCTGAAGTCCCGCGCTATTTAAAAGTAAAGCTGAACGCGCTAGATCGTAGTGGTGAGCCCTACGAGTTAGAAGCCGATGGCTTATTAGCCCACTGCATTCAGCATGAGTATGACCATTTGGAAGGCGTGCTTTTTGTTGACTACTTATCACCCCTAAAGCGTGACCGAGTGATGAAAAAGATGCAGAAACGCCACAAGCTATTACACGACGCATAAACCGACCTACGCCGTGTTATTGCTGGCCGAGCTGACACGCTGCAAACGCACAGAATGTTATTCCTGGTGCGTTGTAGCGTTGCTTCTCGGCCTTTATTTGTTTCCCCCACGGCACACGATTACTTTCCCCCTTCAATGCTAGGTAGTCATCACCATGTCACAGTTGCGCGTTGTTTTTGCTGGCACGCCGGATTTCGCCGCTTCAAGCCTTGCTGCCGTGCTCGAAAGTCAGCATCAGGTGGTAGCGGTATATACTCAACCTGACCGCCCAGCTGGCCGCGGGCGCAAGCTCACCCCAAGCCCCGTCAAGCAGCTTGCTGTTGAGCATGGGCTACCTGTCTACCAGCCCGTCAGCTTAAAAAGCACTGATGCCCAAGCGGAACTGGCTGCATTGAACGCCGACGTAATGGTTGTCGTTGCTTATGGGCTACTACTGCCACAGGCCGTGCTCGATATTCCCCGCTTAGGCTGCATCAACGTGCACGCATCGCTGCTACCACGCTGGCGAGGTGCCGCCCCCATCCAACGCGCTATTGAAGCCGGTGATAGCGCATCAGGCGTCACCATTATGCAAATGGATGCGGGTCTGGATACCGGTGAGATGCTGTATGAAGTGCGTACGCCGATCACCTCGCGCACCACGGGCGGGGACTTGCATGATCGGCTGGCCATTCAAGGGGCGAATGCACTGATTAACGTGCTGGATGCGCTGGACAGCAACAATTTAAAAGCAACACCGCAGCCTGACGAGGGCGTCACCTACGCCGCCAAGCTCAGCAAAGCGGAAGCCGAGCTGGACTTCCATCAACCTGCCGAGCCGCTAGCGCGCAAAATACGTGCGTTTAACCCGTGGCCAGTGGCTTGGTGCACGTTAGGCAATGATCGCTTACGTTTGTTGATGGCCAGTGTTGAACCAGGTGAACAGCCTTCCACTACGCCCGGCACACTACTCGAACATGGCGAGGATCACCTACGCATTGCCTGTGGCGAGCAAGGCCAAGAAGTACTGTGCATTAGCCATGCCCAGTTACCTGGTGGGAAAGCGATGGCCGTGCGCGACCTGCTTAACGCCCGACAAACCCCGCTTATCGTCGGCGCACGCCTTGGGCACGCCGCCGCTCATCAAGGAGTTAGTGAATGAGCCAGAATCGCCCACCCAAAGGCGGCAGCGGCCAGGAAGTTCGCGCCGCGGCCGCCCGCGCGCTAGTACCTGTTTTGACTGACCAAGGCTCACTAGCCGGGCTAGATGAGCATAGTGTGATTGCCCGCGACCGCAGCCTGTTAAAAGAGCTGTGTTACGGTACTTGCCGACGCCTGCCGCGCCTGGAAGCGTTGGCTGGCGCACTGCTCAAGCAGCCTTTTAAAAAGCGCGATAGCGATGTTCACGCCTTGTTACTGGTGGGAATCTACCAGCTGCTTTATATGCGTATTCCGGCCCACGCGGCGGTCGGCGAAACCGCTGGCGCCGCTCGCCTGCTAGGCAAAGAGTGGGCCACCCGAGTGCTTAACGGCTGCCTGCGCCGTCTCCAGCGTGAATCCGAAGAGCTACAAGCCGCCGTTGACCTAGATGAGAGTGTTGCCCTGGAGCACCCGCCCTGGCTGCTTAATGCGTTGCGCACCGCTTGGCCTGAACAGTGGCGTGCCATTGCCGCAGCGAACAATGAACCAGGCCCCATGACGCTGAGAGTCAATCAGCGCCACAACGACCGTGAAGCCTATTTACAACAGTTGACTGAGCAGGGGTTAAGTGGGCACCTATGCCTACATGCGCCGGATGGCATTACCTTGGATGCACCCTGTGATGTCACCATACTCCCCGGCTTCGAAGAAGGTCATGTCAGCGTCCAAGACGAAGCGGCTCAGCTTTCTGCCGCACTGTTAGGGCCTGCATTAGCCCCCCGCCCAGGCGCCCACGTTCTCGATGCTTGCTGTGCACCTGGCGGTAAAACTGCCCACCTATTAGAGCAGTTTGATATTGCTCTGACGGCCATTGATAGCGACAACCAGCGCCTAGGCCGTGTAGACGACACACTGAACCGCCTAGGCTTAACGGCAGAACTGCAGCACGCTGATGCTACCCAGCAAGACTGGTGGGACGGCGCGCCTTTCGACGCGATTTTGCTTGATGCGCCCTGTTCTGGCACAGGCGTTATTCGTCGTCACCCCGACATTAAAAAACTGCGCCGTAAAGAGGATATTCGCCAGCTCGCTAAGCTACAGCGCCAACTGCTGGATAACCTTTGGCCACTACTCCGCCCAGGCGGCACCTTGCTATACGCCACCTGTTCAGTGCTGCCCGAGGAAAACGCTGAGCAAATCAAGGCATTTCTTGACCGCACGCCCGATGCAGAAGTCACCACGCCAAATGACGTGGCCTGGGGCGAACCAAGTGGCCAAGGACGCCAACTGTTTCCCGCGCAAAGCAGTCATGATGGCTTTTTTTATGCCAGACTAGAGAAGCGTACTGCTTAACATACCGCCCCTACCGGGGCGGTGAACCGATGACAAGGATGGAGACACTATGAGTACTCACACTTATAAGCATATCGAGCTAACCGGTTCTTCTGAAAAGGGAATTGAAGAAGCTGTGCAAAGTGCCCTCGCCAAAGCATCAGAGACCATTCATAACTTGCGCTGGTTCGAAGTCACCGACACTCGTGGCCATATCGAGGACGGCCGTGTCGCTCACTGGCAGGTCACGATAAAAGTTGGCTTCACACTCGAGTAATCCCGACCTGCTTTTCAACGGCGGCTGGTTTACACTGGCCGCCGTCTTTATTGCAGCGCACATATCTCTTGCCGAGAACGCGCTGGCGCTTACAACGGAACCGATGCTTAGCAATGAAAATCATCATTCTCGGCGCCGGCCAGGTCGGCGGCACCCTAGCGGAGCACCTCGCCCGCGAAGAAAACGATATTACCGTCGTCGATACCGACGGCGCGAAACTGCGCGAACTGCACACCAAACTGGATATTCGCACCGTGACGGGCGCGGCTTCGTATCCCATTGTGCTGCGTCAGGCGGGCTGTGAAGACGCCGATATGTTGATTGCGGTGACCAACACCGATGAAATCAACATGATCGCCTGCCAAGTCGCCCATACGCTGTTTCGCACGCCTACCAAAATTGCCCGCGTACGCTCAACCGCCTACCTCACCCGTAAGGGATTGTTTGCCCACGAAGCGATTCCTATTGATGTACTGATCAGCCCTGAACAAGTAGTCACGGATCATGTTCGCCGCTTGATTGAGCACCCCGGTGCGTTACAGGTGTTGGAGTTTGCCGGTGGTTTAGTACAGCTGGTGGCGGTCAAGGCGTTCTACGGTGGCCCACTGGTGGGGCAGGATTTAGCCTTTTTAGCCAAGCACATGCCCAATGTGGAAACACGCGTCGCGGCCATTTACCGCCGCAATCGGCCGATTATTCCCCGTGGTGATACGGTGATTGAAGCCGACGACGAGGTGTTTTTCCTGGCTGCACGGCGTGATATTCGCGCGGTAATGAGCGAACTACGCCGCGTTGAACGGGATTTCCGGCGGGTGGTGATTGCCGGTGGGGGCAATATAGGTGAACGCTTAGCCGAACACCTGGAGCACAGCCACCAAGTTAAGATTATCGAGCACAGTTTAGAGCGCTGTACTGCGCTTTCCGAGCGGCTTGACCGAACGGTGGTACTACACGGCAGCGCCACCAGCAAGCGGCTGTTGGAAGAAGAGAACATCGAAGACTGCGATATCTTTTGTGCCCTGACCAACGACGACGAGGTCAATATTATGTCGTCGCTGCTGGCCAAACGCTTGGGCGCTAAGAAAGTACTGACGCTGATTAACAACGCTGCCTACGTGGACTTGGTTCAGGGGGGCGAAATCGATATCGCCATTTCCCCCCAGCAAGCGACCATCGGCAGCCTGCTTACCCACGTCCGCCGCGGCGATATTGTCAACGTGCACTCACTGCGCCGTGGCGCTGCGGAAGCCATCGAGGCGATCGCCCACGGTGACAAGCAGTCGTCCAAAGTGGTGGGCCGGACCATAGCTGAGATCAATCTGCCTGAAGGCACCACCATTGGTGCCATTGTGCGAGGCAAAGAGGTCATCATTGGCCATGGGGATGTGATGGTAGAGAGCGGCGACCACGTCATTCTATTCGTGATTGATAAGCGACGCATTCGTGACGTGGAGCGGCTATTCCAAGTGGGATTAACGTTCTTCTAGGCAATGGCCTTCTAGGCAACGCTCTTCAAGAAAACAGGCCACCGCTATGAGGCAACCACTGCTATGAGTTTGCGGGTCATACTACGCATTTTAGGGCTACTGTTGATGCTATTTAGCCTCACCATGTTGCCACCCATGCTGATATCGCTTTGGTTTCGCGATGGTGTTTGGCACGCTTTTATGAGCGGTATCGCCATTTCAGTGATAACGGGCTTACTGCTTTTCCTACCCAATCGTCGCGCCCACAAAGAGCTACGGATTCGCGACGGTTTCATTATTGCGGCCATGTTTTGGACCGTATTGGCACTTTTCGGTTCGCTACCACTGATGCTGTTTGGTGAAGGCTCGCTCGGTATCACCGATGCGGTATTTGAATCGTTTTCCGGGCTAACCACGACCGGTGCAACCGTCATTACTGGCATCGATTTTCTGCCAGAATCCATCCTTTACTATCGCCAGCAGTTGCAGTGGTTAGGCGGCATGGGGATTGTAGTGTTAGCGGTGGCCATTTTGCCTACCCTGGGTGTTGGGGGAATGGCCCTGTACCGCACAGAAATTCCTGGCCCACTCAAGGATTCAAAGCTAACACCGCGAATTACCGAAACCGCCAAAGCGCTTTGGTACATCTACGCGACGCTAACGCTGGCCTGTATGGTCGCTTACATGTTGGCAGGGATGAGCTGGTTCGATGCCTTGGGACACAGCTTTTCGACCGTCGCTATTGGCGGATTTTCGACCTATGACGCCAGCATCGGCTACTTTGACAGTGCCGCCATTGAGCTGATTTGCGTTGGCTTTATGCTGATCTCAGCATTTAGCTTTAGCCTGCATTTTATTGCTTGGCGTGAAAAGCGCTTGCTGCACTACTTTCAGGACCCCGAAGCGCGCTTTTTAATGATATTTCTTGCTGGGTTAACCACGATCACCGTGATTACTTTGTGGCTCACGGACACCTACGACGATGTTGAAGGTCTGAGACACGCGCTATTTGAAGTCGTCTCTGTCGCCACCACTGCGGGCTTTGCAGTTGCCGACTTTTCAGGCTGGCCGGGTGCGTTACCGTTTCTGTTATTTGTCGCCGCCTTTGTAGGTGGTTGTTCCGGATCGACGGCGGGCGGTATGAAAGTGATCCGCATTATTCTGATCTTGAAGCAGGGTATGCGTGAAGTCATGCGCCTTATTCATCCCAATGCAGTCATTGCCGTTAAAGTGGGCAAAGTCAGTGTCCCCGACAGCATCGCCCAGGCGGTATGGGGCTTTTTCTCAGCCTACGTCATGCTATTTTTCTTGATGCTGGTGGGCGTTATGGCCACCGGTGTCGACCAAGTTACCGCCTGGTCCACGGTTGGTTCTGCACTGAACAATTTAGGCCCAGCGTTGGGCGAAGCTAGCAGCCATTACGGCGACTTGCCCAGCCTAGCCAAGTGGATTTTGGTGCTAGCGATGCTGCTGGGCCGCTTGGAAATTTTCACGGTACTTGTGCTATTTACACCCGCCTTCTGGCGTCGTTAAACACGTATCAATGCTTTCTATTCAAATTGAGACACATTAATGATCCATGACGATACAACACCGCTGGCGCAAGAACCCAACGCGCAGCCTAAGACCAGCGGCCCGTTAAAAACCGTCACCGTTGGCGGCACCCGTTACACCCTGCTCGGCACCGCTCACGTCTCTGCCGAAAGTGCCGATGACGTTCGCCAATTAATCAACAGTGGCACTTTCGATGCCGTTGCCATTGAGCTATGCGACGCACGTCATCACAGCATGGACAACCCCGATGCCATGGGGGAACAGGATCTTTTTCAGGTATTTAAACAGGGCAAAGCGGGCATGGTAGCGGCAAGCCTGGCGCTTGGTGCGTTTCAGCAACGGATTGCTGAGCAGTCAGGCATTCAGCCTGGCGCTGAAATGCGTGCAGCAGTAGAAGAGTGCCGTACCCACAAGCTGCCTTTAATGTTGGTTGATCGTGACGTTGGCATTACATTAAAACGCATTTACCGCAATGTCCCTTGGTGGCAACGCTTCTCGCTATTTTCGGGGCTAATTGGCAGCGTAATGTCGCGCCAGGATGTTTCCAAAGAGGACATCGAAAAGCTTAAAGAAGGCGATATGCTGGAAGCCACTTTCAGCGAATTTGCTGCCGAATCAGAAGCGCTCTATACCCCGCTTATTCGCGAACGCGACCGCTATATGGCGCTGCGTTTAGCTGAAGAAGCGCCACCTGGGCGCTACCAAAACGTGTTAGTGGTGCTGGGTGCCGGGCACTTAAAAGGCACCGGTGAACACCTGGAAGCACCGCTTCCTGAAAACCCTACCACGGAGCGTGAATCGCTGGAGGCAACGCCGCCACCGTCTAAACTCTGGAAAGCTGCCCCTTGGCTGATTACCGCGCTGGTTATCACCGGTTTTGTGATCGGCTTTTCGCGCAATACTGAGCTTGGCTGGCAGTTGGTCATTGAGTGGTTTTTAATCAATGGAATTTTATCCGGCGGCGCGACAATAGCGGCCCTTGCGCACCCAGTGACGGTGATTGCCACTTTCTTTGCCGCCCCACTGACCTCGCTTAACCCCACCATTGGTGCAGGCTTTGTCGCTGCGGGGGTCGAACTCTATATGCGCAAACCGAAGGTGCGCGACTTTTCGACACTGCGCCATGATGTCACCGAGCTCAAAGGTTGGTGGAAAAATCGCGTCTCCCGTACGTTGCTGGTGTTTATTTTAGCAACATTAGGGTCTGCGGTAGGTACCTGGGTAGCAGGCTTTAGGATTGCCGGTGCACTGTTTGGTAGCGGCACCGCGTGAGCACGATCAAACAAGCGCCATGGCAAGCCGATGCATTGCTATTGCTGGTAACGGTGGTAGCCGCTGGCGGCTGGATTTTTTCTAAAGAAGCGTTAGCGGGCATGCCACCGTTACTGTTTATTGGTACGCGCTTTTTACTGGCAGGGCTGATACTCCTACCCTTCGCCTGGCCTGCCCTAAGATGTTTACCCGCACGTAGGATAAGACGCGGCGTGCTGGTAGGCTTTTTGTTCAGCGCCGCGATAGCCTTCTGGATTCTGGGGTTAAATTACTCTGATCACCTGGGTGAAAGCGCGTTTATCAACAGCTTGGGGATTTTGCTGGTACCCGTTGTAGCACGGTTGCTGTTTGGCGACCGTCCGCCACGCTCTACCTGGATCGCCCTGCCGGTAGCGCTACTGGGCTTCGCCCTCCTGTCGCTAAACGCAGGGTTCAAAGTAGAAGCTAGTCAACTGCTAATGGTCTGCGCGGCGCTCTGCTTCGCGCTGTTGATCAACGTCAATACTCGCGTGGTGCGCAACGTGCCCGCGCTACCGCTAACCACGCTACAGCTGATGTCAGTGGGCAGCGTACTGACCTGCCTGTCGTTGGTCGTCGAGCATCAGCCGCTAACGCTCAGCCCCTCAATTCTGGGCTGGTTTATGGCCAGCGTGCTGCTGGCAAGCTCGCTGCGCTTCTTTCTGCAAATCAAAGCCCAGGGCATGACCACGCCTAGCCACGCGGCGGTTATCTTAATGCTTGAAGCCGTGTGGACCGCCCTATTCGCCGCATGGTGGTTTGACGAAACCATGACCCTGCTACAGCTGCTTGGCTGTAGCCTGATTTTTACCGCCCTCTTGATTAACCGCTGGTACTGGGTACGCAAAGTGATGCTCCGCTGGCTACCTGGTGCTCAGCGCTAACCCTTTCGATCTAATAGCCGCTGCATGGCAGCGGTTGGTTCAGCAATTTTGCGATAGTAACGGCTCTCGGCATAGCTATCGTTAAATACATCAAAGTAATCGTCTAGCACATCAGCGGCATTTTCATCACCACTTTGGCGCAGCAGTTCAATGGCAACCTCTGCCGTACACAGGTGCGCTTTTGAGGCGGGTTTGCGTAGCCGGTAGCGTGTTTCCCGCTCAGTGCGCAGCGGCAGTACCGGCAGCGTATCCAGATAAGGGCTCTTGCGGAACATTCGTCGCGCTTGGCGCCAAGTGCCATCTAAAATCACAAATACCGGAATACGCGCCTGCTGCTTCACAGCGTGCACGGCATTAATATCCACCACACGGTCTGCGTAGTCGGGCTGGTCATCTGGGAAGATCACAAAAGGCGCATAGCGCGGATCTTCAAGCAGCGCGGCTAACTCTTCGTCCGGCGCGGTGCGATACCAGGTAAACACTTTGGTTTGCGTCAGCACATCACCAATTAACCGCCCGGTATTGGTCGGCTTGTAGTGTTCTATAGAGTGGGTCAACAGCCATACCTGGGCGGTGCTATCTGCTTTCACCTGGTAAGGGCACAGACAGTTGAGCTCAGGAAGATTGCACCCTTCGCAGCGAGTGACAAAACTGCCCCGTGCTTTAAATTCACGCCGAGGTGGACGCGGATGCCCCGTAGCAGGGTCGTAGTCAGTCAATGAAGCAGACTCAGGGGGCTGTGACGTAGCGTCAGACATCCGCGCTCCAATTTATAAAGGGCGATTAATAAAGGGCGGTTAACAAAGGGCGCCGAGTATAAAGCAGCCCGGCCACCATGACGAACCCCAGCTCTCTAAAACCATTCGTAGTAAACCAGAACACTCTGAACAGTTGACACCAAAAGCGTAACGCCGCTAGAGTCTCGTCAACTTTCAAAAGAAAAAAGGTTTACCCGTGACCGCCACCGCTTTCAATGCCGCCCCACGCCACGACTGGACGCTGAAAGAGATTAATGCGCTGTTCGCGCTGCCCTTCAACGACCTGCTATTTAAAGCTCAGCAAGTGCATCGTGCCCACTTTGATGCTAACGCGGTGCAGGTCTCGACCCTGCTGTCGATTAAAACGGGAGCTTGCCCAGAAGACTGCAAATATTGCCCGCAGTCCGGTCACTACAATACCCAGCTCGAAAAAGAGAAGCTGCTGGAAATCGAAAAAGTCGTTACCCAGGCCAAGGCTGCCAAAGAAGCTGGCGCTAGCCGTTTCTGTATGGGTGCGGCATGGCGCAGCCCGCGGGACAAAGACTTACTGCTGGTCGAAGAGATGGTTCGCCAAGTGAAAGCTCTGGGGCTGGAAACCTGCATGACACTAGGTATGGTCGACGGTGATCAAGCCAGCCGTTTGGCGGCTGCCGGGTTGGATTACTACAACCATAACCTGGATACCTCCCCCGACTTTTACGCTGAAATCATCACCACCCGCACTTTCAGCGACCGCCTGGACACCCTGGCCACCGTTCGTGAAGCGGGCATGAAAGTATGCTCCGGCGGCATTTTAGGCATGGGCGAAGGCGCGCAAGACCGCAGCGCGCTGTTACAGCAGTTGGCCAAGTTGTCACCGCACCCAGAATCCGTGCCTATCAATATGCTGGTTAAGGTACCGGGCACTCCGCTCGAAAACGTCGAAGATCTAGACCCGCTTGAGTTTATCCGCGCCGTCGCGGTGGCGCGTATTATGATGCCGCAAAGCCATGTGCGGCTTTCCGCTGGCCGCGAGCAGATGAGTGAGTCGACTCAAGCACTGGCATTTTTGGCGGGAGCCAACTCGATCTTCTACGGCGACAAACTACTCACCACCGGCAATCCTCAGGCAGACCGCGACCGCGCGCTATTTGCAAAATTAGGCCTGCACCCAGAACGCCGTGATACCTGCGAAGATGAAGCCACTCACACCGAGCGACTCACCCAACAAGCTCAGCAGCGCGCCCAGGCAGAGCGGGCAGCAGCACTGGCGGTAGATGCCAGTGTCTGAAGCGTGGCAACAGCGCCTAGCCCGCGCCCGCCAGCAGCGTGTTGATCAGCAGCGCTGGCGGCATCGGCGGGTGAGCACCCTTGGCACGCTGGACTTTGCCGGCAATGACTATCTCGGGCTGGCTCATGATCCACGTGTGCAAGCTGCCCAGGCAGAGGGTGCGCGCCGCTTTGGCGCAGGCGCGGGCGCGTCGCACTTGGTCAGCGGCCACTTGGCAGTCCACGATGCACTGGAAGACGCCCTGGCTCAGTGGACAGGACGGCAGCGTGCACTGCTGTTTTCCACCGGCTATATGGCTAACCTTGGCGTGTTGCAAGCACTCGCCGATTCAAATACCGCCATTTTTCAAGACCGTTTAAATCATGCCTCGCTACTGGATGGGGCAACGCTAAGCGGTGCCCGCTCGCGACGCTTTCATCACCGCGATAGCGCAGATCTTGAACGCTTGTTAGCGCGCAGTTCTGCCCCCTATAAGCTGGTGGTCAGCGACGGCGTGTTCAGCATGGATGGCGACGTTGCCGATATTGCTACCCTTGCCCACGTCAGCCAGCAACACACCGCTTGGCTAATGATTGATGACGCTCACGGACTGGGCGTGTTAGGCGCTGATGGCAGCGGCTGTGTGGCAGGCTTCGACAGCCAAGCGGTGCCTATTTTGGTCGGCACCCTGGGCAAGGCACTGGGCACCGCTGGCGCGTTTGTGGCCGGTGACGCTGCGCTGATCGACCACCTCACCCAGTTTGCTCGCAGCTATATCTATACCACGGCCCAACCCCCCAGCATTGCCGCAGCGACTCTGGAAGCGCTGGCTATCGTGCAGCGCGAGCCTGAACACCGCCAACAGCTTACGCGCCATATCAACTATTTTCGCCAGCAGGCCCAAGCGCTCGGGCTGCCCCTTGCCGACTCCCATACACCTATTCAACCGCTGTTACTCGGCAACGAGCCACGCACCATGGCTTGGGCGGCTAAGCTCGCCCAACGGGGCATTCACGTCGGGGCGATTCGCCCGCCCACGGTACCTAATGGTGCCGCACGGCTGCGCATTACGCTGAGTGCCCGCCACACTTTAGGCGATATTGATCGGCTTATTGAAGGGCTGAGCGCCTGTCAGCGAGAGGAAGCAGCATGTCCCGCCTAGACGCCCCTCAACGTCTGGTGCTGCTGTCAGGCTGGGGGATCGATCAGCGCATCTGGCAGCCGCTGGACACCTACTGGCCTGCCCATACTGAGGTACACACGGTGGACTGGCCGGGCTATGGCGATACCCCCGCCCTGGCTGAACCGGCCACCCTTGATACCCTTGCCAGCGCCATGGCCGACAAACTACCCAGTAACGCTGTGTGGATTGGCTGGTCGTTGGGCGGGCTGTTAGCCAGCGCGCTGCTCGATAAGCTGCCTGCGCCACGCGGCCTGGTACTGATTGGCTCAGGCGGGCAATTTTGTAGCGATGACGGCGTGAGCAAAGCCGAGCTTGCCAGCTTTCAGCGCGCCTTTAGCCGCGACCCCGACGCCACCTGGCGGCATTTCTTACTCTGGCAAACCCAAGGCGAACCTAACGCTCGCCACGCACACCAACAGCTACGTGCCATGTTGGGTGACACCCCCAGCGCTACTAACAGCACCCTATCCCAAGGGCTTCACTGGCTTGCCACCCTGGATAACACCCAGCGTTTGCAAGAGGCGCCCTGTCCGGTCATTCAACTAGTGGGCGAGCACGATCCGTTAGTGGCTTCCAGCACCCGCGCTCAGGCAGTCAACCTTGCCCACGCGGGGCACTGTCCGATGCTTTCCCAACCTGCTCAACTAGTCGCGACCATCGCTTCCCAGGCCGCACTGGTCGCCAAGGAGCACGTATGTACCTAACGGCAACGCCAAACTGGCAGGCAAAAGTCGCCCACGCTTTTTCTCGCGCGGCACCCCGCTACGATGCGCTGGCCAGCGCTCAGCGCCAGATAGGGGAAACGCTCTGGTCATCGCTTCCGCCGAGTGCCGACAACATACTCGACCTTGGCTGTGGTACTGGCGTCTGGACACAGCGACTAGCCACTCAATTTCCCCGTGCCCACGTCACTGGGCTGGATATTGCCCCGGGCATGCTCGCTCACGCCCAAGCGCGCTATGGCCATCATATTCGTTGGCAGCAAGGCGATGCCGCTGCACTGCCTTTTGAGCGCGGAACTTTTGATCTGATATTTTCCAACCTTGCCATCCAGTGGTGCCGCGATATCGATGCGGTTATGCGCGAGCTTCAACGAGTGCTGTCCCCTGGCGGCCAAGTGCGCCTCACGACACTTTTACCCGGCACGCTGGCAGAAGTCGCCTCTGCTTGGCAGCGCCCGGAGGCATTACTGCAGACGCCGAATGCTCTGACACTTGAACGCGCCGTTGGCTTAAGCGGCTTAACGCTGGTTGACCGCATTACTGAGTGGCGGCGCTTTTACTACCCCGATCTCACTGCCGTCATGGCTTCAATTAAGGGGGTAGGCGCCCAGGTGGCGCGGCCCAAGGCACGTCTTACCCGCCGAGACCTGGTCGCCGCCCGCCAGCGTTTTGAAACGCTACGTGAACCCCAAGGGCTCCCCGTTAGTTACCACTGCATCACCCTGCGCCTGGAAAAAACACCATGACCGTCTATTTCGTGACCGGCACCGATACCGATGCAGGTAAGACCCTGGCCACCAGCGCACTGCTGTGCGCTGCCAAACAGCAGCAGCTCAGCACGCTGGGGCTTAAGCCGATTGCCTCTGGCAGCCACATCACGGTGGATGGGCTGCGCAATAGCGACGCGTTGGCGCTACAACAACAGAGCGCTCCCCCCGTCGATTACACCACCGTTAACCCGTGGGCGTTTGCGCCCGCTATTGCGCCACATCTGGCCGCCAGCGAGGCGGGGCGCGCTCTTAACGTCAATAGCGTAGTGGCCTCGCTTACCGCCACCCTAAACGACATGCCGCGCGATTTAACGATCATTGAAGGCGCTGGCGGCTGGCGTGTGCCACTCAATGAGCACGACGACTTTTCCGATATACCGCGGATGATGCAGCTGCCAGTCATTCTGGTCGTGGGACTAAAACTTGGCTGTCTTAATCATGCGCGGCTTACCGCGGAGGTCATCGCTGCCGATGGTCTAATGCTTGCAGGCTGGGTCGGCAGCGTAGTGGACCCTGTATTCTCCTCTGATACAGCACGCATTGATGCCAACATTGCCCTGCTTAAAAACACCCTTAACGCGCCATGTCTGGGCATTATTCCTCATTTAGCCACCGCTGATGCCACCCATGCGCGCCACGCGCTTTCACTATCTGCACTGCTCAACACTTCAGCTTTAAATCAGGAAGCCGCTCTATGAGTTCTCCCGTTTGGCACCCTTATGCCCACCTCAAAACCCAAGCGCCAGCACCCAAAGTGGTCGGCGGCAGCGGCAGTCACTTTACGCTGGCAAACGGCGAGCAACTGCTCGACGCTACCTGCTCCTGGTGGTGCATGATTCATGGCTATGGCCACCCGCGTTTAGTCGCGGCCATTCGTGAACAGGCAGGCGAGCTATGCCATGTCATGCTCGGTGGCCTCACCCATGATCCCGCCGACCAACTCGCACGGGAGCTAGTGCGCATTACCCCTGACGGCCTTAATCACGTGTTTTACTCCGACAGCGGTTCAGTCGGGATGGAAGTGGCGATGAAAATGGCCCTGCAGTACCAGGTGCTCATCGGCCACCCCGAAAAGTGCAAGATGCTTTCGTTAATGAAGGCCTACCATGGCGACACCACCGGCTGTATGGCGGTATGCGACCCTGAAGAAGGCATGCATAGCCTGTTCGCCAGCCTGCTGCCCCAACACCACTTCGCCCCCGCGCCCACCGCACCGTTTAACGCCACACCGGAGCAGGTAGCCGACGATTTAGCGGCGCTGCGCGACGTATTGGCGAGCCATCACCATGAGATTGCTGCCCTGCTGATGGAGCCGTTGTTACAGGCAGCAGGCGGGCTGAATATGACCTCGCCTGACTACCTGCGCGGCGCACGGGCGCTATGCGATGAGTTTGGCGTGCTGCTGATTTTTGATGAAGTGGCTACCGGTTTTGGCCGCACTGGCAAGCTGTTTGCCGCCAATCACGCTGACGTGGCACCGGATATTATGGTGCTCTCTAAAGGACTAACCGGCGGCTATCTAGGCCATGCAGCAACCCTAGCCAACGACCGCGTTCACGATGCGTTTGTTGGCGACAGCGCCCACCATGCCTTTATGCACGGCCCGACATTTATGGGCAACCCGCTGGCCTGCCGCGTCGCGCTGGAAAGCCTGCGCGTGTTTGAAGAGGAGCACTACCTAGACAAGGTTGCGGCACTCAGCCAACAGCTTAGCCGAGAGTTAATTGACGACTCCGCGCTGAACGCCCACCCAGACGTGGCCGATGTGCGAGTACTGGGTGCCACCGCAGTGATTGAGGCGCACTCCGCCGAGACGCTGAAAGGTGTCGGGCAGTTCGCCCGCGAGCGTGGGGTGTGGCTGCGCCCAATCGGCCGCTGGCTTTACACCATGCCCGCTTATATCGCTACTGACGCCGACATCACTCAGATTACCAACGTAATGAAGGCATGGTTTTTGAAGCGATAGATAATTCAAGGCAGCATTAAATTACCCTGTTTGCGCCACTGATTGACCAAGGCAGGAACGCCTTCACCTGCAGTGGTGTTAATCGCCAGCACGCCCGGCGGTGTTAAGGCATCCGCGTCGGGGTCGACCAGTGCACACGGGGTATCCAAGTCAATATACGACAGCAGCGACGCCGCGGGCATTACCGCTAGAGACGTGCCTACCACCAGCAAGAAATCCGCTTGGCTAACAAGTTCGCAGGCGTCTTCAAACAGCGGCACCGACTCGCCGAACCACACCACGTCCGGGCGCAGCTGGCTGCCCTTGTCACAAATATCGCCCAGCGCAATACCGCCTTTCGGCAGTGGATAGCGTAACCGCACATCCACTGAAGAGCGCGCCTTCAAAATCTCTCCATGCAGATGCAATACATCACGCGACCCCGCACGCTCATGCAGATCATCAATATTCTGCGTAACCACGCTGACTCTAAAGCCATCTTTTTCAAGCGCCGCCAGGGCTTTATGGGCAGCGTTGGGCTTGGCCTTACGAATTTGCTCCCGGCGCAGGTTATAAAACTCCAGCACCCGCTGAGGATCTCGCTGCCAGCCCGCAGGCGTGGCTACCTCTTCAACAGGGTGATCTTCCCACAGGCCATCGCTGGCACGAAACGTTTTAATACCACTCTCAGCGCTAATGCCTGAACCGGTAAAAACCACTAGGTGCGGTGTTGCTGTCATGTTTTCCTCGACTAAATCACTGCTTACTGTTTCCTAATATACCAGTTGCCCTATGGTCCCCGCGAAGCGCTGCTTATTACGATATGGGTAAACATCAATCACCCGACCATCGACAATGGCCTGCTGTAGCTCCAACCAGTAATCGGGATCAAATAACTCCGGATGCTGTTGCATAAAAATCGCGCGCAGCTCCGGGTTGGCAAACATAAAGGGGCCAAACTCCTCGGGGAAGATATCATTGGGGCCAACGTAAAAACTCTCCCCACCACCTCCTTGAAAGTCATTGCCATACGATTTAGGCATGTGCCGAAAGCGACACTCCGTGAGATAGCACACCTCGTCGTAATCGTAAAAAATCACTCGGCCATGGCGGGTAACACCAAAGTTTTTTAACAGCATATCGCCCGGGAAGATGTTCGCCGCTGCCATCTGTTTAATGGCGTTACCATAGTCTTTGAGCACCATTACGCGCTCGTCCGCGCTGCACTGCTCCAGATAAATATTCAGCGGTGTCATCATGCGCTCGGTATAGCAGTGCTTGATTATTACCTTGTCATCTTTCAATGACACAGTAGACGGTGCTACTTCTAGCAAGTGCTCTAGACACTCCGGCGCAAAGTGATCCTGGCGCACGATAAAATTCGAGAACTCCTGGGTATCAGCCATACGCCCAACACGGTCATGGCGTTTCACCAGGCGGTATTTCTCGCGCACTATTGCGTGGGTGACCTCTTTGGCCGGGTCGAATTTATCTTTAATGATCTTAAACACGGTGCGAAAACTAGGCAGCACGAACACCGCCATCACCATGCCGCGCACACCAGGTGCAATGACAAACTGATCCTCACGCTTGGCCACTTGCAGGTTTAGGGCACGGAAAAATTCGGTTTTGCCATGCTTAAAAAAGCCAATCGCGGCATACAGTTCGCCTTCAGGCTTATGGGGCATGAGCTGTTTTAAGTAGTGGACAAACTCCCCAGGCACCGGCACATCGACTTGGAAGTAGGCACGGGTAAACGAGAAAATAATCGAGACTTCGTCGGTCTCGGTTAGCACGGTATCCAGGTGCAGGCAGGGGTCGCCGCCCTGCTGCTCGCCAAACCCTTCACCATGTAGAATAGGTAACACTAGTGGCACCTGCTCACCGCCACCCAAAATGCGGCCGACTAAGTAGGCCCCTTTATTACGGTAAAAGACACTTTTCAACAGCTCTAATTGCGCGTCTTCTGACTGCAAAATAGCGGCGGGAAGCAGGGTTTCTAATAGGCCTGCAGCTAGTTCAATATCGCGCTCCAGATCAGCAAAGGCGTTATCAAACGGTGCCTCTTCAAGCGCCCAGGCAAGCGCTTGAGACCAATCACCATTGACGGAATACTGTCGACAAAGCTCAATTCCAGAATGGTGCGCAGCATCTTCTCGGGAGCTGTACACAAACATCCAGTCATTGCGAATATGGCGGTGGTGGAAAATCGAGCAGAATAGTGAGTTAAAAAACGTCTCGGCCAACTCGTAATCCAACCGCTGACTAATCAGCTGCGCATAGTGCTCACGCGCCTCCCGCCAGGTCTCACAGTACGTAAGCGCCTCATGATCAAAGGTACGCTGCAAACGTGTCAGCGTATCGCCCACTCTCTCTTCATAAAGGTTAATCCGCGCCGCTGAGGCTTGCTGGGCATCACGCCACGCCGCATCACGAAAACGCCGACTGGCGTCAAAGGTAATTTGCTTGAAGCGTGCTCGGTAGCCATCAAATCCATGCAGAATAGTGGCCGCTAAACGATACGCGGGAGAGTGCTTCATGGCGGTGCTCCTGACTATTTCCCCCAGCTTCGCGTAACGGAGCACTACATGCGAGAAGACCTTGGTGGGTAATTCGCATGTTTAAGAAAGCAGCTGGCTGTTTTAGCACTCATCATAAAAAGCCTCTGGGCCGTTGGGCACAGAGGCTTAAACTGCCTAGTCAGTCTAGGCGGTTAGGATCAAACATTACAGCTTGGCAGCAGCTGGCGCTGGCTCGTCAATGTCTAGCTCTTCCGGGGCAGCAGTCACCAGCGCAAACTCCTCTTCAGCGGTTTTCGCCACCAGCTTATTCTTGCTGTAAAGGAAGTAGTACGCTGCACCAGCAATGAATAGAACAATGGTGTAATTAAACGCGCGGGGGTCGAAAGCATAGACACCGGTGAGTGCGACGAGGGAAAGAACTAACGCAACGCCAGAGGTCACCACACCACCGGGTGTTTTATAAGGGCGCGGCAAGTCAGGCTGTTTAACTCGTAATAGAATGTGGCTGAGCGCCATCAATGCATAAGAGAGCGTCGCGCCGACAACGGCCATCCCTAGAATTAGATCACCCTCGCCGCTAAGCGAGACCAAAAAGCCAAATACACCAGGCACAATCAGCGCCAGATAAGGCACTTTACGCTCGCTGGTCAGTGACAGCGGCTTTGGTAAATAGCCCGCCCGAGAAAGCGCAAACACCAAACGGCTGTAGCCATAGATAATCGAGAAAAATGACGCCACTAGACCCGCAAGACCTAAGACATTCACCAGCGTGGCAAGTGTTGGGTTGCCCGCAACGTTAAGCGCATCGACCAGCGGCACCCCACTTTGACCAATCATTTCGGCTCCCGCCGCGCCGGCCAGTAACACCACGACCAATAAGGCGGTAAATAGCAGGAACAACATCGCGGCAATAATCCCTTTAGGCATATCCCGCGCGGGGTCTTTGGCTTCCTCCGCCGCTAGCGGCACACCTTCAACCGCCAAAAACAGCCACATCCCAAACGGCAGCGCGGCCCAAATACCGTACCAACCATAAGGCATAAAGGTACTCGCACCGGCTGCATCGGTGGGCGCAATATCAAACAGATTCGCTGAATCGAAATTGCCAATCAGCGCCACTGCCGTTGCCAAAATCGCAAACACCGCCAGCCCGCTAATCACCATCATCACTTTTAGCGCTTCACCTACGCCGGCTAAGTGAATGCCGATAAACACTGCGTAGAACAGCAGGTAAACCAACGGCCCATTAATGCCCAGTAGCGATTCGACTGCCGAGCCAATGAAAATCACGATCGCAGCAGGTGCAAGCGCGTACTCAATCAACACCGCAAGCCCGGTTAAATAGCCACCGGCTGGCCCCATCGCTTGACGGGCAAAGCTATAACCTCCACCTGCGGCTGGAATCGCTGCGGACATTTCCGCCAATGCTAATACGAGTGCAAGGTACATCATCGCCATTAAGCAGGCGGCAATGGCAAAACCACCCCAACCCGCTTCAGCAATACCGAAGTTCCAGCCGGCAAAATCACCGGAAATAACATAAGAAACCCCAAGCCCTGCTAATAATAGCCAGCCCGCGGTACCTTTGCGCAGCTGGCGCTTGGCCAAATACGCTTGATCGACAGAAGGTTGTGTCATTGTCATGCCCTTTTCAGTGTGGAACGCAATCGTTGTCAGCGGCGTGCTGAGTCGGGGTGTTGGTTCCATATTGTTGTTAGGAGTGTTGTTAGGAGCGTTTCTATAAGTGTTTGTTATTTATGTATTGTTATTACTCTTTTTAATTACTATTTTAATTACTCTGTTATCTATATGGCGCTGCTTATGCATAACGCTTCGCTTCCTGTGCCTCTTACTTAATCGGCCACCAGGAAGTTTTGAGTTGTCCCCCCTGTTGCACCGTCTAATACGCTGTCCTCGCTGCGATCTTTCAGTTGCACGCCAGACAGTTTCCGCTGACGGGCTTCGGTTAATAGCAACAGCAGCCGCCGTGCGGCCTCTTCCGGCTTGAGCCCTGCTGGGCGCACGTTCGAAATGCAGTTGCGGCGATCATCCTTTAAGCCCACTTCTGGTTCCCAGGTCATATACAGCCCGAGGCTATCGGGGGAGCTTAAGCCTGGGCGCTCACCAATCATCACCAGCACGGCATCGGCATTAAGCAGCGCGCCAACCTCATCACCAATCGCCACGCGGCCCTGCTCTACGATGGTTAGTGGCGCGAGCTGCCACTCCCGCTGATCACTCTCCAAGGCGCGATACAGCGCAGTAAGAAACGGCGCACTGTTCTGCTGTACTGCCAGTGCGGAAAGCCCATCGACAATCACCACCGCTAAATCGAAGCGCTGGCCACTTTGCGCCGCTTGTTGCAGTTGCTCTCGCGAAGCGTCGTCAAGACGACGGCCATAATCCGGACGCTGCAGGTACATGGCGCGGTCTACTGCGTGGCTATGCACATGAATAGGTGTCTGGTGCAAGCTCAGCGCTGTCGTTAACTCATCGGCCAGCGCGTCGCACTCAAGAGGGCAGTGAACGGCATCCTGGGCTTGGGCATGAGCCAGTTGAAACGCCAATAGCTGATGCGTGGGCAGACTAATGCCCGCTCGTCCCAGCCCAATGCGAGCATCGGTAAATGCCCTCAGCCGCTCCCATGGGTTAGCGATCACAATCGGTGGGGCTTTTTTCGATTCATTATCAGACATCGCGAGCAGCCTCCGTTGGCAGGTGGCGCAGGCTATTAGCGAAAGCGGCCGGTAGTTGATCATTTAACCGATAGGAGGAAACATCTTGGAAGATTTGCATCTTCGCCAGCCACTGCTCGAACTCCGGGGCGGCCTTCAACCCAAGCACGCGCCGTGCGTAAAGGGCATCGTGAAAGGACGTGGTTTGATAGTTGAGCATGATGTCGTCAGAGCCTGGGATGCCCATCACAAAGCTACAGCCCGCCACGCCTAATAGCGTCAGCAGGTTGTCCATATCATTTTGATCGGCTTCAGCGTGATTGGTGTAGCAAACATCACAGCCCATGGGCACGCCTAGCAACTTGCCGCAAAAGTGGTCTTCCAGCCCCGCTCGGGTGATCTCTTTGCCATCGTACAAATACTCAGGGCCGATAAATCCCACCACCGTATTCACCAGCAGCGGATTAAACTTGCGCGCCACCGCATAGGCGCGGGCTTCACAGGTTTGCTGGTCCAAACCATGATGAGCATCAGCGGAAAGCGAGCTGCCTTGCCCAGTTTCGAAATACATCACGTTGCGCCCAACCGTACCGCGATTCAGCGTTTGAGCAGCCGCCTCAGCCTCTGCCAACGTACTTAAATCAAAGCCAAAGCTGCGGTTGGTGGCTTCGGTACCGCCAATGGATTGAAAAACCAGATCTACAGGCGCGCCCTGCTCGATCGCTTCGAGCGTGTTGGTCACATGAGTGAGCACGCAGGATTGGGTGGGTATTTCGTATTTCTGAATGACATCGTCCATCAGGCGCATTAGCTTGATGCTTTGGGCGACATTATCAGTAGCAGGATTGATTCCAATGACCGCGTCGCCACTGCCATACAGCAAGCCATCCAGAATACTGGCGGCAATCCCGGTCACGTCATCGGTAGGATGGTTGGGCTGCAAACGCGTAGATAACCGCCCCGGCAAACCAATAGTATTGCGAAATGCGGTCGTCACATGGCACTTCTTGGCGACTAGCATCAAATCTTGATTGCGCATCAACTTGCTAACAGCGGCGGCCATTTCAGGAGTAATGCCAGGGCGAGCCGCGGCTAATACATCGCTGGTGGCATAGTCGGATAGTAGCCAGTTACGAAAGTCACCCACGGTTAAATGCTTCAGCGGCGCAAACGCAGCAGCATCGTGCTCATCGATGATTAAACGAGTAATTTCGTCTTGCTCATAGGGGACCAGCACATCATTCAAAAACGTGGTAAGCGGGAGCTCTGCCAGCACCATTTGCGCCACTACCCGCTCTTCTGCTGATTCTGCAATGACACCTGCCAAGCGGTCGCCAGAGCGTGGCGGCGTGGCCTTGGCCATTAATTCCGCCAAGCCATTAAAGCGATAGCGGCGGCTTCCAACAGTTGTGTGATAGGTCTGCGCCATGGGACCTTCCTTTTTTATATTTAAAAGCGACGATTTCTATAACTAAGGTTTCTAAAACTACGGTTTCTAAAACAATGGCGCCGAATGCGCGTTGAGGAACAGAATTTACTTGTTTCCACAATAGCGCTATCACTTAATAGGGAGTATCGAGTTTTGGCAAACCTGTCATACTTATAAAAAAATTATTAAATACAATAAATTAGAGGCAAGCATGCAACGTGATGGCGCTTTAATCACGTTTACAGGAGTTTTTCATGACGCTGACAAGCCAAGACATTGCACCAAAAAAATGCATTCAAGAGGCGTTTGATGCCGACGAACATGCCCAAAATCTGACCCGCTGGCAGCAGCAATACGACCAACTAAGTCCTGGCCGCTTTTATGGGCGACTAGATGAAATTGAGTTACCCGCCATGCAGGTGTTTAAAGAACATACCGGGCAAGCACTGCGACAAGACTGCCGAGTGTGGGCTGACTCTCTCTGGCTGGGCATCCCCACTCAAGCACCAGGGTCACGAATTAATGGGCAGGCGTTGGAAGAATATGAGGTGATGTGTCATCCCGGTGGTCGTGATTTTGAGCTGGTAACCCCCGAGGCGTTTGATATCTATGGACTAGTGATACGTATGCCGTTATTACAGGCTGCCGCCCAGCGACAGGGGGTGATACTTGATCATGAGTGGCAAGATTCACCCCGCCGCCGGGTAGCGCCTGAAACTCTGCATGCCGTGTCTTTTTTACTTGAACGCTTACTCTCAAATCAACAAGGCCCCATCGCTGAAAACGTTCATCAAGATATTTTGCTAACAGGCCTAATGGAAGTATTAAAAGCCAACCAAACAAGCCATGAATTGCCTCCCAGCTATCCTCATCGAAAAGCAGTGGTTGACCGAGTGAAGCGCTATGTTGATGAGCACCTGGAAGGTCCAGTCACCATGGAAACGTTATGCGAGCTAACTCATGTCAGTAGGCGTACGCTGCAATACAGTTTTACGTCTATCCTAGGGATTAGTCCGCTGCAATTTTTACGTTTAACGCGACTGAATAGAGTGCGTCGTGCTCTGCGCAGCGCAGAGCCCCACCAAACAGTGACTGAAATTGCCACCTACTGGGGCTTTTGGCATTTGGGGCAATTTGCTCATGACTATAAGCAACAGTTTGGCGAAAGCCCTTCGCAGACGTTAAACGCGATTCACTGAGCGTGCGCGGCATCCCTTTCGAGGTAAAGATCTTATGTCGAGGCAACGATCCTATATCGAGGTAGAGACCCTATGGTAAATACCACCGCCTGGAATCGCTTGCGCTATAGCATTTACGCGCCAGTCTATGATCTGGTGGCGACTAAAGCGTTTCGTAAACCCCGCAGAAGTGCGCTTAACCAAGTTGACTGGGAACCTGGCATGCGAGTGCTGCTGGTGGGTGCAGGCACCGGCTTAGACCTGCCTTATTTACCGCGCGAATTAGAAATCCATTTAACCGACCTAACCCCCGCAATGGTGACGCGAGCCCGTGAGCGAGCGGAACATGCGCAACGTGACGTGGTATGTCGTGTGATGGATGCTGCTGCACTGGACTACCCAGATGCGCATTTTGACGTCGTTGTGATGCATCTTATTTTGGCGGTGATGCCCAACCCTGAACAGGGACTAGCCGAAGCGCACCGGGTACTGAAAAACGACGGGCAGCTCTGTGTTATGGATAAATTTCAACCCGACACCCACATTGCTGGTCCAAGTCGGCGAGCACTGAACGTCATTACTTCATTGATCGCGACCGACATCACCCGCCAGGCGACACCACTACTTCAACAAGCAGGCTTCAACATCCGCCGCGACGAACCCGTATTGATGAATGGCCTTTTTCGCGCACTTTTAGCAATAAAGTAAACTGCCCTCACAACTGCACATCGCCTCAAAATACCAGTACAGCCGAAACAACAACGTCCAATGCTGGTACAATTAATAGCAACCCGTTACTTGCACGCTTCATCAACATGTAAGGTGACCAATGCCTAAAGCAGCTGTGAAACGCTTCCGTCGTTTACCCGAAGAAGAGCAGTCCCGCGTGATTGAAATGGCTTGGGAAGATCGCACTCCGTTTGAAGCGATCGACACTCTGTTTGGCCTAGGCGAGCCGGACGTCATAGAGGTAATGCGCCACCAGCTTAAGCCGGCCTCGTTTCGACTGTGGCGCAAGCGTGTTACTGGTCGTACGACGAAGCATACGGCTTTGCGATCGCCGGATATTTTACGTGGCTACTGCCCAACGCAATATAAGCGCTGAACAACTATTCGGTCTTAGTTTTCAGCTATACGCGAGCCCTTTTAATTCACTTAACTGGCAGCTTGGACCGAAAAGCTCTTGAGCCGATCAAGTGCTAATTCTAGCCTGGAGTAATCAAACAGTTTAAGTTTACGCTGTGCCGAACTTTTACTGCCTGACCAATTCCTCACGCCTTCCATTACAGAAGCTGGATCTGGATTAACCTGCGACTGGAACAGCAACCAATCTACTGTGGCTAATAATTCCATCCCAAAAGGCGACTCAAAGCCATCAATTAGTGCGGCTGTTTTTTCAAGCGCTGGCAGATAATCTTTTGCCTCAGTTTTTAGATATAGCGCCACTTTTTCCCGCTTGGCATCGTTGAACCAAATAGTATCCAGCGGGCCGCAGTCATTGATACGTTTCTCGCTTTTGAGATAGCTGCCATCTAAACCATTGAGCAAATGGCGCAGTCGGTCAGCATAGGGGCCGTAGCTGTTAGCTTCAAACCGAAGATCCAGCGGATTATCAACGCCTTCTGCTTCAATCGCTCGTTCCAGAAACCAGGCCAGTTTTTGTATTTCCAACAAACTGCATTCCATCCCTAGTACCCAGTAACGGCGTACCAGTTCAGCGATCAAGGCACGCGCAGGTGTTAACTGTTCAACACCCTGGCACTTTGCAACGTTTTGATATTTGGCCGTCGGCTCAAAGACGATAATCTCAACACCCTGCAAATCGCCTAGCGTTTGCTCGATATGAGGCTTAATCTCAGCCCAATCCAGCCCACCATTACCAGCCCCCAAAGGCGGAATAGCAATTGAGCGCACTTGATTGCGCTCAATAAAATTGCGCAGATCAACCAAGCCGTCAATAATCCACTGTATATGGGATTTCGCTCGCCAGTGCTGTTTGGTAGGAAAATTGACTATCCAGCGAGGCCCCATCAACTCATCGGTTTCAGTCACAAACATATGGCCCGTTTGAACTTCTCCAGCTTTGCAGGCTCGCGCATAGGCCGCCATATTGGCAGGGAAGCGTTCTTTGAACATCAGCGCGATTCCCTTGCCCATCACCCCCACCGTATTAACGGTGTTGACCAGGGCCTCAACCTCAGCATCCAGCAAGTTGCCTGTTGTATAAGTGATCATGTCTGACTCCTTAAAAATACCAGCTGGGCCGACAGTGAATATCCAGTGCAACATCCAACTCAGCAGACTGCTGCTGTAATTCTAGCTGTACCTGCGGGGTATAACATATTGCCCCCAGCAATGCCTGAATGGGCACATATTGGTGAATTAGTGCTTCTGCTTGATAACGCTCAATTTTCTCAGGGTCATCCGGGTCACGCTGGAAGTTGCGCTGCTGAAGAAGCAGCCAGTCAATGGCGCTCAGGCTATCTAGGTCATTGAAATAATGGGCAGTGACCGGATAAGCATGACGGTCGGTATAGACAAACGGCAAATCCAACTCGGCAATTTTATGCAGACTGGAGACCAAAATCACGATGTCTCTGTTCGCCACCGTCTTCACACCGCCACGGCCAGTGTGGATGTTGTACATCATTGGCGAAAAGGGCGTGAAGTAAAAAGGCACATAATCGTTTAGTACACCACCAGGTGCCAGAGGTACATTACGATGCGCACGGCGGCTAATTAACTCTTCATTACCTATCACCACCCACTCCGCCGCACGCTTGCCGCTATGTCCTGCATGGAGCCCGTTCGCCATAATCCACGGCAGATTCTGGCGATGGGTAATTCGCCAAATCAGCGCCTTGCTGGGGTTCAGGTTCGTGTATGCCATTAGTAGAACACACCTTCTAATGGCTGCGGCGTTCACTGCCTAGCCACATTAATTTGAAGAAAGCCTTAAAAGTATTACCCACTAGCTTTGCTAATATCGACGATTGTAGCCTAGTTCGATGTGACTCAAGAAATATCACTTCAAAGATTAAGCCTTTCTTTACACGTCACCTTATTGTTATATTATCACATAACACAACGCCGTTTATAAAAACCCGCTTAGAGGTGCATTCACAATGACCGTGTTTTCTCCCCTGCCCGTCACCGTACTTTCAGGATTTCTAGGTGCAGGTAAAACCACCGTACTCAATCATATTTTGGCTAACCGCGAAGGTCGCCGCGTCGCGGTGATTGTCAACGATATGAGCGAGGTCAATATCGACGGTGCATTAGTGCGTGGCGGCCCTGGCGAGTCCACGTTAGATGGCGAGGTAGCGCTGAACCGTTCTGAAGAGCGTTTGGTAGAAATGAGCAACGGCTGCATTTGCTGCACGCTGCGTGAAGATTTGCTAGAAGAAGTTAGCCAACTGGCCAGAGAAGGTAAATTTGATTACTTGGTGATTGAGTCCACTGGGATTTCCGAACCGCTACCAGTGGCGGAAACCTTCACCTTTGAAGATGAAAGCGGCCAAAGCCTTTCCCACGTTGCACGCCTTGATACGCTGGTCACTGTCGTCGATGGTGCCAACTTTCTTGAGCAGTACCGCGAAGCGCAGAGCCTCGCTGAAGCGGGCGAAAGCTTGGGTGACGATGACGAGCGCAACGTCGCGGACCTGCTGGTCGACCAGATCGAGTTTTGTGATGTATTACTGATCAGTAAAACGGATCTGATCAATAAAAAAGAGCTTGATGCGCTAACGGCGATTCTGCGCTCACTAAACCCTGATGCAGAGCTAGTGCCCATCACTCAAGGTGGCGTGCCGCTAGAGAAGGTGCTTGATACTGGCAAGTTCAATTTTGAGCGCGCCCAGCAAGCGCCTGGTTGGCTAAAAGAGATGCGTGGCGAGCATGTGCCAGAAACCGAAGAGTACGGTATCGGCAGCTTTGCCTATCACGCTCGCCGCCCTTTCCACCCGCAGAAATTCAACGCTTTACTCAATGAAGAGTGGTTTGGTAAAGGACTGCTACGCTCGAAAGGCTTTTTCTGGCTTGCTACTCGGCCACGCTTCGCAGGCCAATGGAGCCAAGCAGGTGGTATTGCTCATCACGGCCCAGCGGGCGTGTTCTGGAAAGCTATCCCCAAAGCTAACTGGCCGGAAGATCCTGAAACTCGCCAGTTCATTATGGAAAAGTGGCAGGAGCCGTTTGGTGATATGCGCCAAGAGTTGGTGTTTATCGGCCAGAACTTGGACCAAGCCAAGATGCGTGACGCACTAGACGCCTGCCTGCTAAGCGAAGCTGAGCTATTACAAGGTATGGAAGCGTGGAAGCAGCTACCCGATCCGTTCCCCGCTTGGGAGTAATGCTTTAACTGCCGGAGCTAGCTAAACAGCGCTCTGCCCACTGCCGCACTTCAGGGTAGGCACGCTGCTCAAAGACCGCGAAGCCGTTAAGGCCGCGGGCTTTGAGTGGGGTAAAAATCGGCATAGTTAAACCGCATAAGAAGTGTGCCAGCCGCTGGACATTGGGCGGCTGGCCGAACTGCTCGGTGTGGCGTTCAATCAGCGGTGAGGCATAGCGGATAAAATCATTCTCAGACAGCGCGGGTAATGGCGTCGCATCCGGCAGCCGAACCGGGTTGCCGTAGCATACCGAACAGTGGCCACAGCGGCCCTGCTCGGTACCAAGTGGCCCATCGAAGGTGGTGTCCCCAAAATGCTCAGCTAACCGCCGAGTCAGGCAGCTTTCCGACTCAAACAGTGCCAGCATGGAGTGCAACCGTTCAATTTCGATTTGCTCTCGATGTAGGCACTCACTAAACAACTGGCTTGCCACCGCCTCGACCGAAAATTCCGGCTGACAAATTTCATACACATCGGTCATGCGTTTACCTTCCAGGGTCAGCCAGCCTTTATCCTGGAAGTATTCAAGCGCGGTAATGACGCGGGCACGGGAAGCATCAATTTGCTGTGCCTGCCCAGCCTGATGCAGTCGCTCAAAATCCACCGTCCCCCAAGTACGAGCAATAGCAATATTGTCGATTAACAAACGTACAAAGGCCGCCCGCTCTCCTTCAAAACGCCCTACTAAGGCAGTAGGCTCAATGTGGTAGCGCAACCGATACTCGGCTAAGAACGCAAAGCGCGGCGCAATAATGCCGTGCATTTCCAGCCGCACCAGCAACGTTTTAAGTGGCAGCAGGCGAATATTGGTATCTCGGGAAAGTGTGTTGAGCAGCACTTCCCACTGACGATCTTGCGCTTGGCCGGCTGATGAAATTTCTTGCAGTAAGCGCAAAATACCCGCGTACTCAGGCGTGTCACCGTAAACGAAGTTCTCCAGCACCCGCAGACCATCGCGTCCGGCAATGGTTAAACAGGTGGAAGGTAGTCCATCGCGCCCTGCCCGACCAATTTCCTGACTGTAATTCTCAATCGATTTAGGCAGATCAAAGTGCACAACGTTGCGGATATTGCCTTTATCAATCCCCATGCCAAAGGCAATGGTAGCGACAATACAGGGCGATTCGCCGCTCATAAACTGACGTTGAATGTCGTCGCGGCGGGCTGAATCCAACCCCGCATGGTACGCCTGGGCGGCGATTCCATGGGCGGCCAGCGCACTTGCCACCTGCTCGGCAGTTTGCTGCAAGGTGACGTAAATAATCGTGGGCGCTTCGTTGCCAGGCGGCATTTGCGGTTTAAGCCAATCAATCAGCTGTTGCTGACGATTTTCCATCGTGGGAACCACCAGAAGCTCTAAGTTAGCGCGATAAAAGCCAGTGGTAATGACATTTTCCGGAACGATGGAAAACTTCTCACGCATATCAGCGATAACCGCTGGCGTGGCCGTGGCAGTCAGTAGCAGTACCTGGGGAATAGCAAAATCACGCTGATAATCGGGCAGTTTAAGGTAATCGGGACGGAAGTTATGTCCCCACTCAGAGAGACAGTGTGCTTCATCAACCACTAGCAGCGATATTTGAACCTGGCGTAGGAAGTGCCGAAAGCGCTCGTTCTTAAGCCGCTCCACCGACACCATGAGGATTTTCAGCTCACCGTTTTTGGCGCGCTCCATCACATCACGGGTCGTAGCGCGATCTTGGGTAGAATCAATACTGGCGGCTGCAACACCATGGCGCGCTAAGAAAGCGAGCTGATCCTGCATCAGTGCCAGCAGCGGCGATACCACAAGGGTCAGATGCGGAAGATGAAGCGCAGGCAACTGATAACAGAGTGACTTCCCCGCCCCGGTGGCAAAAATCGCTGCGGTAGAGTGTCCATCCAAAACTCTGGACACCACCGCCTGCTGGCCACCACGAAAATCATCAAATCCGAATACTGCCTTCAGCGTCTGCTGCGGTGATAGCGAGGTCATGGCCGTTCCCTGGAGTGTCGTCAATACGTTAGGGCTAAGCTAACGCGTTCACGTCGTTTTCTCCAATCAACGGTGACCATTAATAAGTAAGGGTTGCGGCTCTTCATTCTGTGTGGGAAGAGCCAGTGTCTGCCAAGCCTCATAGGTGGTAAAAAACACTTGTCCTGTTAGCTCGCGGTAAAGCGCTGTGTTTGTTAAGCGATCCATCACTGGGCCTTTCACTTCCGCCAAGTGCAGCGTTGCGCCAGCATCTTTTAACCGTCCGTTAATCGCTTCTAAGCTTTCAAGCGCGGACGCATCAATCACATTCACCGCCTGGCAGGTCAATACAATATGTTTTAACGAAGGGGAACGAGCAGCCAGCGCCATCACGGTATCTTCTAAGTAGCGAGCGTTAGCAAAGTAAAGGCTTTCATCAATGCGCAGCATGGCCACATGTTGATCGGTTTCGACCTCATGGCGCTTCACATTGCGAAAATGCTCGGTGCCCGGCACCCGCCCTACCACGGCACTATGGGGCTGGCTGGTGCGGTACAGGTGCAGCCCTAGTGACAGCACCACACCGCTGATAATGCCGACCTCGACACTGTGCAACAGGGTCAGAAGCAAGGTCGCCACCATTGCCACGCCGTCGCTGCGGGAGTATTGCCAAGTGCGCTTTACTGCTGGCAGATCAATCAATGTGCCCACGGCGACGATAATGGTAGCGGCCAATGTCGCCGTCGGCAGAAATGCCAGCAGACCAGTGAGCAACAGCGTAGAAAGCACAATACCTAAGGCGGTAAATGCCCCGGCCAACGGTGTTGCCGCGCCCGCTTCAAAGTTCACTACCGAGCGTGAAAACCCACCTGAAACCGGCGAACCACCGCTGACGCCAGCGCCCAAATTGGCCATCCCAAGAGCGATGAGTTCTTGGTTAGGGTCGATACGCTGGCGACGCTTAGCCGCCAGGGTTTGCGCCACTGATACCGATTCTACAAAGCCCACTAAACTGATCAATAAAGCGGCAGGCAACAGGCCAAGCCATAGCGACTGATCTAGGCTAGGCAGCGTAATGGCAGGCAAGCCGCTAGGCACAAAGCCCACTAGATTCACACCGTACTGCCCCAAGTTAAAGTGCCAGGCCAGCAGTGTAGTCACCATCACCGCTGAAATCGGTGCGGCTTTGACCATCAAACCAGAAGCGCTAGCCGAGATACCTATAGCCATCAGCCAGGTATTCAAGCGCTTGCGGCAAACCAGCAGATAGCCCCACACCCCTAAACCAATCAGTAGCGTGATGAGATTGATCTGTTGCCACTGGCTGAACAGTGCGCCCAGCAGCTCAATGACGTTATGCCCCGCAGCCTCAACACCTAGAATATGCTTGAGCTGACTAATGGCGATCAAAATACCCGACGCAGTGATAAACCCAGAAATAACCGGATGGCTTAAAAAGTTGACCAAAAAGCCCAGCCGCAATACGCCCATGGCAATCAATATCAATCCTGAAAGCGCCGCCAACACCAGTGCAGCGCCAATATATTCAGGACTGCCTGGAGTAGCAAAGCTGCTTAAAGCCGACGCCGTCATTAACGCTGCCACGGCTACCGGCCCTACCGCCAAGCTGGCACTGGTACCAAAGATGGCGTAAAGCACCAGCGGTAGCATACTGGCATACAGGCCCATCTCTGGCGGCAACCCAGCCAGTAAGGCATAGGCCAACGCCTGGGGCACCAGCATTAGCGTGACGATAACGGCTGCCAGCGAATCTTTAAATAACAAAGCCCGGTTATAGCGCCGCAGCCAGCCAACCACAGGCACCCAACGCTCTATGTTCATGGGGAGTACTCGCTCAGGTAATAGCACTGACTAAGGCAAATCACACCGCACGCCTACGCTGTCTGATTTTCAAGCCCTTGGCGGTGCTCTTCCAAATCAAAACCGGCTGCTTTGGCAGCGGAAAATAGTTCCGCCAGATCGCATTTTTCGGTATGGCGCTTTGCGTAAGCCCAAAGATGGGTAGCACGCTTACCTGACCGACAAAACGCCAAAATAGGCCGAGGTAGCTGCTGCAGCGCCTTAGCAAAAGCGGCGACATCCGCTTGGCTATACTCGCCGGGGGTCACAGGAATGTGCACCCAATGAAGCCCAAGTTCTTCTGCTTTAAAGCGGTAAGCATCCTCTCCAGAAAATTCAGCGCTTTCACCCGGCTTGCAGTTACAGATCACCGTTTTAAAGCCCTGAGCTTTTACGTGCTCAAGCTCCTCGACCGTGAGCTGTGAAGTAATAGCAACGCCCTTCTCTAACGGTTGTGTTTGCATGCATCTCTCCTAGCGTTTCTCACTGCCGTTTTAAGCAGCAGCGCATGGCATAACATACCATTACAACAATGTTATAAACATAGCTTATTTTGGAATATAAGCAATAGCGCACTACAAAAACACCCGGGACTTTTTTTGAGAAAAGATCCGGGTGGCGCATAAATATCGAAGGGGGAAACGTTACGCTATTGAGTGTTGTCGCTGTTAGGGAACCTCTGATTAACGTTATGAGCGCAGGTCAGACAAGGCAAAAATCAACGAAAAAGCGGAGTTTACGGGTTGTAAATGAGCATTTTGATCGGACTCGCGCACGAGGCGACTTTTAACGCAGTATGACCAAGCGCAATAGTTAATCAGAGGTTACTTAGGGAACGCCGGATTAATTAAACACTTTCTCTAACGCAAAGCGCGGCTGTGGCTGGCCGTCTTTGTTAACGCTCTCAGTGAACATTGTAAGTGGGCGCACCCACAGGCCGTAGTCGCCGTAAAGCGCACGGTAGACTACTAGCACCTCTTCATTTTCACTGTGCTGAGCGGTGCCCAGCACTTCGTAAAGGCTGCCTTTATAGTGGCGATATATACCGGGAACAGGCGTAGTCATTCACTTTCCTCTTGTTGGGTCGTTGATGGCATGGGCTTAGCGGCTTTTTTAGCCAGCCGTTCGAGCACTTTTGAGGCAGCGACAAAACCAAACGTACCAGTGACAAAGGTGGCGGCGCCAAAGCCTGAGGCGCAGTCTAGGCGGGTAGCATCACCGTTGCCGGGCTTTTGCAGACAGACTTCGCCGTCAGCGCCAGGGTACACCAGCTGCTCATCAGAATAGACACACTCGACGGAAAAGCGCCGCTTGGGATTACGCGAAAAACCGTAATCACGGCGCAGCCGCGAGCGCACCTTGGAAAGTAGCGGGTCGTGCTCAGTACGTGTTAAATCTGCCACCTGAATGCGGGTAGGATCCGTCTGACCGCCTGCAGCTCCCGTCACGGTAATCGGCAGTTTACGTCGTTTGCACCAAGCGATTAGCGCTGCCTTGGCGATCACACTATCAATGGCGTCCACCACATGATCGGCATCCTCGGGGATACGCTCGGCAAGGTTAGTGGGTGTCACAAAAGCACTGTCAGCTACGACGTTTATCTCAGGGGCAATCAAGCGACAACGCTCGGCCAACACTTCCACCTTTGGCTGGCCAATAGTGCCGTCTAACGCATGGAGCTGACGATTGACGTTGGACACGCATACGTCATCCAAATCAATCAGCGTCAGCTTGCCAATGCCAGAACGCGCCAACGCTTCTACCGTCCAGCTCCCCACGCCACCTACACCCACTACCACAACATGAGCATGGCGAAACGCTGTGGCAGCACGTTGGCCATACAAGCGGCGAATGCCGCCAAAGCGAAAGTCATAATCCGAAGACATGGTTGGCTCTCTATTTTACAACATGCTATTTGACAGCACGGGTCGATTCGTCACGACTACCGCTGAAGTGCTGCAGGCGTTGAAATGGCTGGGGTGCGCACGCTATCTAGCGGCAGATGCCCAGCCCAGCCGAATTGCTCAAATAGGCTTGTCATGGTCGCATCGAGTGCGCAGCTTAGTTGGATGCGCTTATCGGTTAAGGGGTGATCAAACGCTAAATAGGTAGCAGCCAACAGCAAACGAGGAGCATTCAGCTGATCCGCAAAAAAGCGGTTGTGGACACTTTTGCCGTGCTTGGCATCTCCAATAATTGGATAACCACGTCGAGAAAGATGGCGACGGATCTGATGTCGACGCCCGGTCATAGGCCGCGCTTCCACTAGCGAATAGCGCGCCACTGGATAGCGGTCTACCTGCACAGGCAGTTCAACGCTATCCAGGCGACGAATATCGGTCATCGCGGGCATAGCAGGCATCTCGGCTTTGGGGCGCGTGCCATCTTCTTCCCGTAGAGGGTAATCAAGACGCTCTTGCTCCGGCGCTTTTCCCCTCACTACCGCCAGATAGCGCTTTTCTACCTGCCGCTCGCTAAAGCCTTCACTCAACACGGCTGCCGCTTCAGATGACAAACCAAACACCATCACGCCAGAGGTGGGTCTATCTAACCGATGCACCGGATACACTCGTTTGCCAATTTGGTCACGCAGGCGTTGAAGTAAAAACTCTGTTTCTCCACGCGCCAGCGCCGAGCGGTGCACTAGTAACCCAGACGGCTTATGCACTGCAACAAGATGCTCATCCTGATAAAGGATGTTCAATGGCAACATGGTACTCCCTGGTAACGGCAATTGAGATAACAAATCGCGGTGATTTGAAGCAGCGCGCTATTGTCGCGGCTTGACGGCTCAATGTCATCTGCTACTAGCAGCATCAGGAAAGCAAATATCCCCAACGCCCAATCCATTGGCAGAGTTGCTTCGAGGAAGCTACCTTGAAATGGCAACTCGTCTTACGAGCTTCCATGGATAAGGAAAGGAGAATTGCACTATGCGTTATTCACTACCACTAACAGGTATTGCCGCGGGGCTATTGCTGACAACCACCGCTCAGGCCAATGAGACGCTCGACGTTGAAATGCACAAGGTCAGCGCTGAAGGAATTGAACAGTCTATTGGGACTGTCGCTATTGAGCATACTGAGCACGGCGTGTTGCTTACGCCGTCGTTAACTGACCTAGAGCCCGGCGTATACGGTTTTCATGTCCACCAAAATGCCAGCTGCGAGCCTGCTGAAAACGATAGCGGCGAAATGACAGCAGCGCTGTCTGCAGGTGGTCATTACGATCCCGAAGAGGCTGGCACCCACCAAGGTCCCTACGGCGATGGCCATCTGGGTGACCTACCGGTTCTCACGGTGAATGAAGATGGCGAAGCTAACCTTCCCGTGCTGGCACCGCGCTTGAGTATGGAAGATATGCCGGGGCGCAGCCTGATGATCCATGCCGGCGGCGATACGTATTCAGATGATCCCCACTTAGGCGGCGGCGGTGCGCGCATGGCCTGCGGCGTCGTTGAATCGTAACGTTTAAAACTCATCATTGTGACGACTTATCGGGCAGCGTAGCGCTGCCCTTTTTTGTGATGATGATTTCTTGTGTTAATGAAGCCTTATGTTGTTGGTTGCTCTCGCTAGCACCATAGGCCACTAAAGTCTTAAAGCGATTATCCTGATGAGTCGGTACATTCAGCCCAGCCAAATAAGCGTGCTAACAAGTAATTCACTAGCATGCACGACCATCTTAATTCCCCTGAGACTGAGTGCCCTAAATGATCACCTTCATTGTATCGATACTGCTTCTAATCGTGGGCTACTTCACCTACGGCAAGTTCGTTGAGCGCGTGTTTGTTACTGACCGCAAGCGTCAAACACCGGCGTTTAGTATGCGTGACAATATTGACTATGTGCCGATGAACACCACGCGCAACTCGCTTATTCAATTGCTTAACATTGCCGGTGTCGGCCCCATTTTCGGCCCCATTTTAGGGGCGCTTTACGGTCCTGTGGCTTTTATATGGATTGTGGTTGGCTGCATCTTTGCAGGTGCCGTACACGACTACCTCACCGGTATGATCTCGATTCGCAATCACGGGGCTCATTTGCCTCAGTTGGCGGGTAAATTTCTCGGTAAAACCATGAAGCATGTGGTTAACGGCTTTGCTATTTTGCTGTTATTACTGGTGGGCACGGTCTTTGTAACCTCGCCCGCAGCGCTGCTTTCTAATATGACATCACTCTCTTTAACGCTCATTATTCTGGCGATTTTTGCCTACTATCTGGTTGCTACTCTGCTACCGATTGATAAAGTCATTGGGCGTATCTACCCCTACTTCGGCGCTTTGCTGCTATTCAGTGCCGCAGGCATCGGTATTGGTTTGGTTGTTACCGGCGCACCGATTCCAGAACTCTCTTTCCAGAATATGCATCCGGAAGGAGCGCCCATTTTCCCACTGCTGTTCTTAACGATCTCCTGCGGTGCTCTTTCAGGCTTCCATGCCACACAAACCCCCATCATTTCGCGTACGACGCAAAACGAAACCAATGGCCGTAAAATCTTTTACGGCATGATGATTGCCGAAGGCGTGATTGCGATGATCTGGGCCGCCGCCGCCATGAGTTTATTCCAGGGTGAACAGTCGCTGTCCGCTGTGTTGGCCGCAGGTGGCCCCGCAGCAGTGGTCAGCGAAGTATCTATTAGTATGCTTGGCGCTGTTGGCGGCACGCTGGCAGTGCTGGGGGTTATTGTGCTGCCGATTACCTCGGGCGATACCGCCTTCCGCAGTGCACGAATGATTATTGCTGACTATCTCAAGGTTGAGCAGAAGCCGATTATTAAGCGTATTTTGATCGCCCTGCCACTGTTTGTTGCTTCTTACGCGCTTACCCACATGGACTTTACCCTGCTATGGCGCTACTTCTCCTGGGCCAACCAAACCACGGCAGTCATTGCACTGTGGGTCGGCACCATGTACCTAGTGCTATCACGTAAACCTTATCTGATCACCTCAATCCCAGCTGTCTTTATGACCATGGCTACCTTTACCTATTTAGCCTACGCACCGATTGGCTTTGGTTTGCCACTCCAAACAAGCTGTATCGTCGCGGCGCTGGGAACGCTGGTATGTATCGCACTGTTTATGAAGCGTGTACGCCGCTTAAGCCGCGCGACCTTTGCTGTTGATGAGCATGCTGATGCCTTTGATGCAGGCCAAGAGGGACAGACCCAAACACTATCTACTGCTACCAAGTAAGTTACTGTTTTACTGCCCATTAAGAGAAAAAGCGCTGATTAGCTCAGCGCTTTTTTATGGGCGTCTGACCCGTCCTGAATAGAGTTGACACGTTCCCGTCCTTATTTTGGGAGAGCGTGATGAGTCAACGAGTTAAGCGCACACAGAAAGACTACACTCTGGCCTTTAAACAGGCCGTGGTAGAGC
>NZ_JAIRBO010000026.1:0-1020 GCF_021151565.1 Halomonas sp. IOP_6 | reverse complement strand
ATCTCGGTTGATTTCTTTTCCTCAGGGTACTTAGATGTTTCAGTTCCCCTGGTTCGCCTCTTACGCCTATATATTCAGCGCAAGATACTCATCTTATGATGAGTGGGTTTCCCCATTCAGAAATGCCCGGGTCACAGGTTGTTTGCCACCTCGCCGAGCCTTATCGCAGGCTTCCACGTCTTTCATCGCCTCTGGCTGCCTAGGCATCCACCGTGTGCGCTTCATTGCTTGACCCTATAACCCGAAGGAGTCTGGTATCTCGCAATGATAACGATTGCCGGATACGCTTGAGACGTATCACAAAACAATTACGTATAAACGTTTTAAAACGTTTATGTCAGCATGATATACATTGTTAAAGAGCGACTGTTCGATGAACAGTGATAAGGCAACACAATTGCGGCGCTTGACTTATCAATGATCACAAAACATCAACAAACGGTGGGTAACGTACAACAAAATGGTGGAGCCAAGCGGGATCGAACCGCTGACCTCCTGCGTGCAAGGCAGGCGCTCTCCCAGCTGAGCTATGGCCCCATCGTATTACTTTTTCCGGGTAATTTTATACAGGACAAGACATTTTATGGAGACGCATAGCCTGCTATGCGAGTCATAAAATAACGCCGTACTGAATAAAATTGGTGGGTCTGGGCAGACTTGAACTGCCGACCTCACCCTTATCAGGGGTGCGCTCTAACCAACTGAGCTACAGACCCGGGTATTCAACTATCATTGGGCACCATAAGCCTGTTAGCCGACCTCACCCTGCTTTCCATTTAAGGTCAGGGGGTGCGTTCTAACCAACTAAGCTACAGACCCTTATGACAGCTAAACTAGCTACCGTTTGCTCTATTATCTGATCAGGTAATTCATTGTGAGCGCTTACCGCGAGGGATGATGCATCGTTTAAGGAGGTGATCCAGCCGCAGGTTCCCCTACGGCTACCTTGTTACGACTTCACCCCAGTCATGAACCACACCGTGGTGATCGCTTTCCCGAAGGTTAAGCTAACCACTTCTG
>NZ_JAIRBO010000025.1:0-1081 GCF_021151565.1 Halomonas sp. IOP_6 | reverse complement strand
GGCTTACACGACGCTCCTCTACCGCTCACACATAGTGTGAACCCGTAGCTTCGGTACCTGGTTTAGCCCCGTTACATCTTCCGCGCAGGCCGACTCGACTAGTGAGCTATTACGCTTTCTTTAAAGGATGGCTGCTTCTAAGCCAACCTCCTAGCTGTCTGAGCCTTCCCACATCGTTTCCCACTTAACCAGGATTTCGGGACCTTAGCTGACGGTCTGGGTTGTTTCCCTTTTCACGACGGACGTTAGCACCCGCCGTGTGTCTCCCACGCTTGCACTCACCGGTATTCGGAGTTTGCCTCGGGTTGGTAAGTCGGGATGACCCCCTAGCCGAAACAGTGCTCTACCCCCGGCGGTGATACGTGAGGCGCTACCTAAATAGCTTTCGAGGAGAACCAGCTATCTCCGAGCTTGATTAGCCTTTCACTCCGATCCACAAGTCATCCAAATCTTTTTCAACAGATCCTGGTTCGGGCCTCCAGTTGATGTTACTCAACCTTCACCCTGCTCATGGATAGATCGCTCGGTTTCGGGTCTATATCCAGCGACTGTGTCGCCCAGTTAAGACTCGGTTTCCCTACGGCTCCCCTAAACGGTTAACCTCGCCACTGAATATAAGTCGCTGACCCATTATACAAAAGGTACGCAGTCACAGAACAAGTCTGCTCCTACTGCTTGTACGCACACGGTTTCAGGATCTATTTCACTCCCCTCTCCGGGGTTCTTTTCGCCTTTCCCTCACGGTACTGGTTCACTATCGGTCAGCCAGGAGTATTTAGCCTTGGAGGATGGTCCCCCCGTCTTCAGTCAAGGTTTCTCGTGCCCCGACCTACTCGATTTCACATGATCAGATTTTCGACTACGGGGCTATCACCCACTATGGCCGCGCTTCCCAGCGCATTCGCCTAATCAGTCACATGCTTAAGGGCTGGTCCCCGTTCGCTCGCCGCTACTAGGGGAATCTCGGTTGATTTCTTTTCCTCAGGGTACTTAGATGTTTCAGTTCCCCTGGTTCGCCTCTTACGCCTATATATTCAGCGCAAGATACTCATCTTATGATGAGTGGGTTTCCCCATTCAGA
>NZ_JAIRBO010000024.1:0-1102 GCF_021151565.1 Halomonas sp. IOP_6 | reverse complement strand
CCTGAATTCATAGAATAACTGCAGCACTTTGGATCATACGGTAGAGGCAGGAGGGCCAGCAGCGGTACCCTCTCCGCCTTACCGACCAAAGTGAAGCAGAGTATGGGATACCGACAACTGACCCAGGCACAACGATATCAAATTTTTGCCCATAGGGATGTAGGATTGAGCCAACGTCAGATTGCTCAACAGCTTGGCATTCACAGCAGTACCGTGAGCCGTGAGCTGAGACGTAATTCGGGTGCCAAGGGATATGAACCCGCACAAGCGCAGCGTTACAGCGATCAGAGACGCCGCTCCGCCTGGAAGTGGACAAAGCAACTCCCTAGCCTGATCAATGCCGTAGCTGACAGGCTTAGAGAAGAGTGGAGTCCAGAGCAGATTAGCGGTTTTATGGCGCCGTTGACGGGGATAGGAGTTAGTCATCAATGGGTCTATTCGCTGATCTGGGACGATAAGGCCAAGGGTGGCGATTTGTGGCGACACCTCCGCCAGCCCAAGCGTCGCAGTAAACATCGTGCCCATGCCAAAAGTGCAGGACTAGGCAAGATTCCTAAGCGTGTGGGGATAGAGCATCGGCCACCTGCTATCGAAAAACGCCTCACCATCGGTCACTGGGAAGGCGACACGGTGCTTTATGGGCACAAGCAAGCGGGGATAGTGACGTTGGTAGAGCGACGAAGTGGCTACTTGTTGGCGGCACGTCTGCCAAAGGTAACGGCAGAACTAACGCAGAGAGCCATGGTCCGTTTACTTAAGCCTCGTCGGGGCGCGGTGAAGACGATCACGCTAGACAATGGCTCGGAGTTTGCAGACCACGAGACGGTCGCAAAAGCGGTTAGCGCCTCCGTGTATTTCTGTGATCCTTACTGTTCAGGCCAGCGTGGGACAAACGAGAACACCAACGGCCTGATCAGGCAGTATTTTCCGAAAGGTACAGACTTCCGGAAGGTGACTAATGCAGAGCTGCGACGCGTTGTTCACAAGCTGAACGATAGACCCAGAAAGCGGCTGGGATATCGAACCCCAGCCCAGGTGTTTTTAGGAGAATATTCAGGAGCACTAGAAACCGCAGGTGCTGCACTTATTAGTTGAATTCAGG
>NZ_JAIRBO010000023.1:0-1300 GCF_021151565.1 Halomonas sp. IOP_6 | reverse complement strand
TGACCCGTCCTGAATAGAGTTGACACGTTCCCGTCCTTATTTTGGGAGAGCGTGATGAGTCAACGAGTTAAGCGCACACAGAAAGACTACACTCTGGCCTTTAAACAGGCCGTGGTAGAGCAAGTGGAACGTGGCGAGATGACCTATAAACAGGCGCAGAGTCGTTACGGTATTCAAGGTCGCACGACGGTATTAAAGTGGTTACGTCGATATGGCCATCAGGACTGGAGTCCCGGTGCCACACAGCGCTCTAAAAGGAGTCCCGACATGCCCCGGCCACTTACCCCTGAACAACGGATCAAAGAGCTTGAAGAGAAGTTGCGGCTTGCTGAGCAAAAGGCTCAGTTCTTCGAAGCGGTTGTGGAGGTGATGGAGAAGGATTACGGGGTGTCCGTAAAAAAGCAGCCAGGCAAGTCCTCACGCAAGAACGTGTTGCCGGATTAACCATCAGCAGGGTATGCCACCTTCTCGGCATCAGCCGCCAGGCTTGGTATCAGGCCAAAAAAGCGCAGCAGTCGCGAGAAGCCCGGGAGCAGCGGATCGTCGATTTTGTTCGAGACATACGACTTACCCAGCCCCGACTAGGCACCCGCAAGCTGCATCACTTGCTGCACCGCCAAGCAGATCAAGAGCTGCACGTGGGACGAGATCAGCTCTTTCAGGTCCTTCGTGCGCGGCGTCTGCTAGTGCCCATACGCCGAGCTTATCATAAGACGACGCACAGCCATCATCGCTTCCGGCGACATCCGAACCTGCTCAAGCCCGGCCCCGAGCAGGTGGTTGCCTGCCGCCCTAATCAGGTCTGGGTCGCTGACATTACCTATCTACCGACGCGTCACGGGATGAGTTATTTAAGTCTGGTCACCGACGCTTACTCCCGCAAAATCGTCGGTCATCACGTCCATGAGAGCTTACGTAGCCAGGACGTAGAGCAAGCGTTACGCAACGCTCTACGCCAACGATTAGGGAGCGAGCCGTTAATCCACCACTCGGATCGAGGCATCCAATACTGCTGTGACAGCTATCAGAAGATACATCGCCAGTACGGTCTCCAGTGCTCAATGACAGACGGTTATGACTGTTATCAAAACGCTCTCGCAGAACGTGTAAACGGGATATTGAAGACTGAATTTCTCTTGGTTCAGCCAGGAGATGTTTGTCAGGCGCGTACGATGGTGAATGAGTCTGTCGAGATTTATAACGGTCAGCGGCCACACCTAGCGCTGAAATACAAAACGCCCAATGCAGTGCACTGGGCGTTTGAGATGAAATAAGTGTCAATCTATTTTAGGACTAGACA
>NZ_JAIRBO010000022.1:0-1557 GCF_021151565.1 Halomonas sp. IOP_6 | reverse complement strand
ATCACAATGATTTTAAACTGAAGAGTTTGATCATGGCTCAGATTGAACGCTGGCGGCAGGCCTAACACATGCAAGTCGAGCGGTAACAGGGGTAGCTTGCTACCCGCTGACGAGCGGCGGACGGGTGAGTAATGCATAGGAATCTGCCCGATAGTGGGGGATAACCTGGGGAAACCCAGGCTAATACCGCATACGTCCTACGGGAGAAAGGGGGCTCCGGCTCCCGCTATTGGATGAGCCTATGTCGGATTAGCTAGTTGGTGAGGTAATGGCTCACCAAGGCAACGATCCGTAGCTGGTCTGAGAGGATGATCAGCCACATCGGGACTGAGACACGGCCCGAACTCCTACGGGAGGCAGCAGTGGGGAATATTGGACAATGGGCGAAAGCCTGATCCAGCCATGCCGCGTGTGTGAAGAAGGCCCTCGGGTTGTAAAGCACTTTCAGCGAGGAAGAACGCCTAGTGGTTAATACCCATTAGGAAAGACATCACTCGCAGAAGAAGCACCGGCTAACTCCGTGCCAGCAGCCGCGGTAATACGGAGGGTGCAAGCGTTAATCGGAATTACTGGGCGTAAAGCGCGCGTAGGTGGCTTGATAAGCCGGTTGTGAAAGCCCCGGGCTCAACCTGGGAACGGCATCCGGAACTGTCAAGCTAGAGTGCAGGAGAGGAAGGTAGAATTCCCGGTGTAGCGGTGAAATGCGTAGAGATCGGGAGGAATACCAGTGGCGAAGGCGGCCTTCTGGACTGACACTGACACTGAGGTGCGAAAGCGTGGGTAGCAAACAGGATTAGATACCCTGGTAGTCCACGCCGTAAACGATGTCGACCAGCCGTTGGGTGCCTAGCGCACTTTGTGGCGAAGTTAACGCGATAAGTCGACCGCCTGGGGAGTACGGCCGCAAGGTTAAAACTCAAATGAATTGACGGGGGCCCGCACAAGCGGTGGAGCATGTGGTTTAATTCGATGCAACGCGAAGAACCTTACCTACTCTTGACATCCTGCGAACTTGTGAGAGATCACTTGGTGCCTTCGGGAACGCAGAGACAGGTGCTGCATGGCTGTCGTCAGCTCGTGTTGTGAAATGTTGGGTTAAGTCCCGTAACGAGCGCAACCCTTGTCCTTATTTGCCAGCGGGTAATGCCGGGAACTCTAAGGAGACTGCCGGTGACAAACCGGAGGAAGGTGGGGACGACGTCAAGTCATCATGGCCCTTACGAGTAGGGCTACACACGTGCTACAATGGCCGGTACAAAGGGTTGCGAGCTCGCGAGAGTCAGCTAATCCCGAAAAGCCGGTCTCAGTCCGGATCGGAGTCTGCAACTCGACTCCGTGAAGTCGGAATCGCTAGTAATCGTGAATCAGAATGTCACGGTGAATACGTTCCCGGGCCTTGTACACACCGCCCGTCACACCATGGGAGTGGACTGCACCAGAAGTGGTTAGCTTAACCTTCGGGAAAGCGATCACCACGGTGTGGTTCATGACTGGGGTGAAGTCGTAACAAGGTAGCCGTAGGGGAACCTGCGGCTGGATCACCTCCTTAAACGATGC
>NZ_JAIRBO010000021.1:0-1699 GCF_021151565.1 Halomonas sp. IOP_6 | reverse complement strand
CGACCAGACCCCTTGGGTGTTATAGGGTCAAGCCTCACGGGCCATTAGTACACGTTAGCTCAACGCCTTGCAGCGCTTCCACACCGTGCCTATCAACCAGCTGGTCTCGCTGGGCCCTTCAGGAGGCTCTAGGCCTCAGGGATGTCTCATCTTGAAGGGGGCTTCCCGCTTAGATGCTTTCAGCGGTTATCCCGTCCGCACATAGCTACCCGGCAATGCCACTGGCGTGACAACCGGAACACCAGAGGTGCGTCCACTCCGGTCCTCTCGTACTAGGAGCAGCCCTTCTCAAACATCCAACGCCCACGGCAGATAGGGACCGAACTGTCTCACGACGTTCTAAACCCAGCTCGCGTACCACTTTAAATGGCGAACAGCCATACCCTTGGGACCGACTTCAGCCCCAGGATGTGATGAGCCGACATCGAGGTGCCAAACACCGCCGTCGATGTGAACTCTTGGGCGGTATCAGCCTGTTATCCCCGGAGTACCTTTTATCCGTTGAGCGATGGCCCTTCCATACAGAACCACCGGATCACTAGAACCTGCTTTCGCACCTGCTCGACGTGTCTGTCTCGCAGTCAAGCACCCTTATGCTCTTGCACTCACTGCACGATGTCCGACCGTGCTGAGGGTACCTTCGTGCTCCTCCGTTACTCTTTGGGAGGAGACCGCCCCAGTCAAACTACCCACCACACACTGTCCTCGATCCGGATAACGGACCTGAGTGAGAACGCCAATGATGCCAGGCTGGTATTTCAAGGTTGGCTCCCCTCGAACTGGCGTCCGAGATTCAAAGCCTCCCAGCTATCCTACACAGGCAACATCAGCGTCCAGTGTGAAGCTATAGTAAAGGTTCACGGGGTCTTTCCGTCTAGCCGCGGGTACACCGCATCTTCACGGCGATTTCAATTTCACTGAGTCTCGGGTGGAGACAGCGTGGCCATCATTACGCCATTCGTGCAGGTCGGAACTTACCCGACAAGGAATTTCGCTACCTTAGGACCGTTATAGTTACGGCCGCCGTTTACCGGGGCTTCAATCAAGAGCTTCGGACGAATCCTAACACCATCATTTAACCTTCCGGCACCGGGCAGGCGTCACACCCTATACGTCCGCTTGCGCGTTAGCAGAGTGCTGTGTTTTTACTAAACAGTTGCAGCCACCTGGTATCTTCGACCGGTTCGGGCTTAGAGAGCAAGTCTCGTCACCCTACGCCGGCGTGCCTTCTCCCGAAGTTACGGCACCATTTTGCCTAGTTCCTTCACCCGAGTTCTCTCAAGCGCCTTGGGATTCTCACCCTGACCACCTGTGTCGGTTTGGGGTACGGTCGCACATGATCTGAAGCTTAGAGGCTTTTCCTGGAAGCGTGGCATCAATGACTTCCTGACCGTAGTCAGTTCGTTTCGTGTCTCGGCCTTAAGGCATCCCGGATTTACCTAAGATACCAGCCTACTCACTTTCACCAGGACAACCAACGCCTGGCTCACCTAGCCTTCTCCGTCCCCCCATCGCAATCATGTCCGGTACAGGAATATTGACCTGTTTCCCATCGACTACGCCTTTCGGCCTCGCCTTAGGGGCCGACTCACTCTGCTCCGATTAGCGTCGAACAGAAACCCTTGGTCTTCCGGCGAGGGAGTTTTTCACTCCCTTTATCGTTACTCATGTCAGCATTCGCACTCGTGATACCTCCAGC
>NZ_JAIRBO010000020.1:0-1935 GCF_021151565.1 Halomonas sp. IOP_6 | reverse complement strand
ATCGAGTAGGAAGGGGAGTCGCCTCCCCTGTCCTCTCACACCACCGGGCATACGGTTCCGTACCACGGCGGTTCATGAAGAACGGTTAAGCCCTCTTACCGTATCCAGTACCGAGATCAGTCCCTGGTCATAAAACCATTTCCTCGGCAGGGCCTGGTTCATGTGCGATGCCCCGGCGTTCCACCAAGGGCCTCGACCATTGCCTGCCGATTTCCAAGCTCGGGGCGCGTCCAGGCCCAGCCCTTGAAGTTTCCGGCGACGAGTCGCTGAACGTTTCCATTGCCGCCAGATTAGGCCGCGTAAGCGGCGACGTATCCATTGATCCAGCGCTTCCAAGGGCCGTTTCACATCAACAAAGCTGAAGTAGTTGGCCCATCCACGCAGGACTGGCCCCAACTCTTCGATTATCCGTTGGGTGTTACGCCCCCTGCCGCGCTTCAGGATCTCACGAACACGCTGCATCATGCGCTTCAGACTTGCCTTGGCCAGCGTCACCTTCGGCTGCTTGTGCCAAGTGAGACGGTAGCCCAGATAGCCGCGTTTCCATGGCCGGTCCACCGCACTTTTCGTGCGGTTGACCGTCAGCCGAAGTGAGCTCTCGAGATACTCACTCAAGCTGTCCATGACACGCTCGCCTGCCCGCCGACTGTTGACGTACACCTGAACGTCATCGGCGTAGCGGCAGAAGCGGTGGCCTCGGCGTTCCAGCTCCTTGTCCAGATCGTCCAGCAGGATGTTCGCCAGTAGCGGGCTGAGTGGTCCGCCTTGGGGTGTCCCCTGTCGCCTCGGCGTGGGCAAGCCGTGTTGCAACATACCCGCTTCCAGATAGCGGCGGATCAGGCGCAGCACGCGCTTGTCATCAACGCGCCGCGCTACCCGTGCCATCAGCAGATCGTGGTTCACTCGGTCGAAGAAGGCTTTCAGGTCAAGGTCGACCACCCAGCGGTGGCCAGCGGTAACATGGGCCTTCATGGCCGATACGGCCTGCTTGGCGCTGTGTTTGGGGCGGTAACCGTAACTCGACGCGGAGAACCCCGAGTCGAAGACCGGCATGAGCACTTGTGACAGCGCTTGCTGGATCAGTCGGTCGGTGACCGTGGGTATTCCGAGCTGCCGCACTCCGCCTTTAGGCTTGGGGATCGTGGCTGCTCGAACTGGACTCGGGTGATACGCATCGGCCAACAGCCGCTCACGCAGCGTTGGCCAGTGCTGTTTTAGGTGGTCAGCCAGTTGATGCACCGTCATGCCATCGACACCCGGTGCACCTTTGTTGGCAGCCACCTTACGGTAAGCTCGCTCCATGTTCTCCGGGTCAACGACCCGCTCCATGAGCGAGGCTGACTCCGCTTTCGTCCACGATAACGACGCCGGGATCGTCTCGACGCCCACCGGCTGGGGCGCGGAGTTCTGCTCCTGCCCCTCTGGGTGAGTGACGGTATTAGCGTCATGGTCTGTCTTCATGATCGATCCTCGAGACGTTATCGCCTACTCGCGGTTCTTCATGTTCGGCCCTTGGTGCCGTAGTGAACCGGCACTTACTATGGCCTCGGCTGACGTCTGGTAACCCATCCCGTCGCCTCTCGACGCCGGTAGCACTGTGGCAGATCACCAGACCTCCCAGGGTAAGACGCGCGACCTTCCCGCTTATGCCTGTCGGATCTACGTCATGGCGTTCCGTGCAAGTACCGGGCTTTGATGATTATGGCCATCTCACCCCGCCATGACGCCTCGTATCCGCTTCCTATTCGTCAGGCCAGCGTTTTGCCTTGGGCTTCCTTCAGATTCCCCCTCGCGAGGGACACCCTTGCCGTCGGCTAGCACTTCCCCTTGCCGGGCGTGCAGGGGACTTTCACCCCCAAGTCATCCTGAGGCACCACCCTCAGGAATAGCGCCTGTTAAGGCGCTGCGCGCCATGCCTGGCGCACCATAAAAAAA